>CACYQX010000032.1 GCA_902776725.1 uncultured Eubacteriales bacterium | reverse complement strand
ATGGCCTTAAGAAGAGCGGCATCGATATCAACAGAAAGATGCTTTCCGAGATGGCAATCTATGATGCAGCAGGTTTCGCTAAGCTTTGCGAGACAGCAAAGAACGCAGCGAAATAAGTAAGCTTAAGATCCGGAGCACTTCCGGATCTTTTTGCAATTTTTGAAATACAGAAAGTGAGTTTAGAGATGGCCAATATCATTGCAGTGATTTGGGATTTTGACAAGACTCTCGTGGACGGCTATATGCAGGATCCTATTTTTGAGGAATATAATGTTGACGCTACGGCGTTCTGGCGTGAGGTTGCGAGCCTTCCGGAAAAGTATATGAAGGAACAGGGCGTCAAGGTAAACAAGGATACGATTTATCTGAATCAGTTTATCAAGTATGCCAAGCAGGGCGTTTTCCCCGGGCTCAACAATGCCAAACTCAAGACGTTTGGTGCCAGGCTTAAATTGTATCCGGGAATCCCAGAGTTGTTCCAGAAAACAAAGGAACTTGTCCTCAAGAACCCACAGTATCAAAAATACGATATCAAGGTTGAGCACTATGTAGTGAGCACCGGTATGACTCCGATAATCGAAGGTTCGGTTGTTATGGACTATGTCGATGGAGTTTGGGGCTGCGATCTCATAGAAGAGGGTGAGGGCGAGAACCGCATAATCAGCGAGCTTGGATATACGATAGACAATACGAGCAAGACCAGGGCAATCTTTGAAATAAACAAAGGCTCCAATATACATCCTGAAATCGATGTAAATGCCGCCATGCCGGAAGAAGCAAGACGCGTGCATTTCAGAAATATGATTTATATTGCGGACGGTCCGAGTGACATCCCTGCATTTTCGCTTGTTCATGCGAACGGCGGATCCACCTTTGCCATCTACCCAAAGGGAGACGAAAGGGCATTTAGGCAGGTTGAACTGCTTCGCGCCAGCGGAAGAATAGACACATATGCCGAGGCGGATTATACAGAGAACTCGCAGAGCTATATGTGGATCAGTTCCAAGATAAAGGAAATTGCGGATCGTATCTGCGTGGAAGAAAAGAGCAGGATCAAAGAGACTGTAAAAGATACTCCAAAGCATCTTAATACCTAGAGGTTAGTTATGTATAGTGGAAAAACAGTACTCCTTGGAATTACGGGAGGAATAGCCGCATATAAGATGGGCTATGTCGCCAGCGGACTCGTTAAGAAGAATGCGAATGTCGAGGTTATGATGACCGAGAACGCGTGCGAATTCATTTCGCCTATGACATTTGAGGCGCTCACCAAGAACAAATGCCATACGAGTTTGTTTGACGGAGAGGATGGCGGAAAGATTATGCATATCACACTCGCTAAGAGTGCGGATGTTATTCTTATAGCTCCGGCAACGGCAAATGTTATCGCAAAGCTTGCAAATGGACTTGCGGATGATCTTCTTACTTCCACGGTTCTTGCTGCGACATGCAAGAAAATCATTGCGCCTGCTATGAATGTCAATATGTTCTCCAATCAGGTGACTCAGGACAATATCAAAAAGCTTAGGGAATACGGTTGGGAGATTGTTGAACCGGTGGACGGATACTTGGCATGTGGTGACGTCGGAACGGGGAAAATGCAGGAACCGGAGGTTCTGATGGCTCATATAGAGCGTGCTATCGCATGCGAAAAGGATATGGTGGGTAAGAAGGTCCTTGTTACAGCGGGAGCCACGAGAGAGGCGCTTGATCCCGTAAGGTTTATTACAAATCACAGCTCCGGCAAAATGGGATTTGCAATCGCAAAGGAAGCTATGTTGAGAGGCGCCGACGTAACTCTCGTAAAGGCGTTTACAACAGCCGAAGTTCCTAAGTTTGTGAATATCATCGATGTTGAGAGCGCGGAGGATATGTTCGATGCGGTAAAGGCAATCGCTTCTGACATGGATATCATAGTTAAGGCCGCCGCTGTCGCTGACTATACGCCTGAGAATGTGAGCGATGAGAAAATCAAGAAGAAGGACGGAGATATTGCCATTCCGCTAAAAAGAACGACGGATATCCTCGCATATCTGGGCGAGCATAAGAAGGAAGGGCAGTTCATCTGCGGCTTCTCGATGGAGACGGAAAACGTTTTGGAGAACAGCAGCAAGAAACTTCAGAAAAAGAATGCGGACATGATTGTCGCAAATAATCTGAAGGAAGAGGGCTCAGGATTCGGAACGGATACGAATAAGGTTACGTTTATAACAAAGGATGGCGCGTTTCCGCAGGAACTTGCCACCAAGGAAAAAGTCGCAAAGGCGATATTTGATAGGATACTCGATAAGTAATGCACGTTTTAATTCATAGCTTGGAACACGGAATCAAGGATGCAATCCCGCTGATTCCGTTTCTGCTTGTGACATATTTAATAATGGAATCCGTCGAAAGGGCGGATAGCGGAAGAACAGCTCGGGTGGTTGCAAAGGCGGGGCCCTTTGGACCGCTTCTCGGTGCTATTTTTGGTGCATTTCCGCAGTGCGGGTTCTCCGCCGCGGCATCAAATTTCTATGCCGCAGGTCTAATCAAGATGGGGACGCTTATTGCTGTTTTCATGTCCACATCTGATGAGATGCTTCCGATTTTTATCGCCGAGAAGGTTGCGCCATCCGCGATTGCGAAGATCATAATCGTAAAGATTTTGATAGCACTTGTCTTTGGTTATCTGATCACTTTTGTGGCGGGTAAGTTTTTCAAAAAGCAGCAGACCGCTCTTGACGAGTATAGAGAAGAGTACGGACATGATTGCAGCGAAGACGGACATGGGATAATCCAGGAAGTTCTCATAAGAACGGCAAAGACGATGGCAATCATCCTGGTTATTACAGTGATTCTGGAACTTGTGCTCGAAACGGTTGGCGAGGATATATTGAAGTCGATCATGATGGATGTTCCCGTTCTCGGAGAGGCTCTTGCGGGGCTTGTGGGACTTATTCCAAACTGCGCCGCATCTATTCTAATAACCGAACTCTATCTTTCGGGAGTGATCGGAAGCGGTGCGATGATGAGCGGACTTCTTGTAAGCGCAGGCGTAGGGCTTCTTGTGCTCTTCCGAGAGAACAAAAATGTAAAAGAGAACATCATGATACTTGCTGTCTTATATGTTCTGAGCCTTGGAGCCGGACTTATAATCAGTGCACTCGGAATTACGTTTATTTAATTTGATTAAAGGGATTGAATCCAAATTATGATTGCAGTATTGCTTAAACAATTCTTATATATAGTTCTTGGTGCGGTATTTGTTGCCGCCTTGGGCGCCATATGGGCATTTGCTGCGTCGCATAATGCGAAAAACAGAGATCCCGAAATGCAGGCAAAGCAGGATAAGGCATGTGACAGTTGCGCTCTTGCTTCCATGTGCACGAGATTCGGAAAAGAGGATGCTGAGTGCGAGGATTTCTCGGCAAATAATGAGTGAATAAAGACTTTGTGTAGTTTGCGTGAAATCTCCATTTTTCAATTGAAAATGCATATTTGCCGTGATAGAATTAGTTCGTTGTCCGAGTGACAACGAACTTTATTATATAAGACCAAAGTGAAGAGAGGGTTTTGGAAAATGAAAAAGAAAGTGGGAATCATAGTTCTTGCTCTGGCCATGGTGACA
>CACYQX010000031.1 GCA_902776725.1 uncultured Eubacteriales bacterium | reverse complement strand
CAAAGAAAGGGATTAAACGAAAATGCTGACAATTGAATGATAATCAATCAATTGTCTGCGCGGACCGGATTATAATTCCGGATTATTCCCGGTAAACTCCGGATTTTTCTTCCTTACAGAAGGTAGTAGAAACGCTTCTTGACCTGGTTGGAAATCTCCTGAGGATTCTTTATGTTGTCTCGCTTGGGCGGTTCGATGTAAAGACATTTGAACAGTATGCAACACCATTCCGTGAAGGAGCTATAAACTCGTCTGAAATACCTATCCTTACGAAGGATACTGGCGATTTCTATGACGTGTTTTGCGGCGAAATGCTCCTCGTCTTGTTTGGATCCTTTCACATAATTGTCCCTGACGAATTGCAAATCCTCAATGACCTGGTCTAGATACGTCTTTCCTTCGCGAACCCATTCATGCATGAATTCCGAGTCAAAGATGTCACGAAGACGGGCCTCATTGATGACTCGCTCTGGCTGTTCGGTTGCGGGAGCTTACTCTTCAACGGCAGGCGCTTCTCCCTTGACCTTAGAGGTTTTCGTGGTCTGGTGCAATTCCAGTTCTTCACTATCACCGGATCCGCCGATACTTCCTGCGATGAATGCGTAAACAAGCAGCCCCAGGAACAACAGTAATGAAAAGCAGGTTAAGGCCAGGAATACACGGAACTAAACATCGGTAGATACCAAATCCCGTAACCCCAAACTTGAGGAATACACATCATGGCGGTAAGCTATGGCGAAGGTGGCCAGCAGGAGGATGGCCGTTAATACGCCAGCACCTACAATCCACCCTACGTGGATATCACGGGATCTCAGCGCCACGCACTTCTTTGCTTTGCATCGGTCTTTCATTATGCCGTTTTTGCTCTGTTTCTTCTACAAAGTTAGGTTTTTCTGTTTCAATCCTATCATAAATACTGGATCTTCGTATCCGAAGGGCATATTGACTCATGAGATAATTATCAAAAAACTACGGCTATTTCTAAAATTAGCCGTATATTTGTCGAGAACAATACGCCTATGGCAAAGTTTTATCAAGACATCTCTGCAAGCGGAGGAACGATACGGACTCATGAGCTACGTGAGCCCAGGGCTTACTATGGGATCAACAAGGGTATCAAATCTGGTGATGTCATTAGAATCAAGAATGGTGTTTATATGCTTCCGGAAGAACTTGCGACCACGATGGTCGATGTTGAAAGAATCGTTCCCGGTGGTGTAGTTTGCATGTATTCCGCATGGGATTATTATGGACTTACCACTCAAATCCCTGACGGATTCTACGTCGCTATTGAAAAGCACAGAAAAGTGGTGGTCCCTGAGATTTCAGGCATAGTTCTCTGCTATTGGGAAGAAAAATACTGCTCAATGGGTGTTGAAGAAGTTGAAATCGCCAATCACAGAGTCAAGATATTCTGCATCGAGAAATGCGTCTGCGATGCTATTAAGTTCCGCAATAAAATAGGAACGGACGTTACTGTCGAAATCCTAAGTAATTACCTTCATCGTAAAGACCGGAACATCTCTCTCCTCATGGACTTTGCTAAACAAATGAGAGTCATATCTACGATTCAGCCTTACCTTGAAATGGGCCTTTACCGTCTATAATTTGCTAGATCTATCCCTAAAGGGAACTTATGGCAAAATATAATGACGCTTTTAAGGACATTCATTGAATTCGTTCACTCTGCCGAAATCATTCCTCACGAGCAACTATTTTCATGGTAATTTTCTTATTATTGTGCGCAAACTAACCCAAAAAAGATTATCTTTGTAACAAAACTAAGAAAATGAGTATTCGCGAATGGGTGTATAGCCGGGAAATTGAAGGCCTTCCAATCTTTTCTTATGAAGAGGTGGCGAACGCCTTCCCATCACTTACGCCACAGCAAATAAGTAATAACTTATATAGGATAGGCAAGAGTGAAATGATTACACAACCTTTTAAGGGTTTCTATGTCGTCATTCCTCCACATTATGCAGCGAAGGGTATTGTCCCACCGGTTTATTACATAGACCAATTAATGGACTATCTTCGCCGGCCTTATTATATCTGCTTGCTTAGTGCTGCGGAGTTATTGGGCGCTGCCCATCAACGCCCTCAGGAGTTCTCCGTCATGACAGTCCTGCCACGGATTAGAATGAGACGGTTGTCCAGTCTGGATTGGAATTATCGCTCATCTATTCCTGACAGCTTTCTAAAAGAGATTAATTCAGAGACTGGAACTATCAAGTTCTCTGGTCCGGAACTCACGGCTCTTGATCTTATCCAATATGAGCAACACGTTGGTGGTCTTTCCCGAGCGGCAACAGTGATCGAAGAATTGATTGAGCAGACTGTTTGGACAGGAGCGGCAGAGAAGGGACTGCTGTCGCCATCTACTATCGCGACAGTTCAACGGCTTGGTTACATTCTAGAGAATGTCCTGATGAGTCAATCGCAAGCCGATGATCTTTATCATGAACTAAAGACAGCGTCTCCTAAACTCAACCGGTTCCGGCTCTCAACCCGTAAGAACGACGACGGGGCTGTCCTGGACAAGCGCTGGAATATCATTGTCAATACCGAAATAGAAATAGACGACCTATGATTCCTCGATCGGCTATTACACACTGGAACAAACAGGTTCCCTGGGAAGATATCGACAATGTTGAGCAGGATCTCATCATTACGCGAGCTTTGACCGACATATTCTCGGATGAATTCCTCGCATCAGAACTGGCTTTCCGCGGAGGTACAGCTCTTCATAAGCTCTATCTTGCACCCCAGCCAAGATATTCTGAGGACATTGATTTGGTACAGATTAATCCCGGGCCCATCAAGCCCATCCTTTTCAGGCTAGGGGAAGTTCTAGATTACCTTCCTGACAAGGTCATTAAGCCCAAACGATTTAACAATACGATGCTTTTCCGGATTCAGTCAGAAATCCCTCCGGTTGTTCAGATTCGTCTTAAGGTAGAGATTAATTGCTATGAGCATTTTAATGAACTTGGCCTTGTCAAGGTTCCATTTTCTTATGAGAGTCTCTGGGCTTCTGGTTCATGTAATCTCACTACCTACAAACTGGAAGAGTTACTGGGGACAAAAATGCGAGCACTTTATCAGCGCAAGAAAGGCCGCGACCTTTTTGACCTTGCGTATGCACTTCAGAATGCTAAAGTGAATCCGGAAGAAATTGTCCGATGCTATAAACGCTATATTGGGTTCGTTGTGGAAACGCCTCCGACATACAAGCAGTTCGTCGCCAATATGGAGGAGAAATTGGCGGATCCGGAATTCACAGGAGATACGGTCAAATTACTTCGACCAGGAATATCCTATGACCCGAATAGCGCATGGGATCTGGTTAGGGAAGAGCTCATAGACTTGATTCGATAATTATCCTTTCCGCGTCGTAATAGTTAGATGCTATGATAAAAAGACCAGGGGGATACTTTACATCGGAACAGGGGGTCCCACTTACAAGAGGACGAGGGGACTACTTTGCGTCGGAATTTACAGAGTGCCCTGTCACAGCGAGAAAAGCAGTCGTCCAGAAAGAAGTAAGATCATAGAGTGGATCCCTTCCTATTTCTTACTCCTTCTTGGCTGTTTGTTTTTCTTGAAGCCCCACATAGAATTGGCTACTCCAGTTTCAGAATCACCTCTTTCGCCATCTCTTCGTCGATGTCGCGGTAGCGGCTGAAGGCGCGGGAGTTCTCGACGTGGCCGGAGATCTTGGCGATGAGGTTGGGGTCCTTGACCTCTTTGTATAGATTGCCGACCAGGACGCGGCGGGCCATGTGGGAGGAGGCGACTTCCCAGATGGGGTGTTTCTCCTCCTCGCGGGTGATGGTATTTAGCGTCGTCACCACGCGGTCGATGCCGGCGAGCTTGATCATCTTCTTGATGTCGCGATTGTAGTCCTGCTCACAAATAAAGGGAAGAAGACGTCCGTCGGGCTGGTCCTTATAGCGATCCAGAATCTCCAATGCGGTGGGCGAGAGCGGTACCCGGACC
>CACYQX010000030.1 GCA_902776725.1 uncultured Eubacteriales bacterium | reverse complement strand
GAGGTCACACCTGTTCCCATCTCGAACACAGAAGTTAAGCTCATCTGCGCCGATGATACCTGGTGGGCGACTGCCCGGGAAAGCAGGACGTTGCCGGTTAAAAGGACGGCCCTAGTGGCCGTCCAATTATGAGGCCCCATGGTCAAGCGGTTAAGACATCGCCCTTTCACGGCGGTAACACGAGTTCGAGTCTCGTTGGGGTCACCACATACGGCGCGGCGCAAAAGCGCTGCGCCTTTTTTATAAGCGCGACTGGCGGAACTGGCAGACGCACTAGATTTAGGTTCTAGCGGGAGACCGTGGGGGTTCAAGTCCCTCGTCGCGCACCAAAAACGGCTCTTTTTGAGGAGCCGTTTAGTATTTTATGTGGTATAATTTCCAAACAAATACTACTTATTGGAGTTATGATATGGAGTCAAACAGGACGACAAAATTGATAACAGGAGCAATACTTTTGCTCTTCTGTGGTCTTATATATGCATGGTCTTTATTCAGGGGATTCTTTCAGGAGGCTTTTCACGATTGGACCATAGGCAATCTTTCCATGACATTTACAATATCGATGGTGTTCTTTTGCATCGGAGGATTCATTTCGGGAAGATTGCTTCCAAAGCTGGGCGCCAAAGTTATGATTTTCCTTTCGGCGATATTTCTTCTGATTGGTTTTATTGGCGTGTCAATCCTGAATACGAATTCGCCTAAAAGCAGTCTCATTATGCTTTATCTTTTCTATGGCGTAATCTCGGGAACAGGAATAGGATTCAGCTATAATGCGATTATCGCAACGGTAGGAAAACTCTTCCCGGACAGACAGGGATTTGCGTCTGGAGTAATGATGATGGGTTTTGGTCTCGGCGGCTTGCTCCTCGGTGCCATAGTTACAAACACCATCAAAGCTTTAGGTGTCTTCGCCGTATTCAGAATCCTTGCCGTTATTATGTTCGTTGTGCTTTTTGTGGGAAGCAGGATTATAGGGGGAAGAACCAAGATCGCGGATGCTTCTATTGATCGAGTGGGGGCAACGATAAACCAAGAAGAGAAGGTTTCTGATAACGCGGAGACAAAAGAAAAGACAGTAAACCTAACACGAGAACTCACAACAAAGGAGATGCTCGCAACGGCATCGTTTTGGATATTTATAGTATGGAATGTAGTGACAAATTCTGCGGGGCTTATGGTGCTTAACAGCGCCGCGCCGATAGCGGAAACCTTTGGTGCGCCTGCAATTCTGGGAATGATGGTTTCTCTCTGTAACGGCGGCGGAAGGCCGATCTTTGGGGGCATATATGATAGATTTGGAAGATCCAAGACGATGATAATTGATTGTGCGCTTCAGATAGGATCGGGTGCATTTCTGACAATGGGAGCCATAACAAAGAGCGTGCCTCTCATCATACTGGGACTAATTGCGGCAGGATTTTTCTACAGCGGTTCTCCGACAATAGCTGCTGCATTTATAAACAAAGAATATGGTGGCAAGAACTACTCATCAAATTTCAGTACGGCAAATTTCTCTTTGATTCCTGCGGCATTTATCGGGCCGTCACTTTCGAGTGCACTTATAAGCGCAAGTGACGGAGGATATACAGGGACGTTTGTTGCGATTATAGTCTGCGGAATCATTTCAATAGCTACGCTGCCGATTCTGGCGAAGGTCGTTAAGAACTAAAGTAGAGCCAATAGAGAAACAGCATTGGCTGCCTATTTGATTTCTTTTAATGTTTTTATTGCAAGGAACCTAGAAAGGACATTTATTTCAGAATGCCTAAGGGTTCCTTCTTCTTTTAGGATAAGATAATTGTTAACAAAGCCCGAGCAGTTTCTAATATGCTCAAAGTCTTCATGGGAATCCATAAATGGAAGCAAATCTATGTATATAGATTTTTCTTTAGTCTCGCATGGCGCAGTTATTTCAAAAGTCCCATCGCCCTTATGCGCATATATTAGGAGCGGGTTGTCGGACGAGGGGAAGCCTATATATTCAGTTGGATTATGGGAAATTCCCTTTATAATCAAATCCTGACCTTTAAGGGAAATATCCGTAATAAGTCCGCCGTCTACGGGGAAACCGGACTTTGTAAAAGCTTTGTCCAAATCGCAGTTCTTAAGAAGCCCCATGAGTCTATAAAGCTGCGCCACATCGTCGCTGTTATGGAGGAGAATCTTCTCCTCAAGATCTTTATCGCGGGTGCTTTGATATGTATCGTACATGGTCACGCTGTCGCCGCCGCCGATTCTATCCTCTCTTAGATGAGATATTCCGGCATACTCCTCCACACTCTTCTGTGAGAGGCTTGGGAGCATTTTTCCGATAGGGGAGTAGTATTTCATTAAGATATACAAATCCAGATCAAAAGGCTCTCTAATCTCCAAATCATGCCTTTGGCAGCGCTTTTTCAGAAAAGGCATATCGAAATATCTGCCGTTATATGTGACGACAAATGATACATCGTCGAGCAGTGCTATTGAAGCTTCAAGAACTTCTTTCTCCTGCATGGGGGTCTCGGCAAAATACTGAATCAAGCTTGCCGTGCCATCCTTAACAAGAACAAAGCCTGCCAGCACAATTGAACTGAAACTTGGCGAGAGACCGGTCGTCTCAATATCAAAAACGGCATAGCTGTTCGTGGAAAGATATTTATCCAAAAGCTTGAGCTCTGCGGGATCTATATTCAATTTCTTTTCGATAATCTTCATATAACCGATTTACCCTAGCATAGTGCAATCAAACATCTACTGTATTATATATCAATCCACCAAACTTCGGCTATAAAACAAAATAGACCGCAGGGGAGCAGCCTATTTTGTTCAAAAGGGGTATTGGGATTAGAGATTAATGAGGTTATCAGGGGGATAACCACACCCTTATTATAGCGGATATTAGGGAAAATGCAAGAAAAATTATCGCTGAAACCTAGTAAAACAGTGGTTTTTAAGCGTTTTTGGAATGATTTGGGGGCGTTTTTATCGTGCTTGACTAGATATAGTGTTTATGTGATAGGTTCCACATACATCTACGGAAAGAGGCAAATTTTGCGTGTGTTTTATGTTATTCGGCAAAAAAATTACGATACTTTTTCATATAAAAGTAACTTAAAATGTTTTATTGTAATCCAATTATGTGATAGAATGAAATTCACACGGAGGATTATAAAGTGATCTTTGAAGAAAAAACAATTGAAAGTGAGCGAATATACGAAGGTGCCATTTTGAATTTGCGCAGAGACAAGGTTACTGTGCTTACGGGCGAATCGTATAGAGAAATCATAGAACACAGCGGTGGAGCCGTTATAGGAGCTGTGACAAGTAACCATAATCTAATTATGGTCAAGCAATACAGAAAGCCTCTCGAGAGAGTTGTGTTGGAGGTTCCCGCAGGAAAGCGCGACGGAAATGAAAACGGTGAAGAAGTTGCCCGCCGAGAACTCAGAGAAGAGACAGGATATACCGCCGGTGAAATAATACATTTGACAACCATGTATCCGACGCCGGGGTATTCTGAGGAGGCACTTGATATTTTTCTCGCGAGAGATTTGATTCCGGGGGAAACGGATTTTGACGAAAATGAGGCTATAGAAATATGCGAAGTCCCGCTTGCGGAAGCAGTGGATATGATAATGCGAGGCGAAATCAAAGACGGAAAAACGCAGGTTACCGTTCTTATGGTAAAGGAGTATTTGGAAAGGGAGAGTAATCGATGAATACGAAAGCATTTCTAAGCTATCTCGAGAAAGAGAAAAAAGTATCCGAAAACACGCTTTTGGCATACACCCACGATATAAATGCCTTTGAAAAATACCTTTCAAAGAGAAAAATAGGGATTGAGGATGCCACTGAAACCGATGTTATGGAGTATATCCTGAAGCTCGGAAAGGAAGGCAGATCCAGATCCACGACAAATAGAAAACTTGCGTCCCTAAGAGCGGCCTATGCCTTCCTTCTTAAGAAGGGACAGGTGAAGTCGGATCCAACAGAGGGAATCAAGACCCCTCGTGCCGAGAGAAAGGAATTGGACTATCTTACCGTGCAGGAGATGGAACTGATTCTTGCGGCGCCCGATGCGAGCATCAAAGGAAAGCGCGACAAGGCAATCCTTGAAGTTCTATATGGAACGGGCCTCAGGGTAATGGAGCTTATTGAGCTCAACTATGGCGATCTCAATATGCAGATGGGATTCATTCAGTGCTCCGGGGAACACGGTAAGCCCAGAATTGTTCCTCTCGGAAGCTATGCCAAAGACGCTCTCGCTTCCTATCTTGAGGATAGCAGAGGAGCGCTTGTTAAGACTGATGAAAAGAAGATTTCGCCGGATGCCCCTTTGTTCCTAAACTATATGGGAGAGCGGTTTACAAGACAGGGGCTTTGGAAGCTAATCTGCTCCTATGGCAAAAAAGTGGGCCTTGCAGGCCGCTTGACACCGCATATTCTCAGAACATCATTTGCTGTTCACATGGTCCAGAACGGTGCTGATATCAGGACTTTGCAGGAGCTCTTGGGCTATGACGATATGCAGGCAATGCAGGTATTCATGCAGGTATCCACGAGCAAAATCAAGGATGTGTTCGACCAGACGCATCCGAGGGCATAATAGGTCAAAAAAGCGGCTATTTTGCGC
>CACYQX010000029.1 GCA_902776725.1 uncultured Eubacteriales bacterium | reverse complement strand
AAACAAGAGGAATATAGTGGTTGAAGTGGCGACGACTGACCACTCTGATTTTGATGTTACGGAGATATTCACAAGGTTCTGCGACAATCGTCACAGGGATTATTTGAGGGAGAAGAGGGGATATCGCGAATACCCGATAGAAGGCGTTTCCCAGGATCATATGGCAGTCCTTTTTAAGCCGTATAGGCTTGAATTTGAGGAAGAAATCCGCTTTGATATTGCTAAAAAATGGATATTTAGCAAGATTGTTTTCGACGGAATCAAGCTCTAACACAATACTTGACTAAAATATCCCTTTGAAAGTATAATAAAACCACAGTATATTGGGGGGGTTGGGAGACTCAACCTACAAATATTGATAACTAAAGTAACGTTTCTATAATATAGGTATTGTTATATTATCCGAAATATAACATGTTTTTGCTTTATTTTATTAAACAGGTAAAAGATGAAATTTATATCACTAAATGAAAAAACGGTAGACGATGCAGTGCTGGAAAAGGAATACAAGGGCGCAAGACAGATCGGTGCGATCAGGCTTGGCGAGACTTGCTTTATCTTCAAGTCGAAGATGAAGAATTATTATATTCCTTACGCCGACATCAAGCAGTGCTTCAGGCGCGTTATGGGCGTTAATCTGAAGATGTGCTGCGGCAAAGGCGAAATGCAGGTTGAGAACCTTGTTATAGGCGATTCCGAAAAGGAACTTGCCGTTATTCAGCTTCCGGGAACGAGAGCCGCACAGGAACTCATGAAGGAAATGAAAGAAAGAGTACCCGATTGCAGTTTCACCGCACCCAAGAGAGATGAGCCTGCGATTGCAGTGCAGGGCGGCGCGGCTTTAGTATAGGAGAATCCTGATGCCATTAATGATATTCCCGAAGCGAAAGCCAAAGCGCAGGGTTGTAAAGAGAGAAAAACCCGCGGATGTGCATGAGGCTTTTGAACGTGTGATGACCGCTTACAACGCGTACTACGATTTGAACAGGGAGGATCCGCTTGAGCCCTTTGATGCGGAGGCCGTGTTCAGGATTCACGACGAGCAATATATTCTCATAAAGAAGGCCAAGGTTTCCGAAGCCGACAGTAATGAGTTTGTGTATTTTGCAAAGGCGGGAGAACTTACGGAAGAACAGTTCCTAGAGTATGAGAATACTGCTTGGGAAGACGGTCTTTCGAGGGCACAACCAAAGGAGAACCACAGAAACTCCGATGTAACTGTTGTGATTACCGCAGAATCGATTTCGCCGGAGGCAGAAGACGCAATAAAAAAATCGAAAAAATACAAGAGTTACAAAATGGGTATCCATGGATGGAGCGCCCATAGAGTGGTTGCTTACGATTTCTCAAGGCATATACTTCTCTATAACCGCCGAGGAGAGGAGCTAAAGGAAATCTTCAGCAATATATTTTAAGGCTTTATATTTATCAGTTATTGTTAAAAGGAGAAAAGGAGAAAAAGAATGACACCATTACTAATTATCCTTGCTGCCATCGTTCTTCTTGTTATCGGCTATATGACCTATGGTAAATGGCTGACAAAAGAATGGGGCGTTGATCCTAATCGTACTACACCGGCTATCGAGCTGGAAGACGGCGTTGACTATGTTGCAGCTCCGCCTCAGGTACTTATGGGTCACCACTTCTCATCCATCGCAGGTGCCGGCCCGATCAACGGACCGATTCAGGCTTCTGTATTCGGATGGGTTCCGGTATTCCTCTGGTGCGTAATCGGTGGTATCTTCTTCGGCGGCGTTCATGACTACGGTGCACTGTTTGCTTCCGTAAGACATGGCGGAAAATCCATCGGTGAAGTTATAGGCGACAGTATGGGACCTCGCACCAAGAAGCTCTTCACCATATTTGCACTTCTCGTGCTCATTCTGGTAATTGCTTCATTCGTTAACGTAGTTGCAGGTACATTTGCTACAGCTGCTGATCTCAATCAGAGCGGTATTGTAAGCAACCCGAACGGTAACCAGACAACAGCTATGATTTCAGCGCTGTTCATCCTTCTTGCTATCGTTTACGGTATTCTTACAAACAAGGTTGGCATGAAGACCGGTCCTGCTACAGTTATCGGTATCATTGGTATCATCGTTGCAGTTATTATCGGTATGAACGTAGGTCTTGCTGTTGGAAGAACTCCATGGATCATCGTAATCGGTCTCTACATCACGATCGCTTCTTTGATTCCTGTATGGATTATGCTCCAGCCGCGTGACTACCTCTCCAGCTTCCTGCTTTATGCTATGATGGCAGTTGCTGTTATAGGTATCATCATTGCTGCTTTCACAGGATCAGCAGAATTCCAGATTCCTACATTCACAGGATTCAACAATGAAAAGCTTGGCTATATGTTCCCAACGCTCTTCATCACAGTTGCTTGCGGTGCTTGCTCCGGATTCCACTCCTTGGTTTCCACAGGTACATCCTCCAAGCAGCTTGACAAAGAAAACCATGCACAGGCTATCGGTTACGGTTCAATGCTTATCGAATCTGCACTGGGCGTTATCTCCCTTATCGCAGTAGGTATGGTATTCAACAAGTACACTGCAGGCGAATTCGGTTCCCCGGCAGTTGCATTTGCTTCCGGTATCGCTACAATGTTCGGAACTGACACATCCAGCGTTTACAAGACAATCTATTCGCTCTTGACACTCGCTGTTTCCGTATTCGCTCTGACATCACTCGATACAGGTACACGTCTCAGCCGTTTCATGTTCACAGAGCTCTTCCTTAAGGAAGGAGAAGCTTCCTATAAGGATGCTAAGGGCGGCCGTGCAATCCTTGCACACCCACTCTTTGGTACTATCGTAATGGTACTCATCGGCTGCGTACTTGGTGGACTTTCACTCAGCCAGATTTGGGGTCTCTTCGGTGCTGCTAACCAGCTCCTCGCAGGTCTCGCTCTGATGTCCGTTGCTGCATGGCTCGGAGACATCGGAAGAAACAACAAGATGTTCTTCTTCCCGATGGCATTCATGCTCGTAGCTACACTTACAAGCCTTGTTCTTACAATCGTCAAAAAGTTCCAAGGCATGGCTGCAGGAACACTTACAGGCCCGATGTGGGGTCACTGGTTCCAGCTCGTATTCGCTATCGCTATGGTAGTTCTTGCTGTAATCCTTGTTAAGGAAGGACTCAACCACTTCTCAAAGCAGAAGAAAGCATAAGGGCGAAAACCTAACGAGTTTACACAATCAACGGGGCGTCGGCTTAGGCCGGCGCTCTTTGTTTATGCCTTAAGTGCGTGGTATAATGTTGTTAACGAGCTTACGATGTGAGCTGACTTATGATTCGATCGAAAGGAGAGTTTCTTATGAAAATTACTTGGATTGGTCATTCTTGTTTTAGGATTGATAATGATGGATACAGCGTTATATTTGATCCGTATGAAGATGGATATGTTCCGGGCCTCACTCCCGTAAGAGAAAAGGCAAATATGGTAATTTGCAGCCATGGACACGGTGACCACGCGGCGGAAGGTAATATTGAGATTCTCGAAGAGATGGCATGTCCTTTTATAATAACTTTGATAGACAGTTTTCACGATGGAGAAGGCGGTAAGCTCAGGGGCGAGAACAAAATTGCGATTCTGGATGACGGCGAAACGAGGGTTGCTCATTTCGGAGACCAGGGATGCATGCCGGATGATGAGGCGATTGAAGAATTGATGGATGTCGATATCGCGCTTATTCCGGTAGGTGGGCATTATACCGTAGACGCAAGAGAGGCGGCAGAAATCGTCAAGAGAATAAATGCCAAGACGATAATCCCGATGCATTTTAGGGATGACAAAAAAGGCTTTGGCTTTGATGTTATTAGTCCTGTTGATGAATTCGTAAATGAGATGCAGGGCGCAGCGTTCACCGAAGAATCGGTTTACGATACGGATTCGGGTAAGACGGGCGTTGTAGTTTTGGTTCCGAGGAATCTATAAGACTATTTCAAAACAGCAAGAATTTCATCGGCTATTTCTTCGGGAGTTTTGCCGTTTGTTGAGATGGTCATATCCGAAGCCTCGGCGTATGCATTGTGACGCGATTCAAGCATTTCCGATACATAGGAAATGCTTTTTTTGTTCTCGAGAAGCGGGCGTGACTCGTCGCCCTCTATGCGTCTTAATATTTCCTCGGGATCGGCTTCGAGAAGATAGGTGGTGCCGCTAGACTTAAGAACCAGTCTGTTTTCGTGCATAAGGGGAACCCCTCCGCCGCAGGATACGATTAAAGGGGCTGTGGATGCCGCAATCTCCTCAAGCAAAGATGATTCGGCTTCTCTGAACGCGGTTTCTCCGAGCTTATCAAAGATATCGCCGATGGACATGGAAAGGCGGGATGAGATAATCTCATCCATATCAATGCAAGGAAGGTCGGTTTTTTCGCTGAGAATTCTTCCCACGGTTGTTTTTCCGCTTCCCATATAGCCTATGAGATAAATATGCTTTTTCGAAAAATTCTCTTTTGTTTGAATTTTCATTAGAAATATCCTTTGGAAATATCCTTTGTATAAGTGCGGTAATATGGTAAAATTATAGCATGTATTTACACTTTTAGGGGTATTCCAAGAATGGAAATCACTGCAAAGACAAAACTATTGGGTTTATTTGCTGACCCGGCGGATCATTCCAAGTCGCCGGCGATTTTTAATTCCATATTTGAGAAGTATGGGATGGATTATGCATACTTTGCTTTTAGGATACCGGAAGGAGCTATTTCCGACGCCATGAAAGTGGTGAGATGTCTCGATATGCGAGGAGTCAACATCTCAATGCCTCATAAGGAGGCGGTAATACCTTGTCTCGATGAGATATCGGAGGAGGCGAAATTCTGCGGTGCTGTTAATACTGTCGTAAACGAAGACGGAACCCTAAAAGGATACAATACGGATATATATGGTGCCGTAAAAGCCGTAGAGGCTCTTGGCGTTGATATAGAGGGTTCGAGAATTACCCTCCTGGGTCTTGGGGGAGCGGGCAAGGCCGTTCTTAGGGGAATCGCCGAAAAGAGCCCCAAGAGAGTCAATGTATTCGTTCGCGGAATAGACGCTCTTTCTTTAGGGAAAACCGAAAATGCGTTTCGTGCCGCCGAGGCATTGGCCTTTGTTGAAAAAACAAAGGGATTAACCGGCGTAAATATAGAAGTGTTGGATATAGAGAATCTTGATACGCTTAAGAGCACCCTCGCGGACACGGAGATATTAATAAACGCGACGGGAATCGGAATGGGTAAGGATGAAGGAAAATCATTGGTGCCCGACGCATCGTATCTAAAGAATAGGCCTGCGGTTTTGGATGTAATCTATGCGCCCGAGAAAACAAGACTCTTGGAGCAGGCGGAGGAGGCAGGCTGCATATTTTCAAACGGGTTAGATATGCTGATCTATCAGGCAGAAAGAGCTTTTAAACTTTTGATTGGAGAAGAAGTGAAGATAGAAGATATATTTGAATCAATCAAGGATAAATGGAAGAGGAGTAGAGATGCTTAGAATTAACGGACTGACAAAAATGTATGATGGCTTTAAGGCTGTGGATGATCTGACTTTGCATATTGAGAGAGGTCAGATATATGGATTCATCGGTCATAACGGTGCGGGTAAGACGACAACTATTAAGTGCTGCACCGGAATCCTTGGATTTGAACAGGGGAAGATAGAAATAGGCGGAATCGATATAGCGAATAATCCCATCGAATGCAAAAAGAAAATCGCATATATTCCGGACAATCCCGATCTATACGAGTTCCTTTCAGGAATCAAGTATATAAACTTTATCGCAGATGTATTCGGAGTATCGCAGAACGATCGAGAAGAGCGTACGGCAAAGTATGCGGATATGTTTGAAATAACAAACGATCTCGCTCAGCCTATAAGCGCTTACTCACATGGAATGAAGCAAAAACTTGCGCTTGTTGCCGCATTTGTTCATAAACCCGAGCTTATTATTATGGACGAGCCGTTTGTAGGTCTCGATCCTAAGGCTTCCTTCCTCTTGAAGGAAGAGATGCGCAATCATTGCAATAACGGCGGAGCAATATTCTTCTCGACGCATGTTCTTGAGGTTGCCGAAAAACTCTGCGATAGAATTGCAATCATAAAGCAGGGAAGACTCGTTACTTCGGGAACGATGGAAGCGGTAAAAGGAAATACTTCGCTCGAAGATGTATTCCTGGAACTCGAGGGATAGGTGATCGCTATGCTAATGACGCTTATCAAACTTCGACTTAGACAGATGCTCTCTAGCCTTTCTTCGCGCGGAAAGCGAAGCCAAAAGGGGATTGGAGAAGCAGGCATGATAATACTGTTTTTCTTTGCGGGGATTTCATTCCTATTCCTCTTTGGAACTATGGCTTTTGCCATGGGAATCGGTTTTATTCCCGCAAACCTTGAGTGGATGTATTTTGGCATCATGTCAATCATGATGTTCATGCTTTGCTTTATAGGAACCATTTTTATGGCGAAGCAGCAGATGTTTGAAGCAAAGGATAATCAAACGCTTCTCTCGATGCCAATTAAACCGAGGGATATACTGCTGTCCAGAATTATTTCCATAGGAGCCACAAATTACTTCCTTGCATTACTTATAGGACTTCCGTTTGGAATTGTCTATATTATTTTGGAGGGGTTTAGTTTTGCCGGCGCGGTTTTCTTTATCCTGGGATTGATACTCATACCGCTTCTTGCGCTTTCGCTTTCGATGCTTTTTGGATGGATACTAGCCGTTGTAAGCGGCAGGATGAAATACAAAAATGCCGTCAACCTCATCATTTCGTCTGCATTCCTCATGGCGTATTTCTATTTTTGTTTCTCTTGGCAGAATAGGCTGGAAGGACTTGTAGAGCGCGGTGCCGAGGTGGCAGATACATTATCAAAATATCTTCCGCCTGTTTATCATTTTGGTAAGGCGGCTGCGGAAGGAAATGTGCTGTCCTTCCTTATATTTGCGGCATTTTGCGTAATACCATTTATTGTTGCGGTAATCATAATATCCAAAAACTTCATAAAGATTATAACGACCGAGAGAGGAAATACCAAAGTTGAATATAAGGGCGGAGAGATGAAAGCATCATCCGAGTTCAAGGCACTAGCTTCGATTGAACTAAAGAGACTGACTTCATCTCCGTCGTATATGCTCAATGGCGGCACCGGACTTTTGTTTATACTTATGGCTGCCTTCTTCTTTCTGCTGAGAAAAGGACAGATGGAAGAGGCGCTTGCGGAATTTGGCTCCATAGGTAAATACATCGGACCTACAATGATCGTGGGGATGCTCTATATGTGCTCCATGAATATAATTTCGGCGGGAACGATTTCTATGGAGGGTAAAACTCTCTGGCAGCTCAAGTCGCTTCCGATAGATCCCAAGTCGGTTTTGCTATCGAAATTGTATCCGCATATAGTTGTTAGTTTGCCGATAGTCGTGCTTGCATGCATTCTCCTCCAGTTCGGAATAGACGATATGAGCATTCTCGGAAGAATATTGCTTATTTTGATACCGATTGCCGCTACGTTCTTCAATGCCGTCCTCGGTGTTAGGATCAATCTAAGCCACCCGAAGTTTGATTGGATAAATGAGGCTCAGGCAATAAAGCAAGGTGCGTCGCCGATGCTGACAATGGTTCTTGGAATGGCTATGGCGCTTATATCGATGTTTATGCTAATACTTAACGGAATCTTTTCCTTGTTGCCGATGGATGCGGTTCTTGTAGTTATTCTCGTAATCTATGCTCTTGCGACGATTATTCTATATAGATGGCTTATGACAAAGGGCGTTCTCAAGTTCGACAGACTACAGAACGATTACAGTTAAGCGCATAGAAAAAGGGTTTTGGATATGAACGAAAGAAAGAAAAACAAAAATATATTCGTAAGGGTATTCACCAGCAAATTCTTTTGGCTTGTGATTGTTTTTCTGCTTGCTTTGATGGCGGTACTCTATTACGCTTCGGTTGAAATAGAAAAAGCCAGAAGCACGTATTCGGGGCTTCCGGAGGAGGGTGGATATCCTTATTCAACGATAAAGAGCGAAGGTTTTTACAGAGACGAATACAATTTCTTGGCATATGAGGACGAAGAGTATTATACGAGGCGAGGAATCGATGTCTCAGAACACCAGGGCGAGATAGATTGGGAGAAGGTTGCTGAGTCTGGAGTTCAGTTTGCTATGGTGAGGCTAGGTTATACGGGAAATAACACCGGAGAAATGAACCTGGATGCATGGTTTGAGGTGAATGTAAAGAATGCAAGAAAGGCCGGCATAGATGTCGGTGTATACTATTTTGCTCAGGCCAGAACTGTCGAAGAGGCTATTGCCGAGGCGCAGTTTGTATGCAAGAACCTAAGAGGTAAGAATATCAATATGCCTGTGGTCTTTGATATGGAACCGCTCACTAACACTGAGGACGACAGAATCCACGGCCTCACCATGATTGAGGTAACAGAGATTGCCGATGCTTTCTGTGAAGTTGTTGAAAAGCATGGATATGAGGCGCTGATTTACGGCAATCCCTCGTGGATATACAGCAGATACAATCTGTCCTTGCTCACGAGCAGGAAACTCTGGCTGGCTCATTACACGGAATTCTCGGGATTTCCCTATAAATATGAGTTCTGGCAGTATACCGACAGCGGAAGCATAGAGGGCATTGAAACCGATGTGGATTTGGACCTGCAATTTGTCAAAAAAGACTAAAAATCCATTGAAAAATCCGCAAAAAAAGTGCTTGTATTACATATATTAGCTATGATATAATATCCGCGTTGACTGAAAAGCCCTAAAGGGAAAAGGTTGACATTTGAACGTATTTGAAGAGTTAGACCTTATGGTTTTACAATAACAAGGAGGTGCAAGGATGGCAAGGAAATGTGAGATCTGCGGCAAAGGGCAGGTTTCCGGAAACAAGGTTTCCCATTCCATGATACATACAAGACGTAAATGGAATGCCAATATCCAGTCAGTCAAAGTGAACGACAACGGCACGATAAGAAGAGCCAATGTATGCACTCGTTGCATGAGATCCGGCAAAATCGTCCGCGCTATCTAATTCTGGATAGTACCTCCGCGAAGGCATTGCTTTCGCGGTTTTTTCTATATCTCGAAAATTTTTGTGAGACATTATGCCCCTTATAAAAGAAACGGATTACGGTAAAATAACAATTTCCGACGAACTCTTTAAAGATGTTATAGAGAGTTCCTTTGATATTCCGGAATGCAAAGGATGTGACGCATATGTATGAGGGCATGACCGGCGCGGAAGCAAACCTGCTGCTTCTCCAGTCCATGATTCCGAAGGATGAACCGCTCTATATCTGGTGCTTCCATGAAAACGGCCGCTGCATCGCCTCCTCCTGCCCGGACCAGCTC
>CACYQX010000028.1 GCA_902776725.1 uncultured Eubacteriales bacterium | reverse complement strand
AGATCGACCCTCGTTTTGAGATTGGCGACACTATTGACTTCCAGATTCCAAACGATAACTTCAAGAGAATCGCTGCTCATGCAGCAAAGAACGTTCTCAAGCAGAAGATAAGAGAGAACGAGCGCAGCATGATTTATGCCGACTTTGTTGGAAGACAGGGCGAAATCGTTACGGGAATCGTTCAGAGAAAGAGCAATCGCACTATCTTTGTCGATATAGGCAGAACAGAGGGAATACTTCCTGCCAAGGAGCAGGTTCCGGGTGAGAACTTTAATGTTCACGACAGAATCAAAGCTCTCATTATGGACGTAAAGAAGGCGAGTGACGACAGCAAGACAAATAAGAGAAACGATTCGGGATCTCAGGTATTCCTTTCAAGATCACATCCGAATTTTGTAAGAAAGCTTTTCGAGATGGAAGTCCCGGAAATCCAGGACGGAACGGTTGAAATCAGAGGAATCGCAAGAGAAGCGGGATCCCGCACAAAGATTGCCGTTTATACAGAATTTGAAAACGTAGATCCGATCGGTTCCTGTGTAGGTACGAGGGGCAACAGAGTACAGGCTGTTGTTGACGAACTTTCTGGAGAAAAGATTGATATCATCGCTTGGAGCGAGATTCCGGAAGAACTGATTGCAAACGTGCTTTCTCCTGCGGAGGTCGAGGAAGTTTTCATCGACGATGAGGAAGAAAAGAAGGCTACGGCAATAGTTCCTGATAGGCAGCTCTCGCTTGCTATCGGCAAGGAAGGTCAGAACGTAAGACTGGCTGCCAGAGTAAGCGGATGGGGAATCGATATCAAAAGCCATAGCCAGTACTTTGGTGAGGGCGATGATTACGGATATGATTACGGCGATGCTTCCGACAAGGAATATGACGAGGAAGAGGCCGTGGAATCCGTTGATGAGATTGCCGAAGATCAGGTAGAGGAAGCCGAGAAGGAAGAAGCGGAAAGCGATGAAGAGTAAGCATATTCCTTACAGAAGATGCATAGGATGTATGGAGTCGCGTCCGCAGTCTGAACTCATGAGAATAGTCTCATTGGGAAAAGAGATTGCGATAGACGTAGACGGAACTTTGCCCGGAAGGGGAGCATATCTATGTAAAACAAAGGAATGTCTTGAAAAGGCTATCAAGAAAAGGTCTTTTCAGAGGGTCTTTAAGGGAGAAATCTCGATAGACGCATTGCTGACGAACGCAAAGGAAGATTGATGCAAGAAGAAAGATTATTGGGCTATCTTGGACTTGCCACCAGGGCCAGGAAATTGGTTACGGGCTACAATACCTGCCTTGAAATGATACCGAGGGGGAAGCTGAAGCTGATTATATTGGCCGAAGATGTTGGTGAGAAAACCAAGAAAAAGTTCGAACAAAAATGCGAGTCATACGGAATAGAAATAAGAGTGGGACTTGATGCGAACAGCATGTCGAGTGCCTGCGGAAAGAGCAACAAAGGCATTTTTGGTATTACGGACCAAGGTTTTGCGGATAGCATAATCAAATTGCTTGATAGAGAAAACGAAGATACAGAAGATAAGGATAAAGAGTCTAAAGGGAGGTGTTCTAATGGCAATAAAGGTGCATGAACTTGCCAAGGAACTGGGCGTAACCAGCAAAGAACTGCTGGAGAAGATAAGCGCGCTTGGAATTGATGTTAAGAGTCATATGAGTGCTTTGTCTGACGGGGACGTCAAGAAGATAAGGGATTCATTTGCGGGAGCCAAGCCCGCAGAGGACAAAAAAGAAAAAGCATCAAAGGGCAAACCCGTTGCGGGTGCGCCTCCTTTTGCTGCGGTAGCGGGTGCACCTCCGTTTGCTGGAGCAGTTGTAACGAGCAGTAAACCTATCGTTGACGAATCCTATTTCGAAAAGAAGAAGCGCAAGAAGGACGAGGACGAAGGTAAGGTTGAGCCAATCGAAGAAGCTGCCAAAGAAGCTGCAGAAGAAAAGAAGACAAAGAAAAAGGCTGATAAGGCTGAGGCTCCTAAGGGAGAAAGCGTACCTGCTTCCGATGAGGTAAAACCGGAGACTGAAGAAAAGCCTGTAGAAAAGCCTGTAGAAGAAGCTCCCGAGAAAGAGCCTAAGAAGGCTGAAGAACCAGAAGAAAAGCCGACAAGAAGACATGACAAGAAGCCTGTTCAGGAACTTAAGATTGTCGAGAGAGCTTCGGATAGACCGGCGCCCGAAAGAAAACCGGAGTCCGGCAGAAAGGCATCGGATAGAAGGTCGGCACAGGGTGAAAGAGGAGAAAGACCCGAGAGGGGCGAAAGAAGACCTCTTTCCGAGAGAGGTAAGCGTGAACCGCGCGAGGATAGAAGAACGGCTTCTCGCGACAGAAATATTGAGCCTGAACTTCCAAAGTCCGCGGACAGACGTCAGCGCGGAGGAGATGCCGCTCGCCAAGACGGCAAGCAAGGTCAGGGCAAACGCCAGGACAAGAAGAAACAGTTCGACGGAAACAAATACGATAAGCTTGAGCGCAAATCTTTGGAAAAGCAGTCCAAGGGTAAGCACGCAAAGTATAAGGCAGTAGAAGTCGCTCCTGTAATCGAGGAAGAACCACTTCCGGAGGGAACAGTTGTTGTTAACGTTCCGATTACGGTGGCGGGATTCTGCGAGCAGACAGAGGTTTCCACTTCAAGAGTTATTATGACTCTTATGAAGCTTGGAATTATGGCTAATATAAACCAGAACATCGACGAGGAAACTGTACTTGTACTTGCGGATGATCTCGGTATAGACGTACGCATCGGTAAGGTTCAGGACGAGCTTGAAGAAGAAGGACTTGAACTCTTTGAGGACAAGGAGTCCGATCTCAAACCGCGTCCGCCGATTATTACGGTAATGGGTCACGTAGACCACGGTAAGACATCGCTCCTCGATGCGATAAGAAAGACCAATGTTACGGCAAAGGAATCGGGCGGTATTACCCAGCATATAGGTGCGTCTGAGGTTGTAATAAACGGTCAGAGAATCGTATTCCTGGATACCCCGGGACATGAAGCGTTTACGGCTATGCGTGCGCGCGGTGCACACGTGACGGATATCGCGGTTCTTGTTGTAGCTGCGGATGACGGTGTAATGCCGCAGACAATAGAGTCAATCAGCCACGCAAAGGCTGCGGGTGTTCCTATCATAGTTGCGGTAAACAAGATGGATAAGCCCGGAGCAAATCCTGACAGAGTTAAGCAGGAACTCTCCGAGCATGGAGTAATAGTTGAGGAATGGGGCGGAGATGTAATCACGGTTCCGGTATCGGCAAAGACCGGAGACGGAATTGTAACCCTGCTCGAAATGATTCTTCTCCAGGCGGAAGTACTCGAACTCAAGGCAAATCCGAACAGACTTGCCATGGGTACGGTAATAGAGGCAAGACTTGACAAGGCAAAGGGTCCTGTAGCCACGCTTCTCGTTCTTAACGGAACGCTTGAGAGCGGACAGAGTATCGTTGCAGGAACATGTGCGGGACGCATACGTCTTATGACGGATGATAAGGGTAAGACTATCAGAAAAGCAGGACCCGCAACTGCCGTTGAAATCTTAGGTCTCACGGAAGTTCCTCAGGCCGGTGACGAATTCAATGCCGTTAAAGAAGATAAGGTTGCAAGGGATATCGCGGAACGTCGTCGCGAGAAACTCAGAGAAGAGGTTCTTGCGAGAAAGTCCAGCATGTCGCTTGAGAGACTGTTCAGCCAGATTCAGGAAGGCGAAGCCAAGGAACTCAACCTCATCATCAAGGGTGATGTTCAGGGTTCGATTGGCGCAATAGTCGCATCGCTTGAAAAACTGAATACGAGCGAAGTAAGGGTAAATATTATCCATACGGGTGTAGGTACGGTAACCGAATCCGATGTAATGCTCGCAGGCACATCCAATGCGGTAATAATCGGATTTAACGTAAGACCTACGACTGCGGTTCAGAGTATGGCTGACAGAGACAGCGTTGAAATCAGAACATATCGTGTAATCTACGACGTAATAGATGACGTAGAGAACGCCATGAAGGGTATGCTCGATCCTGAATTCAAGGAAGAGATTCTCGGCAAGGTTGAAATCAGAAATACATTCAAGGTGCCTAACGTTGGTATCATAGGTGGTGCTTATGTAACCGAGGGTAAGGTCGTTAGAAATGCGGAAGTAAGACTCGTAAGAGACGGCATAGTAATCCATGAAGGAAAGATAAGCTCCCTCAAGAGATTCAAGGATGACGCCAAAGAAGTCAATCAGGGATATGAATGCGGTATAGGAATAGAAAACTATAACGACATCAAGGAAGGCGACATCATCGAATGCTTCCACATGGTAGAGATAAAGAGAGACTAAGATGAAGGGTCATAGAACAGGACGCCTGGGAGAAGAAATCAAAAAGATAGTCAGCGGCATGTTGATTTCCGAGGTCAAGGATCCCAGGCTTTCGGGAAGAATAGTGAGCATAACGGATGTTGATGTAAGTCGTGACGGCTCTTATGCCACATGCTATGTTTCTGCTATGGCTAGCGGAGACGCGGAAGTGGCAAACGAGGAAGTTCTTGAAGGGCTTAAATCCGCCACGGGTCTTTTTAGAAAAGAGATAGGCAGACAGGTTAAGCTCAGAAGAGTCCCGGAACTTACATTCAAATTGGACGGGTCTTTGGAATACGGTCTTCATATCGAAGAAGTCCTTAAAGGCCTCGACATCAAGCCGGAAGAGCCGGAAGAAGAGTCAGAAGAAACGATTAATGGGGAAGACGATGAATAATTCTTTTCGCGAGATAGCTTCGGAAATAGAAAAGGCCAAAAAGATAGTGCTCTATCCGCATCTCAATATGGATGGGGACGCTTTGGGCTCTTGCGTTGCCCTTTGTCATGTGTTTAGAGACAGAGGGATAGATGCGCATGTCTATATTTCGGAGGATATTCCGGACAATCTCAAATTCCTGGACAACGGATACTGCACATACGATGAGAACGTTGTCATGGATGCGGATATATCCATGCTTGTTGATTCCGGTGAACTCAAGCGCATACGCGGAAGAGAGGAAGTATTCAAGACAGGAAAGAAGAGCATCTGCATAGATCACCATGAAACATCCGAGCCGTTCTGCGATTTCAACCATATCGATCCGAAGGCTGCGGCAACGGGTGAACTTGTCTTTAAACTCCTGAAAGAAATGGATGCTCAGGGCGACAAAGAAATTGCGAATGCACTTTTTGCCGCAATCACGACGGACACGGGAAACTTCCAATACTCCAATACGGATAAGCTATCGCATGAAATCGTCGCAACACTTTATGATTGGGGTCTTGAGTCTTCAAAGGTCAGTATCGAAATCTATGAGAATTATAGACTTGAGAGGCTGAAACTCGAGGCTGAAGCGATGTACGGTGCGGAAATATTCGGCGGAGGAAGAGCCGCTATGACAAAAGTGACACAGGAGATGCTTCGTGAGACCGGAGCACTTATGAATGAAACCGAGAGCATCGTGGATAACCTAAGGTCTATAAGAGGTGTTGAGGTTGCGGTTCTTTTTAAGCAGGAGGAAGACGGCCTCATCAGGACGAGCATCAGATCAAAAGAATGGTTTGACGTTGCCGAACTAGCAACGGTATTCGGCGGAGGCGGGCATAAGCATGCATCGGGCTTTTCTTCAAGAAAGACATTGGACGAAGTCTGGGAAGATACCAAACGCGAAATTGAAAAGAGACTTAAATAATTAAAGGAGGTCATGAGGAATTGAAGGATGGAATACTTAACATCAATAAGCCTCAGGATATGACCTCTTTTGATGTTGTGGCGATTCTCAGAAAAGTATTGGGTGTAAAGAGAATCGGACATCTTGGTACGCTCGACCCGATGGCGGAGGGAGTACTTCCCATCGCAATCGGTAAGGCTGCCAGAGTAATGGATTATCTGGATTCGGATACCAAGGAATATGTTGCAGAGTTCGTCTTTGGGATTACTTCGGATACGGATGATATTTGGGGAGAGAATATTACCCTTTCTGACTCCTTTAAGGAAATTTCCCGTGAAGATATCGAAGAAGCCGCAAAGGGCTTTATCGGCGTAATAGAGCAGATTCCTCCCAGATATGCGGCTATAAAGGTCGATGGACGAAAGCTCTATGAATATGCAAGAGCAGGTCAGGAAGTCGATGTTAAGAGCAGAAAGATAGAGATTGCGAGCTTTGATGTTCTGGACTTTGGGAAGAGATATGTAGAAGAAGTTCAGGCGGACCTGTTTTATACAGTCGTTAAAGTGGTATGCAGTAAGGGAACGTATATAAGATCGCTCGCTAGGGACCTTGGTAATATCCTCGGAGCAGGAGGCGCGATGTCGGCGCTTGTCAGAAGAAGAAGCGGTGCTCTTAAGATTGAAGATGCGATTTCTGTTGAAACCATAAGAAATATGGAAATCGGTGAAATCGAGGGGTTCATCAAAGGTGCCGAAGAGGTGCTCACAGGTTTTCCTTCAGTGATGCTGGGAGAATGGGAGAGCAGGCTGTTCAGAAACGGAGTTAAGCTTGAGGCTTCGCAGTGGCATAATGAAAATGCGGGATCCGAGCTATATAAGGTATTTGGACCCGATGGATTTATAGGCGTGGGAAGAGAATATGACGATGGGACGCTTAAGGCGGACAAAGTATTGGCTTAGGAGAAGAGAAGGAATTGAAAATATACAGAACGCTTGAAGAGATAAACAATATACCTGAAACAGCAGTGGCGCTTGGAAGTTTTGACGGTGTTCATCTGGGACATCAGGAACTTATAAAAAGAACTTCTGAGCTTGCCAAGAGCCTTGGCATTGCCACGGCTGTCTTTACGTTTTCCAATCATCCGAGGGATTTGATTCCGGGAAACGATAAGGTAAAGAATATTCTGTACAGAGAAGACAAAGAGAGAATAATGGAGGAACTCGGAGTCGAGTATCTTTTTGATGTGCCCTTTACGGAAGAAATCATGCATATGCCGCCGGAAGACTATGTTAGGGAACTTCTTATCAAGAAGCTTAACGCCAAGGCGCTGGCATGCGGGTTCAACCACAGATTCGGTCATAGGGCGGAGGGAAACCCCGAACTTTTAAAGAAACTTGGGGACGAACTCGGATTTGAGGCCTACGTAATGGACCCATATATGGTTGGGGATACGCTTGTGAGTTCGACGCTTATAAGAGGGCTCATAGCGGAAGGCGAGGTTGCCGGCTGCTGCGAGTATATGGGAAGATACTACGCGATTTCCGGTGAAGTCGTTGTCGGAAATAGGCTTGGAAAGAGCCTCGGGTTTCCGACATCAAATCTCATAATAGACGAGAGCATGGTTTCGCCGCCGAACGGCGTATATATTACGTATTGCACGTATAACGGCGTCAGATATCCTAGTATAACCAATGTTGGTGTAAAGCCCACGGTTGGGGCTTTTGAGAAGAATGTGGAGACGCATATCTTTGATTTTGACAGGGAACTCTACGGAAAGCAGATTATGGTGGAATTCCTCCTGAAAATGCGCGAGGAGGTCAAATTTGACTCCCTGGACGAGCTCAAGGCCCAGATAGTTAGGGACTGCGAGGCAGCCAAGGAATACCATTTTGGTCAAAAATAGAGTTTTTCGGGCTCGGCAGCCAATAAATCATTGAAAAATGCCGAGTTTTCCTTGACAAAGGGCTATTTGCATGATAATTTATTCAGGTACGAAAGAAGAAGTTATCCGCTTCTCACCCCAGGATTTTGCTCCAACGGGTCAGCATAGATGATTAAGCAGTAATGCTTTTGATTTTGGCGGATACTTCTATGTATCCGCTTTTTATATCTTGTAAGTGAAAGTGTGGAGGTATAGCCATTAAAGAGAACAAGATAAACGAAGAAATTCGCGATCCGGAACTCAGGGTCATAGACGAAGAAGGAAATATGCTCGGAATAATGAGCAGAGATGAGGCTCTTACGCTCTCTGAGGAAAAGAATCTCGATCTCGTTATGATTTCTCCGAATGCGGAACCGCCGGTCTGCAAGATTCTGGACTACGGGAAATTCCGTTATGAGAATCAGAAGAGAGAAAAGGATGCCAAAAAGAAACAGAAGGTAATCCAGGTCAAGGAAGTTCGCCTCAGCACATTTATTGAGGAGCATGACATCCAGGTTAAGGCCAATACCGCTTGCAAATTCCTGCAGGACGGAGACAAGGTCAAGGTTTCGCTGAGGTTCAGAGGAAGAGAACTTGGACATACGGATCTCGGTAAAGAGGTTATGGAAAAGTTCGCTGAGCTTTGCAGTGAGTACGCTACAGTTGATAAGAATCCGGTTATGGAGGGCAGGGTGCTTACCATGTTCCTGGCTCCGAAGACCGATAAATAATGGAGGGATAAAACATGGCAAACAAAATGAAGTCGCACAGAGGTGCATGCAAGAGACTTAAGCTGACAGGCAGCGGTAAGATTAAGAGAAACAAGGCATATAAGAGCCATAAGCTTACAAGCAAGAATGCTAAGAGAAAAAGAGGCCTTCGTCAATCAACAGTTATCACTAGCGCGGACCACAAGAGAATGCTTAGGTCCATGGCTAAGTAACGAGAAGGAGGAGGTAAGAAAATGGCAAGAGTAAAGAAGGGTGTAAACGCCCATAAGAGACATAAAAAGATCCTTAAGCAGGCAAAGGGCTTCTACGGTGCAAAGAGTAAGCAGTTCCGTGCTGCAAACCCTGCAGTTATGAGAGCTCTTCGTTCCGCTTATGTTGGAAGAAAGCTTAAGAAGAGACAGTACAGACAGATGTGGATTGCAAGAATCAATGCAGGCGCAAGAATGAACGGACTTAGCTACAGCCAGCTGATGCACGGCCTTAAGGTCGCAGGCGTTGACATCAACCGCAAGATGCTCGCTGACCTTGCAGTCAACGACGCAGCAGGCTTCGCAGCACTCACCGAGGTTGCTAAGAAGGCGATCGCATAATTGAAATAATGTTAGAAATAATGGAAACTGTCGCTTATTATAGTATAAGCGGCAGTTTTTTTGCTGCCGCATTGTATCGGTGATTCATGCACTGTAAAGTCGGAACATAGACGCGGTGCGCTTATAATATGACAGGAACAGTTTATGAAGAAAGAATTGATCGTGATGATTCTGGCAGCGGCAGTGGTTGTGTTCAGTTCCTGCAGAGCAGGCACAGAGATGCCTCCGGATCAGGGATACGAATCCGGAGAGGTTCCGTATGACAGTTCCAGCGAGATCGGATACACAAACGAATACTCGTACCAGTACACGACAGAGCACCCTGCCTATCTTGAGGAGAACGATATGAATACAGAGGAGATAAACTGCTGGGGAGATTCCATTACTGAGGGCTATGGGAGCGACGGACTGACCTATCCGGATGTGCTGGAGGAACTGACGGGTATCCCTGTCAGAAATCTGGGCGTCGGAGGGGAGGACAGCGTGGATATCCTGAAACGGAGCGCCGCCTATGGCAGCCAGGAGGAGGATATCCTCGTGATCCAGATGGGAGACAACGGCGGCTGGATAAATCTGGGACAGCTGATCCGCCAGTATCGCAAACTGATCTCGAAAGCCGGTACGGACCGC
>CACYQX010000027.1 GCA_902776725.1 uncultured Eubacteriales bacterium | reverse complement strand
GTTATTTTTGATTACACCCGTAATTACGTCTACGGACGGTCTCTGTGTAGCAACGATGAGATGCATGCCGGCGGCTCTTGCGAGCTGTGCAATTCTCTGGATGGATTCTTCAACCTGCGATGGTGCCGCAAGCATAAGATCGGCAAGCTCGTCGATGATAATTACTATCTGAGGAAGTTTCTCAGGCTTCTCGGGCGCAATACCGTCCGAGCGCGAATCAAATTCGTCCTTGCTGTTCTTTAGTCTTGCGAGTTCAGCCTCAACATAGTCGTTATATCCCTCGATATCTCTGACCCTCGCCTCGGCAAACTTTTTATATCTTTCAGTCATCTCGCTTACCGCCCAGTTAAGAGCAGCAGCGGCCTTTGTTGCATCGGTTACAACCGGAATGAGAAGATGCGGGATATTTGCATAGTTTCCAAGTTCAACAACCTTAGGATCGATCAAAATCAGCCTTACTTCTTCCGGATCGGCCTTATAGAGAATGCTCGTTATGATTGAGTTGATGCACACGCTCTTTCCTGAGCCTGTGGACCCGGCTATCAAAAGATGCGGCATGCTCTTTAAATCCGCGACCATTGCCTTACCCGCAATATCTCTACCGACAGCAAACGTAATCTTTGATTTGGATTGCTTGAACTCTCTACTCTCAATGATTTCCCTCAGGGTAACCATATTTACGTTTTCGTTTTCAACCTCGATACCGACAGCCGCCTTTCCGGGAATCGGAGCCTCTATTCTGATGCTCTTCGCCTCTAGGTTAAGCGCAATATCGTTAGCGAGATTTGTTATCTTGCTGACCTTTACGCCGGCACTCGGCTGTATTTCATATCTGGTTACCGCAGGACCCTGAGTAACTTGAACCACGCGCGCATCTACGTTAAAGTTCCTGAGCGTATCTTCGAGAATCTGCGCTCTCGCCTGAAGCTGTGCGTTGAGCGCGTTTGCATCATTGCTCCTCGTTACTGTCTTGAGAAGATCGATCGGCGGTTTCTTATACTTTGCGGATTTTCTTACCTTTGCAAAATCGCTCTTCTGAAGAGTCGCCTGCTTGGCTTCGGTATTTGATATCTTGGCAACATTCTCATGTGCGGGATCTTCGTCTCCCGGCTTATATGTGGAGACTGCAACTTCCGCCTTTCTTGCCTGGTTTTCTTCCGTGGCCACGATCGCGCTCTTTGAATAATCGTCGCGCGATTCGTTCATAAGTTTCTCAACTTCGGAGTCCGCAGCAGTTCTTATCCTTGGCGCCGTCCGCTTGGCTACGGTTGCGGTGGCACCGACTGCTTGCTCTGCCGATGAAGAAACCGGATTGTACGGAAGATCCAAATCGCCTTCATAACCTAGGCCAAAGCCCTTTGGCGTCACCCTTTGGTCCTCAAGACCAAAGCTCCTCTGAGACTGCTCTGGCATAATGTCTACAGGTATGGTTTCTTCACTTCTCTCAAAGTTTTCATCATCGTTCATTATGTTGATGATGGCCTTTGTTCTCGACTGCTGTGTGTCCTGCTTTTTGAATATCGAAAACGGAGTTTGAGATTGAGTGTCTACAGGAGTGCTGACACCACCTCTATCTGAGAAGTTCATCGCAAGCTGCTCCTGCTTTGCGAATTCTTCCTCTTCCTTAAGGAGCTTCTCCGCCCTCTTCTCTTCGCGCCTTTCAACTCGCTCGCGTCTCTTTTCCTTTAGTGCTTCGATTCCTCTGGAAATCGGTGTATTGATTATGAGGAGAAGACATACGAGGATTACCGCGGAAGCAATGCTGTAAAGTCCAACCTTGCCCGTATACTTAACAAGCAGCATTGACAGCAACATGCCGAACAGTCCGCCGCCCTTAAGCTCGATACCCTGCGCATAGAATTCTTTGACGCTGAAGTAGATATTGTCCGGAGAAACAAATCTTGCGGAATTGATTATGCAAATCATGAGAAGCATAACAGTCGCAAGTATAACCGACATTCCCGACACACTCACCGTCTTGCCCAGGAGCAGAAGCACGCCGAAAACAATCAAATAGAAAGGCAACACTAGGCCTATAAGACCAAGTGTACCTTTCAAAAAATCTCCGATTACATTTCCTAGCTGGCCTGCCGCATTGAACTTAACTGCGGCAAAGAGAAAAATACCAAGCACAATGAAGATGATTCCCCAAATGTTATCGATAACACCTCGGTCTCTCTTGCGCTTTTCGACAATCTCTTCTCCGCCCTTGGCAGATTCCTTTGCTGCGACGGTCTTTGATGACCTTGTAGTGCTTTTGGCACTTCCGCCCGCAGTCCTCTTTGAGCTTGCCTTCTTTTCGGTCTCGCTCTTTTTCTTAGTCTGTGTAGCCAATTTTTACCCCTTTTTCTCTAATTCTCTTTAATTACTCTTTAGCTGTTATATATCCCAATTCAACCAGTGTTTCCGCGCTTATTACGCCGCCCCCCGCGGCACCTCTTACGGTATTGTGCGAAAGCCCGATGAATTTAAAATCAAAGACGCTGTCTTCTCTTACTCTTCCGACTGAGACGCCATAGCCATTCTCGTAATAGACATCCTGCTGGACCTGAGGTCTGTTTTCTTCCTCACAGTATTGGATGAACGGCTTTGGTGCGCTCGGAAGATCGTGTTCCTGCGGAAAACCCTTGAAGTTCTTTAGTCTATCTATGAGTTCTTCCTTGGTCGGTTTCTTTCTGAACTTTACAAAGCCCGCGGCAGTATGTCCATAGAGAACCGGAACTCTTACGCACTGAGCGGTAATTCTGATATTGTCCGCGTTCTTGATCTTTCCGTCCTCGTAGGTTCCGAGAATTTTGAGAGGTTCCTCCTCGCTCTTCTCTTCTTCTCCTCCGATGTACGGGATGATGTTTCCAACCATCTCCGGCCAGTCGCCAAAGTTCTTGCCCGCACCGGATATCGCCTGATATGTCGATACTGCGAGTTCGTATGGCTCAAATTCCTTCCAAGCCGCAAGAGCGGGAACATAGCACTGAATCGAGCAGTTTGGCTTTACGGCGATGAATCCTTTCTTTGTTCCGAGTCGCTTCTTCTGTTCCTCGATTACCGCAAAATGCTCGACATTGATTTCCGGAACAACCATCGGAACGTCCGGCGTCCATCTATGCGCACTGTTGTTGGAAACAACAGGAGTTTCAGTCTTGGCGTAGGCTTCTTCGATAGCCTTGATCTCGTCCTTGCTCATTTCCACGCAGCTGAAGAGGAAATCCACCTCCGAAGCAACCGCCTCTATTTCCGAAACATCTTTGACGATGATATCCTTTACGCTATCCGGGATACTCTCTCCCTCGAGTTTCCAGCGATCCGAGACCGCATCCTCATAGCGCTTTCCGGCGCTTCTTGCGCTTGCAGCTATTGTGGTCACTTGGAACCACGGATGATTTTCCAGGAGAACAACAAATCTCTGTCCAACCATACCCGTTCCGCCAAGAATTCCGACCCTTAATTTTTTCTCTAATTCTCTCATAATTGTCATCCTTCTTTCTTTACACTTTCAAAAAATTTCATATCGCATATAAATATGTTGTAAATTTATGCAATAGATAATTAATTTTACCACCGAAACATTAAAATTTCAATACTTTTTCGCTTATTTGACGCGATTTGGACGACGAAAAAGCGGTCCCCCATCGGGGACCGCAATCCACTTCGTAAATTTGGTTTACGCTTATGCTTCTGTCTCTACGACTTCCTTGCCGTCGTAGTAATTGCAATTCGGGCAAACCCTATGCGGAAGCTTAGGCTGATGGCACTGCGGACAAATAGAAAGTCCCGGAAGAGCCTTCTTCATATTAGCGCTCTTTCTGCTGCTTGTTTTAGCCTTTGATGTTTTCCTTTTTGGAACTGCCATTTCTACACCTCCTCATTACGAAATTATGTCAACGCAATAAATTGCGCACTTCGCGACAACTTCTAAAGTATAATCGCTAAATTAGAGCCTGTCAACAGGCAAAATCGCTATTTTTCAGCCTATTATTTAGCCAAATTGAAGGTATCTCTTGCGATCATGAGCTCTTCGTTGGTCGGAATCAGGAGAAGTGCAACCTTGGAGTCGTCCGAATTGATTACCGTTTCCTGTCCTCTTACCTTGTTCTTGATCGGATCGAGCTTGATTCCGAGGTTTTCAAGGTCTGAGCAGATGATTTCTCTCATGGAGATATCGTTCTCGCCTACGCCCGCCGTGAAGATGATAGCGTCGACACCGTTCATCTCAGCGATATAAGCTCCGATATAATGCTTTACTCTGTGAGCAAACATTCTAAGCGCGAGCTCGGCTCTCTCATTTCCTTCCTCAACAGCAGCCTCTATATCTCTGAAGTCGCTGGAAACGCCGGAAACACCTAGAACACCCGACTTCTTGTTCAGGATATTGTTTGCTTCGCCGGGAGCGAGATTTTCTTTCTCTCTGATATATGTAACGATTGCAGGATCTATATCGCCTGAACGTGTACCCATTACGAGACCTTCGAGCGGTGTGAATCCCATGGATGTATCAACAACCTTGCCGTTCTTGATGGCTGTTACGGAAGCGCCGTTTCCGAGGTGGCAGGTTATGAGCTTGAGGTCAGCGAGACCCTTTCCAAGCATAACAGCAGCTCTCTCGGCAACATACTTATGGGATGTTCCGTGGAATCCGTATCTTCTGATCTTGTACTTTTCATAGAATTCGTACGGAATCGCATAGATATATGATTCTGCAGGCATCGTCTGATGGAAAGCTGTATCAAATACCGCAACCATCGGAGTCGACGGCATAAGTTCTCTGCAAGCCGCAATACCGAGTAGGTTTGGCGGATTGTGAAGTGGTGCAAGCTCTACGCACTCTTCGAGAGCCTTGATTACCGTGTCATCGATAAGAACGGACTCAGCATACATCTCACCGGCATGAACCACTCTGTGTCCGACAGCACCGATTTCGGCCATATCGGAAACAACGCCGTATTCAGGATTCTGAATTGCCGCAAGAACCTGAGCAATAGCATCCTTATGATCCTTCATCGGAACTTCGTTTACTACCTTGTCCTGTCCTTCCTTGGTGTGGTTGATTACGGAACCGTCCATTCCGATTCTCTCAACCAATCCCTTTGCGAGAACGGATTCATCAGTCATGTCCAGCACCTGATACTTAAGCGATGAACTGCCGCAGTTGATAACTAATACTTTCATATTATCCTCCATAACTCTTATGAAAACTAATTATATAAGCAATACCAATAATATAACAAAAATCGTGTTAAATCAAGGATTCCCGCGTGAGATATACAGGTTTTCTGACATAATCGCTGTTCCTGTACATATCGGTGCCCTGAATGATATTGTAGACATCCGAAGCCCTTACCGTCACGCCCACCGAATACTCAAGATCCGGGTCTTCTTCGATCCTCGCGGGACTTTCCAGCATCGGAATCTCGCAGTCGCCGTCGTGGATATTTCGCAGCAGCATAGCTCCTTTTTCATCAAAGGCGAGCGGTCTGATATAGAGTCCGCCGGCCCCAATCGGCCCACGGCCTCGCGTAATCCCGAGAACCATCTGCGCGAGAAGTCTGCTGATTCTGGTATACGTATATCTCTTTGACTTTACTCTCCCGATTAAATCGTCGAGCGACTTGGAATACCTTACTTCCTGTTTTAGCTTGTTCCCGAGACCCTCTCCGGCGGATGGTATCTCCTCAAGCTGCTCCACAGTCTTCTCGAGTATCAAAGTTCTCACCAGATTGAAATACGCATCTTCAATCTTATCCAGTCGAACCTTCTCTTCAGGATTCTTTCTAAGCTCCTCCCTCGCCTTTGTTGCAGAAACAAAATGGCTGTCTCCCATGCGCCTCACTACAAGAGGAACCATATACGAATCCATTTTCTTCATCGCCTTAAGATACTCAATACCGAGTATATCGTTGGAAGAAAAAAGCGGCGTCAAATCGATTTCCGGATTAAGGGTTCGTACCGCAGCTTCCCTGGCCTCAGGAAAAGATACGCCGTCCTCCATCAGGATATCTATGATATCCCTTCTCGGCCCCTCGACTTCCGTCACAAGCCCCGAAATTTCAGACAAAAGTTCTTCGTCTCCGGATTCTGAGCCAAAGGCAATATAATCACAGCCTATATCGTTTAGTATCTTGACTCCAGCCGATGCAAAGTCACCCGCATGGCTCACGGCATAGACCTGTGGAAGCTCGAGAACCAGATTGATTCCGCCTTTAACCGCAGCCTCCGCCCTTTTCCACTTATCAAAAACAGCGGGGGTTCCCCGCTGTGTAAAATCGCCGCTCATTACGGACACCAATAAGTCCGCAGAGCTCATTGCCTTTGCGGAGCTTATTAAATACTCATGGCCTCGGTGAAATGGGTTATATTCCCCGACTATACCGACTAGACTCATAGAAGATCTTCTTCCTCAGGTTCTCTTTCTATGGAGTTCACGGGAGCTTCGATATTGTGTACCGGAAGCGGAGCCTCCTGTGTGGACTCAGTCATCTTCTGAATCTCAACGAGGTCGCTCTCGATCTTTCCTGCGATTCCCGAGAAGTGCTTATCAATATCCTCATACATTGATGTGAAGTAATGATTGTTTATATCATCCATCTTATCTCTGAATGTGGAGAGAACTTCGTTCATATAATCATATGTGCGAAGGCGCATATTCTTTGAATACTCATCGGCACGACGATAAATCTCACCCGCAACTTCCTTTGCGCGCTCTGTGATTACATCGCTTTCAACCATCGTGTCCGCCTGCTTCTTGGCTTCAACGATGATGCGCTCATATTCGTTTCTTGCATCCTGATGAATGCGTTCCTTCTCGTCGATTACCCACTTTGCCTGCTGAACGTCATCCGGAAGCGAAAGACGAATGTCCTTTGACAATTCGAGGATTTCGTTGGCGTCGACCATTACCTTGCTTGCAAGCGGTACCTTGGGCGCGGTATTGATAATCTCTTCAAGTTCTTCCAATAGCTCTAATACTGTCATACTGACCTCCTATTTAGAGAATTTCTTTTTTATCTCAGTCAAGACGATTTCCGGAATGAGGTTCTCAACGTTTCCGCCGAGGGAAACCACTTCTTTGATCATGCTTGAACTAATAAACGAATACTCGGGGCTGGTCATTAGGAATACCGATTCTATGCCCTTGTCAAAGAGTTCGGCGTTCATCTGGGCCATCTGGATTTCGTATTCAAAATCCGATGTCGCCCTCAGGCCTCTTACGACCGCATCAAATTTGTTTTCATTGACATAGTCGGCAAGTAGCCCGGTGAAGCTGTCTACGCTCACATTTCCCAAATCCGATGTGGCGCTTTCAATCATTGCCACTCTTTCTTCAACGGAAAAAAGCGGTGTTTTGTTCGGATTGTGCACTACACCGATGGTGAGCTCATCAAACATCCTGGATGCTCTTCTCATTATATCCAGGTGTCCATTGGTCATTGGATCAAAGGAACCTGAATAAATTGCTCTTTTCATTATTTCTCCTCCGAACTCGAAATCCCATAAAGGGTAAGAATGGTCTTTCCGTAAATCTTATCTTTGATTTTGGTGTATTTACCCAAAGATAGCGGGAGTACCCCATTCTTTTCATGTTCTGCTATTATTATACCTTCATCACTCAATAAATCAAGTTTTTCAATGGAAGTAAGGCATTTTTCGTATATTCCGGAGTCGTAAGGCGGATCTATTATTATTATGTCGAATTTTTCATCCGCGCGCTCAAGCGCCTTCATATAATCGCCCTGAACCACCTTGGATTTGGCCTCAGCACCGCATTTTTTGATATTCTCCTTTACGAGCGCAAGGCTGCTCCTATCCTTATCGCAAAAAACGCAATATGCGGCCCCTCTCGAGAGCGCCTCAAGCCCCAATCCTCCCGTTCCTGCAAAGAGATCAAGGCAGCGCGCATCCTCAAGATAAGGCATGAGAATGCTGAACATGGCCTCCTTGACCTTGTCTGTCGTTGGACGCACGTCATTATTCTTTGGTGTCTCAAGTTTTCTTCCGCGATATTCGCCTGAAATGATTCTCATAGTACAAAACCTTATTACAAAGCCAATTCGATTTCTTCGCCGAACATCGCCTTGACCCTTCTCTTAAGCGCTTCGTTATCCGGATCGGCAAGCTCCGGGTCGTCTTTTATAATCTGTTTGGCCGATTCCAAAGCCTTTTCCAGAACATCTCCGTGACGCGAGAGATCGGCAAAGAGCATCTGTGGAAGTCCGTGCTGACGTGTTCCGAATATCTCGCCGGGACCTCTCAGTTTTAGGTCCTCCTCCGCAATTTCAAATCCGTCTGTCGTCTGGCACATAATCTCCGCACGCTTTACGGCGATTTCATTTTCCGCATCGGTTATCAAAAAGCAATACGATTCCTCGCTGCCTCTCCCCACGCGACCGCGAAGCTGATGTAGCTGAGCAAGTCCAAATCTTTCGGCATTCTCGATTACCATTACGGTCGCGTTCGGGACGTTGATTCCGACTTCGATTACGACCGTGGAAACAAGTAGGCTGACCTCGCCCTTTGCAAATGCCTCCATGGCTGCGTCCTTTTCTTCCTGCTTCATGCTTCCGTGAACCAATGCCACGTTGTAATCCGAGAAGTCCTTGCAAAGCTCCTTATACAGTTTATCCGCAGATGATGCATCGATTCGCTCTGAATCCTCTATCAATGGCGCCACGACATATGCCTGACGTCCCTTCTCAAGTTCGTCGCGCACTCTTCCATAAACCCTTGCTCTATCCTCCGAGTTGGCCATCGATGTCTTTACGGGCATCCTGCCCTTTGGCATCGTTCTTATCTGACTCACGTCGAGATCTCCGTAGAGAATAACCGCAAGCGTCCTCGGAATAGGTGTTGCAGTCATAACTAGGACATTGACCGCTTCACCCTTTGAAGATAATGTCTTGCGTTGGTTCACACCAAATCTATGTTGCTCGTCCGTAATGACGAGTCCGAGATTATCAAAGACCACGTTCTCTCTTAGCACGGCATGTGTCGCTATCAGAACCTTGACTTCGCCGCTTGCGAGACCTTCGATAACGCGTTTCTTCTCGCTCCTGTCCATATTGCTTATGAGAATCTCGGGCTTAAATCCGTATTTCTCAAAGTCTTTTTTAAAGGATTCAAGATGCTGCTTTGCAAGAAGCTCCGTCGGAGCCATTATAACGCTCTGATATCCTTCGCTCGCAGCGGATATCATGGCCATTTCCGCAATTACGGTTTTACCGGATCCGACGTCACCCTGAAGCAATCTATTCATCTTTTTCTTGCTCTCTAGGTCAGTCTTGATTGATTGCCATGCGTTTTTTTGACCTTCGGTCAATTCGAAATCTAGATTATTCGCAAATGCTTCGCCCTTTTCGCAGGAAAAAGAAACAGCTTCTTTGGAGTCACTTTCCCCTCGCCTTATATACATAAGCCCTGTTTCGAGAGTGAGAAGCTCGGAGAATACCATTCTGTATTTTGCCGAGAGAACCTTCTTTCCGTCAGTTGGAAAATGCAGGTTTTCAAGTGAATACTGAAGCGATGCCAGATTTATACTCTCCTGAAGCGATTTCGGAATAAAATCTTCCACCTCTTGATAGATGGGCTTAAGCTCCCTCTGAATCCTTCTTATTTCATTCTGAGATATGCCGGAAAGCTGCGGATAGACAGGAACGATTCCGCGTATATCGTCCTTTGATCCCGTCTTTGCAAACTGCGGATGAATGAGCTGGTTCCTGTCAAAGTTCTTGCTTGCCTTCCCGTAGAACGTATAATACGTACCAATATCAAAAAGCTTATCCAGGAATTTCCCGTTAAAGAAAACGACCTCGCATACCCCCGTATCGTCTTGCACGATAAGAGAGAGCGGAGCCGTCTTGCTGAACATATTGCTCCTCTTGGAAACCACCTTTGCCGATACGAGAACCTCCTCGCCAACCTTCATATCCGAGATTGAAATCAGAGTTCTTCTATCTTCGTAGCTTCTTGGAAAAATATAAACGATATCCTCCAGGGTATGGATTCCGTTGTCATTGAATGCCTTTTCTTTTTTCGGACCGATACCCTTTATCGTTGACACGCTGTCGGAGGGCTTGAGGCCACCAAAATCAGTATTCACAGACTACCTCCATGGAGCGCTTCACGATATTCTTTGACTTTACTCCGATTACGTTGACCTTGATTGATGCGGGCATCTGTCCGCTTCTCAA
>CACYQX010000026.1 GCA_902776725.1 uncultured Eubacteriales bacterium | reverse complement strand
TGCATTACTGCGCGGATATCTTTGATGCTGCTGTTTACCGCGGAAAAATCTATGAAGGCAGCCTTTGTGGTTGCTGCGATTATTCTTGCGAGAGTAGTCTTTCCCACTCCCGGAGGTCCCCAAAAAATCATCGACGAAATTTGGTCATTCTCAATAAGGCGACGGAGAACTTTCCCCTCGCCCAAAAGATGTTCCTGCCCCACATACTCTGACAAATCTCTCGGCCGCATCCTCGCGGCGAGCGGCTGTGGAACCTGATTTTCAAACATCGTCATCTGATCCATGATTATTTATCCTGCTTAATCAATTCTCTTACTACTACCGAGGCCATGAGAAGACCTGCCGCCCCCGGAACAAAGGCATTGGATCCCGGGGCCCTGCTTTCCGGCTTACCAAAGGTTTGCGCCTGATCCGCTTCCTCGCCATCGACTCTCAGCGGCTCTGTAGGAACCTCCGTCGACGCCACAACCTTTAGCTTTTTGATTCCTCGCTCCTTGAGACCCTTGCGAATCACCTTTGCCAATGGGTCATTAAAGGTCTTAAATATATCCGTCACGACTAGCTTGCTTGGATCAAACCTGTTTCCGCATCCCATGGCGGATATAATCGGAATTCCGCGCCCTGTAGCCTCCTCTATTATATCAAGTTTTGCGGCAACCGTGTCTATCGCATCCACTATATAGTCAAATTTATCAAATTCAAGTCCGAACTCTTCTTTCTTTTCCGGTAGATAGAAAATCGGATGCTTATGAATTACTATAGCAGGATTAATCGACTTCGCTCGCTCTTCTGCGACGTCAACCTTAGTTATGCCGACAGTCGCCTGCGTCGCAATAATCTGTCTGTTGAGATTGCTGAGTGCGACAACGTCAGCATCTACAATATCAATCTCTCCAACGCCACTGCGAACCAGGGCTTCAAAGGCATGTCCTCCGACACCGCCGACACCAAAAACGGCAACCCTGGAATTCGCCAGTTTTTCCAGGGCCTCAGCGCCGACCATTTTTTCAATTCTGGAGAGTTCTTCCCTCACAGTCCCATTTCCTCCTTGACCTCGCGGAAGCATTTGACCGCAAAGTCCAAATCTTCTTTGCTGTGTCCGGCAGAGATTTGTGTCCTGATTCTATCCTTCTCCTTTGGAACAACAGGATAACAGAACGCAACCACATATATGCCCTTATCTAGCATCCTTCTTGCAAACTCGTGGGCAACCTTGGGATTGTAGAGCATTACCGGAACTATCGGATGCTCACCCGGAAGAAGGTCAAATCCGCATTTCTCCATTTCGCTCCTGAAGTAGTTTGCGTTTTCATGCACCTTGTCCCTGAGCGCCGTGGACTCCGTAAGAAGTTCTATCGTCTTTATCGTTGCCGCGCAGATTGCCGGAGCAAGAGTATTTGAGAAGAGATACGGTCTCGACCTCTGTCTGAGTAAATCTACAATCTCCTGTCTTGCGGCAGTATATCCGCCTGAGGCTCCGCCCATTGCTTTACCGAATGTACCCGTAACGATATCAACTCGTCCGATTACACCGCAGTACTCACAGGTACCTCTTCCGTGCTCGCCCATGAATCCAACCGCATGGCTGTCGTCAACCATCGTAAGCGCATCGTATTCATCGGCAAGATCGCAGATTCCCTGAAGATTAGCGATATATCCGTCCATCGAGAATACACCGTCGGTAGCGATTAAGATATTCTCGCATCCGTCAGCCTTTGCCTGTTCGAGCTGGGCCCTAAGGTCCGCCATATCATTATTCTTGTATCTATATCTCTTTGCTCTCGAAAGCCTTACGCCGTCGATAATCGACGCATGATTGAGTTCATCGGAAATGATGGCATCATTCTCTCCCATCAGCGTCTCAAAGAGTCCACCGTTTGCATCAAAGCATGACGAATATAGAATCGCATCATCCGTTCCCGCAAAATCCGCAATCTTTCTCTCGAGTTCCTTATGGATTTCCTGCGTTCCACAGATGAATCGCACGGACGAAAGCCCGAATCCCCATTTGTCGTAGCTCGCCTTTGCCGCGGCAATCAAATCCGGATTATTGGAGAGGCCCAGATAATTGTTGGCGCACATATTGACCACGCCTTCCTTCTGGGTGGTGTCAATTACGGAGCGCTGCGGAGTCGTTATTATTCTCTCCTCTCGCCAAGTTCCTGCTTCTCTTATCGCATCAAGTTCTTTTCTTATTTCAGCAATTTTCTTTTTCATATCTGCTCCTATTCCCTTGGATTATTTCTTCTCTGTCCAATCCAGGACAACCTTACCCGACTTACCGCTGTTCATGGCCGCAAAACCTTCTTCAAAATCTGTATAGTGGAATCTGTGAGTAATCACCGGAGTGAGATCAAGTCCTCCCTGGACCATATAACTCATCTGATGCCAGTTATCCATCTTGCGTCCATAAATTCCCTGGAGCGTAAGACCTTTGCCGATAATAAGATTCATATCGACTTCTATCGGCTTGTTTCCGATTCCGAGGAGCGAAATCTTTCCGCCGTTACGCATTACGGAAAGCATCTGATTGAAGGCAGCTCCCGCTCCCGACATTTCGAGACCGACATCAAATCCCTCAACCAATCCCTGCTCCTTCATTACTTCTTCCAGGCTTTCGCTACCTGTATTAACGGCTGCGTCAACACCCATTTTTCTCGCGAGCTCAAGCCTATAATCATTCATGTCTGTTATTACTACTCTTCTTGCGCCTGCGTATTTACAGATTCCCGCAGCAATAATTCCAATCGGACCCGCGCCGGTAATTAGCACATCTTCACCTACAAGATCCCACATGAGTGCTGTATGCGTGGCATTACCGACAGCATCAAAGAAAGCAACTACTTCCTCCGGAAGACTCTCTTCAATAATGATCACATTGCTTGCGGGTATGCATACATATTCCGCGAAGGCTCCGTCTCTATCAACGCCGACTGAAGTCGTATTCTTGCACCACTGGATATTTCCCGTATGACAATTTCTGCAATGTCCGCAGGTAATGTGCCCTTCACCCGAAACAAGCTGTCCTATTTCAAGTCCGCTTACACCTGCTCCGAGCTCTGCTATTTCGCCTACGTATTCATGTCCTATCGTCATAGGAGGATTCTTTATATGTTCCGCCGCCCATGGATCCCAATTGTAGATATGCACGTCGGTTCCGCAAATAGCGGTCTTGTGAATTTTGATGAGAACCTCGCCGGGTCCCGGAGTAGGTACAGGTACCTTCCTTAGTTCCAAACCCGGACCCTTTTCCGGTTTCACAATGGCATCCATCAATTTTTCCATCATTTCCTCCTGATTAATCAAAACAATTTCACTTACCATATTATACTTCCCATCGCCAAAAGAAAAAAGGAGAAGTTGAGCTTCTCCTTTGGCAATTTATGCATTGTAATATTTGTCGAACTCCGCAGCTGTAGGAATCTTCGCGAGTTCCGCGCACTCCTTGCGCTTGATATCGATAAAGCTTGTGATAAGCTCCTCCGGGAACACTCCTCCCTGCGTCAGATAGTCGTGATCGGCCTCCAATGCATCAAGCGCCTGCTCAAGGCTCGTCGGAAGCCCCTGTAGCTTCGCCTTTTCCTCGTCTGACAGCTTGTAGAGGTTAAAATCATAGGGTCCCCATCCTTCTTTCTTGGGGTCGATTTTATGCTTGATTCCGTCGAGACCGGCCATAAGAATTGCCGCATAGGCAAAATAAGGATTGCAGGTTGCGTCCGGATTTCTTAATTCAAAACGTCTGAGTTCGGGAGCTTTCGCATAAGCCGGAATTCTGATAACCGCGCTTCTGTTTGATGTGGCATAGCCAACGGTAACAGGTGCTTCAAATCCCGGAACTAGTCTCTTGAAGGAATTAGTGCTCGGATTTGTAATTGCACATAGCGACGCTATATGTTTCAGGAGTCCGCCCATAAAATAATGTGCAGTCTTGCTAAGATGAGAATATCCCTTGTCGTCCGAGAACACCGGAGTCTTTCCCTTCATGAGAAGCATATGCACGTGCATTCCGCTTCCGGCTTCACCAAAAATCGGCTTCGGCATAAAGGATGCGGAGAGTCCGTATTCCTGAGCAACGTTTTTGATTATGTATTTAATCATCATAGATGCATCGGCCATCTTTGACATCTCACCGAGCTGAGGCTCAATTTCAAACTGTCCGCTTGCACTTACTTCAGGATGATGATATTTAATCGGGATACCCGCTTCTTCCATGCGAAGAACCATTTCGCTTCTGCAATCATAGGTGGTGTCCTGCGGCTTTGCCACGTGATAGTTTTTCTGGAACGGAACTACGTTTCCGCTGCCTTCATCATGGCTGTTCCAATAAGCCTGATTGAAATCGACATGCGCCTCCTGGTGGTTGCTGTCTACTCTCCAACCCACCTCGTCAAAGAGATAAAATTCAAACTCGGGTAATATGATCATCTTGTCCGCAATACCAGTCTTCTTCATATACGCTTCCGCTGCCTTAACGATATTTCTCGGATAATGCGGAAGCGGTCTGTTCTTCGGATAATCGATAATCATAACATCGCCGCTCATCGAAAGAGTCGGCACATCGCAGAATGGATCCATCATGGCCGTGTTTACGTCAGGGATAAAAACCATATCGCTCTTTTCAACTACGGCATATCCATAGTTTGATGCATCAAATCCAATACCCGTCTTCATCAGTTCTTCTTTGAATCCGCTTGCCGGAATCGTAACATGCCTATACACGCCGTTGATGTCGACCATCTTGAAATCGACCATTTTTACGTCGTTATCCTTGATATATTTGATTACTTCTTTGGCATTTTTGAACATGGTTTTCTCCTAACGAAAAAAGCGTTACAAGCTATAATTGTTTGGGCCTTGAAAGCCCCAAACAATTATAGAATAACGCCTTTTGCCTTTCCAATAATTATTGAATTTTGATGTCAAATTTTCGCTCGCGGGGATCTTTTTATATCAAAGATATAAAAGAGTTCACGATTTCTTGTATCAATCACACATCCTATGCATTTTTTGTTATTTTTGTTCTTTAAACCCTATAATGATGTATAATAACTGTGGTCAAATGACTGCATATTTTACGGATACGGAAATATTATATGAAGAACATACTCACAAAAACACTTATCATAATGCTTATTGCTATCGTTCCCTCTCTCGGACTCTTTAACGGTTATTATCAGGAAACGACTGTTGAGATAGAAGGAATCAGCGGAACATGCTATGGAACGCTCCTTTCCCGAGAACCCGGAAGCGGCCCGTGGAACACCAAGTACGACAACGCGCCCACATATGCACCGGATAGCGTCAAAGAAGCATTTAAGGAATACGATGATCCGGATGGATACTATTACTTTAACTATTTTGAGGACGTAACCCGCGGACTTCTCCGATGGGATTCCTATCCACCGGAAGACTTCAAGGTCTTGCTATACATCGAGGATACCCAAACCTTTATGTCAACCGAGGCCCTACACCGCTATTCCCTCGCGAGCCCTTTTAAGGTGCAAATTACCGAGAGCGGTCTTGTTGTTAAAAAGAACTATGATTACCTGACATTCTTTCTTAGGTTTCTCTGCCGAGTTCTAATCAGCGCAAGCCTCGCTATTTTGATTTCACTCTTCTATTGCAGGCGCAAATTCATAAGAGCAAAACGCTTTATCGTCAGCAACATAATATTCCATGTGCTAGTCAATATATACATCTCTGTTTTCAGCTTCTATCACGGTTTCACAACCGTCGAATACATAAGCACACTATGGTTGCCTTATCTGATTTTTATATTCGTGCAATGTTATCTATATAACAAAGTCACCGATGATATACAAAAGTCATTCTTGATTGCAACCACAGCCGACCTCGTAGTCTATGCCGTAGGATTTATATTGGTCGATAACATTCCACAACTGTTTATGTAGCCTGCTGTGGCAACTATATCTTCGTATTTCCTTATCTTTTTCAGCATTTCTCGCTCCATACTTTGGAGATTGCCTCATCCTCAAACTGCCTCTGCCAGAGTTCTGCGTAGTATCCCTTCTTGGCGAGAAGTTCATCGTGCCTACCCTGCTCAATTATCTTACCGCCTCTTACGACGAGGATTATGTCCGCATCTTTTACCGTAGACAGTCTATGCGCGATTACGATTGAAGTTCTTCCTTTGATTACCTGATTGATCGCTGCCTGAACTTTCTGTTCGGTAAGCGTGTCAACCGAAGCGGTCGCTTCGTCCAGAACCACGATTCTGGGATTCGCGAGTATCGCCCTAGCAAAGGATATGAGTTGCTTCTCTCCCGTCGAAAGAAGGTTTCCTCCCTCTCCGACATTGGTATTGATTCCATCCTCAAGCCTTTCGATTACTCCGTCCAAAGACACGAGTTTAATAGCCCTCTCGATTTCTTCGTCGGTCGCATTCGGATTTCCGTAGACAAGATTATCTCTTATCGTTCCCGAGAAGAGATGTGGTGACTGAAGAACGTATCCCAATGCGGAATGCAGCCAAAGCTGCGAACGCTCTCTTGAATCGCGCCCGTCAACCAGCACTCTTCCCTTAGTCGGCTCAAAGAATCTGCACACCAAATACGCAAGCGTGGATTTACCTGCTCCGGTTTCCCCGACGATTGCGAGATTTGTTCCGAACGGAATTTTGAGATTGAAATCCTTTAGAACGTATTCATCGCCGTCAGGATACATAAAGTCAACATGTTCAAATTCAATATCGCCGTTTATCTCTTCCCAGTTCTCAGTCTTGGGTTCAAAGCAGTCACCGTAAATCTTTATGACTTCTTCACTATCCTCTACCGTAGGTTTCAGATTGATAAGATCCGTAAATCTTCCTATGTTAACCTGAGACTGAACCATATATGCGAGTGTATCAACAAGCCATCTAACCGGCTCCATAAGATCCTGAGCGTAACTCATAAAGAGTGAGAACGTACCAACCTCATCCTTGGCAAGAACCCCGCCCTTCCAAAGGACCAGCGCAAGTGCGCATGACGTCGCCATATTGGTAATCATGGAGAATGCGCCGTGAGTTCTTGCGGACTGCATGACTTTTCCCTTCATGCGAGCCGTCTCCGACTTAAACTCCGATGCGGTCTTTTTTTCAGCCGCGAGCGACTTGATTGTCTTGGCTCCCGTGATTCCTTCGTTTAGGTTTCCGGTTATATTGGAATTGATTTCTCTGATCTCGTGCTGCAGTTTGAATATCCTCTTTTGGAAGAAAGAGAAGAGAACGATTATTATCGGAACAACCAGGAAAACAAGTCCTGTGAGTTTGACGTTGATGCTCAGCATTACGATCGCCGCCCCGATAACAAACAGCACAAAATATATGGCATCAAAGAGCTGCCATGAGAATATTTCTCCAATTCTGCTCGTATCGCTCATTACTCGCGCGTGGATGTATCCGACGCTGTTCTGATTGTAATAGTCAAACGATAGCTCCTGCAGATGCGCAAATGCTTTGTTACGCATGCTTTTTGTCATACCTATATCCGTTGCCATGCATCCGCACAATCCAAAATATGCAACTACTGCGGTCACAATTATGAGAAGCGCATAGAGTATGGTGAATATTCCGATTCCGTCCAACGACGCTTCTTTGACAAAATGGTCAAGCGCATACTTTTGGAAAACCGGCCTTAGTACATCTGACGCGGAAGTAAAGAGCTGCGCAAACGTAAGCCCTACTATCTTTCCGAGATGCGGTCTGGCAAAGGGCAGTATTCTCGGTATGCCAAAGAACGGAAGCGAAGTATATTCTTTTTCCTTATTCATTCTGCCCCTCCTTTCCGTATTGAATCTCGTAAATCTTCTGATAGATTCCTCCGGCTGACTTCAGTTCATCCGGTGTTCCGCGTTCGGAGATTTTTCCGCCCTCCAAAACTATTACCTGATCCGCTTTTGAAAGCGTGGTAATTCTATGCGAAATGATTATTATCGTCGCAGTACCAAAGCGTTCTTCAAGAGACGCTCTGATCTTTGCATCGGTTTCCGTATCAACAGCCGAAAGCGAATCGTCGAATATCATAATCGGCGCTCTTTGCACCAGTGCCCTCGCTATAGCCGCGCGCTGCTTCTGTCCTCCCGAGAGAGTCACTCCACGCTCGCCGACAAAGGTTTCATATCCCTCGCTAAAACCGGCAATCGCTTCCGCAAGATGCGCCGCCCTGGATGCTTCTTCTATCTCTTCCATTCCAATGCTATCATCCGTCATAGCGATATTTTTGGCAATAGATCTGCTGAAAAGATGCGGTTCCTGAAGAACCATCGCGATATTCTTTCTAAGATGTTCTGTTCTGATATCGCGAATATCAACTCCGCCAATCGTGATACGCCCATTTCCTTCAGGAATCTCGTAGAGCTTATCGAGAAGCAGCATAAGAGTACTCTTTCCGGAGCCTGTGCCGCCAAGGATTCCAAGGGTTGTGCCCTTTGGTATATCGATGTCCACGCCTTTGATGATTTCTTTGCCCTCCTCATAGGAGAAGTGGACGTTTTCAAATTTGATGTCGCCTGTCATGTCGGCATCATATGCGCCCGGACGGTCCTCTTCTATCTCGGCGTTCATTATGTATTCGAGACGAGAGAGCGACGCACCAGCTTTTGCCATCTCTGAAATCATTCTTCCGAGTCTTCTGATCGGGAATGAAAGTATGCCGTTATAGGCGATGAATGCGACATACTCTCCTGCCGTCATTCCTCCCCTTACCACAAAGACGGCACCAAAGACCGTGACGAGCAATATCTGAAGTCCGCTGAATACGTCCTGCATACTGAAGAACTTACCCATGACGTGTCCCATATGGATCCACATATCTCCGTAGATCGTATTGTTCTCTTCAAACTTGCTTCGCTCACGAGCCTCCGCACCAAAGGCGCGCACAACTCTTACACCCGTAAGATTCTCCTGAACGATGTCCGAAACCACGCCTTCTTTTTCGTCGCAGGCTTCAAATCCCTCTTCCATCTCTTTTCTGAAGAATGCCGAATACGCAACTATGAACGGCACCGGAAGCATTGCAATCAGCGTCATCTTGGGACTCATGGTGAACATAAAATAAATCGTCATCACCATAAGTATCGTGATTCTAAATACCGATGTCAGCTGCTCGGCAACGAATGAACGCATTCTGTCAACGTCCGTCGTGCAGCGCTGGATAATATCACCGGTGCTATTCTTCATATGCCAAGCAAAGGGAAGCCTCTCGATATGCTCAAAGATTATGTCCCTCATATTCTTTACGAGTATTTCCGAACCGTTGGTATTGGATACGTTTCCCGTGAACTGCGAAATTACGCGAACTACGCCAAGCACAGCTATCATGATGGCAGGTATATAGAGATGCTTTCCCATATACTCAAATCCGCCCAGAGATTCAACCCAATTGTTAACCCACGCGGGAAAATCCGAAGGCTTTCCTCCGATGGCGTTATCGATTGTCGCCCTTATAATCTGCGGATTTATCATATCCGTCATAGCCGTTATGAATGACGCAATTATGCTTATCGCAAAATAAAGACCGCTACCCTTCATAAAGAAGAAGAGCAGTTTCCAATTCATCTTATTCGATTGTTTGTTTTCTTGGTTTTCCAGCTTTTCTTTATCTTCCATACTATCTATCTATAATTTGTTGGTTAAACAGTTCTAAATCCATATTTGCCCAGAAGGGCAAAAAAACACCGTGACATAGACGCCACGGTTCCTTCCGAAAAGTATGTACTATCCAGACTAAATAATACGAACCGAGGTCATCACAAAATATTCACTTGCGTTTAAAAGCATACTATTGTTCATCTATGATAACCTCCTTTCTTAATAACTACCTGAATATACCGTACTCGGTAAGTGTAACAGATAGCACACCAAAAATCAACACAGTTGGTATCATATATGCTTTTCCTCACCGAGTTTGTACAATAACGCAACCGATTCAATATGTGTCATCATTATGATTAGAACACTTTTTTCATTCGTGTTTTTTATCAATTTTCATTTTTGCGAAATGCCCGTTCAATTGCATCCGCGGCACCAACAGCACCTGAACAATTCTTTAAGCTATCTCCAAGTTCCTTTGCTCTTTCACGATAACTTGAATCCAGAAGCACATCCTCTACGCATTTTTTGATAGACGATGGTTTAATATCCGTCAGTCTCTCTCCTGCGCCAAGTTCCTCGATTCTGTTAGCCACACCACCCTGCTCGGGAGTCTGTGGAAACAGAACAAGAGGTACTCCAAAGTACAAGCTTTCACTGGCACTATTCATTCCACAGTGAGTGAGAAAAACATCCGATTCTCTTAGTACCGCCACCTGGTCCACAAAGGCATATATCTCAACATTCTCAGGCACATCATTGAATGAAGATAAATCAGTTTCTTTCCCCACAGACATGATCACTTGATAATCAGTTCCGCGGAATGCTTCAATGCAATTCTTGTAAAAGTCCGGATGTTTATTGTCCACAGTGCCCAGAGCGATATATACCAGTTTATCTTTGGTTTTGTTAAAACTCTCCCGCGCGTCTTTCGGAATAGCACCTACAAATGTATATCGATCGGAGAAACTG
>CACYQX010000025.1 GCA_902776725.1 uncultured Eubacteriales bacterium | reverse complement strand
GTATTCATCCTGTCTCCCTTTGGGTCTAGCACGTCGAGCGCGTCGCCCACCGGAAGGAGTGCAAAGCTTCCTTCTCCGATAGTTCTTCTTATCTCTTCGCAGAGAAGTAGGAAGGATTTGATTTCAAAAATCTCCACTACCGAAAGTGTAACCGCTTCGCTCCTCTTTATGGAGCCTGAGACGTCTTTGGCGAGGCAGAGGGACTCCATGAGCGCCCTCGCCTTCTTGGGCTCGCGAGAAATGAAGTCTATCATCTCCTCGAGCTTATCGAATTCAACTTCCAGTTTTTGCTCATCACCCGGAACAAAGGGGTTTTGATTTCTGATGAGTGCGTTCCCCTGCGGCGAATGCAATGAAAGATCTCCGATTACATAGCTGAAACCGGTTTCGGAAAGAGTCTTTTTGTTGGTGAGTCTTTCTTCTACTTTCATACTTTTTTACACGCCTATTTTCTAACGTCTATCACAGGAATATCCGGAATCGCTTTCCTCACTTCCGCCTGCAGCATATCGCTGTCAAAGGAATATCCTTCAGGCGAAATAGGATTAACCGTAACCGCGCAGACTTTTATATTCTGAATGACCCTCATATCAAGTCCACGTTTTACAAGCTGCTTCCAGGTGACCGAATCGATAAATATCTTGGTCGGGTCCTTTAAGATAAACACGGTATTCTTAAACTTTGCCGGGTTTATGCTCTCCATAATGCTGTTTGTTATGGCGCCGGGTATAAACACGTATTCCACGTCATCCGTTATCGCCTCGTCTATGAGTCGCCCCGCACCCAGTCCCGTCTTGAGATCCATAAGCTCAACATCAAAGGGCTCAGGATCCAATACAGCTTTTCTCCTCATGAGAGCGATTCTGTTTTCGTCGATAATCGAAAGAATCGTTTCCTTTGCATCACTGTCATCGAGAACCGGAAGGCTATAAAGACTTACCACGTGCGCGGTCTCCTTTACGACCTTTGCTATGTCTCGCGATATCACCGCTCCCGTCGAAAGAATAATCGCATCCGAGGACTCGGGAGCCGCAACGGATTTTCTGTCTATCGCTCCGTCTACGAGCACGAGCTCTGCTCCGCATGAAAACATCTCCGTACAGAGCTTTCTCGTATCAGCCGTAGCAACAGGTCCCGCTATCTGGACATAGCCCTCTTCTTTCACTTCACAGAGCAAGAGTTCACCGAGAGCCGTCCTATAATTGGACATGCTTATTATCTCGAGCCCCGCCTCTGCAAGTTCATAGAGCTTACGCGGAACGGAAACAAGTGTACCTTCATAAAGATATACCCTCGGCTTTTCCGTTTCCGTTACGAGATCCGTTGATTCTCCGTCTCTCCCTGTGGATGTTATACCAAGTCTAACACCCTCATCCATCGCTTCTTCTATCAAAAAATTCAGCGCCGTTGTCTTACCGGCGTTTTTGGCCATACCGACTATGGAGATGGTTTTGTATTCTTTTGATAGTTCGCGCAGTAATTCCATTTCCCCACCATTGGGAACGCGAGAGGCTATTGCCCCTCGCTTTCCTGACAGTATCATCTTATATGGTACTATAACATACCTTTTGATATTTTAGTGTTCGTTTCTCCTGTGACGCTCAAGGTTTGCAGGTTCCATCGAACGAATCTCGAGGCCTTCGCCAAGTGCGGATACTCCCTGATAGAAGGATTTCTTCTTGCCTGTGCAGTAATCGCATTTGCATGGAAGATCCGGAAGTCTCGGCTGAGTATATGTTGTGATTACGCCTTCGTAGTTTCTCAGGATAATCTTATCCGGTGTTTCGGAGATTACGTAGTTAGGCATAACCGGTGTCTTTCCACCACCTCCCGGAGCATCGATTACAAACGTAGGTACGCAGTAACCTGAAGTATGTCCGCGGAGTCCTTCTATGATTTCAACACCCTTCGCTGCAGTTGTCCTGAAGTGCTCGATACCAACTGAGAGGTCGCAGATGTAGATATAGTAAGGTCTTACTCTGTTCTTTACGAGCTCATGAACGAGATCCATCATGATAAACTTGCAGTCGTTTACGCCACGAAGGAGTACGCTCTGGTTTCCAAGAGGAATACCTGCGTCAGCAAGCTTTCTAAGAGCTTCCTGTGCATCCGGAGTCATTTCCTTCGGATGGTTGAAATGCGTGTTCAGCCAAATCGGATGATATTTCTTGAGCATATTCACAAGGTCATCCGTAATTCTCTGCGGCATAACTACAGGAGTTCTCGAGCCGAGACGGATAATCTCTACGTGCTCAATCTTTCTGAGTTCGCTGATGATGTACTCAAGAGTTTCATCCTCAACAAGCAGAGCATCACCGCCGGAGAGAAGTACGTCTCTAACCTGCGGAGTGTTTCTGATGTATTCGATACAAGCGTCGATATCTTCCTTGGATCTTGCACCGTCTGTCTCGCCCGCAAGTCTTCTTCTTGTGCAGTGACGGCAGTACATGGAGCACTGGTCCGTGATAAGGAAGAGAACTCTATCCGGATATCTGTGCGTAAGGCCAGGTGCCGGAGAGTCTGCATCCTCGTGGAGAGGATCCGCGTCATCGGCTTCCGATCTATGCATTTCCAGAAGAGTCGGAACAGCCTGCATTCTTACAGGGTCTCTCTCGTCATCCGGATCCATGAGTGATGCATAGTAAGGAGTGATTCCTACTCTGAATCCGCCCATTACCTTGGCGATATCTTCTTTTTCCTGCTCGGTTAGATTTACTACCTGCGCAATTTCTTCTACTGTGGAGAGTCTATGTTCAACCTGCCAATGCCAGTCATTCCACTGTTCATCCGTTACATCCTTAAATAGCGGGATATCTTTCCAATTTCTCATCGCCATTATTCTCCTTCACAAATTACGATTATTACGCACAAATTACGCGTACATCTCTTCAAAGAGTTTCTTGATTCCTTCATGCTCTCTAAGGCACTGAAGTGTAATCTCGGCATGGCCCTTGGTATATCCGTTACCAACGATCATTTCGACATCCTTGCCTACGCCCTCTGCACCGAGCGCAGCCTTGGTGAAGCTTGTAGCCATGGAGAAGAAATAAACTCTTCCTCCGTCCTTTGCGCAAAGGATGGAAGCCATTTCTGTATTCTCAATGTTTACGCAGTTGATTACGAGGTCACAGAGTTCACCGTCTGTGAGTTCCATAACTTTCTCGTACATTCCAACAGCATCGGTAGCATCCATATGGAAATACTCGTCTGCGAGATCAAGTGCTCTTGCTCTATCTTCTGACTTCTGGGAACCTGCTGCGCAGATAACCTGACCCGTGACGCCCGCTCTCTTCTTTGCTTCGTAGAGGCAAAGAAGTCCGGATTTTCCGCCACCGCCGATTACCATAACTCTCATGCCCGGTGCAACGAGCTTTGCAGCCTGTGCAGGAGCTCCTGCAACGTCGAGTGCGGAAAGCGCAAGTCCTTCAGGCATATCATCAGGAAGCTTTGCATATATTCCGCTCTGGAAAAGAATTGCGTGTCCCTTGATGTCTACCTGGTCAATTGCAGGACGCATAGCGACTATCTCATCTATTACAAGCGGAGTAAGAGAAAGCGAAACGAGAGTAGCAATCTTATCTCCAACCTTGAGGTCGCCCTTCCATTCAGGTCCGATTTCTTCTACTGTACCGATAAGCATTCCGCCGGAACCCGTCCAAGGATTCTTATGCTTTCCGGCCTTTGCCACGATTCCGAGCATAGTAGCCTTGATGGCTTCGATATCTGCCTCTGTAAGATCGTCCGTCGGCTTCTTTCCGCATGCGTGATCCACAACCGATGTGAATGATGCCGAGTCTATATTGAGAGTCTTGACGTTGATCTTCACTTCGTTATCGTAGATTTCCATATCGTTATCGATAACGTCTGCCGGCTGCGGAAGAACGCCTTTTGGAGAAATAACTCTGTGTGTTCCGTATGGATTTCCTTTTTTCATTTTTGACCTCCTATTAAATAAACCTTGGTTTTATTTACGTTTTCTATTTTCTCTTGCACTCTTTTGGTACTACGCAGGTTCCTGTTGCTCTGGCTACCACGATCGGCTCTTCCAAGAAGTCCGCCGCCGAAGCGCTGATGTCAGGTCTGGGCGCGATTACCTTTCTGGCCTCAAAACTCATCTTTCTCGATGTGTTTCCTATGCTTGTTATCTCGCCGTAGGCCTCGATATAATCTCCTGCGTATACCGGAGCCAAGAATTCAACATTGTCATAAGCACAGAAGAGTCCTTCGTCTCCGTCGCATTTGATTAGGAGCTCTGTTGCCACATCGCCAAAGAGATGAACCATATGAGCGCCATCTACGAGGTTTCCTCCGTAATGTGCGTCCTTTGCCGACATTCTGAGCCTGATAAACGATGTAATCTTCTCTTCCATTTCAAATCTCCTTAGTCTTGATTCTTCTTATCCGCCCCATATGGGCATGCAAATAAGCAAATATATCTATACTTTCACAAGAAAATATTAGCACAAGCCAATTCCTTAATGAAGTTGCGCAAGGTCCGAAAATGTTGTAAAATTCCCTCGTAGAGCCCGTGAACCATTATGTGTTCACCTTTAGAAACGATGAACCGCTAACAAATCAAAGGAGCGCCTTTTTGGCGCTATCCATCCACGAGGTAAGAGATGAGCAAAATATACGGAACCAACAGAGTTCTTGAACCGAAATACGTTCTCCCCACGGTTGCGTGGAAACTCGATAACAGCAAAAAAATCCTCCCCGACGAGATGCGAATCGACGTAAAGCGCATCCATCTTGAGCGCACCAGTTTTAAGGAAATCTGCCTCGAGTCAAACGACAACGACCAAAGAATTATCCAAAAGATAATGGATATAGTCATCCGTCGCGGAAAGCTCCACAATCCCGTAACCGATACGGGCGGCCTCCTTTCCGGCACGATTTCCGAAATAGGCGAAGATTATCCAAACAAAAAGAGTTTTGCCGTTGGGGAAGAAGTTATCTGCAACGCTTCCCTCGCATCAATTCCACTCTATATAGACAAGATAATTTCGATAGACAGAGCATATGGGCAAATCGAGATAGAAGGCTATGCCATAATTCAGAGCAGTCTCCCCGTAATAAGAAAGCCCGCCGATCTTCCTCTGCCTTTCCTTCTTTTTACGCTGGACGAATCCGGAACCATCTACAGGGTAAGCAGCACCGCGGTAGGAAAGAAGAAGTTCCTCGTTGTGGGAAACAATCTCCTCTCCAATATTCTCTTTGGTGTGGCAATAAGAAAAGTCGCGGGAAGCGATGCCGAAATCGTCTGCTTCCTCGACAGAAAGACCGACACGGTCCTAAAGGGCCCCAGCATCGACAAGCTCGTTGCCAAGGTCTTCACCCGCGTCCATTCCGTCGACATCCTAAAGCCGATGGAATGCCTAAACCAAATAGGCTGCGATTCTTACTATGACCTCTCCGTAAACTGCGCAGACATAACGGGCGCGGAGACCATCAATATACTCGCAACAAAGAGCGGCGGTACGGTGCTTTTTGCAAACCTTATAAACAATTACAATATCGCACTCTATATAACAGAAGCCACCTCCAAGCAGCTCGACATAAGAAGTGCCGACGGCTACCTTGAGGCTTACGATGAGTTCGACTTTGAAATAGTCAGAGACCTCCTCCCCTATATTGAAGAGGCAGAGGAGCAGATGCTTTCGCTACGCGACGACCCGACACACCCCATCACTTCCAAGAGCATGCTGAGCAAAGACCCCGGCGAACGTCAAACCCTGATGGAGGACCTCGTCTGTGAAAGTCGAGCCATGGCAGCCGTAATGGATGAGGTTCTTACCGTATCTAAATACGACTGTAACGTTTTGATTACCGGCGAAACGGGAGTCGGCAAAGAAAAGATTGCGGGCATTATTCATAAGAGCAGTACGCGCAAGATGCAGCCCTTCATCAAGGTCAACTGCGCTTCCCTCCCCGCTGAGCTTGCGGAGGTCGAGTTCTTTGGATATGAAGAAAGTGCAACCGATACCACAAACAAGTTTTCCGGCATAAACAAAAAGGGACTCTTCGAAAGAGCAGACAACGGTTCACTGTATTTGGACGACGTCACGGGACTTCGCCCCGATATGCAAGCAAAACTCCTTCGAGCAATCCAGGACGGAGAGTTCTATAAGGTCGGAGGTCAGGAACCCATTAAGACAAATGTGAGAATTATCTCAACAACCAACAAAGATATCGAAGACGCCATCGAAAACGAAGGCTTCCGCCGCGATCTATACTATGCGCTTAACGTAGTGAGAATACGCGTGCCCGCCCTAAGAGAAAGAATCGCCGATATACCAAAGCTAGTTCAGCACTTCCTCTCAGACTACGGACAAAGATTCAATCTCAAGAGAACCATCTCGGACGATGCCGTCGAATATCTCTCCCAGAGCGACTGGCCCGGAAATACGAGAGAACTCGAGAACGCCGTTCAGCGACTCATGATAAGTTCAAAGAGTGATGAGATTGCACTTATAGATGTAATGCGCGATATGCATAGCGACGTATTTGATCTTTCCGGTGCGAGCACATCCATCTCGCTCGACGACGAAGAGGAAGTCAATATGGATCTTATGGTTGAGAATTTCGAAAAGAATATCATAAAGCACGCGCTCGAGAAATACGGCTCCACTCGTAAGGCAGCAAAGGCAATCGGCATCAGCCAGACACAGCTCGTGCGCAAGAAGAATAAATACGGCTTAGAATAAATACATAAAAAACACCTGGGCACGTGCCCAGGTGTTTTTTTATATGCTTACTTACTCAAACTTTCTATTTCTCGCGCCGTCAGTTTGCGGTAGCTGCCTGTTGCGAGACGTCCGAGTTTTACGTCGCCTATTGCTATTCGCTCGAGCTCGATAACAGGATTCCCGATCGCCTTGAACATCTTTCTAACTTGACGATTCTTCCCTTCGTAAATCGTTATATCAACAACCGTCTGCTTTGGAAGTTCCTTATATATCTCTGCCTGTGCGCGAGACGTCACGAATCCGCCGATATCAACTCCGCGGCGGAGTTTTGCAAGTTTCTCGCGAGATATGATGCCTTGAACCTTTGCCCTATATGTCTTTCCGACACCCTTTCCGGGATGCGATACCTTCTGAGAAAAATCACCATCATTGGTCAGAATGAGAAGCCCCGACGTATTGTAGTCGAGTCGTCCTACAGGAAAGATCCTTTCCTCTATATCAGAAAGAAGATCGAGAACCGTTGGTCTACCCTGCTCGTCACTAACCGTCGTAACATAACCTATCGGTTTATTGAGAGCAATATATATCTTCTTTTCCGAAACAGTTATGTCATGTCCCAAAACAGTAACCCTGTCACCGGGCATCACTTCATAACCCGGCTCCGCGAGAACTATGTTATTCACTTTTACTTTCCCGGCTTTGATGAGTTCGTCGGCCTTACGCCTGCTCGCAACCCCGGAGGAAGCTATGTATTTATTGATTCTCATATCTCGCCACCTGCATCATAATTGCGCATTCGATTCTCTTTCTAAAAAGCCTGCAGCCGTAATCATAAACGCCAAGTATATCGCCAGTCGCATGGTATGCGTTTGCGGCACACCCTCCGCTGCAGTAGAGCTTTGCCCAGCAATCATCGCATTCGGTACGCGCATAGACGTTACACATTTTGAACTCGTCTCTGATTTCCGCACCGCTCTTTTCAGCACCGGCCGCCCTTGATTCCGAAATTCCTTTCCAGATGTCTCCCATCAAGTACTTCTCGTCGCCAACAAATTGATGGCAGGGATACAGCTCACCCTTTGGCGTAACGGCAAAGTATTCCGTCCCCGATCCGCAGCCCGATATGCGCTTATAGATGCACGGTCCGTGACCGAGGTCGAGCATATAGTGATAAAAAGTGAAGGGCGTATCTGAACCGGCAAGTTCACAATCCGTATCCCTACTCACGTTTTCCCTTCTCAGCATTTCCACGGCCAGCTTTTCATACTCATCCAGAAGAATCGGTAAATCCTCTTCCGTAAGCGCAAATCTGCTCTTGGGATCGCAGACCACGGGCTCCATGGAAAGCTCCGTAAATCCGAGATCGACCATATGATATAAATCGTTCGTAAAATCCGGGTTGTAATGCGTAAACGTTCCGCGGATATAGTAGTTTTTATTCTTAGAGACTGCTTTACATGTCCTCTCGTGCACGAGTTTTTGGAACTTCGGAACTATGATATCGTAACTGCCCTCGCCACCTGCAGTCCGTCTCTCCCGATCATGAATCTCTTTTCTCCCGTCGAGAGAAAGTACGACATTGTGACATTCGCGATTGGCAAAGTCTATTACCTCGTCGTTAATCCCCATGCCATTTGTGGTTAGCGTAAATCTAAAATTCTTGCCCTCTTTCTCTTCAATCGATCGAGCGTATGCAACGGTTTCCTTCACTACGTCAAAATTGAGAAGCGGCTCACCGCCAAAGAAATCCACCTCGAGATTCTTTCGACCTCCGGAGTTCTCTACCAAAAAGTCTATCGCCCTCTTTGCGACATCAATACTCATTAGTGCGCTCGGTCCGTTGAATCTGCCTTGCCCCGCAAAACAATAAGAGCAGGTTAAATCGCAGGCATGTGATACATGGAGGCACAATGCTTTGATATCGGAATTGCGATTTTTGAGCACCCCGGCATTAGGTCTAAACTCGTCCTCCGTAAAGAGCTTTCCATCCTCTATCAGTTCGCAGATGTCGCCATAGCATTCTCCGGCATCCTCATCCGATAGCTCCGGAAAAGCCGCCTTGACTTCGTCAAGCTCCGGGACCGCATTTTTATCACAAAAAAGACGGATGATGTCATAAGCCACATCATCCACCACATGAATCGCACCACTATAAACGTCTAGTACAACGTTGTAACCGTTCAGCTTATATTGATGAACCACGATCCTCTAGCCTATTCCTCTTCCTTTTCGCAATGCTGGTTTGCAACACCGCAGGATGTCTTGCAAGCTGACTGGCAGCTTGTCTGGCACTCGCCGCATCCGCCGTTTTCCATGCTCTTCTTAAGATCGCGTGTTTCGATAGTCTTAATTCTCTTCATCTTATAACTCCTTATATTTAAATTTCTTAATTCTAATCGGCCTTATAATATAACCGTCATCAATTATACACTTACTTTCCCGAATCGTCCACAGGTGCGTTATATATCGCCTGGTCGGGTATTTTCTCGCCCTTTAACGCAAGTTGAGCATAATACCTATAGATGGTAGTACCGCCGTTCTCGACTACGAATTCGAGATGCTCCTTCCTATCCTCTTCATTTCCGAAATGCTCGGCAATCTCGGCCAGACGATAGTGGTGGGTAACCTTGTCCAGCATGGTCGATGAGTTCCTCAAGATTTCCCAATATCTTTCTTCCAAGCCATCGAACTCGCCGTTAAAGAGATCGATTCTTGCGTCCGCACGTTTACAAAGCTCTATCAAATTGCTCTTAAAAGGTTCTCTGTACAAATTGTCGCTCGCCATGTACTTGCAGACGGCAAGTGCTTTAATAGCTCTATCCAAATCGCCCTTCTCCATGCAGGCATTGAAGTAGATAATATTCAGAATGGCTATGAGGTTCATCTCCCTCATTCTGTGTTTCTCTGGTATTTCCACTTCGGCCAGGTCCAGCAGGGCTTCGTCTACCGCCCCAAGCGCAATAAGACCTTTTGCCTTATTCATCTTGGCCATGCGATGACCTTCCTTGCCGTGCACATGATTCTCGACCTTGTCGTATGCTTCCACATACTCCTCAATCTTGCAGTCGTTCAAGAGACCGTTAAGTCTCAGAAGTCTCCTCTTTGCAATCTGGCCAAAGAAGAGTCCGCATAACAAGAACCACAGAATCAATGCTACGAGAGCCCATTTATAGCTTCGAGTCCAAGATGCAACGCCGGCTACCGCGAGAAGTCCGCCGATAGCTGACGATACAAGGAACCCCATAAAGATGTCTCCAAAAGATTTAAACAATTCTTTCCTCCAAAACTAGAAAACTTACTCGGGCTTATAGCCACTCTTAAGGTCAACGATTCTGTTAAAGATCAATTCCCCATCCTTGCAGAGTTTCTCATCCGCGATATAGTATCCGTGGCGGAAGAACTGGAATCTCTCGCCCGGCTTCGCTTCCGCGATAAGCGGTTCTGCAAAGCCCTTCTTCTCAACCAGCGATTCAGGATTGAGAACGTTCTCTCCCTTCTCGTCCGGAACCATGAGATAGCTGTAATTTCTTATCGTGATCGGAACCGCGGTCTTGGCATCGACAAAGTGAATCGTACCCTTGACCTTTCTTCCGTCAAAGCCTTCTCCGCTCTTTGTTTCAGGATCGTAAGTGCAAAGGAGCTCTTTGATGCTTCCGTCATCGTTTTTGACTACATCCTCGCATTTGATAAAATACGCGCCCTTGAAACGAACTTCGTTGCCCGGGAAGAGTCTAAAGTATTTCTTTGCCGGAACCTCCATAAAGTCTGCACCGTCGACATAGAGCTCGCGGCTGAACGGAATCTGACGCTCACCCATCTCCGGAACGTTTTTGTTGTTCTCAACCGTAACCATCTCGGTCTGGTCTTCAGGATAGTTGGTGATTATAACTTTAATCGGATCCTCAACTACGTTTCTGCTCTCGACCTTTGCTTGCAGGTCCTCTCTGACGCAGTGCTCGAGAAGTCCCATATCAACCATACTGTTTGCCTTGGCGACACCAACTCTGTCGCAGAAATCTCTGATAGCTTCCGGAGTATATCCTCTGCGTCTCAGTCCCGCAATCGTCGGCATTCTCGGATCGTCCCATCCATCGACCACTCCGTCATCAACGAGCGCCTTAAGATAGCGCTTGCTCATGACGGTATTTGTGAGGTTAAGACGGGCAAATTCTATCTGTCTCGGCGGATTTGGCCAAAAACCTACTTCCCTGAGAACCCAGTCATATAGCGGTCTATGGTCTTCAAACTCCATCGTACAGATGGAATGCGTTATTCCTTCAATCGCGTCCTCTATCGGATGAGCAAAATCATACATCGGATAGATGCACCATTTGTCTCCGGTATTGTGATGCGGCGCGTGAACGATTCTATAGATTACGGGATCTCTCATATTCATATTGGGAGATGCCATATCTATCTTTGCACGTAGAACCTTTTCTCCGTCCGCATACTTACCCTCTCTCATCTCTGTGAAGAGCTTTAGGTTTTCCTCCACGCTGCGATTGCGATAAGGGCTTTCCTTACCCGCTTCCGTAAGAGTTCCCCTATGCTCTTTGATTTCCTCCGCGGAGAGGTCGTCAACATAGGCAAGGCCTTTGTTTATGAGTTCAACTGCGGCATCGTACATTGTATCGAAATAGTCGGAGGCCCAGAGCTTATCCGCCCATTCGAATCCAAGCCATTTTATATCCTTCTCGATGGCATTGACGTACTCCATATCCTCTTTTACAGGGTTGGTGTCGTCATATCTCAGATTGCAGGTGCCGCGGTATTTTGTTGCTGTACCAAAATTGAGACATATTGACTTGGCATGTCCCACGTGAAGATATCCGTTCGGTTCCGGCGGGAATCTTGTGGCAACTTTGTCGTATGCACCCTCTGCCAAATCCTCGTCTATAAATGCGTGAATAAAATTGTTTGCAATATTGGTTTCGCTCATATCTTTCACCATTATCTTAAAAAAACCTGTACCGATATATTGTAACCGATTTGACGCTTTACAACAAGTGGTCGCTTAGGATATATTAGGGTTAGAATTAACCCTTTTTAAAGCAAGGAGGCAGATATGAAATACCAGATAGTTGGTGAACCTCTTCCTGTCGTAATCTGCGATATGGAAGCCGGCGAAACCATGATTACGGAGAAAGGCGCAATGAGCTGGATGAGCCCTAATATGAGAATGGAAACTCAGGGAACCGGCGGATTCGGCAAGATGATGGGACGCATGTTCAGCGGCGAGTCTATGTTCCAGAATAGATATACCGCAGAAGGCGGCCCGGGACAGATTGCATTTGCATCTTCCTTCCCGGGAACAATAAGAGCCTTGGAAATCGCACCGGGACAGGAATACGTCGTTCAGAAGAGAGCTTTCCTTGCAAGCGACGAAACCGTTGAACTCAGCATCTTCTTCCAGAAGAAGTTCGGCGCAGGCCTATTTGGCGGAGAAGGTTTCATCATGCAGAAGCTTTCGGGACACGGAACGGCCTTCATAGAAATCGACGGATATACCTGCGAGTATAATCTCCAGGCAGGACAGCAGATGAAGGTCTCCACAGGATTCATCGCCATGATGGATGCAACCTGCTCGATGGATATTCAGTCCGTAGGCGGAGCAAAGAACGCCCTCCTCGGAGGCGAAGGCCTCTTCAATACGGTTGTTACAGGTCCTGGAAAAGTAGTTCTCCAAACAATGCCTGTAAACAGCGTGGCAAAAGCTATTCAGCCGTTCATTGTAACCGGCAGCTGATAAAACAGTTAGTGCTCTGTCATAAAAATGTAGGTGAAAAAATGTTGAGAGAAGTCGTCATAGTCAGTGCTTGTCGTACCCCAATAGGAAAGTTTATGGGTGAACTTCAGGACGTCTCCGCTCGCGATCTCGCAATCTGCGCCGGAACAGAAGCAATTAAACGCGCAGGGCTTGATCCATCTCAGATAGAAGATGTTGCCATGGGACAGCTTTATACCGGCATGCAGGGATCTCTCCCCGCAAGGCAGGTAAGCTACCGCATAGGTTGCCCCGCAACATCAAATGCAGTTTCGATTAACCAGAACTGCGCATCAGGCATGCGCGCACTCGAAGTTATATGCAATAATATTCAGCTAGGCAAATCCGATATCGGCCTTGCCATCGGTGTAGAGAGCATGACCAATGCCCCCTACCTCCTTCCAAAGGGACGTATGGGTCATCGCATGGGACCGGGAAAGATCGAAGACTCCATGCTTCACGACGGTCTAAACGATGAGCTTTCCGGCGGCCATATGGGTCTCACCGCAGAAAACGTCGCGGAGCTCTACGGAATCACTCGCGAGGAATGCGACGAACTAGCCGTCAGAAGCCATCAGGCAGCATGCCGCGCAATTGACGAAGGTAAATTTAAAGACGAAATCGTTCCTTACGTAATCAAAGGACGCAAGGGCGATAAGGTAATCGATACCGACGAGCATCCGATTCGCGACTGCACCATGGAATCCATGGCAAAACTCAAGCCGGTATTTAAGGAAAACGGCGTCGTGACCGTGTTCCGCCGGGATACGCTGGAGAAATTCACCCTTCCGATGGAGGGACTGAGCGAAAAGCTCGGCGAGGTGCTGGAGGACATCCAGAAAACCCTGTATGAACAGGCCAGGACCTTCCGGGATGAGCGCACCGTGGAGGTGCACAACATGACTGAACTGGAGGCCGCGGTGCAGAACGGATTCGCGAAGGCCATGTGGTGCGGCGAGCACAAGTGCGAGGACGAAATTAAGGAAAAATACAACGCCTCCTCCAGAAACATGCCCTTTGACCAGGAGAAGCACAGATTCGGCGAGACCTGCGTCTGCTGCGGAAAGC
>CACYQX010000024.1 GCA_902776725.1 uncultured Eubacteriales bacterium | reverse complement strand
TTTAATTTCCTAGGCAGAATTGCAATTTTGCTCGTTTATGCATGCATATTTTGCAAAAATGACATTTCTGCCTAGCAAATCAGCTGTTTTGCCCATATTTCCTAGGCAGAATTGCAATTTTGCTCGTTTATCCATGCATATTTTGCAAAAATGGCATTTCCGCCTAGCAAATCCGATGTTTTGCCCATATTTCAGACTATGGCATTATTTTACCACAGGGTGCTATTTTGGTGAATTAGCTATATTAGCAAATCGGGTGCCTTCTGCTATGGATTCCCTAAAAAATATGCGAACACTCATCGTCGTTTGGACCGGTGTTCGCATACTTATAGTGTAATGAAACTGTTGAGTTGATGGTCAAGTTTTGTTCTGCTAGTTTTGATTGACTAGCTTTGCGCCGGTTAACGACGACGCGGACGAAGAGCTATGCCAAGACCGATAACGGCGGCTATCATTATGCTAAGCCAGAGAGCAACGTTGCTTCCGCCCTCGGTATTTGTAGCGGTAGATTCTGTAGCGTTGCCGACATTATCGTTTAGCATTTCCGCTGTAGTAGAATCATTAGCGTTGCCGGCATTATTGTTTAGCATTTCCGCGGTAGTAGAATCATTAGCATCGCTAGCATTATTGGTTGTAGCTTTAGTAGATTCTATAGCGCCTTCGGCATTATTATCATTATTGGTTGGCGCTTTTGTAGAATCCTGCTTGCCTTCATTATTAGCCGGCTTGTCGGCTGGCTTATTGGCAGACTTATTGTCTGGCGCTTTTGTAGAATCCTGCTTGCCTTCATTATTAGCCGGCTTGTCGGCTGGCTTATTGGCAGACTTATTGTCTGGCGTTTTTGTAGAATCCTGCTTGCCCTCATTATTGGCCGGCTTATCGACCGGCTTATTGGCTGGCTTATTGTCTGGCGTTTTTGTAGAATCCTGCTTGCCCTCGCTTTCCTCGCTAGCCTTTGGAGCAAGAACGGAGAAATGAGCAGATGCACTGTTTCCGTCATCAAATAGTGCCGTAATAGTATGGTTTCCGACCTCCAACGTCTTCAAGTATTCCGGTTTAAGCTTAACAATAACGCTGCCAGGTGCCGTTTCGTAATTTGATTCATCCACGATAACTCCGTCAACCTCTATGCCTTTGAAATGCTCAAGGGTAGATTCGTCGTTTGTTGAACGCTTGAATACAAAGTCTGAAGTTTCGGCACTACCCTCTGTCCAGGAGTTTTTCTCTCCCTTGGTGTTGCTATAAGAGATAGGAATCTCCGGTTCAAGTTTTGCGATGGACTCTGTCTTTGTTTGCTGTTCAAATACAGGTGTGGTGAAAGTAGCCGTATAGACTCTTGTTCCTTCCTTTGTCGTTGTTGGTTCCTCTACAACTTCAGATGTCGCATTGACCGTTTCTTCCTCGACATGACTTGCGTCACGGTTGCAGATTCTCTTTGCTGTTACGCTGCTGTTGTCATCTGCCCATGTATAGGTAGTCTCGCCCCACTCGTGATCCAAAGCGTCGGCAGTAACTTCTACTTTTTCCTGGGCCTGGAATGCTGTATTAACAAAAGCTTTGGTGGTCCACTTGGTCTTTTCTTCAAGCGTACATGTTGCCGCCTGCGTTACGGTAGTTGTTGTCTCTACTGTTTCTTCTTCTATGTGGCTTGCGTCATGTGTGCAGACTCTCTTTGCTGTTACGCTGCTGTTGTCCTCTGCCCATGTATATGTGGGCTCGCCCCAGTCGTGGGCGTTGGTGTCAATTGGCGCACCCTCGCGGGTCTCCTTATGCTCAGCGTTATGCGAGCAGGTGCGTGTCTCCTCGGCAGGTGCGATGCAGCTAGCGGGAGTGGTCTCAGCCCATTCACCCCAGTCGTGAGCGGTGGGGTTTATCGGTTCGCTATCGCGCATCTCCTTGATGGTGGAGTCCTTAGAGCACACTCTTTCTTCCTGTCCTGGTGTGGAGCATGTTGGATCCGATACTTTAGTCCATTCTCCGTACTTATGCCTATCCGGTATCATTATGTAAACCCCCGCAGTAGGTGTGCCGGAAACCTGCACGACTTTGTCGCTAACTCTGGTTACCGTGATACCGCTTCTTACTATGTCATCAAATTTATCAAAGTGATAGCCCTCAGTTGCCGTATAGGTTATCGTCTGCATAGGCTCACCTTGCGGAACATACATGTCTATATGGCCATACGAATCTATTGTTCCGCCCGCTGCCGTCACGTTCATGCTGCCAACGAGCTCGACGAGATGTGTAGGTTTAAAGTGAGCATACAGACTGGTAATCGAACTATCGAGTTTGTTAAGGTCGTATTCTTCAATCTTTGTTCCGCCTGTTGGCTCGGTGTACCAGCCGGCAAAGACAGAACCAAATGTTCCGTAAGCAGTCCACCAAGGCTGCTCGCTGAAAGTCTCAGTAATATTATTATTATTAGAATTATTGTCATCGTAGAAGGTTACGGTTATCGGCGCATCCTGATAATCCGGGTTTTTGCCGCCATTATAGTTGAAAGTAACGCTACGTTTTTTCATCTTTAGCTCGCTATAGGTGTTCCAGTCGTTACTCCCCGTAAACGGCCCCCAGTTGTTAATATTGACGGTATGACCATCATATTTGACGGTTCCGTATATGTAGTTGTCCCCTGGCTGCCACGAACCGTTGTTACGCTGCAGAACAAATTTGATGGATAAGTAGTCACTGCCCGCCTCGTAATAACACTTGGAATCCCACTCAGCGCTACCGACCCAAACACGATCTCCATAGGTAGGCTTGCTCGGATCTGTGGAACTACCCTGCAAAGTCGCAGCGACGCCGTAGCCGTAGAATCCATTGTGGATAATCTGAATGTCGTAAACCGAAGAGCCTGCATAGACGGACAAAGGGAACGCGAAAAACGCCGTAACAAAAAGCATTACAGCCGCAAGCCCTACGGCCATTGTTTTTTTAAAAGCTGATGCCAACTTATCGATATTCATGGTTTGCTCCTTTTCAACTCAACTATCTGTGTTTCATCACTATAAATATACCACTGTCAAGACATATTGATTGTCACCACTTTGGTAACGTATCGGTAACACTTTTAACCAGGTGCAAATAAAAAAGGACTGAACCTCGGTTCAGTCCAGAATCCAGTCCTTGTCGCTAGCTACGCATCAAACCGCGCCATAAGAAGTTGCTCGGTTTCTATTTCTGCTTTGTACGGATAGCTCGCTGCAATTTTACTGAATTGCGACTTTATGCGCTCGGCCTCGGCATTGTCTCCGCGCACCTTTGCTGCCGCATAGGTTGTGCGGAGTACGCTCGGATAATTCTTCATAGCTTTTACAAAGCCTTTCATCGGCTTAGCATCTAGCACGGTCATGTCCGCATCGGCTCCCCTCTCCACCAAGTCTATATAGAGACCGTCCAGTCTAATCAGCGATTCGGTGATTCCGTTCAGGCAACACTCGTCCGAAAGCAGCTTATCTATCAAAACCTTTGCTCCATCAAAGTCACCCTGTTCCATCAGCAAGTTCTCTCGAACGCCAAGGAGCGGCGAAACCATCGTGTTCTTTAGATTGGCATTTTCAGATAGAGTGAACCACTCCGAATCAATATCAGATAGATGCACGCCCTCCATCTGTTTGGCGTTAATCTTGAGCGTTGCCCAAAACGTCTTGAGCGCATCCTTGTCTTTGCTGAGATTGAGCGCGTTGTGTCCGTCGTTGGTCACCATATTCGTCTGCATCGGTATTCCATTACTCATAGCAACAGCCACGCCGACCACCATCATTGAAATGAAAAAGAATCCAAAATAACCCGTCGGCCTAAACACGAGATACAAAATGCCAAACAGCATAGCCAAAATCATATTAACAATTATTCCGCCGAGGTTATAAAGCACGTAGGGGTAATTGCCGTCGTTATAATCCGGCGGCGACATCAGGCACTGCCCTCCCGTTCCCGCGAGCGAATAGCGCTTGAACTTATAGCGCCCCTCCTCTTTTACGAGAATCAGACTTCCTATACGGAACGAAACAAAATCATATCCACTCAAAAGCCCAAAAATCAAATGCCCCGCCTCGTGCAGAATCAAATGAATGTACAGCGAGACAAATGCTATAGCAAGCGCAAATATAAACATCATCAAGATGCTTCCGTCTTCTTCCACATTCCTTAAGACAAAAAGCGCAGTTGCGATTCCAACCATAGCGCCGGATAGCGCCATTATTATATTTGCAAATAAGTTTTTTAGTTTCTTCATTTCTCGTCCATCCTATACTCTTCGTTCACCGCCGCACATTACAGCCAACGATTCCTTCAAGTTTTGATGTTTGATTCCTGTGGCATCAAAGTGCATCGTATAGAACGCAAACTGCATTATCGGCCCCGACGCAAAAGCGCATATTAATGAGTATGGATTTAGTCGTTCTATTATCGCGAATCGAATTTATCATGAACTATAGTTATTTTCCGTCCGAGAAGCTAGTGAAACAACCCTTCTCCACTTCCGGATATCCATACTTTTCCCTAGCATCGGCAACTGCCTTAATCATAAAACTCATATTCCTTGCCAGGTTTCTCATCACCTGGAGACCTTCCAAATCTTTTTTTGCATCCTCTGCAGTAAAACCATGTACCTGGTTCCAATATGTCGATGATGCAACCGGCATTCCGCTAATCGTAAAGTATTTATTAAGCACATCAAAGCTCGCAGTGTTACCACCTCTTCTACAGCTCACAACAGAAGCTCCGACCTTCATATGCTTGGAAAAATGCGAACTATAAAACAGTCTATCCAAAAGTGCAATCAACGTACCATTGGGCGAAGAATAATAAACCGGGCTTCCAACCACAAGTCCGTCGGATTCCTCCACGCATTCAATATCACAACACTCGTTCACTCTTCGATTATATCCACCTAAAGTTTCGCACACTTCTCTGCAATACCCACTACAAGTCGCACGGAATCTTCCAACTCATCAATCACGCAATACTCAAATGGCCCATGGAAGTTTCCTCCGCCCGTACCGAGATTAGGGCAAGGAACTCCCATAAATGTGAGTCCCGATCCATCGGTCCCACCTCTAACAGGTTTAATGCTTGGTGTATATCCCAGTTCCTTGATAGTTTCTATTGCAACCTCTGTGATTTCCGGCTTATCTTTTAAAACCTCATACATATTGCTGTATGAATCACGGAAGGTAGCATTAACCACACCTTCTCCGTAAATTCCGTTAAGATACTCCACCGCTTTTTCCATGATGAACTTTTTTTCTAACAGCTTCTCTTTATCGTGGTCACGGATAATATATGTGAGTTCTGCATTGGAGCAATCTCCCTCGATTGAAATTAGATGCATGAACCCTTCTCTGTTTTCAGTATGCTCAGGCGTCATATGCCCGGGTAGCATTGCCGCAAACTCTCCCGCTATTCTTCCTGCGTTTATCATCTTATCTTTGGCAGATCCCGGATGAATCGAGAAACCCTTTACCGTAATCTTCGCAGACATTGCATTGAACGTCTCGTTGGAGAATTCACTTATGGTATCGCCATCTATAGTGTATGCAAAATCTGCCCCAAACTTGTCTACATCAAAGCACCTAACACCGTTTCCAATTTCTTCGTCGGGAGTAAAGGAGACAGCTATATCTCCATGCTCTATTTCCGGATGCTCCTTTAGATAGATCAGAGACTCCATAATGCATGCAATGCCAGCCTTGTCATCTGCCCCAAGAAGAGTAGTTCCATCCGTAACCATTAGACGCTTACCTTTATATTCCCTCATCCAAGGAAAACTCTCCATCTCTATCGTCATGCTGTCATTTAACTTGATGTCACATCCATCAAAGTTTTCAATTACTCTTGGCTTTACATCTTTTCCGCTGAAGTCTGGCGCAGTATCCATATGAGCAAGGAACCCAACTGTCGGACACGACTTATTCGTATTGCTCGGGAGCTTTCCATATATATAGCAATGCTCGTCTAAAGAAACATCTTGGATGCCGATTTCTTTTAACTCCTCTACCAGTAGCTTTGCCAGATCAAACTGTTTCTCCGTAGAAGGTGTTGCATCTTCATTATCAGGATTTGACTGCGTGTCAATCATGCAGTATCTAATTAGTCTCTCAGTAAGTCTGTCGCTTTCAACCTTGATTTCTTTAATATTCATTTTAAAATCCTTTCTTGTTCTCCGCATCCTCACAGTCACCATATTATTACAGCTTCATCGTAAGCGAAATTTTACCTTTTTCCTTGTCGATTGCAAGAATCTTTACCTTGACGTTATCTCCAACAGATACAACATCCATCGGATGCTTAACAAAGCTATTGCTGAGCTGGGATATATGAACTAACCCATCCTGCTTTACACCTATATCAACAAAGGCACCAAAGTCTACCACATTTCTGACAGTTCCGGACATTTCCATGCCCTCTTTTAGATCTTCGAATGATCTAACGTCGCTCCTAAATACAACCTCCGGTGCATCCTCACGCGGGTCTCTTCCGGGCTTTTTCATTTCGTCCAATATATCTTTTAATGTTGGCACACCTATAGCGATATCGCCGGCGAGTTTATCTAGGCTATCTTCTTTTTTAAGAGAAGGATAAGCAAAGAGTATTCTTTCATAAATATCCTTAACCCCTCCACTCTTGATATCGTCACCTGTGATTCCGGCTTTACTCATCATCTTCTTGGCGGCAATGTATGACTCTGGATGCACACCTGTCTGGTCGAGCGGCTCATCACCACCGCTAATTCTTAGGAAGCCTGCACACTGTTCAAACGCCTTGGGCCCGAGCTTATCTACCTTTAGCAATTCTTTTCTGTTCTTAAAGCGACCTTTTTCTTCTCTATACTTGACGATATTCTTTGCAATCGTCGAACTGATTCCCGCAACATATGAAAGCAACGATGGTGACGCCGTGTTTAAATCCACCCCGACTCTGTTTACGCAGTCCTCAACAACACCCGAAAGTGCACCGTCCAATTTCTTTTGATTCATATCATGTTGGTATTGTCCTACGCCAATATGTTTAGGATCGATTTTCACAAGCTCAGCCAGAGGGTCCTGGAGTCTTCTTCCAAGTGACATCGCTCCCCTTGTGGTTACGTCAAGATCGGGATACTCTTCTGTCGCGAGTTTTGATGCAGAATAAATGGATGCACCCGCCTCGTTCACTATCGTATAAACAACATCGTAAGAATTCTTTTTTAGGAAACCTGCCACTACCTCCTCTGTTTCTCTAGAAGCAGTTCCGTTTCCAATTACAATTACATTGATTCCATATTTTTCAATTAGCTGCTTAAGAATCTTCTCTGTTCCCGCAACATCATTCTTGGGCTGCGTTGGATAGATGGTAGTATACGCCAGGAGCTTTCCTGTCTCATCTATAACGGCGACCTTACAACCGGTTCTATATCCAGGGTCTATGCTTATAATCCTTTTTCCCTTCACAGGTGGAACCATGAGAAGCTTTTCTGTGTTCTTTGCAAAGACTTTGATCGCTTCATCCTCTGCTCTCTCCGTCAAAAGATTCCTCATTTCTCTCTCTATAGATGGTGCAATTAAACGCTTATATGAGTCTTCAACTGTATCTGAGAGCACATCCTTAAAAATAGACTCTCCCGTAATGACCTGGCTCTTTAAATATGTGGTCATTTTCTCCTGCTCGGTGTCCACCTTAACCTTTAACTTGCCTTCCTTTTCTCCCCTGTTTATGGCAAGTATTCTGTGATTTGGAATCTTGGAAATCAATTCTGTCTGTCCATAATATGCATCATAAACATTCTTTTCTTCAGGGTCCGTCGCTTCAACGCTTATTAGTCCACTTTCCCATGTTTTCTCTCTAAGTTCAGTTATATAATCTGCATCATCAGCGATAATTTCCGCAATAATATCTAAGGCGCCTTGCACTGCAGCCTCCGGGGTGTTGACTTCTTTTTCCGGATTCACATACGGCTTTGCAATCTCGTATATGTCGCCGGATTTTTCCTGCTGCAATTTAATAATAATCGCAAGTGGCTCAAGCCCTCTTTCCTTGGCTTTTCCCGCGCGCGTCTGGCGCTTTTGCTTAAACGGTTTATAAAGGTCCTCTACTCTCTGGAGGACCTCTGCTTTATTTATTTCGTTTCTCAATTCGTCGGTTAGCTTACCTTGCTCGTCTATCAGACGAATAACTTCCACCTTTCTCTCCTCAAGACCCCTAAGATACATAAGCCTATCGTTTAGTTCTCTCAAGACTTCATCGCTTAGGCCTCCGGTCACTTCCTTTCTGTAACGAGCGATGAAGGGAATAGTATTCCCTTCATCTATCAACGCCACGGTATTCTCTACTTGTTTTCTTTGAATCTTAAACTCTGTTGTCAGTTTTGCAATAATGTCCATTCTTCTGTCCTTTAACTACTTATTCGACTACTTATAATACCTTCTGTCCGTTTACCTTCAGTGAGAACTGCGCCCCGAGAACTCTTGCCGCTCTCTGGCACATAGTCATTCTTCCAAGGAAAATATCAAAGTAATCAAACATGGTGCACGACTCTTCATCAATCGTAAGATGTAAGACGATTAGCTTTTCTTCCGGTAAGCACTCCAGCCTTGTTTCCGTAACTGCGTGATTTACCCTATCATGAATGTCATACATCATCGGATCTTTACGCCTTACACGGGTTCTTCTTACATCCGTTTTGTCGCCGATAATTAACGCTGCCGTTATCGGGTCCGATGCAACTCCCGTGGATTCATCGTGATTTGCAATCGATGAAACCACCTGCACGCGATCCTCAATTGACAAATCCTCTTCTTTTAATATCTCGTTTGCAAGAAGCGCGCCGTACTCCGCATGATGCTTTCTGTTGATCACGTTCCCGATGTCGTGCATAAAGCCCGCTATCTTCACAAGTTCAATATCGTGCTTGTCATAACCAAAGGCCTGCAGGATTTCCGAAGCATTCTTCGCGACCATCGTTGTATGAGCAATGGAATGATCCGTATAGCCCAGCTCTGCAAGAATAGCATTTCCCTTCTTGTAGTATTCCAAAATTTCTTCGTTGCGTGTTATCTCGCCATATTTCATTATCCGTTAACCTCTCGCAAATCTTATTATGTAACATGTCCAAACACATCTATGCTTGGGTCAATCTTTCCCAAAAGAAGCAGAACTATTATTGTCAGGCAAACGATGACCGACACAATGCTCAAGATTAGTCCAACCTTATGCCTGAACTTTGGAATGATATTAAGTATAAGCGCCACTACGGAAATTGCACCCGACGCCACAACCACCACTTTGTAGATGAACTCCACAATAGAGGCTATAAGCAAAGGAATAAAACCCAGCACCACAGTCATGATGCCCGGGAAATCATTCATATTAATCATTACGTGTGTGGCTATCAATAGGACTACCGTGAACACTGCGGCCACAATGCCCCATATCATCCCCTCTTTGTTTTTTTCTTCTGTCATCCTACAGCACCTTAGACTGTGCCTAGATGAACTTTACGGCAGTACCGTAAGCGATTACTTCCGCCGCACCCTGCATAATGGCGGACGAAGAGTATCTGATGTTTACAATGGCATCAGCGCCGAGTTCTTCAGCTTCCGCAACCATGCGCTTTGTCGCAAGCGCTCTCGCTTCGTTCATCATTTCATTGTACGCACCCAATTCGCCGCCGACCAAAGTCTTAAGTCCTTGAGTAATGTCCTTACCAATGTTTTTGGACTGAATGGTGCTCCCCTTAACCAGTCCCAACATTTCCAATTCTTTTCCGGTGATGTAATCAGTATTTACCAAGATCATCTTCTTCTCCTCCTTTGATTTCTTTAATCCTCTGTATGCAAACGCCTATCATTGTCGCTCCCAAAGCGGCGGGCGCGACGGCAACTAGAAACTTTAAAAATCCGCTCTCCACTTCACTGAATAACATAGCAAAAAGGAAAGCATAATACGCTATCACAAGTATTGTTATTAAAATCGGTGCAATCATCTTTTTTCTGTGCTTGTTCATAATTTCACCATTCCTCGCGTCTTGGATTTCCCGTCCATCTGCCCCTATGCTATATACTCTATATTCTATGCTCTATGCTCTATGCTCTCCGCGACTACTTCCAACGCCGTCGTTAGCCCTGCAACGATAGCCTCAAGTTCCATGGACGGTTCGTTTGGTTTTTCCTTCGTCTGCTCCGGAATAAACGGAACATGAATAAATCCACTTATAATCCCCTTGTCTCTGTACTTGGTTTCGCACAGATGGCGAATTCCATAGAATACATGATTGCAAACAAAGGAGCCTGCCGAATTGCTTACCGTCACGGGTATCGCCTTTGCCTGAATTGCATCTCTTATTCTCTTGATGGGAAGCGTCGAGAAATACGCATTTTCTCCGTCCGGGTAAATGGGCTCGTCCGACGGCTGATTTCCTTCGTTATCTGGAATCCTGTAATCATCTATGTTTATAGCGACCCGTTCAACTCTTATCGAGTCTGCGCCACCGCTTTGTCCCACGGAAATGACCGCATCAGGCCATACTTCCTCTATCTTCTCAGTAAGCACTTCCATAGATTTACGGCGGACCGTCGGAATCTCCATCTTGATTATCTCTGCGCTGCCGATTCTGTCTGGCAACAGCTTTACCGCCTCGTAGGACGGATTCACTTTTTCTCCACCAAAGGGTTCAAACCCTGTAACAAGAATTTTCATCTTCTATCCTTTCACGCTTGATGAGGGTGAGACTATCCGTCTACCGCATTTTCTGCTACGACTCCGGCGACCAACTGGCCTGAACGTCCTCTACTACTATATTTTCATCGACCTTCACAACCACTTGGTAGTCGTCCTCATAGACGATCTCACCCGGGAAATTGGTATATACGACATAATACGGATGCTTATACCTCTCCAACAGCCAAAGAAGCGGCTGCACCATCTTCATCATCATTTCGGAGTTTTCCATCTTGAAATAGCAGATTACTTTTTCCTGGCGCCTGCACTGCGGCGGCCACGGGAGTTCCTCCGCAAACCACGAGTCTATTTCCTTGAAAAGACCTACGTCTTCCTCATCCATCTGGCCGTCCGTAACGAGCTGATTGAGCATGCTGAATATGCCTTTGCCGGTCCTGGTGTTGGCGGCCAGCTCTTTTCCTTGAATTCTGCAATATTTGAACTTCATAATCCTACCTGAATCCTTTTAGCAACAGCGTATTTACCCCTTTATAATAGTATATCAAACATTCCGCCTACTATAAACAATTTGATTATCAGGGGCCCAAAATGATATAATAATTAAGTTGGAATTGATGTATCGGAGGAAATGATTATGTACGAAAAAATCACATCTGACTTTATCGATTTTGCCATGAAAAACCCGACCTGTTTCCACGTTGTCAACGCGATAGCTAAGGACCTCTCGGAAGCCGGCTATGAAGAACTAAAAGAAACCGCAATCTGGGACATCACCCCGGGTGGCAAATACTTCACAACAAGAAACAATTCATCGCTTATAGCGTTCAAAATTCCAAAAAAGGACGTCCTTGGGATAAATATAGCGGCGGCTCACACGGATTCCCCTGCCCTCAAAATCAAGGGTTTGAATGCGGAGATGCCGGTTGAAGGCTCTTACCTAAAACTCAACGTGGAGTGCTACGGCGGACTCCTGATGTCCACGTGGTTCGATAGACCGCTTTCAATCGCGGGCCGCGTAATGGTCAAGGAAAAGGACAAGATCGTCGAGAAGCTCCTAAAGATTGACCGCGACCTTCTGATGCTCCCGAGCGTCGCCATCCACATGAATAGAGACGCCAACAAAGGCATCGCATATAACCCGCAGCAGGATCTTCTTCCGCTGTTCGCGATGACCGGGCTTGAAAGCAAGGCATCAGGCAAGGCTCCAAAAAAGAGCAATTCTTCTCTCCTTGCGGAAGTAATCGCCAAGGAATTGAAGGTGGATCAGAAGAATATAGTCAGTTGCGACCTCTTTGTTTACGACAGGACTCCGGGAAGCATCTGGGGTGCTAACAATGAGTTCTTCTCCGTTCAGCATATAGATGACCTCGAGTGCGCATACACGGGGCTCCGCGGATTCAAGGACGCGGCATTCACCGCAGGACAGACATCAATGCCGATGCTTGCGCTCTTTGACAACGAAGAAGTCGGAAGCGGAACCAAACAAGGCGCAGACTCGACCTTCCTATTTGACGTAATCGGAAGAATCGGAGAGGCCCTCGGATACGGCAAGCAGAAGATCGATTCCATAATCGCCGGAAGCCTCATGGTCTCCGCGGACAACGCTCATGCGGTTCATCCGAATCATCCGGAGTATCACGATCCGGTCAACAGACCGCTCATGAACAAAGGAATCGTAATCAAGCACGCCGCAAACCAGCACTATACGACGGACAGCGTGTCCGCAGCGCTCTTTAAGGAGATTTGCAGCATCGCCAAGGTTCCCTATCAGGAATTCTACAATCGCTCGGATAAGCCCGGCGGCGGTACGCTCGGAAATATCTCCAATGCTCACGTGAGCCTTAATTCCGTTGACATCGGACTTCCGCAGCTTGCTATGCATTCCTGCTACGAAACTGCAGGCACATACGATGCCGCATACCTTGCAAGAGCGATGAAGGTTCTTTTCTCCAAATCGCTTATCACAGGAAACGGATATACGTTTAAATAGACAAAATAATAGGAGGACTAGATTTTGGGATTTATCGAGATAATTAAAGCAATCATCTACGGAATCGTAGAAGGAATTACCGAGTGGCTCCCCGTAAGCAGTACCGGGCATTTGATTCTTCTTAACGACATCATGCCCATGAAAGTCTCTGCTGAGTTTTGGAGCATGTTCCTGGTTGTCATCCAGCTTGGAGCGATAACCGCCGTCGTCGTATACTTTTGGAATAAGATTTGGCCCTTCAACACACAGGTAAAGGACAAGCCATTCATAAGATACGACGTACTTAACCTTTGGTGCAAAATCATCGTAGCTTGCATACCTGCCGCTATTGTAGGCATTTTGTTTGACGATTGGATTGACGAGCACCTGTATAATTCGGTAGTCGTCGCTATAATGCTCATCGTAGTCGGTGTCGCATTCATCTTCATAGAGACCAAGAACCAAGGCTTTGCACCGCGCGTAACAAGCTTAAGGCAGCTCACCTATAAGGATGCGCTTATCATCGGACTCTTCCAATTGATATCCGCGATTCTTCCCGGAACATCAAGGTCCGGTTCAACAATCATCGGCGGACTCTTAATAGGCGTCGATAGGAAAACTGCCGCAGAGTTCACCTTCTGCATGGCGGTTCCGGTAATGGCAGGCGCTAGCCTTCTAAAGATTCTCAAGTTCGGATCGCCACTAGGCTTTATGGAATTTATCATTCTGATAATCGGATGCGTAGTAGCATTCCTCGTATCATTCGTCTGCATCAAATTCCTGATGGACTACGTAAAGAAGCACGACTTCAAAATCTTCGGCTACTACAGAATAGCTCTCGGCATCGTAGTGCTACTCTACTTCTTCCTTCTGAAGAAATAAATTTAATAAACAAAGCAAAACGCCGGCGCATAGCGTCGGCGTTTTTTATTGGAGCGACAGATATATTGCTTGAATAAAGGTCTCCATATTCAAGCTCTGCCATTCCCGGAACATCCGGGTTGATGCAAACCGCAGGTACCGCCGTAAGAACGCCGTCGATATATACGAGGCCTTCCATCTGGTTTACTCCGGTTCCATCGCTGTCGAACTCCGAGTACCAAAGAGCACCCAGGTTCTCTCCTCTGTAGAGCTCGTCAAATTCAGTTCCATAAACAAACGAGCTCATACATGTGACAAGAATAAGAATTCCTGCCAACACTCTCTTAAATGTTTTCTTCATTTCTTTTCCTTTCCGGCAATAAAAAAGCGCCTACCTGATTGATAGACGCTTACTTGCCTATAACATTGATTTAGTTGTATAACTATTATTTCATTTTGTCGGACTATTCCATTAGGGTAATAATCTTAGAGAATTCATCCGCGTATTCTTCTAAAGAAAGATCTAACTCTTCTTTACCTCCATATTGAACGAATAGTGTCCAATCGTCACTCAAATCAATAATATAGACAACATATTTCTCCGTTCTATTTGGTAGTTCATTATCAAATTCACTTATATACGCTGCACGAGTTCCATGGGAAACATCCTTTCCGCTAGGATAGATCCCTTTACCTCTTGCAATCGTTCCTTTTTCGGAGGATACGATATGAGCATCTAGAGAAAGACCCTCGCCTGCCACACCTACCCTGCTCGCAATAAAGCCTTCCATATAACCCAACTCATAAGCTTCGTTAAGGTAATCTGGTATATCGGGCGTTAAATCTTCATTACCACTTTCATCCATATTCATAGTGGTATATCCATAATTTGTTGGAATTGTTATTGTACAATACTGCTTGGTCGCACCACTTTCGACAACACCCATGGGAACATCACCAATCTCTTCGGCGCCGGGATACAACTTTGTGTCATTTTTCTTAAAAGCGGTATTAGAAGATTCTGCTTCTTCGGCATTCTCTTCAACTTCTTCAGCTGTTTCAGCCTCTTCCTCCGCTGCTGCTTCTTCTTTTGGTTTATCGGTTTCTTTGCTTCCGCATGCTGCCAATGAAAACATAAGGGCAACAATCAGCAGTATGATTACTCTCTTTCTCATTGTGGTTAAATCTCCTTTCCACACACTGGTGTTAGTTTATCATAAACGGAAATCCCCGTCTATTTAGAATTCCCTTGCTCGTTTTCCCAGTAGCTTGCTTATCTTTCGTGATCCCTTTCCTTGCGTTCCAGATATCTTCCATAGAATTCGAGGGCTTTCTCTATATTTCTGTGCGCCGGAAGTCTCTTGGGGAAATACTTATTAACTCTTTCTGAGTCCAAAGAGATTCTTTCTTTCTGATTGGGCTTCTCCTCCATCATGATTGTCATAATTGCTTCCTTGGTCAAATTTCTATCTTTTAACATTTTTCTCATGCGTACAGCCTGTGAAAACGATGGAGTGCACTGTTCCTTGAGTATGCAATCATATAGGTCTCTTTGCTGATCCTCTTTCAAATAAGAAATCTCAACTGCAGGCCTCATGGCTATCTTACCCTCATCTACAAGGTCTAGGATTTCTGGAACAAGCTCGGTTAGACGGATATATCGCCTAATTTGTTCCCTGCTATCCTCCGAAATGGCTGCCAGCTTCCCTATTGTCTTATTAGGGTACCCCACTGGAGTACCTTGTGGCTCAACTGGCTCCTTCCTCAGCCTTCCCTCAGGCGTCCCTATCCTATCAACCTTAGCCTGAGATATCCCATAAGAGGCTGCAAGGTGTCTTCTAGCCTCCTCCAGTTCCTCTTCTACGGAACCTCCCGCAAAGGTGAATCCGCCTTTCTGGTTTTGAACCAACCTAGAGATATGCTTCTTCATGGCTTCAAGCCTCATCTTGTAGGCAAAGGCCTTCTCACTAGGAAGTATCCTATCCCTTTGGAAATTGGACTCAACCATTAAGATTGTAGCCTGCGGTCCCGTAAGTTCCATAACCTCACACCAAAGGTTCTCGATTCCAAGCTGCTCACAAGCATACTTTCTCCTATGGCCTGCAATCAGCTCATATCTACCGTCTTTCTTAGGCCTTACGATACAGGGCATCAGAACTCCCTTTGATCGGATGCTTTCAATAAGGTCATCCATATCTTCATCATCCTGCACCTTAAAGGGATGGTCTGGAAAAGGATCAATCATATTGATTGGAATCTCTTCTAATCTTCTTTCTGACATATAGTCACCTCCTCTTTCTACAAACAAAAAACCCGCCGGGCGGCGGGCATGTAGAGGCATCCCTAT
>CACYQX010000023.1 GCA_902776725.1 uncultured Eubacteriales bacterium | reverse complement strand
AGTAATGACAATCTCCCTGATCACACCGATCGCTATCGAAGAGGGACTCCGTTTCGCTATTCGTGAAGGCGGAAGAACAGTAGGTTCCGGCGTTGTTACTGAGATCATCGAATAATCGATAAAACCTATGGCCCGGGGGTATGCACCCTCGGGCTTTTGTGTTATGATGGTGTGCGGGAAATTTGACTTAGAAGAATAGCGATAATAATAGTATGAAAGAGAAGAAGATTAACAAGAATACAATAAAAAGACTTTTGGTGGATATCCTTGTGGATATTGTTGCGGGCTGCCTCGTCGGTGCGGGAGTTTATACTTTTGCGGCCAATGCGGATCTTCCGCTTTCCGGATTCACGGGAATATCTTTGATTATAAACAAGCTTACCGGGTTTCCGATAGGTATTATGATTCTCATACTCAATATACCTGTTGCGATTCTTTGCTATAAGGTTCTCGGTAAGAGATATTTCTTTAATTCGATTAAGTCGATGGCGATAGTTTCTCTGTTTATCGACTTTGTTGCGCCGCTGTTCCCGACGGTGAGCATCGACAAAATGCTTACGGCGATTTGCACGGGCGTACTCTGCGGTATCGGTTACGGACTCATCTATATGAGGGGATCGTCGAGCGGAGGAACCGATTTTATCACGCTCACTATTAAATCAAAGAAACCGTATTTATCGATTGGAAAAATCACATTTGCTCTTGATGCGCTAATCGTTCTCCTGGGAACCATAATCGTTTCCAAGAATATAACGGGAATGATCTATGGAATCATAGTGGCTTTTATTGCGACGACGGTTGTTGATAAAATGGTCTATGGATTGAACGCGGGCAAGATGACGCTGATCGTAACTGATAAGGCAGAAGAAGTTGCCGAGGCCATCAACAAAACAGTTTCTCGCGGTGCGACCTTCCTCGAGGCGCAGGGCAGTTATACCGAGGAGAGCAAGCGCGTTGTAATGTGCGCCTGTGGAAACAAGCAGATGTACCTGATCAAAGACGCTATCAAAGAAGTTGATCCTGCGGCATTCATGATTATCGTAGACAGTAGCGAGGTCATGGGACAGGGCTTTGAAAAGAAGAGCTCGGTGCTTTAGATATGAGATACAGGATTGAAGAAGTAAAACTTGGTTTGGATGAAGCCCTTGTAGTTAATAATGCTGCGAGGGCTATTAAAGTTGAGGGAAGAACAGCGGTTATTTGCGATGAGCCGATACTCCTAACCAAACTGTCAAAAAAGCTTTCGGGAATCATATCGAATATCGAGATAGTAAGGCGTTCAATTGACGCACGCGGGGAAACAAAATTTGTATATACGTTGGATTTCGATTGCGACAAAAAACTTTCCGGTAAAACGGTTCGAAATAATAAGCTTAAGATTGTTGAACATAGCGATTCGTTATATGAAGATATAAGCGCGCGTGAAGTTATTGATGATGCTAACGATGCAGTTGGGGCAGAGGGCTCATATACCAAAGATGAAGCATTAGAGGAAAAACGTATGCGGCCTGTCGTTATTGGATTTGGTCCGTGCGGAATGTTCTGCGCACTCGTTCTTGCGAGGGCCGGACTCAAGCCTATCGTTATCGAGCGAGGCGGCTCGGTTGACGAGCGCGTAGAAAAAGTGCGCGAGTTTTGGGCGAACAAAAAGCTCGACCCGGAGTGTAATGTTCAGTTCGGCGAAGGCGGCGCCGGAACGTTCTCGGATGGAAAGCTGAATACAGGAATCAAAGATGAGAGAATAAGATTTGTTCTTGAAACCTTTGTTGGTGCCGGTGCATCACCGGATATACTTATCGATGCGAGACCGCATATAGGTACCGACGTGCTTAGAGGAGTTGTAAAGAATATACGAAAAGAAATCATCGCGCTTGGCGGTGAAATCATATTTGATACGCGCATGGAAGGTGTGGAAATATCGGATGCCGGTAGCAATTCCGTGAGCGGAGTGCGAATAGCGTCTTCGGCAAGCGGGGAACCTGCATACATTGAAACAGATACCGTAGTACTCGCGCTCGGTCACAGCGCAAGGGAAACGGTTAAGACTCTCTACCAAGAGGGGCTTGCCATGGAACCTAAGTCTTTTTCTATGGGTGTTAGAGTGCAGCATAGTCAGGAGACGATTGACCGAGCGACTTATGGAGACGATTACGGACATCCGGCGCTTCCGCCTGCGTATTACAAACTCTCGCATAGAGCTTCGGATGGAAGGGGAGTTTATTCCTTCTGCATGTGCCCGGGCGGTGAAATAGTAAATGCAGCGTCAGCCGAGAATTCCGTCGTAACAAACGGTATGAGCAACGCCGCTCGCGACAGCGGTTATGCCAACAGTGGTATTCTTGTGGATGTTCGACCGGATGATTATATGGAGGATATGAATCCGCTTTCGGGTATGGATTATCAGGAAAAGTATGAGCGACTCGCATTCTTGAACGGTGGAGGTGACTACAGTCTTCCGCAGGCGACATGGGGCGAATACAGAGCTGAACTTGACGATAGAGGCGCGGAACTTAGGGATAATGTGAGTGATGCTTCAAGCGCTGCACGCGTAGTAAGCTCACTCCCTGAGTTTGTTGCGAAAGATATCCATGAGGCGATGCCGCGTTTCGGAAATAAGATCAAAGGATTTGACGCAGATGATACGCTTATGGTTGCAATAGAATCAAGATCATCTTCGCCTGTGAGAATACTTAGAGACAAAGAAACTCTCCAAGCAAAAAGGCGCGCAGGCGATATGGGGTTTGTAAAAGGTCTTTATCCCGGAGGCGAAGGCGCAGGCTACGCCGGAGGCATAACGAGTGCGGCCTGTGATGGAATAAGAATCGCGGAAAAGATAATCGCTTGGATAAAGAAGAATTGAGAAATAAAAAGAGCCGTGAGAAGTCGCGGCTCTTTAGATATTACTTAAGGTATTTGTTTATAAATCTTGCGGCACCAATCTGGTCGCCGAGAATTCTGAGTGCGTACTGGTGATTGAAGATGCTCTTATCCCCGTGGTTACGCATGTCGGTGGCCATGAATAGTGTACTGCTCTTTTTATTTGCCGTCTTTAGTATCTCGCGTATCTTTCTTAGGTCGCCCGTAGCATCGTCTAAGGAAAGTCCTTTTTTAATCAGTGACTTACTTTCCTTGACACTTCCTTTTAGCTCAGTTTCTGCGGAAGAGACCGAAGCTCCGAGCGCCTCGATAAAACTCTCTTTTCCGTAGAGAATGAGAGGGTCAAGATCAAAGACCTTTGCGGCGGATTCCGCATAGGAAAGATCCTTCTTGTCGAACTCACCTTTGATGAATGCATAGGCCTTGCCGTCGTAGACGTTAAAAGCCTTCATCGCGTCCATATATCCGAGCCTGAGGAGGCGAGAACTGTTCTCTTTGTCGAAGACGAGGAAGTTTCCGAGATCAAATTCGGGTTGAATAAGAATCGTATCCTCGCAGTAGGACATTTCCTTTTTCAAATCGAATCTTCCGGGCGTCTTGAGGTAGATTGCGACAACCTTGGTTGCTCCGTGTTCAACTGCCATATGTATCGGCATTGAGTTTCCTGCGCCACCGTCTACATAGTGCTTTCCGTCTATCTCTTTTGGTTTGACTCCGGGGAATACGCTTGCGCTTGCCACAACAAAATCCGGAATCTGCCCCTTTGGTATATCGTCTTTCCAGAGGTAATGTAGTTTATATGCAGGCATCTCGACTGTCAGGAGACCAAAGTCAATGGGGCTTTCTCTGATGACATCATCCAGAATGTATTTATCCACCAGTTTTTGAAGAGGGGCGGAGCTTACACCACCCTGTTTTATTGCTTCTGCAGCATAGTCAATAGGCTGGGCTCCGGCTTCTACCGCAAATACTTCGTCGGCCTCTATACGCCTCCAAAGGTCCTCGGAAAAGACTCTCTCGTTCTGGACAACCATGGCGCCGTTTATTGCACCGACGGATACGCCAACAACCATATCAAATTTGATGCCTAGCTCCTCGAGGGCTCTCCAAGCACCGGCTTGATAGGCTCCGCGCGAGCCGCCTCCGCTTAAGACAAGGGCTGTTTTTTGGGGTTTCTTGCTTTTCATTTCTGTCACGCTCCTTAACAACTATGCCTAAATATGATAATATAATAACATGGAAATCGTGTGAATTGAAGAGGGGAGACAGCATGCATCCTGAACTAAAAAAGATAATCGAAAAAAGCCGGAGCATCGTTTTCTTTGGCGGTGCGGGAGTTTCGACAGAGAGCAATATACCGGACTTCCGTTCGGAGAGCGGACTCTATAATGCCGTTCAGAACTACGGATATTCGCCGGAGGAAATGCTCTCATATTCTTTTTATAGCCGTAAGCCTGAGCTCTTCTTTAAATACTACAAAGAAAACCTGATCTATAGAGAGGCGGAACCAAATGACGCGCACAAGGCGCTTGCCAGGCTTGAGGAAGAAGGAAAACTGTCTGCGGTAGTTACACAGAATATCGACGGACTTCATCAGAAGGCCGGAAGTAAAGTTGTGCACGAGCTTCACGGCAGTGTGCTCAGAAATTACTGTGAGAAATGCGGCAAGTTCTTTGATCTCGATTACATACTTGACGAGAGTAACTGCAAGGACGGCGTTCCGTACTGCGACTGTGCGGGATGCGGCGGAAGAGTAAAACCTGATGTGGTGCTCTATGAAGAGGCATTGGACGACAGCGTTATCAGAGAGGCTGTAACTGCGATTTCCGGTGCAGACACTTTGATAATCGGAGGAACATCGCTTACCGTATATCCTGCGGCCGGACTCATTCACTATTTCCGCGGAGATAATCTTATCCTTATAAATAAGACGGCAACATCCGCAGATAGAATGGCAACACTCGTAATCAACGATTCAATCGGAAAAGTCATGAAGATTGAGTAAACAAAAGAAAGGGAACAGTCAAAATGAATTTTCTTCTCGTAAACGATGATGGAATAGAATCAGAAGGTCTCCACGCTCTTGCAAACGCTCTTGCAACAGTAGGAAACGTATATGTCGCCGCGCCTGACACGCAACAGAGCGGAAAGAGTCTATCTATATCGCTCATGGATAGCATAAGGGTAAATGAGTATCACGTTCCAAACGCAGTTAAAGCGTGGCGTGTCAATGGAACTCCGGCAGACTGTACCAAGGTGGGAATCCAAAAATGTGCAGAGGAAGGCGCAAAAATAGACGTTGTGTTTTCCGGAATAAATAGGGGATCCAATCTCGGTTGTGACACTCTATATTCGGGAACGGTAGGTGCCGCTATGGAGGCTGCTCTTCATGATCTGCACGCCGTTGCGGTATCCGTGAATCACCATGATGCAAAGTATTTTGCTGCCGCCTGCAGCCTGGCCTTGCAGGTAATCGACTATGTAGTAAATCTTCCGGTAAATATAGTTGTCAATATAAACACGCCAAACCTTCCGCCGGAAGAGATACTTGGAATCAAGTACGCAACGCTGGGACAGAGCAACTATGTCGACGAATTCGTTCACAAAGAAGATGACATATATGTTTTGGAAGGGTATATTCCTGATTACTCGCACGTACCGGATTTCATAGATGTTGGTGCAAACTACAAGGGGTACGCCACAGTTACGCCGATGATGTTTGATCTAACTGCGTATGATTTTATAGAACGTGTTGGTGAATGGGATCTAAAACTATGAGTATATTTGCAAATACATTTAATAATATAACTCTAGAGGACAGAGCGCTCATGAATGAGTATTTCAAGGGATACGATTACAGGGGCGCCAGCTTTACTTTTCTTGCAAACTATGTTTGGAGAGAAATGTACTGCCTTTCGTGGGAAGTAATAGAAGGGTATTTCTGTATGTCGGCCGGGCGCTGTGATGCGGGAGAGCGCGATGCAGTGATGGCAGTCCCGATGACAAGAAATGGAGAATACGATTCTGAAAGCCTAAAGCGCTGCATAGAAATATGCAAAGAAAAGTTTAATGCTGCAGGTGTGGAATTTGCTCTTGGAGCTATTCCCGGACATATGGTTGAAATAATCGAAAATGCTTTACCCGGCGTATTTGAGGCTGAGCATATACGCGACCTTGATGAATATGTTTATCTAAAGGAAAAGCTGATTACGCTTTCCGGAAGGGCGCTCCACAAGAAAAAGAACCATCTCAATTTCTTTTTGCGCAGTTTTGATTATGAATCCAAGCCGCTGTCCAAGGATATGCAAAAGGACATTCTTGAATTGACTGCCAGGATCAAGGAGTACAAAGAAATGGATCCCGACGAGGTTGACGACCTTGAGGGTGAATACGATGCCATTGTGGAAATGCTGGATCACCTGGAGGATCCGGACGTCTATTCCGTAGCCATATTTATCAAAGGACATCTTGAGGCTTTTGCTATAGGAGAGCGGCTTTCCGAGACTATGGCTGTGGAGCATTTTGAGAAGGCAAATGGGGCATATAGAGGCCTATATCAGTTAGTTTGCAGAGAGTTCTGTATGGCGCTTCCAGAAGAGATTGAGCTCGTTAACAGGGAGGAAGACATGGGACTTCCTAACCTCAGGCAGGCTAAGGAAGCCCTCAAACCTGAGTATATGGAGGAAAAATTCCTGATGCGCCCAAAGAGCCAATAATTGCCAAAAACGGTCGGTATTTGGGTTCGGGATTCCTTGACAAAACAGGTGAAAATTTAGATAATATAGGGTAGGTATAAAATATATGTTTCTATATTTTATAAATATATCTTACAGCTAAACTACAGGAGGTAGATATGAGAGAAGTAGTAATAGTTGGAGCAGCTAGAACAGCTATCGGTAACTACGGTGGAACACTTAAGGATGTTCCAGCAAGAACACTGGGCGCAGTAGCTATCAAAGGGGCGCTTGAGAGAGCAGGCGTTAAGCCTGAACAGGTTGATGAAGTAATCATGGGTAACGTACTCCAGGCTGGTCTTGGTCAGAACGTTTCCAGACAGATGATGCTCGATGCAGGACTCCCTGTTGAGATTCCTTGCATGACCATCAATAAAGTTTGCGGAAGCGGACTCAGAGCAGTTGAGCTTGCAGCTCAGATCATCAAAGCTGGCGATGCTGATATCATCGTAGCTGGTGGTGCAGAGAACATGTCCATGTCACCATATGTTGTTCCGACAGCAAGATGGGGAGCAAGAATGGGCGACACAAAGCTTGTTGACGTAATGGTTAACGATGGACTTTGGGACGCATTCAACAATTATCACATGGGTATCACAGCTGAGAACGTTGTTGAGCAGTGGGGACTCACAAGAGAAGAACTCGACGCTTTCGCTCTTGCTTCACAGCAGAAGGCTTCCGCTGCACAGCAGGCAGGAAAGTTCAAAGACGAAATCGTTCCAATCGAAATCCCACAGAAGAAGGGCGATCCAAAGATCTTTGATACAGACGAATTCATCAAGCACGATGCATCCGCTGAAGGTCTTGCAAAGCTTAAACCGGCATTCAAGAAGGATGGCGGTACAGTTACAGCAGGAAACGCTTCCGGTATCAACGACAGTGGTGCTGCAGTAGTAGTTATGTCAGCTGAGAAGGCTGCAGAGCTCGGACTTAAGCCACTCGTTAAGATCGTAAGCTATGCTTCCGCAGGTGTTGATCCGAAGATCATGGGCGTTGGTCCAATTCCTGCAACACAGAAGGCTCTTGAGAAGGCTGGTCTCACAATCGGCGATCTCGACCTCTATGAAGCTAACGAAGCATTTGCTGCTCAGTCCTGCGCAGTAGGTAAGGATCTCGGATTCGATCCTGAGAAGCTGAACGTAAACGGCGGAGCTATTGCTCTTGGTCACCCAATCGGTGCTTCCGGATGCCGTATCCTCGTAACATTGATTTACGAGATGCTCAAGAGAGACGATGCTAAGAAGGGTCTCGCTACACTCTGCATCGGCGGCGGAATGGGTACAGCTCTCATCGTTGAGAAATAAGTTTAGACTTATGTTTCTAAAGCCCCGGGGGATTCCCGGGGCTTTTATTTTGCATTTGTACTATGGTCGGCTGACTGAGCTCGTAGAGCTCCTTTTTTTATTGCAATTGGGATAATAAAGTGAATATTCGCGGAAAATATTCATAAAAATTTTGCGATAAATCTTATAAAATAAAAGAAAGGCATTGAAATTTCAATGATTTTGCAGAAATGAAACGGGTTAAAAATTTATGTATTTTTTGCTTGACAAATGAATATATATGCGTTATAGTTGCATACATATCAAAACAGATGTATAAATATTCAATATTTAACTAAGAAAGATTCAATAAAAGGAGAAGGGAAATGAAAGCGAAACAGATTTTAAAGAAGGTATTGGTAATTGTCATCGGAATTATGATGGTTCTTTCTCTGGCAGCCTGCAGCAAGAGCGCAGAGCCCGAGAAAGAAGAGGCAAAGGAAGAAGCTGCCGAGGAAGAAGCAGAAGCTGAAGAAGCAGAAGCTGCAGAGGAATCGGATGAGGCAAAGGCTGCAGCTTACAATAAGATTCTTGCCGAACTCAAGGCTAATGCTCCTGCGGCACCGGAAGGAACTCTTACCGTAGCTATGTCGCCTGACTTTGCTCCAATGGAGTTTGTAGACCTAGCTCGTTCAGGAGATGAGCAGTATGTAGGATTTGATGTTCTTCTTTCGAACTACATTGCGAATGAGCTCGGAATGGCACTCGAAATCAAGCCTATGTCATTTGACGCAACTCAGGCTGCGGTTCAGACAGGAAGTGTGGATCTGGGCATATCCGGATTCAGTTGGACAGAAGAACGTGCCAAGAACTACTTCATCACCGATTGGTATGAAGCCGGTGATAACGAAACCCAGCAGGTTGTTATAACTACTGCGGAGAACGAAGGCAAGTTCGCTACTGCTGAAGATTTTGCGGGACTGAAGATTGGTGCGCAGGGAGCATCCCTCCAGAAGGTTCTTGTTGAGGCGCAGCTTGCCGATGCGGAACTCATGCTCTACGAAAACTTGAATGACGCAGTTACATCGCTCCTCACGGGTAAGATTGATGTTCTTGCGGTTGCTCACGGAAATGGCGAAGCGTTTATCGCTGCCAACGAAGGCAAACTTGCATTCTCGGGCTTTGAATTTGAAGTAGATGAGATGTATAAGAACAACGTTATTCTTATGAATAAGAACAACGAGGAACTTGGACAGAAGGTAAATGAAGTTTTGGCAAAGCTCAAGACAGAGGACAACGCGGTACTTTGGTATGAGGCTTGTCAGATGCTCGCAGAGATTAAGACTCTTGACGAACTCGGTTACGACGACGACGGAAATAAGATAGAAGAATAGTAAAAAAGGCCGAGAGGATAACCAATGAGCATAACCGAAATACTCCACGACATGTGGGAGATATTCATAAAATACTATATTGGGCAAAAACTTCTCTTTACCGGAGTTGGATATACTCTCTTGCTTTCGGTAATAGCCGTATTCTTTGGTGCAATCTTGGGAGCGCTGCTCGCCATAGGAAAGATGAGCAGATTCAAAGTACTCAAGTTCATCATATCGGCCTTTGTCGAAGTGATGAGGGGGACGCCGGCGCTCCTCCAGCTATTCATGGCATATTTCATAATCCCGATGATCTTCAACTCATCGGGAATGTCCGCTTTTTCATGCGTGGCCATGGGTCTTTCGCTCAACTCCGCTGCATATGTTTCCGAGATAATACGTTCCGGAATAGATGCGGTGGACAAAGGGCAGACGGAAGCTGCGAGGGCGCTCGGTCTAACGTCTAGGAGCACTATGATTAAAATCGTATTGCCGCAGGCCATAAGGAATATACTTCCCGCTCTCGGAAACGAGTTCGTAATGATTATCAAGGAAACTTCGCTCGCGTCGACTTTCTTTGTTGGTGAGCTGATGACGACGTATGCGGTGATCAAGGGAATAACCTTTAATGTAATCCCGATATTGATGGATATAGGCGTTATCTATTTTGTGATGACGTTCACGCTGTCGAAGCTTATGGGGGCTTGGGAGAGGAGGCTGAAGCAGAATGCTTGATGTAAAGAATATATATAAAAACTTTGGCCAACTCGAAGTCCTGAAGGGTGTATCGACATCGATTGAAAAGGGCGAAGTCGTATCTATCATCGGAGTGAGCGGCTCTGGTAAATCCACTCTGCTTAGGTGCATGAATCTATTGGAGGAACCGACCTTTGGTGAAGTCTGGATGGAAGGGAAGCTCCTGACGCCGGTAGATCCGTACCTGCATTTTGATGTGATACGCGCATCCAAGACTTACGGGAAACTCGTGGGTGCCGGCATGGCGGATATGGATGCCATCATGAAAATCAAGAGCGAGGATTTGCTGCACGAGAAACATGATGCGGAGGGCCCCGAGTACCGAAAACTGATGAAGTCGATTTATCAGGAAAACCATATCGATACAAATCTGGCGCGCAGAAAGATGAGCATGGTGTTTCAACAGTTCAATCTTTTTGGGAACCTAAACGTTATCGACAATATCATGTTGGCTCCGCTTGAGACTGCCAAGTATAACAAGGTAAAGGATATGGCAGGCGAGAAGGCTAAGATTGAGGAACAGGCTTATTCACTCCTTAAGAGAATAGGCTTGGAAGATAAGGCAAAGGTGTTCCCTTCGACGCTTTCCGGTGGACAGAAACAGCGTATCGCTATCGTAAGGGCGCTTGCGATGAATCCGGATGTAATGCTCTTTGATGAGCCGACGAGTGCGCTCGATCCGGAGATGATCGGTGAGGTTCTTGACCTTATGAAGGAACTTGCGGAAGCGGGCATGACGATGGTTGTGGTTACGCATGAGATGGGATTTGCCAGAGAGGTATCGGACAGGGTTCTCTTTATGGACGAGGGGTACATCAAAGAGGAAGCAACGCCCGAGGAACTGTTTAAGAATCCGAAAGATGAAAGATTAAAAGATTTTTTAAGCAAAGTGTTGTGATAATTATATTTTGTTAACGTAAAAAGGGACGGCCTATGCCGTCCCTTTGATATTGATTGGTTAACGAATGATCACGGATAGTAAATCATATAATCGTCAATCTTGCTCCAGTCGTCGTCGTTTATGGAGTAGATGTCATCGGAGTCAGCCTGAACCTGAACGGAAAGAGTCTTTGCATCTTTGTATCCAAGATCGGGGAGCAGGCTGAGTATGCAATCGATGATTACGTTTGCGTATTCGTCGGTATACTCATCGTAGAATTTAACGAACTCTTCATCCGTCATTGCGTCTACGTTTACGTCTTCATATTTTGCCCAGAAATCCTCGTATGGCTTGTATGTTCCGCTAAGGAGCAAATCGCTTGCCTGTTCCATGATGTCGATTGGCTCAATCGTCAACTGAACCGTATAGCTTCCGTCGCTCTGCTTGACGGATTCTTTTGTCGAATATTTGGACTTGTCGTAAATCTGCTTGTACATAGCTACGATTTTGTCCTTGGTCTCAGTCTTGATATCGTCAAAGGTCTCACCATAGGAATAATCTAAAATTCCAAAATAGTAGCAGAAGAACTCTGCCTCGGTGTTGAGGCCGTCGATATAATTCTGGCGAGCAATCTCCGGAGTTGAGTCAATCATCTTCAGATATTCGTCAGAAGCCTTGCCCAGATATATGGCGTCGATATTCCCCTGAACGAGCGACTGTATTTTGTCGCCGCCGGAGCCGCCTCCGCATGCTGTCAGCCCAAATATCATGAGGGCGGACAGAAGAAGTATAATCAGTTTTTTCATGCTAATCCTCCATTATATAAACATTACTATAATATGTTTACATAGTTAGGGCTAAAAGTCAATAAGCCGCCGTAAAGGGCGGCATTGCAAAAGGTTGCCACATATTCTATAATGAAGGGTACGAAAAGGGGAAAGGAGAACAAATGGCAACTGATATTGGAATAGATCTGGGCACTGCAAATGTGCTTGTTTATATCAAAGGCAAAGGGATTGTTCTGGAAGAACCGTCCGTTGTTGCCGTTAACAAAGATACGGATGAGATTCTTGCGGTAGGCGAGGAGGCTCGTCAGATGCTCGGAAGAACTCCGGGAAATATCGTGGCTGTAAAGCCGCTCAGGGATGGCGTTGTTTCCGACTACGACATTACCGAAAAAATGCTTAAGTATTTTATCCGCAAGTCGGGAGGCGGCGGAAGATTCTTTAAGCCGAGAATCATGGTCTGTGTGCCGAGTGGAGTAACCGACGTAGAAAAGCGTGCGGTTAGAGAGTCGGCAACTCAGGCGGGTGGAAAGAATGTCTATCTGATTGAAGAACCTGTTGCGGCAGCGATTGGAGCGGGACTCGATATCGCAAGGCCTGACGGAGTAATGATTATAGATATCGGCGGAGGAACGACCGATGTCGCGGTTATCGCTCTTGGCGGAATAGTTACGAGCATATCGATTAAGGTTGCGGGCGACAAGTTCGATGAAGCCATCGTTAACTATATGAGACGCAATCACAAGCTCTATATTGGTGAGCGTACCAGTGAAGATCTCAAGAAGACTCTCGGTACGGCATACCCGAGAGAGGTGAGTGTCAAAGCTGAATGTCGCGGCCGTGATATGATAAACGGACTCCCGAAGGTTGTCGAGGTAACATCGGAGGAAATCATGGAAGCGCTCGAAGAACCGCTCTACCAAATCTGCGAGGCGGTGCATCAGGTTCTTGAGAATACTCCGCCTGAACTTGCTGCTGATATTACAAATTCCGGAATCGTTCTTACGGGCGGCGGTGCCAACCTCTACGGCTTTGATAAACTGATTGCTCAGCATACGGGTATGGAGGTTCGTGTAGCGGAGAATCCTGAACAGTGTGTTGCAATCGGAACAGGAAAGGCGCTCGATGTAATAGAGTCGATTGAGAGCAACAAGCTGAACGCGAGAGAGCCATATCTATAGAATTAAAATATGATTTTTGATGGGGCTGGTCATAATTGGCCACCCCATTATTATTGAAGGATGAATGAATATGAATTTTGAAATCATAGCAACGGCGACATTTGGTCTTGAAGCGGTTGTGAGAAGAGAAATAGAAAACCTCGGTTACGAAATCATCAAAACCGAAGACGGAAAGATTACATATTCGGGTGATGAGAGAGCGATTGTCAGGAGCAACCTTTGGCTAAGGACTGCTGACCGTGTTTTGATTAAGCTCGCGGAATTTGATGCTGCAACATTCGAAGAGCTTTTTCAAGGTGTCAAAGCGATTGCATGGGAGGATATCGTTCCAAAGGACGGGCGCGTCGTTGTTACGGGCACCTCTGTAAAGAGTGCGCTTCACAGCGTGCCCGCCTGTCAAAGCATAGGAAAGAAAGCAATCGTCGAGAGGCTAGGCGGTGCGTATAAGATGAAGACGCTTCCTGAGAGCGGCGCCGAGTATGTGGTAAAGCTTACGCTTCTCAAGGATAGGGTTACGGTTACATTGGATACCAGCGGCGAAGGACTTCATAAGCGAGGATACAGGGTCAAGAGCGTGGAGGCTCCCATAAAGGAGACGCTTGCAGCCGCCATGATAGAATTGTCCTTTTGGAGGAAGGACAGAGTGCTTGCGGATCCATGCTGCGGATCGGGCACGATCCCGATAGAAGCCGCAATGATTGGTCGCAATATTGCGCCCGGTCTATACAGAAAGTTTGCTGCGGAGTCGTGGAACATAATAGAAGAGGCTCTTTGGAAAGAGGAGAGGGATAAGGCTCTTTCGGAAATCGACAAAGAGCAGACGCTAGAGATATTTGCAAGCGACATAGACGCAGCTGCACTTGGTGCGGCAAAGGCGAATGCCGAGAAGGCCGGTGTAAGTGATGCCATTGTATTCACGAAAGGCGATATGGATGCGCTTAAAAAAGTTTCGGATGGCGAGAATGTGATTATAATTTCCAATCCGCCATATGGAAAGAGAATCGGCGAAGATGAAATTATGAACGGCATATATGAGACGTATAATTTCTATTTGAAGAAGCATCCTGCGTGGTCGCTGTTTATGATTACCGCCGACAAAGCTGCGGAGCGCAAGATACGCAAGAAACCCGCTGACAAAAAGCGCAAGCTATATAACGGAAGAATTGAAACCTGCTATTATCAATTCCACGGCGAGAAGCCAAAGAAAGAAAAAGCTTAATGGCAACAAAGAAAGAAAAGAGAAGAGTGCCGGAACTTCTTGCTCCGGCGGGAACAAAAGAAGCGTTTATAGCTGCGGTAGAATCCGGAGCAGACGCCATATATCTCGGAGGAAAGACGCTTAACGCCAGAATCGGTGCGGGAAATTTTGATTTCTCCGAGATGAAAGAGGCGATAGACTTTGCGCATAAGCGTAAGGTCAAGGTTTATGTTACGGTGAACACTCTCGTGAAAGATGATGAGATTGAAGAGGCTCTCGCGTATTGCTGCGAGCTATACAATATCGGTGCGGATGCTTTGATTATTCAGGATTTTGGTCTTGGCTATCTTGTGAAGAAAACGATTCCCGATTTTCCGATTCATCTTTCGACGCAGGGGAGCGTCTATGATTTTATGGGAGTTGAAGCGGCTTCCAAACTCGGCTATGAAAGAGTTGTTCTTGCGCGTGAAGTTTCATTGGATGAGATTAAAAACATCTGCGAGAACACGGATGTAGAAATAGAGGTGTTCTGTCACGGTGCTCTTTGTATTTGTTATTCGGGTCAGTGTCAGATGAGCCGGGCGATAGGTGCCAGGAGTGGAAATCGCGGCGCATGTGCGCAGCCATGCAGATTGGCGTATGAACTCGAAGAAGGCGGAAAGAAAAAAGGCAGGGGCTATCATTTAAGTCCCTCGGATTTGAATCTCATAGATTATATCGGAGAACTCGCCGATGCGGGTGTTGCTTCGATTAAAATTGAGGGCAGAATGAAATCGCCGGAATACGTGTCCGTTGTAACTTCTATTTACAGAAAGTATTTGGACGAGTACAGGGATAATGGATCGTATATGGTTTCGGATGAAGACCGATTTGCGCTCGAGCAGATTTTTAATCGTGGATTCACCACGGCATATGTTGATGGTGTGGACGAGGACTTCATGTCTGGTGAAATGCCAAAGCATAGAGGTGTATATGTCGGCGAAGTTATTGCGTCGGAAAAGATTAAGAATAAGGACGACAGGTATATTGTCGACGCGCTGTTTGATATTCCCATAGAAAAGAATGATGTTCTGGAAATAGGCAATGCACGCTGCAAGGTTACGCTCATCGAGGGTAAGTATCCCAAGCTGAGAATTGGCGATGTTATCGGAAGTGTGAACAGGGGAGATGCCATATATCGCATGGTGTCGGAGGTACAGGCGTCTTTCGCATCGCTATCATATAAAAGCAAAGATTGGAATGCGGGTAAGTTCCATAGGAAAACAAAGGTTACGTGGGATGTAATTGCGAACAAAGAGGGTTTTGTAAAATGCATCCTGAGAGACGATAGTGGAATAGCTATAGAAAAAGTCGGCGGACCGTTTGATCATTCCGACGATGGCTCGGCTGCGGAAAGAATCAAAGAGTCGCTATGCAAGATGGGTGGAACACCCTTTGAAGTTGAGTCTGTAAAAATTCGCGGCATAGTTCCGTATAAAATTCCTGTTTCCAAGATCAACGAATTAAGGCGAAGTGCTGTTGAGGAAATGGAGGAGGCACTCTGCGACGTAAAAAGAAAACCGGTTGTGACAAAAGAAGTTTTTTCTGCTTGTAATGATGAAAGCCTTGTGTCTGCGCAAGAAAAACTTGATGCGGATGCAAGTGATAAAAAAGGTTTGAGTGCCATCGAAGTATTCTATTATGATGTCGATGCGTTTCTCGGCGACAGTGATATAACAAACGATAAGGCTGAGATTGCGGAGGGTGTCGAGAAATTTATTCTTCTTCCTGCTGCGGAACTTATCGACAAGAATGAAGAAACGGAAAAGAAAGCCAAGAGCATCGGTGCGCAAGTCATTCCGTACATAAGCAATATTACAAAGGGAAAAGAAGATGCGATAATCAAAAAAGAATTCGATGCGATTTGTAAACTCGCCGCCAAGAACGGAATCTATATAGGAAATATAAATTGGATTAAAAAGTTTTCGGAAGCGGGCGTAAGAGTTTTTGGAGACTATGGTTTAAACAACTACAATTGTTTCTCGGAAGTCGCAATTAAAACTCTCGGCGCGGAAAGAGTTTTTGATTCGCTTGAAGCATTTGACATCGGAGGAGGATTCGTTGGACACGCTCCGCTTATGACGAGCGAGCACAGTTTCCCGGGCGATACTTTGATCGACAGAAAGGGTGAGAAGTATAGCATAGTTAAGAGGGACTTCTCGAGTCAGGATGTAATTAGCTTCGGAAAGGGTATGAGTCTCCGCGACGCCATTTCGGAGCTGCCCAAAACGCGTGCGGAAAAGGGCGGAATAATCAGGCTATATATTTAGTGGTTCGAGCGTCTGCGATTTCAAAATATTGGGGTCTCCGATGGTTTGCTTTAGAGTGCAAAACCGAAGCCCCAAACGCTTGAAAACAGTGGTTTTGTAGGTCGGTAAAAAACATTGTTTTTTTGCCGATTTTTTTGCAAAAAATCCGTTGACAAAGGGTTTTTGTTTTGATAATATAAGTAGGCTGTCCGCAAGAAATTGAGGGCAGCAAACAGAACCTAGAAAACCTCATAGTATAGAAAAAGTCAAAATAAAAATGACTATGCAAAAGACTAGAAATGGTTTGGTGCATGGTCCCAAAAAAGACAATTTCTTAAACAGTAATTCTAGATAAGAATTAGTAAGCGCAAGCGTTAGAGTTTAAGAATCAAACAGGTTAAAGCGCAAGT
>CACYQX010000022.1 GCA_902776725.1 uncultured Eubacteriales bacterium | reverse complement strand
GTCATGCAGCTCTACTACGAGGACGATATGTCGCTTGCTGAGATTGCGGAGGAGTTCGGGATCTCGCGTGCGGCGGTGCACGACTCGCTGAAGTCGGCGGAAAAGTCGCTCAGAGAATACGAAGAAAAGCTTGCGCTCCTCGCTGACTACCAAAAAAGAAAAGCTCTGATAGAGGAGCTCGCGGCGGAAGTAAAAACGCTGGGAGCGAGCGAAAAGCTATTAGCGATAATCAAGGAACTTGAAGAATAAAGAAACATGGCATTTGAATCTTTATCCGAAAAATTACAGAATGCATTTGCCGGCCTGAAAGACAAAGGTGTAATCGAAGAATCCGATATCGATCAGGCGATGCGAGAGGTCAAGCTGGCGCTGCTGGAGGCGGACGTCAACTTTAAGGTTGTAAAAGAGTTTGTCGCGGAGACCAAAGAAAAATGTCTTGGCGCCGAGGTCATGCAGAGCCTTACTCCGGCGCAGCAGATTATCAAGATAGTAAACGCCGAGCTCGTTGAACTGATGGGAGGAACCGAGAGTAAACTCACTTACTCGCCGTCGGGATTTACAACCATCATGATGGTCGGACTTCAGGGTACAGGTAAGACGACCACCTGTGGTAAGCTTGCCAACTATCTCAAACAGGTCGGAAAGAAACCTATGCTTGCGGCTTGCGATATTTACAGGCCTGCTGCTATCGATCAGCTCGAGGTCGTCGGTAAATCAGTAAACACGCCGGTCTATACCGACAGAGAATCAAAGGACGCAGTTGCGATTGCGCTCGCTGCGCGCGAGCAGGCGGAGCGCACCGGATATAACGTCCTGATCATAGATACCGCGGGTCGTCTTCAGATTGATGAAGCACTCATGGATGAACTCGCAAACATCAAGAAGGCGCTTAAGCCACACGAGATTCTTCTCATAGTCGACGCGCTCACAGGTCAGGATGCGGTGAACGTCGCAACGGGCTTTAACGATAAACTCGGAATTGACGGAATCATCATGACCAAGATGGACGGTGATTCCAGAGGCGGTGCGGCGCTGTCTGCCAAGAAGGTAACCGGAAAGCCGATTAAATTCATGGGTACAAGCGAAAAGATGGATGGTCTTGAACCGTTCCATCCGGACCGCATGGCTAATAGAATTCTGGGAATGGGCGATCTCCTCACTTTGATAGAGAGGGCGGAGGCGGCCTTTGATGAAGAGCAGGCGGCAAAGCTCGAGAAAAAGCTCCGAAAGAATCAGTTTACTCTAGAAGACTTCCTTGACCAAATGGGTCAGGTTAAGAATATGGGCGGACTCGGAAAGATTATCGAGATGCTTCCGGGAATGGGAGCCAACAAGCCGAGCGATGAAGATGTCGAAAAGGGCGAGCGCGATTTCAAACGCATGGAGGCGATTATTCAATCCATGACGACCGAGGAAAGAAGAAATCCTTCGGTTCTCGACGCAAGTCGTCGTAAGAGAATCGCAGCCGGCGCCGGTCAGTCCGTCGCTCAGGTGAACAGCCTCATCAAAAAATACGAAGAGGCAAAGAAACTTATGAAACAGTTTGCGGATCCTAAAAAAATGAAAAAGAATCCGATGTTTAAGAATCTATTTTAAATAGTCGCACTGCGGCAAAGAAAGGAAATAAAAATGGTAAAGATCAGACTTAAGAGAATGGGCGCACACAAGAAACCTTTTTACAGAGTTGTTGTTGCTGACTCAAGAACGGCTCGTAACGGCAAGTTCATCGAGGAACTCGGATACTATGATCCTCTAAAGAACCCTGCTGAAATCAAAATCGACACTGAGAAGGCAGCAAAGTGGCTCGCAGAGGGCGCTCAGCCGACAGACACAGTCAAGGCTCTTCTCGAGAAGGCAGGCGTAACTTCCGGAAAGAAAGCAGCAAAGGCGGCAAAGCCGGCAAAGGCTGAAGAAGTAGTTGAAGAAGTGGCGGAAGCTGCAGCTGAAGAAGCAGACGCATAAGCTATCGGGAACTGCTAACGAGGTGAAGAAATGACTAATCTTGTAGAGTTGATTGCAAAATCTCTGGTTGAACATCCGGAGAAAGTTGTCGTAACCGAAATGCCGGGCGATGGCGAAAAAGTTATCCGTCTTCAGGTTGCAGGTAGCGACATGGGTAAGGTTATCGGTAAGCAGGGCAGGATCGCCAAAGCAATCCGCACGGTTGTAAAAGCTGCATCCGTAAAGGATAACCAGAGCGTAAATGTGGAAATCGTTTCAGAAGATGAAATCCAATAAGACCGAAAGCAATACAGAAAAGGTTTTACTCGGAAAAATCGTTGGTGCCCAGGGCATCCGCGGTGAAGTAAAGATATACGCTTTTGGAGACGCGCCTTCCGACTTCGGTAAGTATGAGAAGGCGCTTCTTGTATTGCCGCAGGGCGATGAGCGTATGGTTACGGTTGAAAAGGCTCGCATCCAAGGAACTCTTGCGATTGTTAAGTTTTACGAGGTTGCAGACAGAAACGAGGCGGAGGATTTACGTGAAGCGGAAGTCTTTGTTGATGAAGAAGACCTGGAAGAGCTTCCCGATGACACTTATTATGTGCGAGACCTTGAGGGCCTACGAGTAATCGATGACGACACGGGAGAAGAGGTCGGAGAAATCGCGGAGGTTATCCGGAACGCGGCGCAGGATGTTTATAGGATCGCGCTTGCGGCTAAAGATGTGCTTGCGGCTGAAGATGCGCTTGCGGCTGAGGCCGCCGGTGAAATCGCGGTTGAGAACACTGCGCAGCGTGAGGCTCTCGTTCCCGCCGTCAAAGAGTTCATAAAAGACGTGGATATCGAAGCAGGAACAATCCGTATACACTTTATCGAAGGTATGAAATAGCCGATAGGAACAGCATGAAGATTAACATTCTTACCATTTTCCCTGAGATGTTTAGGCCGCTCAGAGAGAGCATGCTTGGACGCGCAGAGGAAAATGGAATCATAGAATTTAATATCGTGGATGTGCGCGACTTCAGTCTCGATAAGCATAAGAAGACTGACGACTATCCCTTTGGCGGAGGACAGGGCATGGTGTTTATGCCACAGCCCGCTTTTGACGCGTTAAAAAGCGTTGGTGCTGAGAAAACTCGCAATATATATATGTCTCCGCGCGGAAGGGTTCTCGACATGGAACTCGCCCTTGAACTCGCGGACTATCTCCGCGGGGGAAACGGTGCGGAAGACGTTGCGGAAGGCGAGGCGTGCAAAGTTGCGAGCACTGCGTTGCGCAAGGCATCGCGCGACCTTACGATTTTCTGCGGTCACTACGAAGGAATCGACCAGCGCATAATCGACGATTGGAAGATGGAAGAGGTTTCGATAGGAGACTATATTCTGACCGGCGGCGAACTCGCGGCGATGGTTCTCATAGATGCTGTTGCGCGCCTAATTCCGGGCGTGCTCGGTGAAGAAAACTCCGCGCTGGATGAGTCGATATACTCCGGGCTTCTCGAATACCCGCAGTATACGCAGCCGAGAGAGTTTGAGGGGCTTTCGGTTCCCGACATACTTCTTTCGGGAAATCATAAGGAAATCAATCTTTGGCGTTTTCGCGAGTCCGTTCGCTTAACAAAAAAGTGCCGCCCGGACATCCTGAAGGCCTTTCTTAAGGACCACAGGGAAAGGAATAATCGCGAGCTCGACAAAGCCGAAATCGAAATTCTTATCGAGGAACTCGGTAAGAAGGACTTTGATACATTCAAGAAGCATCTTTCGGACAAAGAAGCAAAACTGCTTGCTAAAGTTTTGGAGAAAAAGCGTAAGTAAGGCAAAGTCCCCAAAAAACGCAAAAATAAGGGGATTTTATCAAAAAATTATTGTAAACCTATGGTAAAACTACATATAATAGTGTAGAATATATTGTGTATTGGGATATGGGGTATCCCAAGTTATTGATTAGAGATACAGGGGAAATGATGAGAAAGGGGATTATCACATTTTTTGTGCTCGCACTTGTAGTGCTGTACGTAATAATCTATCTAGTGCCCGGGGTCACGGGCATGCTGGATTCCACCTATGTTGTGGAATACGGCGTTCTTTCAATTCATGACGACACCACCGGATATCTCATAAGAAACGAAAAGGTCTATGCCGCAGAATCAGGCGGCATGGTTAATCGTATTGCCGCGGAGGGAGAGCTTCTTCGTGGCGGTAATAGAGTGGTGGATATCTCGGGCGTACCGACGGCTCCGCCTACACAGAGGCTTACGGAGATCAAGGACGCACTTTCGGGCTTAATGGTCGGTCTTCACGGAAATATGAGCCAGGGCGGAGGCATCGTTTCGTACTATGTCGACGGCTTTGAAAACAAGATAAACACGGAGAATGCGCTCTACTACAGAAAGAGCGATCTTGAGGAATTGTCACAGGACAAAGTTGTAGCTCTTGGAACCAGCACGACGGCAGACTATCCGATTTTCAAACTGATTGATCATACGAGTTGGTATTTGATCGCCTACGTATCAAAGGACAAAGCTTCGAACTACGTTGTCGGAAGAAGTGTCGATGTTATATTCACAAAGGCGAGCGATACGTCAATAGAAGAAGAATCGGAACCTGAAGAGGACGACGAGATTGATGAGAGCGATACATATGGAAGCGTTGAGATGAAAATCGTCGCCGCTGAAGAGGAGGGGAACTCGGTAAGACTCGTCCTCGAATCCGATAGATTTTTTGCAGGTCTCGGTGAACTCAGAGTTGCCGCGTGCAGAATAGTCTCCGCGAGCGTAAGAGGTCTTCTTGTTGAAACCGGAAGCATCATAGAAGAGGACGGTCGCCCGGGCGTATACGTAAAGAGAAAGACCGGAAAATATGTATTTGTTCCGATCAATATTCTCGGAAGCAACGGCAAAACAACGGTTGTTTCGGATATGTATTTCTACGACGAGGAAGGCGTGTGGATGAGCACGATAGATCCGTTTGACGATATACTTAAGAATCCGGAGAAGCGCGACAAGGATTCGGACGAAGAAAAAGCCGAGGAGGACGAATGATGTCCATCAGGGATAATATAGCGCGCATAAATAATCTAAAGGAAGATGCTGCGCTTCGCTCGGGAAGAAAAGCTGGTGACGTCCTTCTGATTGCTGTCACAAAGCTTCACTCCGCGGAAGAAATAAACGAGGCGATTGATGCGGGTATCACGGACATCGGCGAGAACAAAGTTCAGGAGATCCTGGATAAATACGATCGCGTAAAACCTGTTCGCTGGCATCTTATCGGTCACTTGCAGACCAATAAGGTGAAGTATATAATTGACAAGGTGGATTTGATCCACTCGGTTGACTCTATGAAACTCGCTCAGGAAATCGAGAAGAGGGCAGGAAATGCCGATAAAACCATGGACATACTCGTCCAGGTAAACTCCGCAGAAGAGGAGAGTAAATTCGGCGTCGGAGTTTGTGAAGCAGAAGCTTTGATAGCGGATATTAAAGAAAACTGTCCGCATATAAATATTAAAGGGCTCATGTGCATAGCGCCGCTTGAAGAAGATCCGGAAAACGCCAGACCTTTTTTCAGAGCCGTAAAGGAAATCTTTGATAGACACAAAGATTTTACAACGCTTTCCATGGGTATGAGTAATGATTTTGAGGTGGCTATAGAGGAGGGCTCGACCGCAATCCGAGTAGGCACTGCAATATTTGGAAACAGAGATTATCGTTCAGAAGAGAAGTAGAGAGAACAAGGAGGAGAAATGGGATTCGCAGATTCTTTCAAGAAGGTCATCGGTTTAACAGACATCGAAGATGACGAAATCGTAACCGAAGAAGAACTCAAAGCAGAGAGAGAAAGGCTTGCAAAGGAAGCGAGACGCGACGCCGCAAGGGAAAGCGTTCGCACCGAGAAGAGCTATGCTCCGTACAAAGAGATGTCTTCGGAAAGCAAACGTGTAACCGGAAGCTATCAGGGTGTTGAGAGCAAGGGCTTTGAAAAGAGATTCACACCGACGGGAACAGGTTCTCTTAAGCTGATTCTCATCGAGCCAAAGAGCTTTGATGAATGCCCCAAGCTCGTTGACAGCCTAAAAGCCAGAAAGCCGGTTATCATCAACCTGGAAAAGCTTGAGACAGAAGTTGCGCGCAAGATTTTTGATTTTCTTAGTGGTGCCACTTATGCTCTCGACGGCAAGGTACAGAAGATTGCAAACAACATCTTTATCTTCACTCCGGAAAACGTTTCCGTGAATGCAAGCCAGATGTCTGCGCTGAGCCAGGAAAAGAGCCCTTGGAGGTAAACTGAATTGGTACTTGTTGCACAAGCGATATTTTGGATGGGTAGGCTGTTTGATTACGCGCTTCTTGGGCGTGCGATTTTGAGTTGGGTTGTTGGTATGAACATGACGCACAACGAAACTGTCGCCAAGATTTATGATGCGCTTTTCAAGTTTACGGAACCCATCGTTTCTCCCGTTCGTAATCTCATAAATAGATTTTTCAGGACAAGCATGATTGACTGGTCTGTTTTTGCCACCATGATTCTCGTTGGAGTGGTTGTAAGAGTTGTAGTACAGTTACTGCTCATGCTGGCATAGAAGGAGTTGCTATGATTACACCTAAAGAAATAGAAAGCAAAGATTTTACCAAAGCGTTCAGAGGGTACGATGCTGACGAAGTCGATGAATTCTTGGATCTTATCATCATTGACATGCAGCAAATCACCGAAGAGATAACAAAGCTAAGAGAAGAGAACGAAGAACTTCGAGCAGAGAACGAAGAACACAAAAAATCTCAGAAGCGTGTTATGGATACGCTCGACTCGGCTAAGAAACTCATGAGAGATATTTCCGAAAGCGCAGAGAAGCGTGCCGACATCATCATCAGAAACGCAAAGATGGATGCCGAGATGATTCTTAACGAGGCAAAGACCTCCGCAGGGAAATATGCCGGAGCTGACGGAGACGAGCTCAGAGATAAGGTTGCATACTTCCGTTCAAGATTCAGACAGCTTCTCCTCGACGAGCTCGACAGCATGGAAAGCAAGGGCGGAGACCTCCTTTCCGCACTCGAGAGAGAATTCGTTCCTACATCACTTGGTGATCTTGAACCGCTTGGAGAGTTCCAATCCTTTGATGAACTTCCGGAAGGCTCGACACTGGCTATCTCGGAGGACGAGATGGAAAAAGCTCTTAGCGAGGTAAAAGACGATTTTGAATTTGCGGTCAAGCTAGAGGAAGACGAATAAGGTTAAGTATGACAATTTTGATTCCGATAATATTAATAATAGCGTTGGATCAGATTAGCAAAATAATCGTGAGAAGTTCCATGTCCCCGGGCGATGCGGTCTCGGTGATAGGGAACTTCTTTAGGATTACTTATTTTAGAAATGAAGGTGCTGCATTCAGTTCGCTCGTCGGGTATAGGGGCCTATTAATCGGCTTTGCTTCGCTTGCGACGATTGCGGCCTTTGTTTTTCTCGTGATGTATAAGGGAAAGAGCAAGCTTCTCGATTGGGCACTCATACTGATTATTTCGGGCGGAATTGGAAACCTGATCGATAGAATCGCTCTAGGCTATGTTACGGACATGATAAGCCTGAGCATCTTTCCGCCAATCTTTAACATAGCGGACGTCGCGATAACATGCGGATGTGCGCTGATGATTATCTTTGTCGTAATCGGCAAATCGGAGGTGCTGGAATGATTCTTGAGTTCACCATAGGACAGGAGGCGGGAGAGCGCCTGGATGTCATATTGGCGGAGCTTATCGAGGATGCTTCCAGAAGTTATACCCAGAAACTTTTTGAGTCAGGAAAAATTCTTGTAAACAAAGCTCCCGCAAAGAAAAACTACAAGGCGGAAGAGGGAGATGTTGTTTTCGTTGATTTTCCGGAGGAGAAGGACGAGGCGCCCATTCCTTCGGATATTCCTCTCGACATATATCACGAAGATGATGATTTGATAGTTGTAAATAAACCAAGAGGCATGGTCGTTCACCCCGCACAGGGGCATAAGGATGATACGCTTGTAAACGCGATTCTTTATCACGTTGGCGGTACTATGGATGCGGACTTAACCGATGTCTGCGAGAAGGATAGACCCGGTATCGTTCACAGGATTGATAAAGATACGAGTGGTCTTCTTGTAATAGCAAAGAGCGTGCGAGCATACGAGAGTTTGTCTATGCAGTTCCGCGAGCATACGATTACACGCGTCTATACGGCGCTTACATATAACGGATTTAAGGAAGATGAGGGGACGGTCGATGTTCCTATAGGCCGAGACCCGATCAATCGTTTGAAGAGAAAAGCCGATGGCATCGAAGCGCGCCATGCGGTAACCCACTACCGCGTTCTCGAGAGAATAGGAAAGTATACGCTAATCGAAGCGAGACTCGAGACCGGACGCACTCATCAGATAAGAGTGCATATGGCCTATCTCGGAAATCCAGTAGTCGGAGATCCGCTCTACGGTCCAAAGAAGGATCGACTAAAGGCGGAGGGGCAGATACTCCACGCGGGTAAGCTCGGATTTATGCATCCGGACGGAAGCGGATATATAGAGTTTGACGTGCCGCTTCCGGATTACTTCTTGGGCGTGATTGAAAAGGCGAAAAGACAGGTTTAGTCCCGAGAAAAAAGGTCCGCGTCGGCGGACCAAAACAGGAAGGCAGGTACCGGGAAGGACGCAAATATTTCATTGAGTGCTTGCTTCCGATGCTACCGGGGTATTCATCTAACGTTGAGTGATAAGTGGTCCCGGCACCTTTCTTTAGGCGATGATAACCCTTGTAAACGTTGAAATCAATAGGTTTTCCCGGCATTGCGCAGTTGGAGTTTATTGCTGTGCGGTTCCGGGATTTTTTTGCCATAGAATCCTTTTTCAGAGTCGGTTTTTTTGGTATTATTAATTTGTTAGATATAGTGTCTGCATCCGAAAAGGAGAAATACTATGTTTGAAAATTTTGTATTTGAAAATATGCCTTATAAGTTGGTTGGGTATGAATGGCACGTCGAGAATCCAAAGAAGGTGATGTGTATCATCCACGGAATAGGAGAGCACGCCGGTCGCTACGACAGAATGGCGGGTATCCTCAACCAGGCGGAGATTGCGGTTGTTGCCGTTGACCTTCCGGGGCACGGACTTACGGATGGTAAACGCGGAGACGCAGCTCCAAGAGACAAAGTCTTTGAGGCTGTGGATGAGATGCTCGATCACGCCCGCAAGAAATATCCGGGAGTGCCTATCACTCTCTACGGACACAGCATGGGCGGAAACGTCTGCCTCGATTATAGATGTCGCGGCGGACTCGATCTTCTTCCCGAGAAGTTCATCGTGTCTGCACCGTGGTTAAAACTCGTAAAGGAAGTTCCAAAGCCGATGTATCTTGCGCTCAAGGCGGCATCAAAGGTTACACCTACCGCGGTTATCGGTACTGGATGCAATTCGGAGGAACTCGGAAACATGAGCATCGTTTCGAGCTATGATTCGGATCCGCTTGTAACTAAAAGGACAACGCTTAGGACGGTTGTTGAATGCTTTGATATCGGTGAGGCGATTAAGAACGGAACGAATAAATTGGATGGCTACGCATACGGAAAACCATTCCTTCTGATGCATGGAACATTTGATAAGATTTGCGATATCGAAGGAACCCGCGCGTTTGCGGCGAGGTACAAAGACAAGCCTTGGTTCACGTATGTTGAGTGGCCGGGTTATTACCACGAAATCCATAACGGCGGACCCGCAACGACGGGCGAACTCGTAATAGCAAAGATCCGCGACTTCGTGCTGGCATAAAAAATGCTGCGGACGTTTGATAAAGTCGCAGCACTTTCTAGGGAAGTTTTGGAGTTACGTATACCGTGTGGTTGTTTGTAAAGATGACCATGCCGGGTTTTGCGCCTGCGGGTTTCTTGACGTGGCGGACGCGAACATAGTCCACGGGAACCTGTGCGGAGTTCTTGGCCTTGCTATGCCAGGCGGCGATTTCCGCGGCGCAGTAAATGTCTTCGGCCGTTGGTTCTTCTCCGCGCGTTCTTATGATAACGTGGGAGCCCGGAATGTCCTTGGTATGAAGCCATAGATCGGTTTTATCGGCGAGCTTAAGTGTAAGCTCGTCGTTTTCTTTGTTGTTTTTTCCGACGAGAATCTCATAGCCGGAAGGCGAGGTGTATTTGTGCGGTGATGATTTGAAACGCTTACTCTTTTCGTTAGATTTTCTACGCCTCAAATAGCCGCCTTCTATTAACTCCTGACGAATCTGCTCGATGTCCTCGGGTCTCTCAAGGTTTTCAAGGAAGGTCTGGACGGATTCGAGATAGGCGATGTCGTCTTGAGTTTCTTTTATCTGAAGCGTCTTCTCCTTTACCGCGGTTTTGAATTTGCCGTATTTCTTAAAATAGTTCTGCGCATTTTTGGCAGGCGTATATTTTGGGTCGAGCGGAATATCGACCTTGGTTCCGTCGTAATAATTGTCGAGCGTTATGCTCTCTGCGCCGGGTGTAATCGCATGAATATTAGCGTTGAGTAGCTCACCGTAAATTCTATACTTCTCGGAGTTCTCGGCTTCGAGGAGGTCTTCTCCAAGACGTTTATTCTTGAGGCGCGCTTTTTCCAGAAGCGCGTCAACGGTTCTCGTCAAATCGTTGGAACGCTGACGCAGGCTGTTGGTGGAGGATTTGCCTTCAAAATACGCGTTGATTGCAGAGCTCAGCGTAGGAAAGTCGCTTCTCGAGCATGCGTTTTCGTAAGCATCTAAGTCTGCAATATGAAAATCTATCGGGCTATCGCCTTCGTAATAAATATGCGCGGTGAATTCGCCGGATTCTGCGGCGTCAATCGTCCTGCGGAGTTTGTCGTAGCGCGAAGAGTTATATGCCGCGGCGCTCGTGTCTTTCGCTTGAGCTATGTCGTCTGATATGCCAATACCCGCAAGGTCCTCCGCGACCTGCATGGAGATCCCGCCGACTTTGCTTAGGATACTCTTTGAGTCAGATGGGAGAGCAGCGAGCTCATCCTTTGTAATCCTATCGAATCCAATCTTGTCCTGAGCGGGAGGGTATTCGTATTTGATTCCGGGAAGTATCTGACGCGCGCGGCTGGTATCAAAGGAGACGCGCTTGATGGCATCGATCACGACCATGTCAGACGCACCTTCCGAGCTTACGGCATCGTCATTCGCCACGCCGCCCGCATCGACCAGCACGATATTACTGTGCTTACCCATGATTTCAAAAATGAGTTTGCGGCTCGCCGTAAATCCGAGTTCCGTCAAGGTTTCGAGAGTTATTTCTATAATCCTGTCGCAATCCTTTTGTTCGATTGAAATGATGCGACCTCCGACGAGGTGCTTTCTTAAGAGCATGCAAAACGGCGAGGGCGAGGGTGGATTTCCCGGGCTCTCTTCTATCAGGTGTATGCGAGGCGCCGTGCTTCCTGCGGATGCGAAGAGGCGTTTGTTTCCGCTTGGCGTATGCACCGTAAATACTAGCTCATCTCGCATGGGCTGGTGGATTTTGTCGATTTTTCCTTGTAGGAGCGTGGCGCTTAGTTCGCTTACCATCGCTCTTGTGATTATTCCGTCAAATGCCATACACCAATGATACCACAAAATGCTTTCTTGTGTTAAAATACCATGGGAGTCGCTGAAAGGCATAGGGCCGTGATGGGCAGCGACCTAGACAGGAAGGTTGATATGATTAAAAGCATGACAGGCTTCGGAAGAGCCGAGGCCGGCGACGGGAAGCGCAATATAGTTTGCGAAATCAGGAGCGTCAATCACAGGTATTGCGACATTAATGTAAAAATGCCGAGACGCTATTCCTTTGCCGAGGAGAAGGTGAAGCAGGCCATCAAAGAGACTGTTAACCGCGGAAAGCTCGACGTTTCGATCATGGTTGAGAACGTGACGGAAAACGACGTAAACATCCGCCTTAACACGATGGTAGCAAAGCAATATATGGAGAGCCTCAAGGAGCTTCAGAATGAAGTTCCGGTCGATGGATCGGATGCCATCTCGCTTCAGTTCCTTGCGTCGCTTCCGGATGTGCTCAAAGCGATTCCGGACGTCGAGGATGAGGAGGCGATGACCAAGGCAATTCTCGGGCCCGTAAGAGAGGCCGCCAAAAAGCTAGACGAGATGAGAGCGGTGGAGGGCGAGAAGCTTGCGGAAGATCTACTCGGACGCGGTAAGCTGATCAAGGAGATGGTTGCCGAAATCGAAAGAATAGCGCCGGACGTTCCAAAGGCGTATGCGGAGAAACTTCGTGCGCGCATCAAGGAACTGATCGGTGACAGCGTGCAGATTCCGGAGGAGAAGATTGCGCTTGAGGCTGCGATTTTTGCCGATAAATGCAGCATCGCTGAGGAACTAACCCGCCTAAACAGCCATATGGATCATATGGAGAAGATTATCGGAGAGAACGGCCAGCCGGACGGAAAGAGGCTCGACTTCCTCGTTCAGGAGATGAATAGGGAGGCCAATACCATCGGCTCCAAAGCCAACGACCTCGGCGTAACCGAAATCATGCTCAAGATCAAGGCTGAAGTCGAAAAAATCCGCGAACAGGTCCAAAACGTAGAATAACCAAATTGTGATATGGGTTTTAAAGGGGCAAAGCAAGTACTTTGCCCTTTTTAGTGCAACAACTGCAATTGTGAAGATTCTGTGAAGAAAATATTGAAATACCTATCGGCCAGGTGCTATACTTTGCTAAGTTGTTTGAATAAGGAGAAAATATGAATCACGAATGCAATCATCCGGGTGAACTCTTTATAATCTCTGGACCGTCGGGAGCCGGCAAGGGCACGATTTGCAAGCATCTTCTTGAAGACGCGACCAATATGGTTCTTTCGGTATCGGCGACGACGAGAGCGCCGAGAGAAGGAGAGGTTCACGGCGAAAGCTATTTCTTTATCGACAAAGAAACTTTTATAACAAGAATCGAAGAGGGCGGATTCCTTGAATATGCCGAGGTGTTTGACAATTACTACGGAACACCAAAGGAAAACGTTGTCGAAAAACTCGAGCAGGGAATCGACGTAGTTCTTGAGATAGATATCCAGGGTGCCAAGAAGGTAAAGGAAACCTATCCGGAAGGAATATTTATTTTTATCCTTCCGCCGTCGCTCAAGGAACTCAGAAGAAGGCTTATCGGTCGCAGAACAGACACAATGGAAGTTATCGAAAAGCGTCTTGCCAAGAGCCTGGACGAAATAAGGGAAATACATTCGTATGACTATTTTGTAGTCAATGACGATTTGGATATTGCGGTTGCAGAGGTTGAGGCAATCGTAACTGCGGAGCACGATCGTGTGGTTGACCACGGAGCGGAGCTTGTAAAAATGTTTGAAGAAGAGAAAGAAGAGGAGGCAGAATAATGCTTTATCCATCAATAAATGAACTAAGAAAGAAAGTAGACAGCAGATACAGCCTTGTAATCATGGCAGCAAAGAGAGCACGCGACATCGTAGAGGGTAAGCCGATTCTTACAGAGAGCTGCGATAACGATAAGCCTATTTCGGTAGCGGCTTACGAGGTTGAAGAGGGATATATTACGTATAACAGGGACGAGGAGTAGGCCGCAGGGTGATTGCTACCGAAAATGCCCAAAATTAGCCAAGTACAGCCATTTATGGCCCCAAGATTTAGTACTTGCGCAGGTACATATAATATAGTAAAATATTTGACGGTCGCTTTTGACCGTCATTTTATTTTTCACACCCGGGCTAGCCGAGCCTTTGGTGCCGCGGACTCCAAGCAGGACAGGCGGTTTCGGCGCAGGCCAACGCTCGAGTGGATGTTTAACCAGGAGGAAAAACAATGTCAGTAATTTCAATGAAAGACCTGCTCGAGGCAGGCGTACACTTTGGTCATCAGACCAGAAGATGGAACCCGAAGATGGATGAGTATATCTTCACAGAGAGAAACGGCATCCATATCATCGACCTTTCCAAGACAGTAGGCAAAGTTGACGAAGCTTATGCCTTCATCAAGAACGTTGCCGAGAGCGGCAAACCAATTCTCTTTGTTGGAACAAAGAAGCAGGCTCAGAATGCAGTTCGCGACGAGGCTCTCCGTTGTGGCGAGTACTATGTAAGCGAAAGATGGCTCGGAGGCATGCTCACCAACTATAAGACAATCAGCACACGTATCAAGAGACTCAACGAGATCAACACCATGGAAGAGGACGGCACTTTTGCAAAGCTCTCCAAGAAGGAAGTTATCAAGCTCAAGGCTGAGCGCGACAAACTCGAAAAGAACCTCGGCGGAATCAAGGACATGAGAGGAATGCCGGGAGCTATGTTCGTTGTTGATCCCAAGAAGGAAAGAATCGCAGTTAAGGAAGCTCATACACTTGGAATTCCTGTAGTAGGAATCGTTGACACAAACTGCAACCCTGAGGATGTTGACTTTGTTATCCCGGGTAACGATGACGCAATCAGAGCAGTCAAACTCATCGCAGGCAAGATGGCTGACGCTGTAATCGAAGGTCACCAGGGCGAGAGCTTTGATGATGTTGAAGAGGCAGTTGCTGAAGTAGAAGAAGCAGCAGAAGAAGCTCAGGACATCGAAGAAGTAGTAGCTGACGAAGAGTAAGAAGTATATATCGCGCGGTGGCCCAGCCATCGCGCTTATTCTGAACAGGAGGAATAAACATGGCAATTACCGCTCAAATGGTTAAAGAACTGCGTGAAATGACAGGCGCAGGCATGATGGATTGCAAGAAGGCTTTGGAAGAAGCTGACGGCAATATGGATCAGGCAGTTGAAATCCTGAGAGAAAAGGGACTTTCCAAGGCAGCCAAGAAGGCCGGAAGAATTGCGGCAATGGGTCTTGTAAGAGTAGCTCTTGCAGAGGACGGAAAGACTGCTGCACTGGTAGAAGTAAACTCAGAGACAGACTTCGTAGCAAAGAACGAAGAGTTCATCAGCTTTGTAGAAGGTCTCGCTAAGCTTGCTCTTCAGGCTGAGAGCAACGATATGGACGCATTCAAGGCTATGGCTTTTGAAGGCGGCACAGTTGAAGAAGCACTGATCGCAAAGATCGCCAAGATCGGTGAAAACATGTCCATTAGAAGAATCGACAAGGTTTCCGGAGATGTTCTCGCTACATATACACACGGCGAAGGAAACATCGGCGTTATCGTTACAGCAAACGGCGCTGACACAGAGGACAACAAAGCAGCTCTTAAGAATATCGCAATGCAGGTTGCTGCAATGAATCCGCAGTATGTATCAAGAGACGAAATCTCTGATGAAGAACTTGCAAACCTGAGAAAGATCACTCAGGAAAGCGCACTCAATGATCCGTTCACACTTCCAAAGCAGATTCTGAATGGTCTTCTTGACAAGGTTGAGGGCGTATGGGATCAGGCAGACATCGACATCCTGAATGAGAAGAGAGCAGACAAGAGCTTCAACTTCAACTATCTGCCGAACTTCCTTTCCGATGAAGCAAAGGAAAAGCTTGCAGGCCTGGCTATCGCAGGTAAGGCAGAGATCGTTGACAACCAGATCTTCTCGGGTCTCGTTGACGGCCGCGTAAAGAAGGAACTTAAGGAAATGTGCCTGATGGACCAGACATATGTAAGAGCAGAAGACGGCAAGCAGACAGTAGGCGAATACCTCAAGACAGTAGATGCAGGTCTCGCACTCGCAAAGGCTGTAAGATTTGAAGTAGGTGAAGGCATCGAAAAGAAAGAAGAAGACTTTGCCGCAGAAGTAGCCGCCCAGCAGGCCGCCGCTCAGAAGTAATCTTCGGCAGATGCGACAGCTGGCACGCCGCGCATGGCAGGCATAGGCTACCTATGCCATGCCGCCGCACTGAAGTAATAGGCATTGATGACGCATCGCCGCGGATCGCAGTAGCCACCACATTGTGGCACGCCAAGCATAATATGAATCGATGTAAACACATTACAAATATGCATAGAAATCCCCGTGAATCCTCACGGGGATTTTTGTTTGTTTAAGTTGTATGGGGAAAACCATCGAAGACTATCAAACCGCCTAGCAAAACCATCAACTTTGCTTACTTTGGTAGGCAGGAAATACTTTTTTTAAAAATATCCATGGCAGAACGACAAAAAGCTCAAACCTGCCTAGCAAAACCATCAACTTTGCTTACTTTGGTAGGCAGGAAATACTTTTTTTAAAAATATCCATGGCAGAATGACAAAAAACTCAAACCTGCCTAGCAAAACAGCTAGGAAATACAGCAAGTAGAAAGGAGTATATTATGTTTTACGACATGAACAAGATAATTGCTGATGAACTTGCGTTGTCAAACCACATGCTGTCAGAAATTCAAGGACAAACCGATATTCCACGCGGTATGAGCTTATATGGTAATGCTACAACAAGTGGCTTGAGCTATCATCTTAGATATCTGGAAAACGGCGTTCGTAAGAGTAAGAATCTTGGAGATGACACGAGCCCTGATGTAATAAAAATCAAACAACTCTTTTATAACAAAGAGTTGGCGTCGCGCCTGGAACACAATATGAAACTGCTTATGAGGGTCGATGGAAGATTTCTTCAGTATGACTCGGACCATATTGATGCTGCACTTGGAACGAGTTACCGGGACAACACCGGGATGGTAAATAAGAATCCGGGGTTTATGAGTAGCGATGAGTGGCTCAAGCAACAGTACAGCAGTACGCTTCCGACGGCGGAGAAGACACATATTACTGCAGATGGCAAAACGGCCAGATCCAAGTCGGAACTCGTAATCCATAATATTTTAACGCAGCTTGGGATTCCGTTTAAGAATGATGTGGACATCAATCTTCGCACAGAGACAGGTGAAAAAGTTTATAAGAATGCCGACTTTGTGATGCCGGGTAAGCATGGCGAATATATCATACTGGAGCACTTCGGTATGCTGGATAGTGAAGATTATCTTTTGCGAGCGATTCATAAAATTCGAATCTACGGCCTCAATGGCTACACACTAAACGACAGGCTTTTTATCAGCATGGATGGATTCAACGGGAGCCTTAACGCCCAAGCCCTCCGAGATATGATTGAGAAACTAATATTACCAAAGGTGATGGTGTGAGCAGCGTCCCACAGTTACATTAGTATGATTCTTATGCTGTCACAAAGCACCTTGACAAAGAAAGATTGTGTATTGCAGAATAAAGAAAACATGTTGTAAACACTATAGGCGTCAAAGGTATCACAATAAGGTGGGCAAGATGGAGAATAGTATGAAAAAGATTCTGGGAATACTCGGCGGTATGGGGCCGGCGGCGACGGCGGATCTTTATGGGAAGATTGTGGCGCTGACGGAGGCTTTGTCGGATGGAGAACATATACGTACGATTATTGACAGCAATGTAAACATTCCTGATAGGACGGCGGCGATTCTTTCCGGCGGGGAGAGTCCCCTGGAGGAGATGGAAGCGGCGCTGGATAATTTGGTGTGCTGCGGAGCCGAGGTTATAATTATTCCTTGTAATACCGCGCATTATTTCTTGCCTGCACTGAAGGATTATGCGGCAGATAATTATGATGTGGAGTGCTGCGCTTCGGACGATACTGAATGCTGTGCGGCCGATACTGAGTGCTGCGATAATGAGTGTTGCGATACTGAGTGCTGTGCCGCGGCGAGGCTGATCTTTGTTTCTATGATTGAGGAGACTGCCAAGGCTTGTGCGGAGCGTAATCCCGAGACGGCGGCTTTGCTTGCGACCAGAGGAACTCTTGAGAGTGGTCTCTATCAGGGTGCGCTCGAGAAGAATGGCGTAAACTATATCATGCCTGATGAAGAAGGCAAAGATATTCTCATGGACGTAATCTATAATGGCGTAAAGGCCGGTGCGTCGCCGGAATCATATCTTCCTAAGTTTGCGGAGCTTCTTAATAATCTAAAAGAGCAGGGGGCGGACTACTTTGTTCTTGCCTGTACGGAACTTCCGATAGCTTACGCCCAACTCACAAAGTTAGGCAAGTCAGTAGCGGCCGATACGCATCCTGGAACTGCCCCTGCAGTTGAAGGCGAGGCCACTTCTGGCGTGCATAGCGATAGTGCCTATTATGTCATCGATCCGACGGAGGTCCTGGCGGCTGCAGCAGTGAAGGCCTGTGGATATAAAGTAAAGTAAAGAAGCCATAATGGCGCATCATGTCGGCCAACATAATGCCGTATCGTGTTGGCCAACATAACTCCGTGCCGTGTCGGCGCGCTATAGTCGTATTGCGTTAGCCACACGATAGCAGCACCGTCTCAGGGCCATATCAAACAATCTGAAATCTCATTTACCACCACAAAAAT
>CACYQX010000021.1 GCA_902776725.1 uncultured Eubacteriales bacterium | reverse complement strand
AGGTCCCAAGGGTTGGGCTGTTCGCCCATTAAAGAGGTACGCGAGCTGGGTTCAGAACGTCGTGAGACAGTTCGGTCCCTATCCGCTGTGGGCGTTGGAGATTTGAGCAGAGCTGTCCTTAGTACGAGAGGACCGGGATGGACATACCTCTGGTGCACCAGTTGTTCTGCCAAGGGCATAGCTGGGTAGCTACGTATGGACGGGATAAGCGCTGAAAGCATCTAAGTGCGAAGCCCCCTGCAAGACAAGATCTCCTCCATTAGGTAAGACCCGTGGGAGACTACCACGTTGATAGGTCGGAAGTGTACGTGCGGTAACGCATTCAGCTGACCGATACTAATAGGTCGATTGCTTGAACAGTTGGTTTTTCTAGTGCAAGCTTGAGCACGTTATTCAGTTTATTGAGGTCACACCTGTTCCCATCTCGAACACAGAAGTTAAGCTCATCTGCGCCGATGATACCTGGTGGGCGACTGCCCGGGAAAGCAGGACGTTGCCGGTTTAAAAAGCGAGCTCAATAGAGCTCGTTTTTTCTATTTTTTGATCTTTTTTATAATTTTTTAGTAACATTTCAGTAACAAACTATTGATTTTGTAAATATCAAGGGTGTATAATATACATGTGACAAGACACATCGACTAATCTAAACGGCATTTCTATTTTTACTTTATAATCAATAACATTTTTTCTTTAGTATAAAAGGAGTTAGGTTATGTTTAAGAGGGTTCTTTCTATTATCCTGGTTGCCGCAATCATGGCGACATTCATTCCTGAACCTGCACGCGTTTATGCCGACTCAAATACCTGGACAGATGAAGAACACGGTATTGTTTTCACCTATGAAGAAACTGCAGGTGGAGAAATTGCGATAAGCAAAATCAAACCGCTGGATCCCAATGCGGAAAACGGCTCATTGGATTTGATACTTCCCGAAGAAATAGACGGAAGGAGGGTTACCGAGCTGCTGGGCTTCAGTAACGATATGAGCGCAAAGATAAAAAGCATCGCGTTCAACTCGGGTATTAAAGCTATTCCGGCTAACTGGGGAGCGGGTCCGCTTGTTACATCGATAACATTCCCTGCAAACAGCGAGCTCACGGCGATTTACGATAGCGCATTCAGAAGTGCGTCATCTTTGACGTCGATTGCTCTTCCTGATAGCTTGCTTGTCATAGGGGCAAATGTTTTCACAAACTGCTTAAATTTAACGAGCGTAACGTTGGGAAATAGCTTGGTGTCCATAGGTGATTCCGCTTTTGGAGGAGTTCCAATTACGTCTATAGCTTTTCCCGACAGCCTACAGACAATAGGAGCAAATGCATTCTTATATGCCGGGCAGCTAACTACAGTAACCTTTGGTAGTGGGCTTGAAACGATTGGAGCTTCGGCATTTAGGGGAACGGGAATATCATCGATTGTACTTCCCAACTCCTTGAATACGATTGGTGTTGATGCTTTTAGAGACTGCGGAAACCTGACTGATGTTAGCTGGCCACAGGGGAACGCGATGTTCGATACAGTAAGAGGATTCTATGGATCAAGCGCATTAAAAGACAGCGTAATATCTGAAATTCCATCTACGGTATCCGTAATAGATGACAATGCTTTTATGGGATGCCATTTTACGGAAGTTGTAATACCAAGAACAATTGCAAGAATCGGTGCAAATGCGTTTTCGAAGAACCAATATCTTGAGAGGATAACGATAACCGAAAGCAATGTTCCTCTAACGATTGGACCGGATGCATTCGCTGAGTGCATCAACATGCAGAATAATGATTACCCGGTAGTGCTTCCTGAGAGAGTTACGACGCTCTATGAAGGATCGCTTAGATTTTGGACGCAGCCGGGCACCTTTGAGATATATAACCCATACATTGAAATTCTCGATGATCCCAACTACACAACAGACAGATCCATAACCGGAGACGGAGTCACAATGGCAGATCCGTGGTATAATACGGACTTTACGGCAATCCATTACACCGACGCGCTTACGTCCGAAACATCTCCTACGTTCTGGACATATAAGAGCATCAGGGAAAACAATCCCGGTTCTTATCCGTTTGAATTCCGCGCAATGGGTACCGAAGTAAAATACACGGTTTCAGGAACCGTGCCGGAAGGGGCAACGATCAAGATTAATGTGAACGGCGTAGCGCAGACTCCGGAGCTGACGGGACAAAGCTTCTCGTTGGAAGCTATCGCGGGAAGCAATGTATCGGTAATGATAATCCTTGATGGATATCAGAACTTAACATATAACAAAGCATCGTCTGAGTTCACCTCGGATTGGGATCTTGGAACGATAACCGTCGATGATTTCGTTCCGACAGTAAATATAGGATCGCTTGATATAGTTGCAATCGGTCAGAGCGGAGTAGGTGCAAATATTGCGGTATTTGATTCGACCGGAAAACTCGTTGTGAACGGAAATGCCGGTAACTCGGGGTCGTTCACGGCGCAGGAACTTGTCGCAGGAGAATATACGGTTGTAGCTTTTGAAAAGAATGCTTATGTATCAGGAATATCCAGTATTGATAGTTTGGAGACTCTGGGCATAACGGAATATGCAAGCGCAACAGCAACCGTAATCGGAGGAGAATCAACAGAGGTAGAACTAACAGTACCAAAGATTTCACATGCCGAGTACTCTGACATTTTGGATTCCATAGGAACATTTGTAACGTTGGACAGAACAACGATAACAAAGAATATGGATTTCTACGGAAAAGTCTATTACAAGATGGCGGAGGGCAGCGAGGCATCAAAGATTAAAATAGTCATTCCTGACGGACTTGAGCTTACATCCGTAACGAGCGAACGCAAAAAATACACACCGGCATCGGTATACTCGGGCAATATTGTTACAATTACAGGGCTCACCGGTGAAGAGATCGAATCGGGTGTAATCTACATTGGCCTCAAAGCTCCGAGCGATGGCACGTATTGCCTGAGCGCATCCGTGGAATCGTCTGCGGGCGTAACCGCACCGGCCGGAAGCTGCGATTTTAAGGTTGGACATATTTCCCTGGAGCTCAAAGAAGATATTATAAGTAACCGCACAGTATCACTTGTAGTATGGGCAGAGCCTAGCAGAGAAATCAAAATACGCATTGGAAATAACGATGAGACTGTTCTTGGAACAACAAATAAACTAGGCTATATATCCACGACGGTAGAGCTTCCGTCTAATGCGGTTCCGGGTGCATCTTATCCGATTATAGTTAAGGTTATCGATGGTGACGGAACGCATACGGATATGGGTTCGGTTTACTATACGCAATCCGAAACGAGCGTTTCAGACTTCTATTTCGTACATGGAAATAAAAAATATGATTTAGTAAAGGATGGCATTAACAAATCGGGCGGATTCTATACATACGTAGCAGACGGCAAAGAGCAGACGAGGTATTGGACGGTTGGCGCCACACTTACAAATACCTCGGCGCTTACAGGAGGCGTTATCGTCGGCATTCAGATGATGGACGGAAGTTTCAGAAATGAATTGCTGACGCCGGTAGAGGAAGAAATACTTGCTAACGGATCGGTAAAGACACGCTTTGTCGCAACTATATATATTGAATCCGGTGGATACCATGAATTTGACGACTCTCGTATTCCGGAAGGTTTTGACTTGGATTATACGAGAAACGAAGATCCGACATTTGTTACCGATGAAGGGTATATGAATTATTTGGAAGAGCTGGTTGGTGCGCTGGAAGAGGAAAGAAGAAATAATATGGATCCTGCCATAATCCAGTCGTGGAACGAGGAAGAGATAGATATATTCTTCCACGATACCATTTGGACTCAGACCAATGAGCCGGGATACCATTTTAGTTCACGCGATGATTTAGCTGACGAGTTTGCTCAGCTCAGTCCGGAGATGCAGGATTTGGTTCGCAATGTAGAGAGTAATCTGGATGCCTTCTTTGATGCGTGGCAGACGGTAATGGGTGACGAGAAGCCTATGTACGAATATGAGTCCATAGACGATTACTATCAGGAGAACTGGTGGAGCTATGAGGTCGTGCAGGGAGACCAGCTCTATACGGTAGATCAATATGTGGAAATGGGTTATACACCGAGTGACGATGGTAACTATCTATATCTATACAATAGTGACCCAAGCGATCCCTATAATTATGATTGTAACGAAATGATTATTTATAACGACGATCATACACAGGCAGAGCATATCACAATTGTAAAAGATTTTAATAAAATCGAGAGTGTGGACAAGGATCAGAAGGATTTGGATTGGAATAATCTTAAACTGGCACAGTGGCAGCTGGACAGCTATTTCTCGGCATTTAATGACGAGATGGAGAGACTTGGATTAGAGGGTACTCGCACGGCCAAGCGCATGAAGGTAATGGGAACATTCATGTCGGCTGTCGGTGCGGCGATGAACCTTTATGAAATTAACGAAGCATCGCATGAGTATATTGAGGGGTTAGAGGAGACGGAAAAGTTTACACTTCAGTATGACGACCTTCACAATCAGGTAAAATGGGCAGAACACGATTACGGAAGCGACAGAATAACTATGGACTGCCTCAAGGCCTTGAGAGCCGAGGAGATGGCAGCCTATGAGCTCATGAGAGCCGGAGATAGAAGAGATACAACACAGGCTACTGCAATGTACCTTTCTGCCGGAACAACTTTGGCCGGTGGCCTTTTGATGCTATGCGCCGTTGCACCTCCTGTAGGCTTTGCATTATCGGTAGGTTTCTTGGCGGCAGACCTTACCGGATTCCATGCGGTAAATATGAGTAACAACGATGTTGCCGCAGCAAAGGCTGCACTCGACAAGGCTCACCTAAAGAGCAAATACGAATGTGCCGATGAAGCAACAAAGGCCAAGTATAGAATCAAGGGAATATTCGATCCTTCGGGATTTGTATACGAGGCAATAGAGGAAAACAGACTTGAAGGCGTTAAGGCAACAGTAGTGGACGATGGAACTTTAGCCGTGTGGGATGCTGCGGCATATGATCAGATAAATCCTCAGATCACCGATGCCGATGGTAATTTTGCTTGGGATGTACCGGCGGGAATCTGGAAGGTCCAGTTCGAGAAGGATGGATATGACGATACGGAAACCGAAGGTTTGGAAGTACCGCCACCACGTATGAATCTAAAAATACCGATGGTCTCCAAGGCAACTCCTGAAGTAGAGTCTGTAAATGTATACACAGATTATATAGAAGTAATATTCACTCAGTATATGAAGACCGGAGCGGCATCCGAAATACTCGGAAGCATAAACGGTACATCGGCAACTGAGTACAATTGGCAGGATGAAGTTGAGAATCCGAGCGGTGACAAGCTATCCAAGGTCGTAAGAATACCTACGCCTGCGGGAACAAAGATTGGCGACAAGCTGGATATTGAAATCGCAAGCGCAAAGAACTATGCGGACAAGGCCATGGCGGCACCGTATACGGAGAATAACGCGGAAGTTACGCATAGACCGACGGAGATTATTCTTAACTATGAGTCTCTTATCGCCATGAGAGTTTTGGAGGGAAAGAATATCGCCGTAAGAATTAAGGATGAAGAAGGCAATTATATGGAGGGCGTAAGCGTAACGGCTTCCGTAAGCAATGAGTATCTTGCAGAGATTCTTGCAAACGGTACGACCGATGGGGAAGGCAAGGCAGTCGTTTCGGCATCGGCACTTCTTCCGGGCTTAACGGATATCACCTTCAAGGTTCCGGGAACAACGCTTGAAAAGACATTGGACCTTAAGATAGCGACAGAGCCGATGAGAACCGCCAGAATCAATGCGGAAATCGCAGGAAACACCTTTGGCGCGGGCTCCCCGAAGGAAAACTATATTACGGTCGACGATGGATCCGTTCTCACGATTACCGTTCCGATGGATGGTGCAAAGATCTATTACACGCTTGATGACACATGCCCATGCCAGAACAGTGCAAGCAGAAGGGAATACACAGGTCCTATAACCGTTACGGACGATATGCGCATAAGAATTGCGGCGTACAAAGACGGTTTGGATTATAGCGAAAGAACAAACCTGAACATCACGGTAAAGCATCCTAGTCAAGCTACGGAAGCAACGCTGACCTTCGATTTGGGAGAAGGCGTACTCGACGGAAAGACAGGCAAGGTTGTTATCAACTGTAATGTCGGCGAAGAAATCGAAATAATCGGTGCGCCGAGCCGCGAGGGATATACGTTTACTTACTGGAAGGGGTCGGAATATTATCCGGGACAGAAGTACACGGTAACAGGCGACCATACCTTTGTTGCTCAGTGGAAAAAGGACAGCGTGCCTGAAGACAAGTCTAATGAGAATAAGCCTGACGAAGAGAAATCATCGGAAGACAAGTCCGGCGACAAAGAGTCGTCAGGAACAACGCCTTCTGGACAGACGCCTTCGGATGGCAGCGGAAATGGCAGCGCTGCTCCGAAGTCTGGAGACTATTCCAACATGGGTCTTTGGGTAGGTTTGCTCCTGCTGGCCGCTGTAATCTTTATCTGGGTAATCGTGAAGAAGAGAGAAGAATAGTCCGGTCTCAATTGACTATGCCGCTAGGGGTATGATATAATTCCTTTGGTCTTTAAGACGATACAGAGATATCGGCAAGACGGGAACCAAAAGAATATGTCTCGGGGATCAAGTATCCTTTTGAGATGATTGTGGAACTCTAACCTTGCCGTGCACACGGCAAGGTTTTTTGTTAGCCTTTACGGCGTCTGTAACATTTGTTGTCGGTTTTGGTATAGGAAGGCGAGGAGTAAAAATGGGCAAAGATGTAATTGTTGCATGCGATTTTGACAGAGCATCGGAGATGTTTGACTTTCTTGATTTGTTTAGAGACGAGAAACCGTTTCTGAAAATCGGAATGGAACTCTTCTATGAGGAAGGATCGTTCATAGTAAGGGAGCTTAAGAGAAGAGGGCATAAGCTTTTCTTGGATCTCAAGATTCACGATATTCCAAACACTGTAAGAAAGACGATGATGGTTCTTTCGAGGATGGAAATCGATATCTGCGACGTTCACGCGAGTGGCGGCGTAAGAATGATGGAGGGGGCGCTCGAGGGAATAACAAGGCTCGACGGAAAGAGACCGCTTCTTATAGGTGTAACACAGCTTACATCGACGGATCAGGAAATGCTCGAAAATGAACTCCTCATAAGAATGCCGATCAAGGACGTCGTAATGCACTACGCTCAGAACGTTAAAAAAGCAGGACTTGACGGAATCGTTTGCTCGCCGCACGAAGCCGCTGAGGTTCATAAGAAATTCGGAAAGAGATTCATCACGGTGACGCCGGGTATCCGTTTTGCGGATAGCGAAATCGGAGATCAAAGAAGAATCATGACGCCGGCCCAAGCCAAAGAAGTCGGGTCTGACTATATAGTGGTGGGACGTCCAATCACCCAGGCAAAGGATCCTGTTGCCGCATACAGAAGATGCTGCAAGGAATTCATCGATAAGCCAAAGACCAAGGTGACGAAGAAGAAATAGAAAACTCAATTATCGATAATAGGTAGATTGCATTGATTGCAGCTCAAGGTTAAAACAGCATAATCGAATGGAGAGAAAGTATGAAAGAAATAGAAAGATTGATAGCAAAAGACCTTCTGGAAATAAGCGCGGTGTTCCTGAGACCTGATGAACCGTTCACATGGGCGAGTGGAATCAAGAGTCCCATCTACTGCGACAACAGGCTCACCCTTACGGCGCCGGAGGTAAGGACTCATATAGAGGAGGGACTTTCTGAGATAATCAAAAACGAATTCCCGGAGGCTGAGGTTCTAATGGGAACCGCGACGGCGGGGATTGCTCACGCGGCCATAACGGCTCACATTATGGGGCTTCCCATGGGTTATGTTAGGTCCGGTGCCAAGGATCACGGAAGGCAGAATCAGATTGAAGGAAAGCTGCTCCCCGGACAGAAGGTGGTAGTGGTCGAAGACCTTATTTCTACGGCAGGGTCTTCCGTGGCAACCGTAGAGGCCCTGCGCGAGGCGGGTGCCGAAGTAATCGGTATGGTAAGCATATTCACCTACGGCATGAAAAAGGCTCAGGAGAGGCTTGAAGAGGCTAATGTAAGGAATATTTCCCTTTCAAATCTCGACGTTTTGGCTGAAGTTGCGGCTGAAACAGGATACATCAAAGCAGAGGATGTGGAGAGGTTAATCAAGTTCAGGAATAACCCCTCGGACGAGAGCTGGATAGGCTAAAATTTTACATTTTTAACATTATTTTGGGTGCAAAATCCCCCGTGTCATGGTATAATTTTCCTATGTATGACCAATTTTGATATGGGGGATTTTTGTTGTGCAAATACTCAAAATAGTCTTTTGTGTTTTGCTTTGTTTTCCTCTTGTGTATGCGGGCGTCGTGCTGTTCGGAAAGCTGATGGACGAAGTTCTTAAGAAGAGGTAATCATGCGAGGCATATTTATAAGTGTAGAAGGTGGCGACGGCGCGGGAAAATCTACGCAGCTTGCCAATATAAAGCAATATATGGAGGAGCGCAATATAAGCGCTGTCTTTACGCGCGAGCCGGGAGGAACAGAAATTGCCGAGAAGATCAGGGATATAATTTTGGATCCCGCAAACGAAGGCATGGAAGACCTCACGGAAGCGCTTCTTTATGCTGCGTCGCGTGCGGAGCATGTAAGAAAGGTAATTGCACCTGCGCTGGAGGATGGACTTGTAGTGGTTTGCGATCGTTTTGTTGATTCCAGCATCGCATATCAGGGTTATGGCAGGGGTCTCGGCAAAGTCGTAGAGATGATTAATGAGCCTGCCGTAAACGGATATATTCCAGACCTAACAATTTTTCTCGATCTTGAACCTGAGGTTGCAATGGGAAGAATCTCCAACAGAGGTCACGATAGACTTGAGACAGAGGCGGCGGATTTTCACGAGCGGGTCCACCAAGGATATCTCGATATGATAGCAAAGGAAGAAGAAGAGGGCATTTTCAGAATCGCAAGAATCCCCGCGGACCGTCTCGCGGGAGATATCAAGAGCGATATCTATGCTGAACTAGATCAGATTTTTGGAGAGGCGGAATAATGTCGCTCAAAAATTACAAAGAATATAGCGATATTTCGGCGAGACTCGGGGAAGCAATAAGAAAGGATAGGCTGAGCCACGCTTATATCATAGAAGGCGACAATCTCTCCCAAAAAGAGGAGTATGCCATCGATATAGCAAAGGCCGTGCTGTGCAAGGCGGAGCCGGGAATAGGCTGCGATCAGTGCATAATCTGCAGAAAGATTGAACACGGAAACTATCAGGATTTGCATATCGTCGAATCCGATAATCGTTCCGTAAAGGATAAGGATGTGCTTCAGCTCCAGCAGGATCTCATGAATGTTCCGACGGGAGAAGGAGAGAGGAATATAGCGATAGTGCCAGATGCGGATACAATGACCGTAAGAGCGCAGAACAGATTTCTCAAAACCTTGGAAGAACCTCAGGTGGGAACAATCATAATGCTTCTCGCGGAGAACAGCGAAAAGCTTCTCCCTACGATAAAGTCTAGATGCCAGACGATAAGGTTATTTGGCGACGGTGAAGCCATAGAAGGAGATTACGACGATGTGGCAACGTCCATCATCGGAATGATTAAAAGAAAGTCATATTATTTTGAAATAAAAGAAAAACTCGAATCAGAGGTGAAAGACCGAAAGGCATCGGAAACATTTCTGGATTCGATGGAGCATATAGCGAGGCGTGCTATGCTCGGAGAGAGCGACGTAATGTCGACAGAGGAAGCGGCGGGATTAATACCGCTCGTCGAACAGGCGCGAAAAGATATCAAGATTAACGTCAATCACAAATATGCACTCGGTGATTTTATACTGAAGTTGGAGGAAGTTTTATGGTAAATGTAACCGGAGTTAAATTCAGAAACGCCGGAAAAGTATATTATTTCGATCCGAGCGATGTAAGCGGACTCGAACTCGGCATGGGAGTAATTGTTGAGACTGCGAGGGGTCAGGAGTACGGAACGGTTGCAATGGTTCCGACGGACGTAAGCGACGGTGCTATCGTAAAGCCACTTCGCAAGGTTGTAAGAATTGCGACTGAAGAGGATATCAAGCGCAAGGAAGAAAACGAAAGCCGTCGCGAGGAAACCATGCGAATCTGTCAGGAGAAGATAGATAAGCATGAACTGGATATGAAGCTCATCGATGTTGAATACACATTTGACAACAACAAGATGGTTTTCTATTTCACGGCGGACGGAAGAGTTGATTTCAGAGAGCTCGTCAAGGATCTCGCAAGCGTATTCAGAACGAGAATAGAACTCCGACAGGTTGGCGTAAGAGATGAGGCCAAGATGCTCGGCGGCTGCGGACCTTGCGGAAAAGGACTTTGCTGTGCGACGTGGATGAACGAGTTCCAGCCTGTATCAATCAAAATGGCAAAGACTCAGAATCTCTCTCTCAACCCGACAAAGATATCGGGAATCTGCGGAAGGCTTATGTGCTGCCTTAAATATGAGAACGATGTCTATGTTGAACTCAGAAAAGGGATGCCGGAAAACGGAGAGCGCATAGATACCCCGGACGGACAGGCAAAGGTAATAGACAGCAATCTTCTCTGTGGCAAACTGAGAGCAAGGCTCTTTACGGGAGAAAAAGAAGAGGACGGAAGCGAAAAACTTTCGGACGATATATATACTTACGATAAATACGAAGTCAAGAGACTCAATCCGAAGAAGCATAGACATGACGATAAGAAGAAGGATGGAGATATTCTTGACGAAGTGGCTGATGAATACAAGGCGGAGCTTGCGGCTTTGCTTGACGAATAGCCATGAAGCGCATTGATGAGATAGGCTTTGGAGGTCTTAAGCTCGTACAGGACAGCGATTTATTCTGCTATGGGACGGATGCAGTGCTTCTCGCGTATATGCTTTGGAGGGACGAGATAACCGCTGGTGCATTTGATAGAATCGCTGATTTGGGAACTGGTAACGGCGTGGTTCCGCTAATTCTATCGGCAAAGACCAAGGCAGGTTTACTTGGAATCGATGTACAGAAAGGCGCCATAGCTTTAGCTAAAGAAACAGCGGAGCTTAACGGATTGGAGAATAGACTCGCGTTTATCGAAGGTAATGTGCGGGATATAAGGGAACTGGCAGAGCCTATAAGCTTTGATGCGGTTACGATGAATCCACCGTATACGGAGGCGGGGCGCGGTCTCGCAAGTCCCAACAGCGCCAAGGCGATAGCCAGGCAGGAGATAGAAGGAACTCTTTCGGATTTTATGGATGCGGCAGAGTATCTGTTAAAACCCGGCGGTCATTTATATATCGTGCATAGACCGGGAAGGCTGACGGATATAGTTGAAAACCTGAGGCGCCTAAATATTGAGCCAAAGGAAATCCAGATGATATCCGGAAAGCGAGGAGAGGAACCGAATATCGTCCTCGTCCACGCAATCAAAGGCGGACGAAACGAGTTGAGAATACTTCCGGAAATCTCCGTAAGGAATGATGACGGAAGTTTTACGGAAGATATGAAGGCGGCATACAAGTGATGCCGAAGGTAAGTGTATTGTTAAGGAGGTCAAGATGACAGTACAAGTTGACGTAAAGGCTGCGGTGCTCGTATTACTTTTGGCAGCACTGACAGTTCTGGTTATTTATCTGATTGTCGCGATATCCAATCTAATTCCTTCTTTGAAGAAGTTGAATCAGATTCTCGGAGACGCGGAGACGGTAACCGGAATCGTAAAGGAAAAGGCTGTAGAGACAAAGCCTGCGGTTGATGACCTTTCAAAGGCAGTTCTCGGATTTGCGAATGCAGCCAAAGGAAACGAAACGAGTATCGCTTCGGTTTCAAGCTTGGCAAAAGCCATCAGTTCGCTGGTATCTATTATCAAGAACAGCAAGTAAAAGCTAATTTGTGCAAGAGCACTTAAGGTTCGAAAGGAGAACAAAAAATGAAAGCAACAGGTGTAGTAAGACCGGTAGATGCACTGGGAAGAGTGGTAATTCCTATTGAATTGCGCAGAAACATGGGAATCCAGACAGATGACTCTCTTGAGATCTTTGTTGACGGACAGTATATCATGCTCAAGAAGTATGAGCCGGCTTGCATTTTCTGTGGAAGCAACGATGAAATCGTTCAGGTTAAGGGGAAGAATATTTGCGGTAAGTGCATCGCAGAAATGAAGAAACTGTAATCGCAGTGTAATTGGGGAGAGAGTCGTGGCAAAATTTTTGATCAATAACAACGGCCCGCTGTACGGAGAGGTACAGATTAGCGGTGCCAAAAATGCCGTATTGCCACTTATGGCAGCAACAATACTTCCGGGTGAATGTTGCAAGATTAGGGAAGTTCCAAAATTGCTTGATGTTAGAGTAATGCAGGACATCCTGGATTTTTTGGGTGCCGAAATTAAGGTTGACGGAGAGGGAACTCTGAATATAGATATGTCGGAGTTAACGACAAGGGAAGTTCCTTTTGCGCTCGCCAACCAGATGCGCGCATCTTTTCTTGTTATGGGTCCGCTTCTTGCGAGAGAGGGCTATGCAAAGGTATATCTTCCGGGTGGCTGCACGATAGGTGCAAGGCCGATAGAACTCCACATCAAGGGATTTGAAGCGCTCGGCGCGGAGATAATCCTCAAGGAGAAATATGTCGAAGCCAAGGCAGGTCCCGAGGGGCTCAAAGGCGCGAGCATATACCTGGACTTCCCGAGCGTAGGCGCTACGGAGAATATCATGATGGCCGCCGTTCTTGCCGACGGTACGACATATATAGAAAACGCGGCAGAGGAACCTGAGATTGTAGACCTTGCAAACTTCCTGAACAGGATGGGCGCAAGAATCAAAGGTGCGGGAACGGACAGCATCAAAATCGAGGGCGTCAAAAAGCTAAAGGGAACCGAGCATACCGTAATACCCGACAGAATTGAGACGGGAACATTTATGCTTGCGGGTGCCATCACAAGAGGTGAGGTTCTCATCAAGAACATTGTTCCGGATCACGTGCGTCCAATCGCAGCCAAGCTTAGAGAATGTGGTGTTGTGGTTGAACTTACGGATGAAGGGCTCTACGTAAACGGAGGAAAGAATCCTCTTGTTTCGACTGACATCAAGACGCTTCCTTATCCCGGATTCCCGACGGATATACAGTCGCCGTTTATGGCGTTCCTGACAACCGTTGACGGAGCGGGGACCGTAATCGAAACAGTTTTCGAAAACCGCTTTATGCACGTTGCTGAGCTAAACAGAATGGGCGCAAATATTACGACGGAGGGGAACCGCGCGATAGTTCAGGGCGGTAAGCAGCTCGTCGGAACTCACGTTGCAGCTACCGACTTAAGAGCGGGCGCCGCGCTGGTGCTTGCGGGACTTGCGGCCAAAGGGGAAACGGAAGTATTTGATATTTATCATATTGAGAGAGGCTATGAGAATTTTGTTGAAAAATTCAAGGGCCTTGGTGCGGATATAGTGCGCGTAGATGATTAACCAAAAGAGAAGAAGACCATTAAAAATAATAGGTTATTTTGTCTTGCCGGTTTATTTGATTTACTGTGAAATCATATTTAAACTTTTCACGGTAAAGACATGTCCACCGATTGCCTGGATACCGACAGTTCTGTTTCCGGCAGCAATCGGTTTAATTATCTCAATGCTCACCGGAATTCCAAGAAACAAAAAAGCGAATCGCATATCACGGGGAGTGCTTATGTGTATTTTTGCTGTGCTTTTTTTGGTTAACTTCTTCATCTACAAACAGTTCAAGGTGTTCTATGAACCGGGAACTGTTTTTGCGGGAGCCGCAGGCGTAGCCACGGGATTTATGGATCACGTAGCAAAGCTTGTATTCTCCGCGAGCGGACTTATAGCGATAGGTTTATACTTTGCTCCTATAATTTTGTATTTTATCTTTGGTGACAGGATAGATTCGGGAGAGAGGACTTCGATCTATAATGTTTTGCAGCTTGCAATCGTTTTGATAGCGGTCACCATAATCAATTTACCTATCGTCAAAACCAACGAAGTATTAAAGGGTGCATATTCCGAGAGATATAGTTTCCAGAGCGCCGTAACGGACTTTGGTCTTCTTACGGGCGTAAGGCTTGATGTTACGAGAACTGCGCTTAGACATTTTGGCATCAATTCGACATCCTTAGGAAAGAAAGAAGAAGTCGTAATGTCTCCGGAGGAATATGAAAACAATATTGTGAGGGAAGGCGCGATTGTAGATAAGGCCCTTGCGGAAGTCGCCGCGAGCATAGTCTACGAGAAGAGCGTGATGGATATAGATTTTGCAAAATTGGCAGAGGAAACGGGCGGAAGCCTCGGGGCCATAGACGAATACGTGGCGAGCCTCACTCCATCGTCCCAAAACGAGTACACCGGAATCTTCAAGGGGAAAAACCTTATCTTCATTACGGCCGAAGCGTTCTCGGATAGCATCGTAAGCCCCGAGCTCACGCCGACGCTTTATAGGTTGATGACCAAGGGAATCAATTTTACGGACTACACGCAGCAGGCAAGCGCGGGCACGATAGGCGGAGAGTATCAAAATATCTTTGGTCTATATCCGTCTGCCGCGGGCGAATCGTTTATGAAGATGAGCAGCAACCTGACGTGGTTCACGATGGGGTCCGAACTCACAAGGCAGGGGTACTCCGGAAGGCCTTTCCACAATGGTGAATATACTTATTACGATAGACATATCACGCATAATGCCATAGGTTATCCTGATGAATATATGGCGTTCGGAAACGGTCTGGAGGACTTGGTTACGGATTCGTGGCCGAGAAGCGACCTTGAGATGTTCGATACGACGCTTGAAATGTATATCGATAAGCAACCGTTCAATCTTTACTATATGACTGTGAGCGGACATTCTCTCTACAGTGTAACCGCAAACGCGATGTCGTCAAAGAACTGGTCCTATGTCAAGAATATGGACGCTTCAGATACGATCAAAGCTTATTATGCGGCAAACCTGGAACTTGAATTTGCTCTCGAGAGCCTCGTAAAAACTTTGGAGGATAAGGGAATCGCAAAGGATACGGTTATCGTTTTGGCGGCGGATCATTTTCCGTACGGTCTGGATGACGATGGTGCGTTTGGAAGTATGCCTTATCTCGCTGAGCTCTATGGATTTGCTCCGACTAATTATCTGGAGCGCGACAAGAATGGATTGATAATCTGGTGCGGAGAGCTTGAGGATTGGGCGACCATAACTGTGGACGAACCGGTATCCAGCTTTGACATTTTGCCGACGCTTTTGAACCTATTTGGTTTGGAGTGGGATTCGAGGCTTTTCCCGGGAAGAGACGTGTTCTCGGATGCGGAACCGATAGTATTCAATGGCATGTACGATTGGAAAACGGATAGGGGAACATACCTATCGTCAAAGGCAGAGTTCACACCTAAGGAAGGCGCGGTGATTCCGCCGGGATATGTGGATAGAACCAACAGCATCGTGCGCGGAAAAATGGGATACTGTTGGGATGTGCTGAACTACGATTACTATAGACATGTGATAGAAGACAGCGGATATCAAAAATGATATTCGAGAAGATAGAAATTAAAATGGCATGGGCGTTTGCTCATGCCATTATTTTTACTTGTTGAACAGTGCGTATACCTACGCCCTACCGTTTGAGATTGATATCCCGTCGGAATTCTGTGCCTTTGCAAGCGCCTCGAGGGCAGAGGACATAGCACACTGATAACCGACCTTTGGATCATGGTGACATGCCGATGCACCTATGCTGATAGTCAAAGGTAAGTCTCCTCCCAAACAAGCTTCGTCTACGGTAGACTTAATCTCGGAGCAGATTTCCATGACTTCGCTTTGGTCGCTCAGGTGGTGAAGCACCACGACAAAAGTCGAATCGTTATAACGGGCAATCAAGGTATCTTCCAATGCGTAAGCGGACATAATGTCCTCCATGCCCTTCAAGATTTCTTTGGTCTTTTCGGGGCCCCAAGCAAGTCTGCGAGAAGGGTAGTCGTCAATCTGCACGATGCAGATGGCGTGATCTCCGCAGGCTAGCGTTTGGTCATCGCGTCTGGATAGGCAATAGGAATTTAACCAGTCCCAAGTATTGATCAATTTCTGACTCAAATCCCTGGTCATTTGCAATAAACCTCCTTAACTCTCATCCTGATACTAAGGCATTGGATGTACCAAAACGTTCTAAATTCGATATAAAAGCGTTCCGAAATGTGACGGAAACGTTGATTTATCAAACTTTTTTGCCCGTTTTGATCAAAAATCATACTTTAGGACGATGCCGTTTTTTGTGACTTCGGAGCCTAAATAGGTACTTTGTTAATGTGAAGAGAGTTTGGTAGAATGATTGTAACATATTTTCGGGAGGTGAGAATATGCAAAAGGATAAAGAAACAAGAAATTTTGCAAGGATTACGGCGCTTATGCTTGTAGTAATACTTGTGACGAATGGTCTGGGGGGCTGCGCGTTGGATAAGACAGGTATGGTAAGGACATCAAATAATCTTATGGAGGGCATTTCGGTTAAGGCCGAAATCACAAGCCAAGACATAGCGTCGTGGATGGAAAACCGGGATATGCAGAAGTCGGTTAATACATTTGGCGTAAGCATGTTTAAACAAAGCCTGGGTGATGCAGGTGGAGAGAATCTTTTGGTTTCTCCGATTTCCGTTCTCTATGCCATGTCCATGTGTGCGAACGGTGCAGAGGGAGAAACAAAACATGAAATGCTTGCCGCTCTGATTAACGGAAGCTATACCGGACCGCTGGAAGACGGCATGCGCGAGACTCCGGGCGAGGGCGACATCTTTGATGAGTGGCAGGAAAGGCTTAACGGATATCTTGGCTCATACCTCAATGCCATAGAAAACTACGAAGGCGATCCGGAGAGACCTGCAGACCTTCACATAGCCAACTCCATCTGGATGAAGAATGACGATAAGCTTAATGTTGAGAAGGACTTCCTTGAGACCAACGGAAAGTATTACAATGCCGGGCTCTATAAATCTAACTTTGATGAGAGCGCAAGAAAAGAAATTAATAAATGGATAGAGGATAACACAAAGGGGCTCATAAAGGATATGCTTAAGGAGATGGATGAGAATGCAATAATGTATCTCATCAATGCGCTTGGGTTTGAAGCTGAGTGGCTATCTCCTTATGAGGATTATCAGGTGCAGGACGAAACCTTCCATGGCGAAAACGGCGACAGCACAGTTCCGTTCATGCATAGCCAGGAGTGGGGATATCTAAAGGATGATCTTGCGACCGGATTTATCAAACCTTATGCGGGTTGGGATTATGCCTTTGTTGGACTTCTTCCAAACGAGGGCGTAAGCGTAGATGAATATATTGCAAGCCTTACAGGTGAAGATCTATACAAGATGCTGACAGAGTATTCGCAAGAAGACGTAATAGTTTCGATTCCGCAGTTCGAAAACGAGAGCGCAATGTCACTTGTGGAAACCTTTATGAAGATGGGTGTAAAGGATGCGTTTAACATAGATGCAGCCGATTTCACAAAGCTTGGAACATACGAGGATAGGAATATCAAGATTGGCGACATCCTTCACAATACATACATTAAGGTAGATCAGAACGGAACAAAGGCCGGAGCCGCGACCGTAGTAGAGATGGTTGCAGAAGGGGCATTCTTTGAGCCGGAACCACCAAAGGAAGTTCACCTTGATCGGCCGTTCGTATATATGATTATAGATGCCAACCAAAACATTCCGCTATTTATCGGTGTGGAGAGGAATATATAAAAACCTGATTGCATGAGCAAGAGCGTAATTCAATATCACGAGTAAAAAAGAATAAGAGCAGGGGATGCTGGCCCTTGCTCTTTCCTTTGTTGAGGTTGAGCAATAGCACTTTCTGCCACTTTACAAAAGGGCTAATTGTCGCTATAATTGTTACGTTGCGGAGAGCGCCGCTAGCTCAATTGGATAGAGTGCCTGACTACGAATCAGTAGGTTGTGGGTTCGAGTCCCGCGCGGCGCACCATTGACCCTTGGAATTTCAGGCGTTCCAAGGGTCTCCTTTTTTGTAAAAACAATTAAGTGTTCATGATAAGCAAACTGCTTAATGGGAACGATTATGAAAGAAGCATTTTTAATAAACAAAGAACTGGTTAAGGGCCTGATTTCAGGCCAAAGGGACCCTGATACGGACAAACGTGATTATGGAGATTTGCTGATCTTCGCGGGCAAGGAGGGGATGGCAGGAGCTGCGATACTGGCGGCTAAAGCAGCACTTAGGAGCGGTGTAGGGCTTGTCAAGCTTGCTACACCAAAGAGCAATTTTCCAATCATTCAAAGGGTGGTTCCGGAGGCGATTTGCATAGAGGAAGAGTCTGCGCTCTCCAATCTTAGATATTATACTGCCATAGTAATTGGTCCGGGCATGGGCGCAGATGAGCGTACGGAACGAATTGTCGCAAATGTATTGGAGGAGGCGCCAATATGCACTCCTATTCTAATAGATGCGGATGGTCTGAATGTCATAGCCTTAAGAGATGAACTTAGGAGCGCTTGCCGGAGAAGGGGCGCTAAACCTACTGATTCCAGCGGGAAATGCGGAAAAGCAATCACTTTAGCAGGAGCAGGCCCTCTGGTTATTACGCCGCATAAGCGCGAAGCCGCAAGACTTTTAGGTTGCGAATCTATTGACGCAGCGGAAAGGAAGGCGGCGTGCGTTAAGCTAGCCGAGACCTTTAATTGTGTAGCGCTCCTAAAGGGAAGTGGAACGTTAATTGCCTCGGGTGAGGTTTATCAGAATACTACCGGAAACCCGGGCATGGCGACCGCGGGATCCGGAGATGTCCTAAGTGGCGTTATTGGTGCGTTTTTGGCGCAGGGGATGTCTGCCGGGGAGGCCGCTATTGCAGGTGCGTATATCCACGGTTTGGCGGGTGACCTGGTGGCCGAAAACATAGGTGAAAGGTCGCTTATGGCCTCTGACATAATCGATGCGCTGCCTGAGGTCTTCAAACGCCTATAAACGTGTAATTTTCTTGTAAAAAAGCCTTTTCTATCATATAATTAACTTGGTAGAGGAGGCTTTGTTTATGAAGGTAATTTTTCTATCTGAAAACAAGACTGAAATAGGGAATTGTCAAGCCGAATGGGGGCTTTCCGTTTATATAGAAGCGGATGGAAAGAAAATCCTCTTTGATACCGGTGCATCAGATATGTTCTACGATACGGCAAAGAAGCGCGGCGTAAGTCTAGAAGAAGCAGATCTTTGCGTAATTAGCCATGGGCATTTTGACCATACCACGGGAATGACCAAGTTCTGTGAGATAAACGATAAGGCCAAGATATATATTCATAAAAACGCATTCAATGAGTTCTTTGGAACTACGGACGGAGTTATGGACGACTATAACTGCGGAGTTCCATGGAGCGAGGAAGAAAAAGAAACTGTGATGAAGCGAGCGGAGCTTACCGATGGTCCTGTGTGGATTACGGAAAACATAGTTATATCGGGAAGCATTCCTGATGTCGCTGAGTTTAAGCCCGTGGAGCAGTTCTATGTCAGAGGCTTTGATGGAATAATAAATCCCGACGACATGTCGCATGAGCAGTTCCTGGCCGTAAAAAATGTAGGCCAAGGTATATATATCTTCTCGGGTTGCAGCCACAAAGGAATCGTTGCAGCCATGGAATATGCAAAGCAACTTTTCCCTGGCGAAAAGATCGCGGGAATAATCGCCGGCGTCGTCACCATGACGGGCCTCGGCCAGGTCTTCATCTCCGCGATAGTCAGCGTGTCCCACGGACACCTCATGATCGCCCTCGTGCTCACGATGCTCTGCTGCAT
>CACYQX010000020.1 GCA_902776725.1 uncultured Eubacteriales bacterium | reverse complement strand
CTTTCGCAGTTCCGTCGCAGCACGACTCCAAGACAATACTCGATAAGTCAGGTGCCGAGAAGCTAGTAGGTAAGGGCGACATGCTCTATCATCCGCTCGGAGAAGGTACTTCGATAAGAGTGCAAGGGTGCTTCATAAGCGATGAGGAAATCCAGAACGTAATCAAGTTCGTAGAGGAGCAGACCATTGAACCTGTCTATCATGCAGGAGCAAATGAAGTCGTTGAACGCGGAAATGTTTCTTCTTCGGGAGGAAGTGATGTTCACGATGAACTCTATGACGATGCGGTTGCCTTTGTTGTAGCTGAGGGCAAAGCCTCTACGTCGCTCATTCAGAGACGATTCAGAATAGGCTATAACAGAGCCGCAAATATAATTGACCAGATGGAGGCAGAAGGAATTATTGGCCCTCCGGATGGAAGCAAACCGAGGCAGGTTCTGCTTAGTCAGGAACGATATGATGCAGAGCACGGAATCTCAAATTAAATACTTTATTGAAACGCTTGGCTGTCCGAAAAATCAAAACGACAGCCAGTTTGCTATGGGCGTACTTGAGGAGGCGGGATTTTTAGAGGCCGCTTCGCCTGAAGACGCTGATTTTGTAATAGTAAACACGTGTGGGTTTATCGAGGACGCAAAGAAGGAGTCGATAAGCAGGATTTTTGAGATGGCGGAGAGAAAGAGGCAGGATGCCAAACTTGTTGTATCCGGATGTCTCGCTCAGCGCTATGCGGAGGAACTCTCTGAAGAGATGCCTGAGGCGGCATGCTTTGTCGGCGTGCACGAATACGGAAGGCTCCCCGAGATACTGAAGTCGCTTCTTGAGGAAGGCGATGAAAAGAAGCCTATTTATACAGGAAGCTGCGACATCGATATTCTTGAGAGCAAGCTCAGAAAACTCTCGGACAATCCGTATTCAGAGACCATCAAGATTGCGGAAGGTTGCAACAATAGATGCACATACTGCGTGATCCCCGCAATCCGCGGAAACTATGCGAGCAAGCGCATCGAAGATATTCTTGACGAAGCTAAAACGCTTGCTTCAAAGGGTTGCAAAGAACTTATATTGATTGCGCAGGACGTAACGTATTACGGCAAGGATATCTATGGCGAATATGTTCTTCCCAAACTACTCGAAGAACTAGAACGCATCGAAGGAATCGAATGGATCAGACTTCTCTATTGCTATGACGAGAGAATTACCGATGAATTGATTGAAACCATGGCAAAGAGCAAGAAAGTCTGTCACTATATAGACATTCCTCTTCAGCACGCATCGGACAAGGTCCTTCGCGAGATGAACAGGCGCTCTACTAACAAGTCTATTAGAGAGGTTGTCAAGAAGCTAAGAAACGCTATGCCGGATATTGCGATAAGAACAACTTTTATCGTAGGATTCCCGGGCGAGACGGAAGAAGATTACGGGGAGCTCGTAAGCCTCGTAGAGGATATGAAGTTCGACAGGCTCGGAGTATTCTCTTATTCAAGGGAAGAGGGAACTCCCGCGGGTGAGCGCGATGACCAGATAGATGATAAAGTAAAAGAAATGCGACTCGACGGAATAATGACGAGGCAGATGGATATCTCCCTCGAGTCCAACCAAAAGAAGGTCGGAAAGATATTCAAAGTTTTGGTCGACGGTATGGACGACGAAGGAACATATGTCGGAAGAACGTCGTATGATGCGCCCGAGATAGATAATGCAGTACTCTTTACGTCGGACAGAGAACTAAGCCCGGGCGATATGGTGGACGTCGAAATAATTGACGCCTTTGATTATGATTTGATTGGAAGAGAAATCAGGTAAGTATGGGAAAGCGCATTGTAATAATCGATGGAAACAGCTTAATAAACAGAGCATATTACGCTATGCAGAGACCCATGATAACTTCGGACGGTACCTATACCCAAGGAGTTTATGGGTTTATCAATATGCTCACGAGAATCATCAAAGACTACGAACCGGATTATATGGCGGTTGCGTGGGATCTTAAGGCGCCCACTTTTAGACATAAGGAATACAAGGAGTATAAAGCGGGCCGCCAGAAGATGCCGATGGAGCTTGCGATGCAGCTTCCGATTATGAAAGAAATTCTCGAGGCTATGAATATCCCGAACCTTGAACTCGAGGGTTTTGAAGCGGACGATATCATAGGAACGATTGCAAAGAAAGGTGAAAGCGAAGGACTTGAGCCGCTCATTATAACCGGCGACAAGGATGCACTTCAGCTCGTTACGGATATAACAAAGGTTCTCATAACAAGAAAGGGCATCTCGGAGTTTGATCTCTACGACAGGGCGAAGATGGAAGAAGTCTACGGTCTGACGCCGGCTCAGTTTATCGATTTAAAAGGTCTTATGGGAGATCAGAGCGACAATATTCCCGGAATACCAGGTGTGGGAGAGAAGACGGGAATCAAGCTTCTCAAGGAATTTGGTTCGGTTGAGGAACTCATTTCTCGCGCATCTGAAATCGACGCGCCAAAGCTCAGAGAAAAAGTTGAAGACAACGCGCAGCTTGCGCTCATGAGTAAAAGGCTTGCGACAATTATTACCGATGTTCCCATCGAGGTTGAAATTTCCAATCTAAAAACAAAGGAAACCGACAGGGATAAACTTATAGACATCTATAGTCGCCTTGAATTCAATTCTTTCCTGAAGAAGCTGACAGGCGGCACAGAGCCGTTTAAAAGTGAATCGAATAGCAAAGAAGAAACCAAGAAAGCCAATCTCGCATTTAATCCAAGTGTAAAAGATATAAGTATTCTCGGCTCAGAAGATATCAAGAAGATAAAGCTTGACTCGGAAATAGTAATCAAAGTTTTCTCAGATAACAGTCATACGTCATTACCCGAAATATTTGGAATCGCATTTATATCGGGCGGCAAGGGATATTATTTATCCGGTGAGGGTAATATAAAGGCATTTATCGCTCTTTTGAATCAGGAGAAACCAAAACTTATCGGACATGGACTCATTTCGGATATATATGCTCTCATGAGCAATGGAGCTGAAGGTTTGGCTGCGGCATTTGATACTGAGGTTTCTCAGTATCTGATTGAGCCTTCGCGCTCAAAATACGCACTCGAAGTTTTGATGCTCGAAAAATTCCACGAGGAAATTCCGGACATGAAATCCGTGATGGAAGAATCCTCACAGATCGATATGCTCGGAAATTCGGATGCCAAGCTTAAGGACTACGGACTTCTTATTTGCAATTCAGTGATTGCGCTTAAGAATTTACAGGAAGATGAGATAAAGAATCTCAAACTCGAAAACGTTCTTAACAACGCGGAAACTCCTTTGATAGAGGCGATGTCATCCATGGAGGTTGACGGATTTAGAGTGAATGCCGAAACCCTTGATTTCTACGGAAAAGAAATGAACGAGGAAATCAAAAAGCTCACGGCTGAGATTCACGATCTGGCAGGAGAGGAGTTTAATATAAATTCTCCTGCGCAGCTCGGAGAGATTCTCTTTGAAAAACTAGAGCTTCCCGCTGGAAAGAAGACCAAGACCGGATATAGTACCGGTGCGGAAATCTTGGATAAGATAAGGGACGAGCATCCAATTATCGAGAAAATTCTCAGATACAGGACGCTTTCAAAGCTTAAGAGTACATATGTGGACGGATTGAAGCCTCTTGTTGCGACGGATGGCAAGATTAGAGCGCATTTCCAGCAGACGGTTACGGCAACGGGAAGGATTTCCAGTACCGAGCCCAATTTGCAGAATATACCCGTAAGGGACGAGTACGGAAGACAGCTTAGAAAGGCCTTTGTTCCTCGCGACGACGATCATATTTTGATTGGTGCAGACTATTCTCAGATAGAGCTCAGGGTACTTGCTCATCTTTCGGGTGACGAAGGACTGATAAGCGATTTCAAGAACGGCGCGGACATTCACCGTGCGACAGCTTCGCGCGTATTCGGAATACCTTATGACGAGGTTACCTCGCTCGACAGGAGCAAAGCCAAGGCGGTTAACTTTGGAGTCATCTATGGAATGAGCGGATTCGGTCTTGCGGAAGAGCTCGGAATTTCCAGATGGGACGCGGAAGGATATATAAACGATTATTTCGAAAAGCATAAGGCCGTTAAGGAATATATGGATGGCCAGCTTGCGTTCTGCAAGAAAAACGGATATACGGAGACAATTCTCGGAAGAAGAAGGTATATCCCCGAGATTAATGCGCCGAACAGAATGGTTAAAAATCTCGGAGAGAGACTTGCGATGAACAGTCCGATTCAGGGCAGCGCCGCAGATATTATTAAGCTTGCAATGGTTTCTGTCTACAAGAGGCTCAAGGAAGAAGATTTCAAATCGAGGCTTATCCTTCAGGTTCACGACGAGCTCATAATCGACGCGCTTAAGGATGAAGAAGAAAGGGTAGGCAAGCTTCTTCTTGAATGCATGGAGTCCGCGATGGATCTCAAAGTTGATTTGGTATGCGATCTTAAAACAGGTCTTTCGTGGTACGAGCTCAAGGATTAGGTGACGGTATGAAGGTTATTGGACTTACGGGAAGCATAGGAAGCGGCAAATCCACCGTATCCAAATATCTGCTGCGCAAGGGCTATACTGTCATAGATTCCGATGTAATAGCGCATGATGTTGTGATGCCGGGAAAACCGGCGCTTAAGGAAATAGCCGCAGAATTCGGAAAGGGAGTTATCACTGAGGGTGGTGAACTCGACAGAAAGAAACTTGCAAACATAGTGTTTAAAAGCCCTAAGAAGAAAACAGTTCTTGAAGGAATAGTAACAGCAAGAGTTATTAAGGAAATCAAGAAGGAAATTGCATCGCTCAAAAAGCTTGGCGCTGACGATATAGTCTTTGTCGACGCCCCGATTCTTTTTGAGTCAAAAGCTGATATCAAATGTGACGAGACTTGGCTCATCGTCGCAGATGACAGCATCAGGGCAAAGAGAGTCATGGAAAGAGACGGCTGCACATATGATGAGTTTCTGAGAAGGAGCGAGAGCCAAATGTCGCAGGAGGAAAAGATTCGCCTTGCGGACAGGGTTATAGATAACAGCGAGACAACAAGAAAGCTTTACGGCAGCATAAGAAAGCTGCTCAAGGAGATAAATGCCTAATTTCAACGGAAGAAGAAACACATCGATTGATAAGATATTTGCTTTTTTGAGACGACATCTTTTGGCCATCATAGTTGTCATTGTTGTTGTGTCCGGAATTATTGCTACCGTAATGATCGTGAATAGAGATGACAGGCCGGGTGACGATGACGGCGGAGCAATTGCAATTCTCCAGCCTGCTTCTGAAGTCAGACTCGCAATGTACGAACCTAAATCCTTTGATCCGCTTTTGAGTTCGGACGAGGATGTTGTTTATATAAATCAGCTTGTCTATTCATATCTTTTTAGATTGGATAACGGATTAAACATAATGCCGGATATAGTCGAAAGCTATGTCCCCAACAGAGAAACCGGTTCTGTCGAGATTGTTCTAAAGGATGACTTGATCTTTAGCGACGGAACGGCGATGAACGCTTACGATGTCGAATATACAATTGATACAATCAAGGTGATAGGGGAAACATCGCCGTATTATAACTATGTGAAGAAAATATCAAAGGTTTTTGTAACGTCCAGAAACTCTTTGTTCATCGAATTCTATTCGCCAAAGGATGCGGCGCTTGACAATTTGGTTTTTCCGATCGTATCCGCAGAATCGTATAGAGATTATACGTTTAACGTCGGTGGTGGGCCGTATAAATTCGGAGAATACAAGGCGGGCAAAGAGCTGATTCTCGAGGCGAACGATAAGTATTACGGAGAAATTCCCGAGATTTCGGTAGTGCTCAGCATTGTAAAGAACAAGGAGATACTTCCCGGGCTTACAACCATGGACGATGTTACGGCATATATAAGCAAGGAGGCCTCTGCAGACGATATCGCCATAGACAAGGGTTTGAGATGTAGATATATCCCTTCGGGTGAACTTGAATTCATTGGATTCAATTGCAATAATTCAATTCTTGCGGATAGCGAATTGAGATTTGCGATAGCATCTGCGATTGATAGGGAGTCTATCGTTAAGGACGACTATGCCAACTCCGGGGTTGTTTCGGACAGCTTGTATTTCCCGAATTTCCTGGATGTTACTGCCGGGGAAGATGTAAAATACGATCCCAAAAAGGCGGCGGAGATTCTGGCCTCGCTTGGATATACGGATACCAACGAGGATAAGGTTCTTGAAAACGAAAGCGGCGTACCGCTTTCCATAAGATTGCTGGTAAGAAAGGACTCGGGAACGAGAAAGGATGCCGCAGCCACGATAGCCAAGAATCTTAACGCTATCGGAATTAATGTCGAGGTAATCCAGCTGGCATCCGAAGAGATGACTGCTGTCCTAAAGGGCGGAAGCTTCGATATGTATCTAGGGGGAATAAAGCTCGATAAGCAGTTCAAGATGACAGAGCTTTTTACTTCCGCAAACTATGGTAGATATGATGACGAAACCGTTCTAACGCTGGTTTCGCAGCTCGAACAATGCCTTTCAAGGGAGGAACAAAAGGGTGTGTTTACGGTTCTCAAACCGCTTTTGAACAAGGAGTTACCGTATTTTTCGATATGCTATAAGACGCATTCCTTTGTTTCCGTATCTTCTCTTGCGGTAAAGGATGGGCCTACGTTCTTTGATCCCTATAGGGACATTCAGCATTGGTCCTGGCAGAAAAAAGTGACTACCGAAGAATAATCTTGCATTTTCACGAGAATATGGTAATATTATGTGGTGACTTTTCATGCGGCCGTGGCGGAATAGGCAGACGCGCACGTTTGAGGGGCGTGTGGGCAACCGTGCTGGTTCAAGTCCAGTCGGCCGCACCAAAAGAAAAGAGGATAGGCAAGACCTATCCTCTTTGTTTTGTCTATTATGGTTTATCTATTTGCTGGTTGGTGAAATGGTATTTCTGATAAGAGCATATATTCCGGACGCGGCACGGTCTAAATCTTCGAGCTCGTGCATATCCCGGTACATTAGGACTCCCATAATTCCGTATGAGAAGAACTCAATCATTAGGTATATTTGTTCCTTGCTCAGCGGCCGTGATGAAGGGATGCTCTCAAATCCCAAGAGAAGTCCTTTTTTGATTGCATCTAGCAGGGTGTTCTCGATTTTTCCGCGCAGTCTTGATTCCAAGACGATATGGAGAAATCTTTGGTGCATAAGCCCGGCTTCGAGCATTATTCTGATGGAGGTCTTAAGGTCAGCGGTCTCGGTGCATTCCAAGATAATGGATTCAACTTTTCTGTTGAATATAAACTCCAAGACATCCGTAAGGTCAGAAAAATGATAGTAGAAGGTCTGACGGGATACATTGCAGCGTTCCACCAGGTCGGTGATTGTGATGCTGTCGAAATGCTGGTTCTTTACCATCTCTGACAAGGTATTTGCGATAAGTTCCTTAGTTTGACATTGCATAGTTTAACCTCTCCGTATCTAACACTCTAACTATAGCATTTTAGGGCGTTTTAGTCTATACCGGAGGGCTTTGAATCCTTGACGATGATTTTTCGATATGCTAAAATTGTAACGATTGGCCGGCCGGCGTGATGGAATTGGCAGACGTGCGGGATTCAAAATCCCGTGGTGGCAACACCGTATGGGTTCGACCCCCATCGCCGGCACCAAAATCTGTTATTATGAGACCCAAAGGGTCTTTAGGAGGCAATATGAATCAACAAATGTATCAGCTCGCGATAATCGTATTTTTCGCGGTAGCAATGTATTTTGTCCTTATCAAGCCACAGAGAAAGAGGGATAGGGAAACCGATGAAATGCGCAATAATATCCAGGTTGGCGACGAAATCGTCACAATCGGAGGTATCTGCGGAAAGGTTGTAAAGACCAAGGATGATAGCATTGTAATCCAGGTTGGAGCTGATAGAACCAAGCTTGAGTTCAAGCGTTGGGCTATTTCTGCGGTTGATAAGAAGGCGAATACAAAATACAGAGATGTTGAGCCTGCGGAGGAGAAGAAGGTTCGTCCAAAGAGACTCGGAAAGAAAGCCGAATCCTTGGAGGATGAAGCTCAGGCTCTCATAGAGAACACTGAAAATGCCGTAAATGAGGTTGTGGAAGAAGCTTCCGTAGAGGGTTAGTAATCGACAAAGAATAGTTATTGGCAAATAGTCAGAATACTTAAAGAAATCACTCCCGTTTTTGAACGCAAAAAGCGGGAGTTTTTTTGCATTTTTAGGCATTTTGGCTGTTGAACGGCGTATCAAAAAGTAGTAGAATGTACTTTATTAAAATGCCTGTTTTATGGGCAAAAAACAAAATATAGCTATCACGGAGGAAAAAATGAGCTCAAAACTTAAGAGAATATTGGCACTATTAATCATTATCGTAGTGCTGGTAGGCTGGTATGTATCAATCTTTGGGGTGGGTGCCTTCAGTTCTGTGAAGGACCTGCTTAAATTCGGTCTCGACATCAATGGCGGCGTCTATGTTGTCATGGAGGCAGAGACGGATCTCACCGGAGATACACTTACAGAAACCATGGAACAAACCAAGGAAATAATCGATCGCCGTGTGAACGGAATGGGTATTTCCGAGGCCAGCGTTTCGATCGAGGGTGACAAGAGAATAAGAATCGAACTTCCCGGAGTCGAAAATGCGGAAGAAGCCATCGCGGCTGTCGGAAAAACAGCCCAGCTTAAATTCTTGCTTGCGGACGGAACTTTGGTCCTGACAGGCGATGAGGTAAGCGATGCGAGAGTAGATGCCGACACTGAAAACGGTGGACGTCTGATCAAACTCACTTTTACGGATGAGGGAACCGCAAAGTTCACCGAGGCTACGAGGAAGGCTTATTCGGGAGCAATTACTTCTACCAATGAGGGTGTCGACGATAAAGCAATCATGATCATGCTCGACCAGGACAGAATCACAGCGCCTGTCGTTCAGGAAGTAATTAATACATCCACATGTACGATTACAAGACCGGGTGGATTTACTTTTGAAGAAGCGTCTACAACCGCGGCACTCATAAGAGGCGGTGCACTTCCTGTCCAGCTTAACGAGATAACAACTTCGGTTCAGACCGCAACAATCGGTGCCGACGCCCTTCATAAGAGCATTATTGCGGGTGCTATAGGCCTGCTCCTGATATTCCTTATCATGGTTCTCATGTATAACGTCTTGGGACTTATGGCTGATATAGCTCTCTCGCTCTACGTTCTGATAGTTGTTTGGGCAATGGTGGCCATGGGTGCAGTCCTTACGCTTCCGGGAATCGCAGCCATCATACTCTCAATCGGTATGGCGGTTGACGCAAACGTAATCATCTTCTCGAGAATCAAAGAAGAGATCGCCAAAGGAAAGACGACTAGAGTTGCCGTTTCGGAAGGCTTCAGACATTCGATCACGAGCGTACTCGACGCGCAGGTAACGACGCTTATTGCTGCGGTAGTACTCTATCTGGTTGGATCGACCGTAGTTAAGGGCTTTGCCATCACTTTGATGATAGGTATTGTTGCCAGCATCTTCACAGCTGTAGTTGTAACGCAGATACTCGTTAGCCTTCTTGCCGAAAGCGGTAAGTTCAATGAGAAGAAGTACTACGGCGTAAATGAAGACGGAACACCAAAGTCATTCATCAAAAAAGAATTCAAATTCATCAAGAATAGAAAAATCTATTATGCAATCAGTATTGCGTTCATTGTGATAGGACTAGCTGTAGGTCTCATAAGGGGATTCAATTACGGAATCGACTTTACCGGCGGAACGATGATTCAGCTCGATATGGGACAGACGGTCGATACAGAGGAAGTAAAGGACGCATTAAGCTCATTTGAATTAAAACCATCTGTAGTTCTTGCAGGTGACAACCGTGAACAGATAATCATAAGAACAGTTAAAGCTATGGAGAACGAAGAGAGACGTGAAGTTGTTGCGGCTCTCGGCGAGAAGTACGGAATAACGGAAGATAGTATACTTGCGTCCGAGCAGTTCGGACCGACCGTCGGCGACGAGCTCAAGGGCAACGCTATCAGATCTATCGTAATTGCGGCAATCTGCATGCTGATCTATATCATCATCAGATTCAAGACTTGGAAGTATGGCGTATCCGCGGTTGTAGGACTCGGACATGACGTACTCATAATGCTCGCGGTATACGGACTGTTTAGCATCATAATCAACAACCCGTTCATCGCTGCGATTCTGACCGTAGTAGGTTATTCAATCAACGATACAATAGTTATCTTTGACAGAATAAGAGAGAACAGAGAACTTTATAAGAAGAACAGCTTGGAGCAGAACCTGGATTTGAGCATCAACCAGACACTCAACCGCTCGGTTATGACTTCGATCACTACACTTCTTGCAATGGTTCCGCTACTTCTCATGGTATCGTCGTCCATAAGAGAATTCGTAATTCCTCTTATGATCGGTGTACTTGTAGGTACGTTCTCCTCGGTATTCCTCACGAGTCCGGTTCTCTATGAGCTCAGCAAGGGCGAGGAAAGAACCAATAGATACGTCGGAAAATAGACGCAGGTAATCGTTATAACTTTTGGTGATGAGTAAAACCTATGCTTAGTAAAGAAGAATTCTTAAAAGAACTCGCGGAAATAAATCCCGCGTACAATATGGAATTCATCGGCAAGGCCTACGACAAAGCGAAGGAACTTCATGAAGGTCAATTTCGCAGGAGTGGAGACCCTTATTTTACTCATCCCATCGCAGTGGCCATAATCCTTGCTCAGCTCGGAATGGATGACGAGACGATAGTAGGCGGACTTCTTCATGACGTTGTTGAAGACACTAACTATACGAGAGATACACTCGTATCCGACTTTGGCGAGGACGTCGCACTGCTTGTAGATGGAGTAACAAAACTCGGTTCCATCAAATTTGACACAAAGGAAGAAGCGCAAGCCGAGAACCTACGAAAGATGTTTATGGCTATGTCCAAGGACATCAGAGTTCTCATCATCAAGCTCGCGGATAGACTCCACAATATGCGAACCGCCGAGTATTGGGATACTGAGAAGGCCAAGGAAAAATCTCGCGAGACGCTCGATATCTATGCGCCGCTCGCCGGACGTCTCGGTATTTCATCCGTAAAGCAGGAGATGGAGGATCTGGCGCTCGAATACCTTTTCCCCGATGATTACAAGATGCTCTCGGAGAAGGTCAGCGAAACGAGAGAGCAGCACGAGGCTTTTATACAGGTGGTCATAGACAGGATCAAGGCTGCGCTAGATCAGACCGGAATGCATTACGACATATACGGAAGATCAAAACACCTATACAGCATCTACAAGAAGATGATCCTCCAACAGAAGCTGCTCGAAGAAATTTTCGACTTGACGGCTGTACGTGTAATCGTGGATACGGTGAGAGATTGCTATGCGGTTCTCGGTCAGGTTCACACGATGTGGAAGCCTATTCCGGGACGTTTCAAAGACTATATAGCAATGCCGAAACCGAATATGTATCAGTCTCTTCATACGACGGTACTCGGTGAAAACGGAGAGCCGTTCGAAATACAGATAAGAACCTATGAGATGCATAGAGTTGCCGAATACGGTATCGCAGCTCACTGGAAGTACAAAGAAGGCCAGACCGACGGCAAGGAGAACGAGGAAGATATCAAGCTGGCTTGGCTGAGACAGGCGCTTGAATGGCAGCAGGAGTTAAAAGATCCTCAGGAGTTTATGGAAACCCTCAAGATGGATCTATTCTCAAGCCAAGTATTCGTATTTACTCCTAAGGGCGAGGTTATAGATCTTCCTTCGGGTTCGACTCCGCTCGACTTTGCCTTCAAGATTCACACGGACGTCGGATGCAAATGCGTCGGCGCCAAGGTAAACGGCAAGATGGTTACGATAGACCATGCCCTTAACAACGGAGATATAGTAGAAATCGTAACGTCTTCTAAATCGAGCGGTCCAACAAACGACTGGCTTAATATCGCAAAGAGCTCAACCGCCAAGACCAAGATTAAGCAGTGGCTCAGAAAGGCCAACCGTTCGGAGGAAGTCGAGAGAGGTCGCACTCAGCTCGAAAAATATATCAAGAAAAAAGGCTACGATCCGCAGCTTGTAATGCGTGCCGCCAGCATGAATAAGGCTATGAAGGAAATGGGCATCGCAAACGGCATGAATGAACTCTATGTTCAGGTAAGCAACAGCGGAAGCGTGCTGAGCAAATACGCAGGGCTCCTCTTCAAATACTTTGATGAAGAAGAACGTCTTGCGAGCATCAAGCAAGAAGAAAAAGAGAAGGCGCTTATTGCCGACGACAAAAAGCGTAAGCAGGCGGCGCAGCACAGACGCGACAACCCGGGCATCATAGTAAAGGGTGTTGAGAACCCGATGGTTCGTATCGCGAGATGCTGTAACCCTGTACCGGGAGACAAGATTGTCGGTTTCATAACAAAGGGACGCGGAGTATCGGTGCACAGGGAGGACTGCTCAAATATGAGATCGCTTCCTGAAGAAGAGAGAGCAAGATTTATCGATGTCGATTGGGAAGACCTCAAAGAAGGAAAGGCCTACGACGCCGATATCTGCATCGTAACCGCGGACCGCAAGAGGATGTTCTCCGATATATCAAAATGCTGTGAAGATATGGATATTCATATCTCCGGCGTAAACGCAAAATCCGGTAAAGACGGCGCGGTACATATCATCCTCACGCTATCGCTTTCAAGCACACAGGAAATGCAGAAGGTTCTCAGAACGCTTCGTGGCGTTGAGGGCGTTACCGACGTATACAGAGCCAGGTCATAAGTTGGCGAGAGGTAGATTATGATAATCAGAAAAATGCATTCGGGCCCTTTGGCCGTAAATACATATATCTCGCACGACGAGAGCAAACACGGATTCATAGTTGATCCGGGCGGATTTGCAGAGCGCATAGCGGAGTATATAAGCGAGGAGGGTATAATTCTCGACTATATAATCATCACTCATGGGCACTGCGACCATATAGGCGGAGTGGATGCTTTCAAAGAAAGATATCCGGAGTGCAAGATTGTCGCTTCAGTGCACGAGAAAGATCTTCTGCTCGACGGAAATATGAATTCTTCGATTATGTTCTTTGGCGAGGAAATAACCGTGGCATCGGACATCTATGTCGAGGACGGTCAGGAAATAACCGTGGGAAATACCGCGCTTAAATTCCTCCACACGCCTGGGCATTCGCCGGGAGGTATGTGTATAATCGCAAGCGAGGGTGATAATATGGTCTGCTATAGCGGCGATACGCTGTTCAGATTCTCTGTCGGAAGGACGGACCTATATGGCGGCGATATGGACATACTTGCCGACTCAATCATAAACAAATTATACGTATTGCCCGACGAGACGATAGTTCTTCCCGGGCATATGGGAAATACGACGATAGGTGAGGAGAAGAGGTATAACCCCTTTGTTCAGGATTCAGGCAAACAATTTTGAGAAAAAGGACCTCTTGATGGAACTCATTGACGAGTTTCTTCCAAAGAGTGCATACGAAATTGCGGATTCGTTTGATGGCATTTCGGACGGCGACATCCTTATATCCGTGAACAAAGACGGTAGGTCGGATTTAAACTCGATAAAGAGGGAACTCTATATGGCTCTCTCGGAATACGTTTCCGAGGCTCCGGACTGGGGAATCCTGACCGGTGTACGACCCGTAAAGCTGGCGGGTGAACTCTATGAGAAGGCAGGGAGAGGTGGAGCAGAGCAAGCGCTCAAGGGCGACTACTTGATATCCGCAGAGAAGACAGAGCTGGTTCTGGATATCTATGAGCATCAGATAGCATCCTGCGGCCGCCCTGACGATAAGAGCCTTTCACTCTATATCGGAATCCCTTTCTGCCCGACGAGATGCTCCTACTGCGCATTCGCTTCGAATCAGGAAGACTATTCGGAAATCAAGAAATACCTAGAGGCTCTTAATCAAGAAATCGATTATGTGGCCGAAGAGATGAATAAGAGCGGACTGTTCGCCGAAAGCATCTATATCGGTGGCGGTACACCGACAACGCTTTCCGCTGAGGATATAGGAACTCTGATGAGGCGAATAGAAAACTCCTTTGATCTTGGGAGGGTTAGAGAGTATACGGTGGAAGCCGGAAGGCCTGACACTATCGACAAAGAAAAACTCTTTGCAATAAAAGACGGCGGCGCGGAAAGAATTAGCATCAACCCGCAGTCGATGAAGGCGGAGACGATGAAACTTATCGGCCGTGCGCATGAGCCCGGAGATATAGAGAGAGCATTTACGGAAGCTCGTGAGGTCGGATTTGACTCGATCAATATGGATATGATTGCGGGGCTTCCGGAAGAAACGCTGGATGACTTCGGATATTCACTAACAAAGATAGTGGATATGAATCCCGAAAATATAACCGTTCACTCTCTCGCGGTTAAGCGCGCATCAAAGCTAAAGGAAGAAGATCCCGAATTCTACAGAAAGCAGTCTGATGGTGTGCGCGCGATGGTAAAGAAAGCTTTCACAAAGCTTGGAGAAGCGGGATACGCGCCATACTATCTCTACAGACAAAAACATATGGCGGGAGCCTGCGAAAATATCGGCTACGCAAAGCCCGGAAAAGAAGGCTTATACAATATCAGAATAATGGACGAGCACCAAACGAATGTCGCGCTCGGCGCCGGGGGCATATCAAAGATTTATTTCCCGGATGAAAACAGACTCGAACGGGTCGCAAACGTAACAAATTACAGAGAATATATTAATCGCATTGATGAGATGATTGAAAGAAAGAGAGAAGGTGTGTTCAATGCTTACAACAGCACCAAAGGGAACTAAGGATATAATGCCGGATCAAATCTATAAATGGCATTATGTTGAGAAAAAGTTCAGAGACATTGCGGAGAGGTACGGGTATTCGGAAATCAGGACACCTGTATTTGAGCATACGGAACTCTTTACAAGAAGCGTTGGCGATACCACTGACATAGTGCAGAAAGAAATGTACACGTTTACGGATCTTGGAAATAGAAGCATTACCCTAAGACCGGAAGGAACAGCCTCCGCAGTGCGCGCTTTTTTGGAGCATAAGGTCTATGCAAATCCGCAGCCGACCAAACTTTATTATGAGACCGCATGCTATAGATATGAGAAGCCACAGTCGGGAAGACTGAGAGAATTCCACCAGTTCGGAGTGGAGGTCTTTGGTGCGGAAAGTATGCTTGCGGATGCCGAGATTATTTCGCTTGCATCCGAGTTCCTCAAGGAATGCGGAATTGACGATTTGAAACTCAAGATAAACAGCGTGGGCTGTCCCGTATGCAGAGAAAAATACAAAAATGCATTGAAGGACTATTTCAGACCGCATCTAGCCGACCTCTGCGATACATGCAAGGATAGATTCGAAAGAAATCCGATGAGAATTATCGATTGCAAATCACCGCAGGACAAGGAACTTGCGCTTGGTGCTCCGAGCATACTCGACTATCTCTGCGACGATTGCAAAGCGTCGTTCGAAGAGCTGAAGGAAAACCTCGATGCTCTCGGAATCGATTATGAGATTGATCCGACAATCGTTAGAGGCCTCGACTACTACACAAAGACCGCCTTTGAATTCGTCACCGAAAAGATAGGTGCACAAGGGACTGTCTGCGGCGGCGGAAGATACGATAACCTGATGTACGAAATAGGCGAGCAGGATGTCCCGGGCGTTGGCTTTGGACTTGGAATCGAGAGACTGCTTTTGCTCATGGAGAATATTGGAGTTGAGATTCCCGAGCCTGAGGCCATGGATGCATTGATAGTTGTTCTTGGCGAGGATGCAAGAACAATGGGCCTTAAGATAACGAACGAATTGAGAGAAAAGGGCCTCAAGGTCGAGATGGATCTCATGGAGAGAAATATCAAAGGGCAGATGAAGCACGCCGATAGGCTTGGCGTTAGATATGCGGTCGTAATCGGTGACGACGAGATTCTTAACGGAGAAGCACAGGTTAGAGACATGCGCATATCCGAACAGATGTCGGTGCCGTTTAGCAAATTATACGAAAAGCTGAGCAAATAGAATCGTTTGAGTAAGCAGGAGGAAAGATGTCAAAGCTTATTAAGAGAACACATAAATGTGGTGAACTCAGAAAAGAAAATATCGGTGAGCAGATTGCTCTTAACGGTTGGGTTGCCAAGCAGAGAAGTCTTGGAAGTCTTATTTTCTTGGATTTAAGAGACAAGACCGGAATCACTCAGGTTGTTTTTGATGAGACTACCGAAAAAGATCTTTTTGATCTTGCTGAGACTCTTAAGAGTGAATTTGTAATCGGCGTCAAAGGCGAGGTTAGAGAGAGAAGCTCCAAGAATCCAGACCTTTCGACAGGCGATATAGAGGTCCTAGCGCATGAACTTGTCGTCTATTCCGAGTCGGAAACCCCGCCGATCTATGTAAAGGACGACGACAATGTCGACGACAATCTCAGGCTTAAATACAGATATCTCGATCTAAGAAAGCAGAGGATGCAGAATATCTTTAAGATCAAGCACGATGTAATGCAGGTCACCAGGAAGTATTTCTCGGATAACGGTTTTACCGAAGTTGAAACGCCGACACTTATAAAGGCTACGCCTGAAGGGGCAAGAGACTATCTCGTTCCAAGTCGTGTTAACGAAGGCACTTTCTATGCTCTTCCTCAGTCACCGCAGCTATTCAAGCAGCTCCTTATGGTGAGCGGATTCGATAGGTATTTCCAGATTGCGAGATGCTATCGCGATGAGGATTTGAGAGCGGACAGACAGCCGGAGTTTACGCAGATAGACCTCGAGATGTCCTTTGTCGATACAGATGATATCTTGGCTGTACAGGAAGGATTCCTAAAGACTCTGTTCAAGGAGATCAAGGGAATAGATATAGAGCTTCCGCTTAAGAGGCTCACATATGACGAGGCTATGGAACGCTATGGTTCCGATAAGCCTGACCTAAGATTTGGTTTTGAACTTAAGAAACTCAACGATGTCGTAAAGGGTTCCGAGTTCAAGGTCTTTGAAGATGCTCTTTTGTCAGGCGGAGACGTAAGGGGAATCTGCATAGACGGAGGATCCGCAAACTTCAGCAGAAAAGATATCGATAAGCTTACCGATAATGCCAAGCATTACGGTGCCAAGGGTCTCGTATGGATAAGGATGGAGAAGGACGAGGAAGGAAACGCGATCAAATCTTCCGTAAATAAATTCTTCTCACAGGAAAAACTCGCTGAGATTGTAGGTGTATTCGAGGCAAAGGAAGGAGACCTCATTCTTATCGCCGCCGATAAGCCAAAGGTCGTATTCGACACATTGGGATTCCTAAGAAGGCATATAGCGGGACAGCTCGGACTTCTTGACGACAGCAGATACGAACTTCTCTGGGTTGTGGATTTTCCGATGTTCGAAGAAGACGAGGAAACGGGTGCATTAAAGGCGATGCACCATCCGTTCACCCATCCGAAGGAAAGAGATATCCCGATGCTCCAGAAGGATCCGACAGCGGTCAAGGCAGATGCCTACGACATAGTTATAAACGGTTATGAAGCAGGCGGCGGAAGCCTCCGTATTCACGAGAGAGACCTTCAGGAAGAAATCTTCCGAATCATGAAGATATCGCCCGAAGATCAGGAACTTAAATTCGGATTCCTTCTCAACGCTTTCAAATACGGTGCGCCTCCTCACGGCGGAATCGCCTTTGGTCTAGATAGGCTTGTAATGCTTCTAACGGGGGATTTGGATATAAGAAACGTAGTTGCTTTCCCGAAGAACCAGAAGGCGCAGTGCCTGCTTTCGGGAGCACCGGCACCTGTGGAAGAAGCACAGCTGGAAGAGCTTCATATCCAGGTTAGCAAGGAAACTACAGAGGAAGAATAATGGCTAAGGGTTCCGAATCCAAAAAAAGAATAGGAGTTATGGGCGGAACCTTTGATCCTGTCCATCTTGGGCATACGGGAGTCGCAGAGGCAGCGCTTATCGAGGCGGAGCTGGATGAAGTTATCTTTATGCCGGCATACATTCAGCCATTTAAGCAGGACAGATATGTCGCCGACGGAAGCGATAGGTTTAAGATGCTTGAGCTTGCGACCATTCACGACGATAGGCTTAAGGTTTCTTCATGGGAGCTGGAGCAGGAGACGGTATCATATACCTACGATACGATTTGTCACCTCATAGAAGAAGAGAACTACAAAGATATTTTCTTTTTGATGGGTAGTGATTCCATGATGCAACTGGAACGATGGATGCACGGAGAAGACCTTCTAAAGATTTGCAATTTTGTAGTGGGTCTAAGACCGACAAATGTTCGGAAGCAAGTTAAGGAGGAGGCAAAGCGACTCTCCGACACTTACGGAACAAAGATAGTGCTGCTTGAGAAGACGATGCTCCCGATAAGCTCAACGATAATCAGGGAAAAGGTTTCGGAAGGACAGCCCATAGCAGGATTGGTTTCACCCTTGGTTGAGGAGTATATATACGCAAATGAACTCTATATATAATTCCGAAGACATAGAAAAGAGAATACAGGACGTTTTTAACGGAATGTCGGAGAAGAGACGTGTACATACCGAAGGTGTTATGGCCGAAGCAAAGAGGCTTGCCGCAATCTACGGTGCCGACGAAGAAAAAGCTTGGATTGCCGCAAAATGTCACGATTTCTTTAGAGGAAAAGAAATTGATAATCTGAATACCCTGGTTAAGAAGTACGGCCTTCCCGACAAATATTTGGATAACGCGAATCTCGCGCACGGAAAGCTCGCGGCAGAGTTCTTAAAAAGAGAACTGGGGATTACAGATCAGGAAATCATCGACGCGGTTAGCTATCATACGACAGGTAGAAGCGGCATGTCGCTTCTCGAAAAAATAGTGTTCATAGCGGACGCAATTGAGCCGGGACGCGATTATCCGGGTGTAGACGAGATTAGAAGAATAGTTGATAAAGATATCGATAAGGCCTGTCTTATGTCGCTGGAAGGAACTATAAAGCATCTAAAGGATGCAGGAGTTCCGGACGATGCCATAGACAGGGATACTATAGAAGCGGCGGAGTTTCTCAAATCCGCAGAAAAGGAGAAGTTAATGACAAGCAAAGAAATGGCTGATTTGGCTGTTACAACACTGGATGCAAAGAAGGGTAGAGATATCACACTGATAGATATCGCAGAGAAATCCTCTTTTGCCGACTATCTCGTTCTAGCGACAGGTGGTTCAAACAGACAGGTTGCCGCACTTACGGATGATGTTGAAGAAGCCTTTGCAAAGGCCGGACAATTCCCAAAGAGCATCGAGGGGAAGAATGGAACGGGATGGGTTCTTATGGACCTGGGAGACATCATCGTAAATATCTTTGATGAAGATACGAGAAACAAATACTCGATAGAAAAGGTTTGGGGAGATTGCCCAATAACAAGATTTACCGAAGAATAGAAAGTGTGGAAGCGAACAGGTGACGTACAAATGGAAAGAAGATACGATTTCAAAGAAGTAGAAAAGAAATGGCAGAAGTATTGGGAAGAGAACAAAACGTTTAAGACCGATACGCATGATTTTTCAAAGCCAAAGTTTTATGTCTTGGACATGTTCCCATATCCTTCGGGAGAAGGTCTTCACGTAGGACATCCCGAGGGCTATACGGCAACGGACGTAGTTTCGAGAATGAAGAGAATGCAGGGGTATAATGTGCTGCATCCGATGGGCTTTGATGCCTTTGGCGGAGCAGTATGCTCTAAAGACGGGCCATCATCCTTCGGAATTCACATATGCCAATGTGGATCATTTCAGAGAGCAGATTAAGACTCTCGGTTTTTCATATGATTGGGATAGAGAGGTTAGCACCTGCGATCCCGAATACTATAAATGGACACAGTGGATTTTCCTTAAGCTCTATGAAAGAGGACTTGCTTATATTGCCGAGATGCCTGTTAACTGGTGTCCTGAGCTCGGTGCCGTCCTTGCAAATGAAGAAGTAATTGACGGAAAGTCAGAGGTTGGAGGATTCCCTGTTGTAAGAAAGAACATGAGACAGTGGGTTCTCAAGATTACGGATTACGCAGAAGAGCTTCTCGCGGACCTCGACACTCTGGATTGGCCGGAGTCGACAAAGGAAATGCAGAGAAACTGGATTGGTAAATCCATCGGTGCGGACGTTATCTTCAAAGTTGCGGGACACGACAAAGAATTCACTGTATTTACGACTCGCTGCGATACTCTCTTTGGTGCGACATACTGCGTAATGTCACCGGAGCATCCATTTGTTTCCGAGATTACGACGGAAGAGCAGAGGGCTGCTGTTGAAGAGTATCAAAAAGAGTGCGCGACCAAATCGGATCTTGAAAGAACTGATTTGAACAAGAATAAGACGGGTATATTCACGGGAGCGTATGCGATAAATCCCGTAAACAGAAAAGAAGTCCCGATCTGGATATCCGACTACGTCCTTGCATCATACGGAACAGGCGCCATCATGGCGGTTCCGGCGCATGATACGCGTGACTATGAGTTCGCAAAGAAGTTTGGGCTCGAGATCATTCCTGTTCTCGAAGGCGGAAACATTGAGGAAGAAGCCTTTACGGGAGACGGAATCCACATCAATTCAGAATGGCTCAATGGACTCGACAAGCAGGATGCTATCGATAAGATGGCAGATTGGCTTGAGGAAAACGGTCTTGGCGGAAAGAAGGTTCAGTACAAGTTGAGAGACTGGCTCTTCTCTAGACAGCGTTATTGGGGTGAGCCGATTCCAATCATCCATATGGAAGACGGAACGATGCGCACTGTCGATGTTACCGATCTTCCGCTTGAACTTCCTGTCACGGAGAATTATAAACCGAGCGGCGACGGAGAATCTCCGCTTGCACACTGCGACGATTGGCTAAACGTAGAAATAGACGGAATGAAGGGTAAGCGCGAGACCAATACCATGCCTCAGTGGGCAGGTTCATGTTGGTATTATATGCGCTATATCGACCCGCATAACGATAATGAGCTTGCAGAAAAGGCGCTCCTGGATCATTGGCTTCCGGTAGATCTCTATGTGGGAGGAGCGGAACACGCGGTTCTTCACCTCCTTTATTCGCGTTTCTGGCATAAGGTGCTCTATGATTGCGGAGTTGTATCCGTAAAGGAGCCGTATCAGAAACTTTTCCACCAGGGAATGATTCTGGGTTCCAACGGAGAGAAGATGTCCAAGTCCAGAGGCAATGTCGTAAATCCAGACGAGGTTGTCGAGAGTTACGGTGCAGACGCGCTCAGGCTCTATGAGATGTTCATGGGACCGCTCGAGGCATCGCTTCCATGGTCAAACGACGGAATTCCGAGCGCAAAGAAATGGCTTGACAGAGTTTTCCGTATGGCAACCGATGAAGATATGATTACGGATGAAGAGACTCCCGAACTCGATTATGTGTATAACTTCACGGTAAAAAAGGTTACTTCAGATATAGAGACTCTGAACTTCAATACGGGAATCAGCCAGATGATGATTTTTGTAAACGAAGTATATAAGCTTGGCAAGGTCAATCGCGGCATGCTTATAAGCTTTGTTAAAATGCTCAGCACCTTTGCACCGCATCTGGGAGAGGAAATCTACAATATCCTAACCGGAGAAGATACCGTGACATACGCCGAATGGCCGACTTTTGATGAGTCAAAGCTAAAGCTCGACACTGTTGAAATCGTCGCTCAGATAAACGGCAAAGTAAAGGCAAAGCTCGATGTTCCGGGTAATATGGATAAGGACGCGTTTGAGAAATATGTTATGGCGCTTCCTGAAGTCGAAGAACTAATTGAAGGGAAAGAGGTTGTAAAAGTCATAGCAGTACCGGGAAGACTGCTTAATATAGTTGTTAAATAAAGAGGGTATATGAGAGAAACAAAGAAAGACACAAAGAAAGTTAAGACAAAAACTACAAAGACAAAGTCGGCCGCTTCAAAGACAAGAAGCAAAAAGGCCGATACGGTAAAAGTAAAAAAGAGCACGTCCAAGGACGATGCATCAAAGAAAAGAGTAAGAAAGACCGGCGATAAAAAAGTTGCAACTCCAAAGAGGACAAGCGGTAGAAGCACTGCGAAAAACGCAGGAAAACGTACTGCTGAGAAGGCTTCGGGAGTGAGGAAAAAAGCCGCTCAGAAGGTTGTAAGAACGGTCAAGAAGGACGCTGGCGAACTAAAGATTTACCCGATAGGCGGACTCAATGAAATCGGGAAGAATATGACCGTGCTCGAATACAATAATCAGTTCCTGATTATAGACTGCGGCATGTCCTTTCCTGAAGACGATATGTACGGAATCGACATCGTGATTCCGGACTTTACGCTTATAGAGAAGAATGCCAAGAGGGTTGTCGGACTTATCGTAACCCACGGGCACGAGGATCATATAGGCGGAATACCTTATCTTCTCAAAAAAGTTAATATTCCAATTTACGGAACTGCAATCACCATTGGGCTTATCGAGAACAAACTCAAGGAGCACGGCATCAAAGGCGACACGCATGTATTTAATGCTGGTGATACCATAAGGCTAGGGGAGTTCACTATAGATACAGTCCACACGACGCATTCCGTTGCGGACGCGGTATGCTTCTATGTTGAAACGCCGGCCGCAACGCTTTTCCATACCGGAGATTTTAAGGTTGACTATACGCCGATAGATGGTAAGCCGATCGATCTTCAAAGGTACGCCGAAATAGGTGAAAGAGGCGTCGATATCATGCTTTCGGACAGCACCAACGCTACCAGAGCGGGTTTCACCAAGTCCGAGCAGCATGTAGGAGAAGCGCTTGCGGGAATATTCAGAAACGCCAAGGGCAGAATCATCATCGCAACATTCTCATCCAATATCAACAGAATCCAAAAGATTATCGACCTTACCGCAAAATACGGAAGACATTTTTCCGTATCCGGAAAGAGTATGGAAAAGGTCGTTACGCTTGCGCAGGAACTAGGATACCTAAATATCCCCGCCGGCGCCTTTGTTGAAATGAATGCGATTCAGAACGAGGACGACAATAAGCTTGTAGTTATTACAACGGGAAGCCAAGGAGAACCTATGTCTGCGCTTGCAAGAATGGCAAACGACGAGCATAGGACGGTAAAGCTCAGAAAGGGCGATACGGTTATTCTTTCGTCCACACCGGTTCCGGGAAACGAGAAGAGCGTATCAAATGTAGTTAACAGGCTTTATCAGAAGGATGTAAACGTAATATATAACGAGGTTCTCGATATCCACGTATCGGGACACGCCTGCCAGGAGGAACTGAAACTCGTTCACACGCTTATAAGACCAAAATTCTTTATGCCGGTCCACGGCGAAACCAGGCATCTTGCAAAGCATGCCGAGCTTGCCAAGTCGCTTGGAATGAAATCCGACAGGATATTCATTCTCGCAAACGGCGATGAGCTTTCGGTAACAAAGAAAAAAGCTCTTTTATCCAAGAATGTGGTTAGCGCCGAAGACATCATGGTAGACGGCCTTGGAATAGGCGATGTGGGAAGTTCAGTCCTGAGAGAAAGAAAGCAGATGTCAACCGCGGGCCTTGTAGTAATAGCGGCTGCGCTTGATATGGATCGAGGCATCATAATGTCAGGACCAACGCTAAGATCTCACGGTTTTGTATATGTGAAGGCAAACGACGAAATCATATCGGAAGCCGAAAAATTGGCAGAAAAAGTTATTTTTGCCAGATTGGAGGCAGGGGTTGATGATATTACGGAAGTACAGGATGCCGTTAAGACGGAAATAAGGCGATTTATCACAAAAAGGACCCAGAGAAGCCCTATAATAATGCCTCTATTTATGGAAATTTAGCGGAAAATAGTGTATAATTGGTAGGTCGATTGAACAAATGATCCAAAGGAGAAAAAGATGATCACAGCAAGCGATTTTAGAAAAGGAATGACTTTTGAGATTAACGGTGAGCCACATGTTGTCGTGGACTTTCAGCATGTAAAACCGGGCAAGGGCGCAGCTTTTGTAAGAACAAAGTATAAGAACATCCTTACGGGAGCAACTCGCGAAGAGGCCTTCAACCCAAGCGAAAAGTTTGAGAATGCTCGTATAGAGACCAAGACGATGCAGTACCTCTATAACGACGGTGAGCTCTATTATTTCATGGATAAAGACACCTATGAGCAGATTCCGCTCGCATACGAAACCGTTGAAGATGCCATCAAGTATCTGAGAGAGAACGATGAAGCTACTATCAAATTCTTCAAGGAGCAGGCATTCCTGGTTGAAGCACCGAACTTTGTAAACCTTACGGTTATAGAGACAGAACCGGGTGTCAAGGGCGATACCGCAACCAACGTAACAAAGGCAGCCACTGTGGAGACAGGTGCGGTTGTTCAGGTTCCAATCTTTATCGAGGAAGGCGAAAAAATCCAGATCGATACCAGAAGCGGCGAATATCTGGGCAGAGCAAAGGAATAATCGTGACACTGTTTTAAGATGTTGTTTTATCGTATAAGGAACGCTTTTGCGTTCCTTTCTGCGTATCAATGAGGAAGTTATGAAAAAGTTTAAAATCTTTCTTATCATCGTGCTTTTGCTTGCACTTTGCGCACTCGGAGGGTATATGTATTTCCTCGGAGGAATGAATGGACCTTATAAGTCGTTGGACCCGGCGGCTACGCTGGTTGAAATTGAAATACCTTCAGGTTCATCAACAAGGGATATAGCAGAGATTCTCGTAGAGAACGGAATCGTCAAAGATGTCTTTAGTTTCCGCGTCTTCTCCAAACTGAATGAGTATGACGGCAAATTCCAGGCAGGACAGTATAAGCTTTCTCCGGGTATGACCACGGAGGAAATAGCGGAAACTCTTTGCTTGGGACAGATTAGGGAAATCAGTTTTACTATTCCCGAAGGCTATACGATTGGCAAAATTGCGGACAAGTTATCGGCGGAAGGCCTTATAGATAAAGAGAGATTCATTGACCTGGTCGAGAACGGGAATTATTCCGAGTACGACTTCCTAGATGGAGCAGTCGAAGGCAAGCACCACCTTGAGGGTTATCTTTTCCCCGAAACATATTTCCTACCCGAAGGAGCAACAGAAGAGGATTTCATAAAAGTTATGCTCGATCACTTCGGAGAGATATGGGCAAAGTATAGCGATAGAGCGGCTGAACTAGGACTCCCCACAAACGAGGTAATAACCATGGCATCTCTGATCGAAAGAGAAGCGGCGCTCCCCGAAGAGCGAGCCCTTGTTTCGAGCGTAATATATAACAGATTGGAAGTTGGTATGCCGCTTCAGATGGATGCAAGCCTAGACTTTATCCTTGAGCTTATGGGCGAGAACCATCAATATATCACTTTCGACGATATGGCTATCGATTCTCCTTACAATACATATCAGATAGAAGGGCTTCCGCCGGGACCGATTGCGTGCCCTGGAGAAAGATGCATAGAAGCAGCTCTGTATCCTGCCGATACAAATTATCTTTACTACGTAAAGACGACAGATCAGGGGTGGGCGATGACGTTCTGTGAAACATACGAAGAGTTCTTGGTGGCCAAGGAGGCCTGGGAGGAGACGATCGTAGAAGGGGAAAATGACTGATTTTAGAAATCTTGCGGAAAGGGACCATATTCCCATAATCAGAAAGGATACGGAAGAGTATCTTGAGAAGTTGATCCTAAAGAAGAAACCGAAAAAGCTTCTAGAGTACGGAACTGCAATAGGATATTCGGCCTTGTTTTTTGCAAAGGTATATTCCGATTTGGAAGTGTATTCCGTGGAGAAGGATGAATACGCCTTTGAAATCGCGAATAGAAATATTAAGCGATTAGAGGAAGGCGGAAGGGTGTATCTTTTCTTGGGAGATGCGCTTAAATGCACCGACAGAATAACAGAATTCTCAGGAGGCGACTTTGATCTGATATTTATAGACGGCGGCAAGAGCCACTATCTTGAACTTATAAAAGAAGCCATGAAACTTTGCAAGGTCGGAGGATATATCTTGAGCGACGATATCTGGCAGAGGGGACTCACAAAAATGAATCCCGAGAGCGTGGCAAGAAAACACCGTACAAGCATGAGGAATATGCAGGAGTATCTTGAGTATATAAAGAATACTCCGGAGCTTGAGACGGAGATTTTGGATATAGGAGACGGGCTTGCGATAAGCAAATACCTGGGGAAGAATGAATAAACTTGAACTTCTAGCTCCCGCGGGAGACCTGGAAAAACTAAAGATTGCAATTATCTACGGTGCCGATGCCGTATATTTTGGCGGGCAGGATTTTAGCCTTAGAGCAGGTGCGGGCGGTCTCAGTATTTCGGAGATGGAAGAGGGGCTTACCTTTGCACATGAACGCGGAAAGAAATGCTATCTGACGCTCAATATCTACGCGCACAACGAGGATATAGAACCGCTATACGCGTATCTTGAAAGTATAAAGCATCTTCCGCTGGACGGCATTTTGGTTTCGGATCCGGGAATAATGATGATGCTCAAGGAAGTTATGCCGAATGCCGAAATACATCTTTCCACGCAGGCCAACCTCACTAATTCAAAGACTGCAGAGTTCTGGCGCGAGATGGGTATGAAAAGATTGGTTCTTGCAGGCCTGATAATGATTGGCGCACTTCAGGTGCAGGCCTACGATTATTCCTATCTAGCATTCCAGAATGCAGAGGGAGCAACAACTTTCATGGCTATAGAGCAACTTAACATCACCATTTCTGATGGCAAACTCATTGTCACGAATACAGATGGCAGCCAGACATTCCAACTTACTGACCTCAGTAAGATGTTTTTCACTCAAACTGCCGACCTCACTGGTATCAGTAACACAGAGACCGTGAACGAAACTGTGGAGGTATTCACCACAGGCGGTTTGTCATTGGGAAAATTTCAGGATATCAATACGGCAAAGGTATCGCTGAAACCAGGTCTCTATATTATGAAAAGTAAGTCAAAGACTACAAAAATAGCAGTAAGATGAAAAAGATATATAGCCTACTCATTGGCCTTATGCTGACAATAGCAGCACAGGCTCAGACCTTGAATGTCGTAATAGGCGATGTCACTTATCAGTATCCTGCTTCACAGGCAGGCCTGATGAACTACAGCGATGGCACCACCTTAACCATCTTGGACAAGACGTTCTCCGTCAGCGACATTTCAAAGATGTATGTTGATGCATCAGAGGTTGAAGCAAATAGTGTCAACATATCTTATAATGGTACGTCAGCCAAAGTTTCTATCGCAGGTAACATTGCATCCTACGTCAATGCCTCCGTCAGCGGTGCCCACATTAGCATCAGCCAGACAAACACGGCAGATATCGATGGCGATGAGATCACCTACATTCTTAGTGGCACCACCAACGATGGATCGCTAAGCCTCGATGGCTCCTATAAATGCACTATTCAACTGGCTGGTCTCACACTGACTAACCCAAGTGGTGCTGCTATCAACATTACGAATAAAAAACGCATCCAGATCAGCGTCAAGAAAGACACGGAGAACACTCTTACTGATGGAGCCAACGGGTCACAAAAAGGATGTATCTATAGTAAAGGACAGCTACAGATGCAAGGCAACGGTATACTGAATGTAACTGGCAACACAGCACATGCTATCAAAAGTGGTGACTACGTTAGTGTGAAGAATTTGACACTCAACATTCTTGGTGCAGTAAAGGATGGAATTTCCTGCAACAAGTTTTTTCAGATGAAA
>CACYQX010000019.1 GCA_902776725.1 uncultured Eubacteriales bacterium | reverse complement strand
GGCGGTGAGCGCATACAAGAACAAAGAAGTAGAAAAGATTATCCTTGCAAGGCCTGCTGTTGAAGCGGGTGAGAGACTCGGATTCCTTCCGGGAGATCTCCAGGACAAGGTCGATCCGTACTTAAGACCGCTTTACGATGCGCTATACGACGTGCTCGGTCGCGACAACGCACTTCGACTGAAGGAAAAAGAAGTGATAGAAGTCGTTCCTCTCGCGTATATGAGAGGTCGTACGCTCGACAATTCCTTCATCATTCTCGACGAAGCGCAGAATACGACTAGGGAGCAGATGAAGATGTTCCTTACGCGTATGGGCTTTGGTTCCAAGGTTGTGGTTACGGGCGACGTAACGCAGATAGACCTACCGCGCGGAAAACGGAGTGGACTCGTTGAAGCGGAACGCGTCCTCAAGAAGACGGAGGGAATAGAGTTCTGCTATCTCAGAGATGTCGATGTAATAAGACATGAACTCGTTAAGCGAATCATCAACGCCTACGATAAGTATTTCAAGCAGCATCCGGAGGAGAACGAAGCGGAATGAATATAACATTTTCAAAGAAATGCGGAGTTACACCGTCGATAATAAGCGCAATGACCAAGGCGGCGGAGATACTTCTTAAGGAAGAGGGACTCACCGATGATGAGTTCAACCGCGCGGAGATTTCCGTAACCTTTCTGAAGTCAGACAAGATTCAAAAACTTAATTACGAGTATCGCGGAAAAGATAAATCGACCGACGTTCTTTCGTTCCCGATGTACGAGAGCCCGGACGACTTTCCGGAAGAGGGAGAGCTTCAGCTCGGTGACGTCGTAATAAACAAAGAGCAGGCCCAGGTTCAGGCAGAAGAATACGGACACACATATAAGCGCGAGATGGTTTATCTCTTTGTACACAGCATGCTCCATCTTCTCGGCTACGACCACGAGGACAAGGAAGATAAAAAGACCATGCGAAAAAGAGAAGAAGAAATCATGAAGGAAATTGGGATTGAAAGGTAGATTGCCATGACAGACAGAGAATTATTTTTGATAGCAAAGGAAGCACTCGAGAATGCTTATGCGCCGTTCTCGCATTTCAGGGTAGGCGCGGCGCTCCTCGCAAAGGACGGAAGAGTTTTCACAGGATGCAATGTTGAGAACTCCTCATTTGGTGCGACAATCTGCGCCGAGAGAACCGCCTGCACCAAGGCGATTTCCGAAGGCACACGCGAATTTGAAAAGATCGCAATCGCATCCGACGGCGGTACCGCTTGGCCATGCGGAATCTGCAGACAGTTCATGTATGAGTTTGAGCCGGAGCTCATTGTGATAACGGGTGAGGACGAAGATCACCTTGAAAAGGCGAAATTAAACGAAATCCTAAGTTATGGGTTTAGGCTGAATGATGATCTCGAGCAGATTGAGTCGGTATAGCAAGAAAGAGATTATATAAATGAAATCCGGATTTGTTGGAATAATAGGAAGACCGAACGTTGGAAAATCAACTCTCCTGAACAGTATCTTGGGAGAGAAGATTGCCATTACGACGGATAAACCGCAGACGACGAGAAACACCATAAGGGGAATCTATACGAGAACAGATGAGGAGGGCGAGCCCGATCTTCAGATAGTCTTTATAGACACTCCCGGAATCCACAAGGCGCATAACAAACTCGGAAGCGCCATGGTTAATTCCGCGGTGAATACGTTTAAAGAGGTCGATGCAGTTCTATTTTTGGTTGACGGAAGTCCGGAGAAGGGTCCGGGGGATAAATACATCCTTGACATGATTCGCGACCTCGCGACTCCCAAGATTCTCATCATAAACAAAATCGACGAGATGGATCCCGCGGAGTTCAAAGAAACATACGATTTCTATAGCGAGAGCGATGTCTTTGATGCGGTGCTCGGCATCTCCGCACTCAAGGGAACAAATGTAGAAGAACTAATCGAGACTCTCGAAAAATACATGGAAGATGGACCGATGTTCTTCCCGGAAGATATGATAACCGATCATCCGGAGAGATTCATCGTGAGCGAGATAATCAGAGAAAAACTCCTCATGTATCTTGAAGAGGAAGTGCCGCACGGAGTCGCCGTGGAAATCGAAAGCTATAAAGAAGGCGATACGCTCACGGAAATCGGCGCGGTAATCTACTGCGAAAAGAAATCCCATAAGGGAATAATAATAGGAAAACAGGGTAAGAAACTAAAGGGTGTGGGCAAGGCCGCACGCCTCGAAATAGAAGCTCTCCTCGGAACAAAGGTTTTCCTCGAACTTTGGGTAAAGGTCAAGGAAAACTGGCGCGACTCCGAGATTGCAATCTCCAATTTTGGACTGAACGAGACCGGAGAATAGTGTAGATGTTTACGGACACTGAAGGGATGGTGCTAAAGCAGGTTAAGATAGCCGGCGGAAGGCGCATGATCCACATTTTCACACAGAAATACGGAAAAATTAGCGTGGGGACGGGAATTACGGAAAGAAACAGCAAGTCCAAGGCTGCTCTTGCCATCCGTCCTTTTACCTATGGGAAATACGAGATATCAAAGAACCGCGACTACTACAATCTGAGCGGTGCGGAGGTAAAGAAGAGCTATTACGGGCTGGGAGAGGACCTGGATAAATATGCCGCAGCGTCCACGGCTCTTGAGCTTACGGACAAGGTTCTTCAGGAGGAATCGCCTCAGCCGAGGCTTTTCAGCCTTTTAATTGACTTTATGGATAGGCTTGATAAGGGCGCATCTTCCTGCGAAACACTGCTTTTGGCCTACGAAATAAAGCTTCTTGCGGTAATGGGGGCTTCACCAGTGCTTGAACGCTGCAGCGTTTGCGGTGAAGAAAACCTCGAAAAACCGCAAAAATTCAGTGTTTCCGAAGGTGGAATGATTTGCCAAAAATGCCATGGGGAAATCATGGAGAAGGCTCGGACAACGGGTAAGGATAGATTGATTTATGAGCCTAATTTTGATATAGTTAATACGATACGATTTTTGGAAATAAAACCTTTTTCAGCCTTTGATAGAATTGCCCTCGACCCAAAGGTCGCGGGGGAGCTGAAGTCCATTTTGAGAGAGTATATTTCTTACCACTTGGATATAGGCCCGCTGAAGAGTGAAAGCATTTACATGACATAGAAGGAGGAAGTAAGAATGGAAATTACATTGGAAAAGATTGAACTTGTTAGAGATCGCACAGGCGTAAGCTACAAGGAAGCAAAAGAAGCCCTCGAAGCTGCAGACGGAAGCGTAGTTGATGCTATCGTTGCAATCGAAGCAGCTGTTGATGGCGGTGTTGCAAGATCAACCATCGAAAAGAAGGATGCTCTTGTAAGCAAGATTAAAGAAATCGTAGAAAAAGGAAACGTATCCAGAATTAAGGTAACAAAGGAAGATAGCACGATTGTTAATCTTCCGCTCAGCGCAGGCATCCTCGGAACACTTCTTGCTCCATGGGCTGCAATCGCAGGCGTAGTTGCCGCATTCGGATTCAAATGCAAGATCGAATTCGTAAAGGACGACGGAACAATCATCGACCTTTCCGAAAAGGCTGAGGGCGTTTATGACAACGTAAAGGAAAAGGGCCAGGACATCTACTTTGATATCAAGGAAAGAGCTCCGGAGAACTTTGATGACCTCAGAGCAAGAGGCGAAGAGGCATTCAACAGAGCCAAGGAAAAGGGCGACAGCGTATTCAGCAAAGCAAAGGACGCAGTTTCAAATTCCGTAGATAAGTTCAAAGAAGGAATGAAGGGCGTTAAGGAAGACTTTGAAGAATTCGATTTCGAAGAAGAAGTAGAAGAAGTAAAAGAAGCTGTTGAGGAAGCAGTAGAAGAAATCAAAGACGAGGAGTAATTACTCAATATGAGCGATAAAGCGACAATGGAAAAAATAGTTGCGCTGTGTAAGAACCGGGGATATATTTTCCCCGGCTCTGACATTTACGGAGGTCTTGCAAACACTTGGGACTATGGTCCGCTGGGTGTTGAGTTCAAGAACAACGTAAAGAAGGCGTGGTGGAAGAAGTTTGTGCAGGAGTCCAAGTACAACGTTGGACTTGATTCCGCGATTCTCATGAATCCAAAGACATGGGAGGCATCCGGCCATCTCGGAAACTTTGCGGATCCTCTTATCGACTGCAAAGAATGTAAGGCGAGATATCGTGCGGACAAGCTGATAGAGGACTATCAGCGAGAGCAGGGGAAGGAGCCGGAGGTTGTCGACGGCTGGACCGACGAGCAGCTCGAGAACTACATCAAAGAAAACAACGTTCCCTGTCCGGAATGCGGCAAGCACAATTTCACCGGAATAAGATATTTCAATCTTATGTTCAAGACCTTTCAGGGCGTAACGGAAGACAGCGCCGCTGAGATCTATCTCCGTCCGGAGACAGCACAGGGTATATTCGTAAACTTTAAGAACGTTCAGAGGACGAGCCGCAAGAAGGTTCCCTTTGGTATTGCCCAGATTGGTAAGTCGTTCAGAAACGAAATCACACCGGGAAACTTTACGTTCAGAACTCGCGAGTTCGAACAGATGGAGCTCGAGTTTTTCTGTGCGCCGGGGACTGATCTTGATTGGTTCTCATATTGGAGAGAGTATTGCGTAAACTTCCTTAAGAGTCTCGGAATGGACATGGAGCATATCAGACTCCGCGATCACGAGCAGGAAGAGCTTTCGCACTACAGCAATGCGACAACGGATATCGAATACCTCTTCCCGTTTGGATGGGGCGAGCTCTGGGGCATTGCCGATAGAACGAATTTTGACCTTGCAAGGCATTCAGAGTTCTCCGGAGAAGATATGGTATATCTCGATCCTGAGACGAATGAGAAATACATTCCGTACTGCATTGAGCCTTCGCTCGGTGCTGACAGAGTTGCGCTTGCATTCCTGATTGATGCTTATGATGAGGAGGATCTCTCCGCGGATGGTAAGGAAGACAGCAGAGTGGTTCTTAGACTCCATCCTGCGCTTGCGCCGTTTAAGGCTGCGGTCCTTCCGCTTTCAAACAAACTCGAGGATCAGGCCATGCCGATCTATGAAGAACTATCCAAGTATTTCAACGTAGATTACGACAAGTCCGGATCAATCGGAAAGCGTTACAGAAGAGAGGACGAAATCGGAACTCCGTTCTGCATTTGCGTTGACTTTGATACGGCGGAAGACAATTGCGTAACAATAAGAGACAGAGACACGATGGGACAGGTGAGAATACCTATTTCGGATGTTCGCTCATACATAGAAGATGAACTTCAGTTTTAATTAAGGAGAAAATTTATGGCGAAATTTGTTTATTCCTTTAACGAGGGATCAAAGGACATGAAGTACGTACTCGGCGGAAAGGGTGCAAACCTTGCCGAAATGACCAAGATTGGTCTTCCGGTACCGTTCGGATTTACGGTAACTACGGATGCTTGCAAAGACTATATTGCAAAGGGTGGAGTAATTGCTCCGGAAATCATAGAGGAAGTCTATGAGCATCTCGCAGAGCTCGAGCAGGTTATGGAAAAGAAGTTCGGTGACACGGACAATCCGCTTCTCGTTTCCGTAAGATCGGGCGCACCGTTCTCAATGCCGGGCATGATGGACACAATCCTTAACCTCGGTCTTAACGACGACGCTGTTAAGGGCCTCGCTGCCAAGACGGGAAACGAAAGATTCGCTTACGATAGCTATAGAAGATTCATTCAGATGTTCAGCGATGTCGTAATGGAAGTTTCAAAATCCAAATTTGATGCAATCTTTGACGGACAGAAGAAGAAGGCCGGAGTTGAGTTCGACGTTGATCTTACAGCCGAAGATCTCAAGGAGGTAATCGCAGGCTATAAGGAACTCTATAAGAGCGAGCTCGGAGTTGACTTCCCGCAGGAGCCAAAGGAACAGCTACTCGCAGCTATTCAGGCAGTATTCCGTTCATGGAATAACCCGAGAGCCATCCTTTACAGAAAGATGGAGAGAATTCCTGATGATCTCGGAACAGCCGTAAACGTTCAGTCAATGGTATTCGGAAACACAGGCGACAATTCCGGAACAGGCGTAGCATTCACAAGGAGCCCGGTCAATGGAGAGAAGGCTATCTTTGGTGAGTTCCTCGTAAATGCGCAGGGCGAAGACGTTGTAGCGGGTATCAGAACACCAAAGCCGATCTCCGAGATGGCAGAGTCCTTCCCGGAAGTATATAAGGATTTCGTAAAGACTGCCGAGATTCTCGAAAAGCATTATAAGGATATGCAGGATATGGAGTTTACGGTAGAGAATAACAAGCTCTATATGCTCCAAACACGTAACGGTAAGCGTACAGCGGAAGCTGCCGTAAAGGTTGCGGTTGACCTCGTAGAAGAGGGACTAATCGACAAGGAAACAGCTGTCATGAGAGTTGATCCTGAAGCGATTGATCAGCTTCTCCACCCGAGCTTTGATGAGGAAGCCGAGAAGAAGGCTACTCAGATTGCAAAGGGACTCCCTGCATCTCCGGGTGCTGCCTTTGGTAGAATCTATTTCACAGCAAACGACGCGGAAGCTGCTGCGGCTGACGGAACAAAGGTAATCCTCGTAAGAGAAGAGACATCTCCTGAGGACCTCGCAGGCATGGTTGCCGCACAGGGAATCTTGACCGCTCGCGGCGGAATGACATCACACGCTGCGGTAGTTGCAAGAGGAATGGGTAAGTGCTGCGTAGCAGGCTGCTCACAAATAATCGTTTCCGAAGCTGATAAGACAATAACCGTTGACGGAAAAGTATATAAAGAAGGCGACTATATCTCTCTTAACGGTTCCACAGGTGCCGTTTATGAGGGCGAGATTGCAACCGTTGCTCCTGAACTCTCCGGAGACTTTGGTCTCATCATGAGCTGGGCTGACGGAATCAGAACCCTTCGCGTAAGAACAAATGCGGATACACCTGCCGATGCAAGACAGGCTATCGAATTCGGTGCAGAAGGGATCGGCCTCTGCCGTACTGAGCATATGTTCTTTGAGGAAGAAAGAATTCCTGCAATCCGTCGTATGATCGTTGCGGATTCAGAAGAAGAAAGACGCGCTGCACTCGACGGACTCCTTCCGTATCAGAAGGGCGACTTCAAGGGAATCTACGAAGCGATGGAAGAGAGACCGGTTACAATAAGACTCTTAGACCCACCGCTACACGAATTCCTTCCAAAGACAGAAGCAGATATGAAGGAACTCTCCGAAAAATACGGAATTCCTATGGAGAAACTCGAGAAGGCAAATATCGAACTCCACGAGTTCAACCCGATGCTCGGTCACCGTGGATGCCGTCTTGCGGTTACATATCCGGAAATCGCAGAGATGCAGACGAGAGCAATTATGGAAGCCGCTATCGAAGTCAAGAACGAAAAGGGATTTGACATCGTTCCGGAAATCATGATTCCGCTTACCGTAATGGATACGGAAATGAAGTATGTAAGAGACATCGTAGTCGCGACAGCGGAGAAGTGCAAAGAAGCGGCAGGCTCCGACATCAAATACCTCGTTGGTACAATGATAGAGACTCCGAGAGCTGCACTCACAGCTGACGAAATCGCAGAATACGCTGAGTTCTTCTCCTTCGGAACAAACGACCTCACACAGATGACATTCGGTTTCTCAAGAGACGATACCGGAAAGATCATCAAGGCTTACGAAGAGAAGGGAATCTTCAAGGACGATATCTTTGGAACTCTTGACCAGAGCGGTGTTGGACAGCTCGTTCAGATGGCTTGCGACAAGGGTAAGAGCACAAGAAGCAATATCAAGCTCGGTATCTGCGGAGAGCACGGCGGCGACCCACGCTCCATAGGATTCTGCTACAGAGCTGGTCTCAACTATGTAAGCTGCTCACCGTACAGAGTACCGATTGCAAGACTTGCAGCGGCACAGGCAGTAATTAAGAATAAATAAACTACAAGTCATTTGCCCCGATTCAGCATTGAGTCGGGGCATTTGTTTATAATTTGTGCTATAATAAAAACAAGGAACGGGAAATGGCGAATCCCTGGACCGAAAGAGTAATTGTTATGAAGAGGAAGGATAAAACGAAACACTCGTTTTTTACAGCATCTATCGATGGAGTACTGTCTACAGTAGCCACATATTTACTTGTGTTTGTTTTGGGGTACCCCGCGGCTTTGATTTTTATGAATGCGGAAAAACTTGGAATTCTATGGCTTCCCGTCTTATTACTTCATAGTGCATTTTTAATATGCTTGTCTTATATCTTTGTAAAATACAGGGCGCTACAATCAGTCCGTGCTCATTTCCGTGAAGAGGAATATAAAGAATTGTATCCTGATGACTATAAGTTCCTGAAGGCAATGGATAGAGTTAGTATTGTAGATAAACTGTTGAATAGGTAGCTAAGCAGGTCTCAACTACGTAATCAAGGATAGGATGTATGAAAGAGGTTCTTGTAAATCTATTTCCAAAGGTTAAAGATAAGTTCTCATCAGACGAACTATTTTATGATACCCAAGTAAAAGCCAATAAGCTCGGTGCACTTATAATGCTCGTCACCGGGCTTTTATTGGTTGTGGTTTACGTTCTTACTTGGCTGGGGCTGTTTCTGCTTTCAATTGAATCGGTTCGCGTTCCTTGTATTGCGGGTATTACCGCTGCGATTGCGGTTACCATCATCGGAAAGATAAAGCATTACGATGCCTGGTGGTTAAAATATCTTATGCTTACGGGCATAGTAGGAATCTATGCCGGCCTTGATGTAATGCTCACGCATAAGACGGCAATCCTTATGGTAATCCCGGTAGTATTTTCGAGCAGGTATTTTTCCAAGGACCTGACCATCTTTACTGCCGTAATCAGCACCATAGCATTTTTCTTGTCCGCTTATCTAGGAGCTACGAGAGGTCTAATCGATTTGAATATTGTAACCATGGACGCAGGGACGCCCATGACAGCAACGGGCGGCTTCTTGGGTGATACCATCATAAATGCAGGTGTCACAGACGAAATGCTTCAAAAGAATACCTTGATGTTCAACTATGTTCCAAAGTGGATGATGTTCACCATCGCCTCCATAATCTCCATCAATATTGCCACAACCGGAAGAAATATGGTTATTGAGCAACACGAGAAGGATAGGAATGCCGAGCGCATCAATACCGAGCTTGCGTTGGCAACAAAGATTCAGGCGGATTCGCTGCCAAATACATTCCCGGCCTTCCCGGGCAAGGAAGAAATCGACCTCTACGCATCTATGGAACCAGCCAAAGAAATTGGTGGAGACTTCTACGACTTCTATATGATTGACGATGATCATATAGCCATCGCAATGGCTGATGTTTCAGGTAAGGGCATACCTGCGGCTCTCTTCATGATGGTATCAAAGATCATGATGGAGAATATAAACAAGAGCATTCTAAATCCCGCCCTTGTTCTTGAGAAACTAAACGAAGAGATGTGCAAGCAGAATCACGAGGATATGTTTGTCACCGTGTGGCTGGGCATCCTGGAGATAAGCACAGGAAAGCTTACGGCTGCAAATGCCGGCCACGAATACCCGATCATCAAGAACGGAAACGGCGACTACGAACTCCTGAAGGATAAGCACGGCTTTGTAATCGGCGCCATGGAAGGCATGAAATACAAGAATTACGAGGTCATGCTGGATAGAGATTCCAAGGTCTTCGTCTATACCGACGGCCTTCCGGAGGCTACCAACAAGAGCAACGAACTTTACGGAACGGACAGAGTGCTTGAGACACTGAACAAGAACAAGGATGCCTCATCAGAGGAAGTATTGCGCTGCGTACACAGAGCAGTTGACGAATTTGTGGAAGAAGAGCCGCAGTTCGACGATCTTACCATGCTCTGCCTCCACTATAAAGGGAAGAAGAACGATTAAGATTCGATTCTATCGCAACAACTAACAGAAGGGATGGTTCCATTTGGAACAGTCCCTTTTAGTTTGCGGCCCTATAAAAATGTGTCTATTTTGTTGCATGGAATATGTGGATATGCTACCATATAACTGTATGAATTATCATATGATGCTTGATTAGTATATAGCAAAAGAGAAAGTGTGCTTTGTAGGATCAAGGTGCAAAAATGAGTAAAAAGATTAAACTGATTGGTATAAGTGTTGTCGCAATTGCTTTGCTTGGCGTTGCGACTTTTTTTGCTTTCGGCAAAGGTTTCTTCGGTGGAAACAGGCAATCGGGGGAAAGTCAGGTAATCACTACATCAGATCAGGGCGGAAGTTGCCTTGTGACATATTTCCCGACAGACGGTGATATTGAGATTGTAATTGGAGAACAAGATTCGGATGTGAAAGAAAGCGCAATTGAGGTTGATCCGGATCCTGCCAATTGGCGTGTGCGAGATATATACGGAAACACAGTCGAAGCGGAGGTAGTTTTATCCGATGACAAACTGACAATAAAAGCACCTGAAGGCGGATATGAGTCAGGTGGAATTTACGTTCTGGATATAGGCGAGAACGCGAAATTTGTTGGAGATGGATTTGGAAATTCACGTCATATGGTATTTGGCGTCGACAGGGGTGAGTCTGAGACAGTTGTGCTTAACGACAATGTATATGAGATAGAGACAGACAAGGTTTCTATTTCTGGCGAAGCTGTAACTGTCGAGGGAGCATATAAAGAGAGCGATATCCTGATAGGAGATTTTGACGGAGATGGCCTTAATGAGGCAATTGGACTGGTGAATATTAAGGAAGCCAATGGTCGAACGGAAGCCGAATACGTTAGCCCTACACCGGAAGAGGTCTATAAGGAACTGGACATCTTCGTTGCAAAATATGTGGATTTTGCTGGTGGCGAGTTTGAAGAGGGTATTGAGACAGGAGCAGACCAGACGGGGATTGCGGGTCTATTGGGGAAATTTACCGATACGGTATATGCAGAAGAAGACAAATCGAATTCAGAGAGTGATGAAAAGCTAAGCGGTTGGGATATTGGCGGAAAACCTGGATTTCGCGACAGTGAGATTAATGGAGAAACCGTTTCAGCCCCATATCTTACGATAACGGGCGGGTTTAAGAAGGACCTGGTGGAAATAGGTTTCAAAATCGATACGGAAGTACCGATTCTGGTAGTTGCCAACAAAGGCGTGGCTTATCTTGATTTGGAAATTAGAAACAACAGCACGCTGGATGTCAATGTAGGCAAAGAACTGGTAATAGATCCTGACAAAGAAACAGATGATGAAATGCTTAAGAAATTTGAGGAGAATAAGAATGCTCCCAAACAGGAACTTGGAGGAAAGAAGGATATAAAGAAGGATATCGACATTCCTCTTGGCCCCACAGGCAGTATAATCAAGGAGCTATTAAATATTAGGGTAGACGTTTTTAGTGAAGTGGGCGTAGATTTGAGCGCGCAATTCAAGAATAATCTAACCGCAGATGCCAGCTTATATATGAGAGCGTGGTATGTATATAAGGGTTCCGAATCAGGGGGTTATGAAAGTGGATTTGAGCATTCTATATCGGCCGTAATGACAAATGATCTATCCGGAAAGGTGGAACTGTTTGCCGGACTCGGTCTGAGATTGTCTGCGGGCTATCCCGCCTTAGTTGAATTTAATGCGGAAGGTGCTGTTGGACCATATGCTGACATTAACGGCGCAGTTCATGCTGAGACAAAGTTTTCGACGCCGCCAAATGATTTTGACTTTGATTGGCGCGGAATGTTAAGCGTTGAAGGTGGTGTAAAAGCAAAGGCAAGTGTTAACGCAATGCATGATGGCTGGGGCTTGTTCATTGAGGACTTTGACAAAGAGTTACTAAATGTTGAGGGAAAATTTCCGGTTATCAGCGAAAGCACACCCAAACCCATCCTGAGTATCGGTATAAAGGACAGCTATGCGGTAAATGATGGGAAGCTTAGGCTAGATGACATAGACGTTACATACATAGATATGATTTTGGATGAGGAAGAAACGGTTCAACTCCAGGCGGGAGCATATGAGGTCTATGTTGACGGTAACAAAATATCAGATTTGAACAATCTTGGATCCAATGAAGCATCTATCGGCAAACATGCTTTAAAACTAGCATGGAAACACGATGGCCATGATTACGAATACGAAAAGGAAGTTGAATTTGTAGAAGGCGCTCAAGTCGCCTGGGTGCTAGAGCCGACTGACAAATATAGCGATATTGGGCAGCTGGAAATGAGAACCTACAAGTTTAAAGAAGCAGCCAAACAGTCGGGTGTTCCATTTTATGGTGATCTCTGGAGAACTTGTATCAATAATAAGATCGGGTATCCGCAGGAATGGGGAAAAGGTGAAGCGCGTGACGGAAGTGAGATTTCATACAATCCAAATGCCTTTGCCGTTGCTAATAGTAATAATGGCAATTGGGGAATCATGGATTATGATGGAAATATTCTGTTGCAGCCACAAATAGCAGAAGCCTCAAGCGGCGGATTGGGTGTTCCCTTCAAGAATCCAAGTTGGTATAGCTCACGTGATGCACTGGGGTACTATGGCACAACATATGATGAATTCAATGTGTTAAGTGGTGACTATTCAAGCGTGTTATATACTTTCACGAATTTTAGCGGAGGAGGTGTGCCGGGCGCAGAATATGTAATAAATGCCGGTGAATTGTATCATTATAACAAATCCACTGGCGAGTTCGAGAGAGTGGCGGTTCCGGACATGCTAAAGGATGCACTTGTCCCGACTACGAATAAACTAGACTCGTCTTTAGCGGGTGGATGGATGCCAATGGATGGTCGTCATTATGCTTATATAGACGTAAGCGGGAGAATAATAGAGCAGGAGAACACCTCTTTTTCTATAGGGCATTTTGTGAACGGATATTATAGTGCTGTCGAATCCAGTTATGTGAATGGTGAATATAGGTTTAGCGAAGATGAAAAGTTGGCCATATTCAAAGCTTCGACAGGGAAGGCGATAACGGACTTTATTTACGAGGATGCGCTTTACTTTGAAGAGGGACTTTGTCCGGTTAGTCGTGATGGCAAATGGGGATTCATTGACGAAAGCGGTAGAGAAGTTACCGAGATGCTCTTTGATAAGGCGTCTACGGTCTATGATGGCAAGGCTGCTGTCATAATAGACGGTAAGTTTGCAATCATTAACATTAAGGATAGCATCGCGGGAGGGATTCTCACAAAAGAAATAATGGATGACGCCATAGCGAGCGCGGAGGCCAAGGTTGCAGAAGAACTTGCTAATAGAAAGAGTGATAAGAGATTCCCGGAGGATTATGTAGGGGAATATGAATATGTACCTGCAAGAAGCCTATATGTGACTATAGCATTATATAAAGATGGTACGGTAAAAGGAAATATATCAAGTGGGGGTGGCTTTGGTTCTGTACCAGAGTTTGATAAGCCAAAGGGAACGTTGGACGGCAAAGAATACTATTATGATTACGAAGAGTGCCCATTTACAGGTAAGTTTAGCGTGAATAGGGAAGTTGGGTTTAATGCCTATGAAATTGAACTTAGCGATTTAAAAGCTGCAGAAGATTTTAAAGAATGGGTTGTAGATGATCCGGAATATCCATACAGGAATGTGATTAATCCTGAATTAATAGAAGGTGCTGAATATCTAACAAAAGTGTTTACAGCATTGGCCCAGGGAGCAGATGCCAGCATAGTTCCAGAGGAAGCTCGATACAGCTACTATGGTAATCCTATAGGCGATAATGTTGAGATGCCGATATATGCGTTGTATAACGGTAAAAGTGCACTGTTCACATGGCGGCGTGGTGTTTTGGACGACAATGAGACTAACGAGGTGTTAAATGCCATAAGAGGGACATGGGCGGACATTGATAATCAAGACTACCAATATGTATTAAATGGTCTTAATTTAACGCTTACAGGTTTTGATTCTACATACAATAATGATCCTTCTGGATACAAGACGAGAGGGATGGAGATTTCCCCTGATGTAATAGACGGGAGAGAAGCATATATTATTAACGTGCCTTATTCTGACTCTATAAGGCTTTGGTCTTTAGTTATATATAAAGATGACATAAAGAACGGTAAATGTGAAAGGATTTATGCAAGGTATCGAGGTGGCTATAGTTTTACTGAAGCCGAACTCAAGAGAATTAATTAGTGTGTATGGAGGCTAAGATGATGAAAAAGAAAGGTTTGTTTACACTTGTTGCGATTATGACGTTGCTTATCGCAGCCATGCTTACTGGTTGCGGTGGTAAGTCAGTCGACATCAGCGATGCCATTTATGTTTATTTTGATGGCATAGACGGAGACGGAGTGGCTTATACTTATGTGGACGCTTCTCAGTTTGAGGACCTCATAAGCGACAGTTGGAAGAATGATAAGAATATGGACTGGGGCACGCTATTTTCTCTTAGTGAATCGCTTAAGGTCACATTGGACAAGCACGAGAAACTTTCAAATGGAGACAAGGTAAAGGCGACCCTTGAGTTCTCGACAGAAGATGCAAAGAAAATAGGTGTAAGATTAAAGGGAATTACAAAGACGGTCACTGTAGAGGGTCTTATGGAGAGGAAGACAGTTGATGCCTTTGATTCAAAATATTTCAATGTAGATGGCGATACGGGAATCAGCCTGAATCTTGAAGGTTATAACGAGTATGGAACCATATACATAAAGAATAACTGCGACACGAGCAATCCTCTATGCTATGTCGATTATTATGCGGACACGGCGGGTAATCTTTCCAATGGCGACAAGGTAAAAATAATAGCCGAGATGACATATTATGGAACGAGTCAGGGTTATGTACTCAAGACGAATGAGTATGAATTTGAGGTTAAGGGCTTAGAGGAAGTGAAGAAGCTGCCTCTATTGTCGATATGGGAAGACAGGGTTGAAGTTACAGGACCAAACGGTGCAGGCGAGGCACGCTTGGCTTCATATCCATACAATACTATATATGATGTTAACCAAAAGAAACTCACGTTTAAAGACGATAATTTGCGCGTAGTTGCAGAAATTGCGGATGTAGAAGTTGACGCGAACGACAGTTATTACAAGATTCTTTATCGTGACGATGAAATAATCGTGAAATGGGAACCTCAGTATGATGGCGTTGTCATAATAAAAGACAATAAAGAAGTCGCGTATATCGATTATTCCATTAGACGTGAAAAGGCCAATGGCGATGGCGACACGTACTACCTAAGTAATGGTGACAAAGTATTTGTGGGGGTTTCAGACAATTCTCTGCGTGGTTTGCTTGATTTGGGGTATGCTCCTGAAGTGGCTGAAATTGAATACACTGTTTCGGGGCTTGGCGAACTTATCAAGACTAGTGATGGAATTACAGATGATGTAAAGAAGAGCATAGAGGAATGGGCAATAGCTCATGACTCAGTGAGTTCCGGAGGATGGTTTAGCTCAAGCGATAACCGAACAAGGTGGAAACATCAGGCTACAGGCATATATTATGCAAAGGCAAAACCTACAACCATAACGGATGAACCGGAATTTGTGCTGGTGACATTTGATGGTAGCTATGAGGATTTGGATAAACCAATAAGTAATCATTGGTATACGGAGAAGGGCGCATGGAAAATATATGATCTCTACGTATCAAATGGTAGTCTTGGATGCATTACAGACACAACATATGAATTTAAGGGTTCAGGCAGTTATGTTAACAGTAAGTATGACAGCATAGATAAACTGGTGGATGACCTGAAGAAGGAATATGACGTTGTTAAAATTGATTTCACCCCGACAGTAACGCCGGAGGTAATACCTGCGGATGATCCCAAGACGGATGACTCTCAGAGTGGAAGCAACTTTAAGGTACGTGTAAATCATAATGACGGAGTGAATTTCCGCTCGGGTCCGGGTGTAGATAATAGCAAGGTTATATCCGGCGTTATACCAAAGGGGCAGGAACTTGTGATTACAAAGGTCGAAAAGGACTCCGCGGGAGATGAATGGGGATACACAACCTTCGACGGTAAAGAGGGATGGGTTATCCTTAGGTCTACGGAGAAGATAGATTAATAGTTATTGGCTGCAGGTAACTTAATTTGAAGGAGGATATAGTATGGATCCAAAGGATAAGGACAATGTAGAAGAGTTGACTTCGGAAGTGAAAGACAATGCAGAAGAAATCGTTTCGACTACAATGGAAGAAGTGCCTGATGATGTAGCCGAAGTCAAAGAAACTATTGTTGAAGAAACTATAGCTGCAGAAGAAATCGTTGTAGAGGAGCCTATAATTGCAGAAGAAATCGTTGCAGAGGAGCCTATAACTGCAGAAGAAATCGTTGCAGAGGAGCCTATAACTGCAGAAGAAATCGTTGCAGAGGAGCCTATAACTGCAGATAATCAAACGGAAGGCGAGCAGCTCGGAAGTTTCACGGAGAAGCTAGTTCCGATTCTAAGCAAGGCAGAAGGTGGTATAAGAAAGGGCGTGAGCTCAGCCAAGGATTTTGCAAAGAAGACCAATGAGGAACACCTTTCTCCGATGTTGGATAAGGCAAAGTCTCAGATTGACATTGCCAGCGAGAAAACCGGAAAGAAGATTCCTGTAAAACTGATTGGAATCGCTGCGGGAGCCTTGGTTTTAATCTTGGTTCTGATAATTCTCCTAAGTGGAGGAGGAAACAGTAGCGAAAAAATCGCACTTAAATTCACCGAGGCCATGATTAACTTGGATATTAAAACGATAGAAAAGTGCGTTGAGCCAAGAGTCTGGAAGTATATTGAGAAGGAATCATACCTGGATGAACTTGACGAATATGCAGAAGAAATTAAAGAATTACTTAATACTATCAAATTGTCATACAAGGTGATTGATCAGGAAGAATTGGATGAATACGATTTAGAAGACATAAATGATCATTTTGCATATCGTCTTAATCGTGAACGCTATGATGCCAAGTCGGGAATTTCATACACCATCAATGTTACTGGAAAATACTTTGGACAGAGATTTGATGAGAACTTGGAGGTTGTGGTTATCAAAGTCGGCGGAAAGTGGTATGTAGCTGCAGCGGACGGATCCTATGTAGACGATCTAATTAGATTTGGATGGTGACGGCGAGCTTGATGAGCCTAGAGAAAGTGATGGTATGCTACTGGTGTGCCATCACTTTTTTTTCCTAAAATGCGCCTTTGCTCTCTGAAGTGTGATATAATATTCTCATGTTTAAAACGTTAATCGGTTATTTTAAACCGCATAAAAAGATTTTTATATTGGATATGTGCTGTGCGATATTTATCGCCGCAGTAGATTTGACATTTCCTATTATAACAAGGAGGGCGCTGTACGAATTTATTCCGGATCAAAAGTACACGCTTCTTTTTGTGATAATGGGAATTGTCGCGGCGTTTTATCTGCTCAGGTCGCTCGGTTATTATACGATGACTTATTGGGGACATACCTTTGGCGTAAGAGTAGAGGCGGATATCAGGCGCGATCTGTTTACGCATCTCCAGGAACTTGATTTTGGGTTCTATGACAAGAATAGAACCGGAACTCTTATGAGCAGACTCACGGGCGATTTATTCGAAATTACCGAGCTTTCGCATCACGGTCCTGAAGACATACTGATTGCATCGCTAACTATTGTCGGTGCACTCATCTATCTATTTACAATTCAGTGGCGTCTTGCGCTGGTGCTCGCGCTTCTCCTTCCGATAGTTGTTTTCATAATCATAGTTCAGAGGAAGGGAATGTCTCGCGCTTCTGTTGAGGTCAAGCGCAAGATGGCGGATATCAATGCTGACGCGGAGGCGAGCATATCCGGAATCAAAACTTCCAGAGCGTTTGCAAACCAGGCTGTTGATTACGAGAGGTTTGATCGTTCGAACTCCAGGTTCAAAACCGCAAAATCTGATTACTATAAAGCCATGGGACGTTTTATGGCATCTCAGGATTTCTTCCTTTGCATATTCCCGGTTGTTGTGATTGCGGTCGGTGGAAAACTCATCATGGACGGGCGAATGAATTATGTTGACCTCGTCACGTTCACTCTTTTTGTAAACGCTTTCATTACGCCGATAAGAAAACTTGTTAACTTTGCTGAGATACTAGCGAGCGGAACGGCGGGACTGAGCCGATTTATGGAAATTATGGCGGTTGAGCCGAATATCAAGGACAAAGAAGGCGCTGAGCCGCTCAAACTCTCTGCGGGTAAGATAGATATAGAAGATGTCTATTTCTCCTACGATAACAGGGATGAGGTCATTGATGGAATAACCCTTCATGTGAAAGCGGGGGAGACGGTTGCGATTGTAGGACATTCAGGCGGTGGAAAGACGACGCTCTGTCAGCTGATTCCTAGATTCTACGATGTTGAGTCGGGAGCGATTAAGATTGACGGGCAGGACATTCGCGACGTGACAATGAAGTCGCTTGCCGAGAATATCGGAATCGTTCAGCAAGAGGTATTTATCTTTGCCGATACCATTATGAATAATATAAGATACGGAAGGCCGACTGCGACGGATGAAGAAGTGGAAGAGGCGGCAAAGCGCGCAAGAATCTACGATGATATCATGATGATGCCCGATGGCTTTGATACATATGTGGGAGAACGCGGAACGATGCTCTCCGGCGGTCAGAAGCAGAGAATATCAATCGCGCGAATCTTCCTGAAGGATCCGAGCATTCTTATCCTTGACGAAGCGACGTCGGCGCTGGATACGATTACGGAGCAAGCAATCCAAAAGTCGTTTGACGAACTGGCAAAGGGAAGAACGAGCCTCGTGATAGCGCATAGACTCGCAACCGTAAGAAATGCTGACCGAATCGTTCTGATAGACAAGGGCAAAGTCGTGGAAGAAGGAACCCACGAGGAACTGATGAAGCTTAACGGCGGATATGCCAAGCTATTTAATACACAGAAGCTGGCAGGCTAGAAAACAGGGGATATGGATAGAGAAAAGAAATACAAAGTTATAATCGTTGGCGCAGGACCTGCAGGGCTATCCTGCGCCATTAATCTTAAAAGGCAGGGAATAGAGGATATTCTTGTGGTGGACTCCCACGTATTTCCTCGGGATAAATGCTGTGCAGGATATGTAACCTCCAAAACCGGCAAGGTTTATAAGAGCCTTGGCCTAGACATAGAGGACTGCAACTATTCTCTGATAGAAGACTTCAATATTCTTTTTAGAAACGCACCGAGACAAAGAATCAAAAACATATTTCTCTATACCAATAGATTGATTAACCGTGTTGAGCTGGACTACGGATTCTTTAAGGTTGCCAAAAGTGAAGGCATAGAAATCCGTGAGGACGCTGCAGTTACAGGGGTAGATAGAGAGGGGAAGGTAGTTGAGCTTTCCGACGGAAGCGTTTTTCCCTACGATAATCTGGTGTTTGCAGACGGAACCACAGGGTACGGAAGCAGACTCCAACCAAGGAAATGCAAAACCAATATTGCCATGCAATGCATATTTGATGAGGAGATTCCGGACAAGATAGATATTCACTTTGGTATTTCCAAGAAGGGGTATGGATGGGTAAGCTCATATAAGGGAACGGTTAATGTGGGGCTTACGGATGTTTGGAATCCTGACATAAATTACAGAGATTTATACAAGGATTTTTTGGCTCGGGTTGGAATTCATAAGGAGCCGGAGGGTCTTTATGCCGCCTTTACGCCCATGACTGTAGGGGAGGCGGTAATAGATGAAAACATTTACTATGTTGGCGACGCACTGGGTGCTTGCGACCCCATGACTCTTTCCGGCCTCAGATACGGATTGGAAAGCGGAAGAAAGGTGGCGGAGTCCATATCATCAAAGGATAACAGCATAATCAAGAAGTACGCAGCCCAGCTAAAGCGAAAGTTCTGGTTTATGCGAATGATGCAGAGAGTATTCTATCTTAAACCCGTAAGTGTATTGGTATTTGATGTGGGGTGCAGATTCTTTGGCGGATTTATATCTTTGGTGTTTAACAATTTCTTTGTTAATAAGAAATAGATGTACTGCTTCAGCCAACAGAACTTGGGATTACTAAATTGTGGATTCGAGGCGGTTCAGTGCTTCTTCCAGGGTTGCACGAGGGCAGGCGAGGACGAAACGTTGGAAGTTTTCGCCTCCGGTACCAAAGATTTTTCCTTCGTCAAGCCAGAGGCCTGCTTTGTTAATCATAATGTCATCGACTTCTTCGGGCGTAAGGCCGAGTGCGGAGAAGTCAACCCAGGCGAGATAGGTCCCTTCGAGTTCCTGAACTCTGAGCGAAGGGATTTTTTCTTCGATGAAATCCTTTAAGAAAAGATAGTTATCGTAGATATATGATTTGCACTGGTCAAACCATTCTTCGCCCTGTGAGTAGGCGGCTTCGCAGGCGATGAGGCCCATGCTGTTGGAACCGAAGAAACCTGTTGTTGCGAGCTCCGCATTGAATTTCTCGCGGACATCTTCTCCCGGAATCCAAATGTTTGAAGTCTGAAGTCCTGCGAGGTTAAATGTCTTGCTCGGCGCCGTGCAGGAAATCACGCGGTCCGCAATCTCGGGGCAAGCGTCTATGAACATTGTGTGCCTATGATCTCCATATGTGAAGTCGCAGTGGATTTCATCGGCAACAACAAAGAGGTTATGCTTCTTGCAAATCTCGCCGACGGCCTTGAGTTCATCGATAGTCCATACTCTTCCGACGGGGTTATGCGGCGTGCAGAATATGAACATCTTTACGTTGTTATCCACAATCTTCTTTTCAAAGTCGTCTAGATCCATTTCATAATGACCGCCTCCTAAAACGAGGGGACTCTCGACGAGTTTCCGCTTATTTGTCTTTATTGCGTTCGTGAACGGATAGTATACGGGCGTCTGAATGATTATGGCATCGTCTTCGCTTGTGAGGGCTTTGATGGCGTAATTGATTGCGGGAACCACACCTGACGTTGTGACGAGCCATTCTTTCTTGGGAGTCCAATTGAATCTGCGAGTGAACCATGAAGCTACGGCATCAAAATAAGTAGAACTCTGCTTATCGTAACCGAGAACACCAAAGTCGGCTTTATTCTTAAGAGCATCGATTATTGGATCTGCAACTCTAAAGTCCATATCTGCAATCCACATTGATACGAGGGGTGAA
>CACYQX010000018.1 GCA_902776725.1 uncultured Eubacteriales bacterium | reverse complement strand
TTTGAGTAGAATGCCTCATTGGAGGTGTTCTATGAAGAAACTCACTTTGCCGGTGCAAATTCTTATTGCGTTGGTCGCCGGTGTAGCTCTGGGTCTCGTCTTAGCCCTCGCCGGGGGAGCTGATATAGCGACCAAATATATCAAGCCGTTCGGCGACATCTTTGTTAATCTGTTAAAGTTCATTGTAGTTCCTGTGGTACTTTTCTCTATGATTCAGGGAATTGTATCCATGGAAAGCATGCGTAAGGTAGGCTCCATCGGTATCAAAACCGTAGCATATTTCCTTTGCACCACAGCAATCGCATGCGTAATCGGTCTCGTTATGGCCAATGTATTCAACGGTGCCGGACTGTTCCCGGATCTTTCTTCGGAGCTCGGTTCTGCGGAATATGAAGCCAAGGAATTCGGTGGCTTCATGAAGACCATCGTTGGATTCTTCCCATCAAACCAGTGGGATGCATTCCTGAATGCCAATATGCTTCAGGTAATCGTAATCTCCTTGCTCTTTGGTGGATCAATCATCGCTGCCGGTGAAAAGGCAAAGATGGTTCGCAACCTCGTTGACTCCATCTATTCCGTAATTGAGCAGCTGATGAGCTTCATCATTCATCTTTCGCCGATCGGCGTATTCGCTTATATGACATGGGTTGTTTCCACACAGGGCGCCGCAATCCTCGGTTCGCTCGCGCTGGTAATCCTCTGCGCATATATCGCTTACGCGATCCACGCTATCGCGGTATATTCAACTGCTGCGAGAGTGTTCGGAAAGATCAGCCCGCTGAAGTTCTTCAAGGGCGCTTTTGCCGCTATGATGTTCGCTTTCACATCGACATCGTCCGCAGCTACACTTCCTGTATCAAAGGAGTGTGCTGACGGTATGGGAGCAAATCCTGAGGTATCGTCCTTCGTTCTTCCGCTCGGTGCGACAATCAATATGGACGGAACAGCGATCTATCAGTGCGTTGCAACCGTATTTATCGCATCTTGCTGCGGCATGAACCTGACAATCGGCCAGATGATCACGGTTGTTGTTACGGCAACGCTCGCATCCATCGGTACGGCAGGCGTATCCGGCGCAGGCATGATCATGCTCGCGATGGTACTCGAAGCAATCGGAATTCCTGTTGCTTATATCGGACTCATCGTTGCTGTTGACAGACTCTTCGACATGGGAAGAACCTGCCTCAACGTAACAGGAGACATTTCCTGCTCAATCTGCGTAACCAACTGGGAAGCAAAGAAAGAAGCAAAGAAAGCCGCATAACGCGACATTGTGAATTACTAAAATCCCCGTGGAATTCCACGGGGATTTTTAAGTTTTATGTTGGTGGCGATCCGCACGGCGCGTTAACTCGTCTTGCGCAGGGCGGATTTGATGCGAAGGCCGAGCAGGCCGCCGATAAGTGCTTTGATGATTGCTGTCGGAATAAATGGGATTACGCAGGCTGCGATTCCCGCGGAGAGATTTGCGCCGGTTAAATAACAGAATGCTGCTGTTCCAACAAAATAGTTCACGGCGGTCCCGAGGATTATAAAGAACCAAAACCCGAGGCTGCCGTTTTTATATGTGCGCGCGGTATTATCAGCGCCGGTATCGGCGCGGCTTGTGCTCGCGGCGCGGCTTGCGGTCTCGGTGCGGCACACTTCTTTATCCGCGCCGTAGCCGATGATCAATGCCATCGCGGGGAATGACCAGAGAAATCCGCCCGTGGGACCGATTAGCACACCGGCGCCGCCCGTAAATGATGAGAAGACGGGGACACCAACAGCGCCGATCAAAAGATAAACGACCATTGAAATCGTGCCGCGTTGCTGACCCAAAATAACCCCTGCCAAGGTTACGGCAAGGGTTTGTAATGTCATTGGGACGCCGCCGGGCATCGGAATGGCGAGCTGTGCCATTACGGCGGTTATGGCGGTCATCAGTGCTATTGTTGTCAGGTCTTTTGTTCGGTTATTGTTCATTGTTACATGTAAATGTTGCGTGCAGCTTAGCTCGCATGCGCCTGAAACTGTTCCTTACTTCGCCGCGCTTGCAAGTTCTTCTCCGGCGGAGAGGGCGCGCATATTCAGTTCTTCTGTGCCGCGCGGTATATGTCGCTTAACCGCTTCCTGAAGGGCTTCTTCCGAAAATAAATTTGCGAGCCTGTTAATCGCTCCGACGGCAACTATATTTGCAGTCATCGGTTTTCCGATGTCTTCGCGCGCGGTCTTCAGAATCGGAAGGCTATAGATGCGCTTGTCTGCGTTGGCATTACCATCAGTAAAGCCTTCCGGCATTGTTAGCGATGAATCTATCAGCACGATCGCATCGTCTGCGATATTGCCGATGTATTTATCCAGCGACGCCTGTGTGAGCGCCAGCAGAAAATTTGGATTGTTTACCTTGGAATACCAAAGTTCGTTCTCGCCGATTATTGTCTCCGCTTTGCTTGTGCCTCCGCGGGCTTCGGGTCCGTATGACTGGGACTGAATGGCGTTCTTGCCCTGAATGATTGCGGCTTCGGCAAGTATTACGCTTGCCATGATTACACCCTGTCCGCCTGATCCTGTGAGGCGTATTTCGTATCTGTCTTTACTCATAAATTCACCTCGCTATTTGCCCGCAGCGTCTGCTTGCGCAGCCTTTATAATCTCGTCATAGAGATCCGTGAACTCAGGATAATCGTATTCGGTCAAAGTTCCGATGGGGTAGTGCTTTTCCTTTTCCTCGTCGCTGAGCTTGTCGTAGGCAGCTTTACTCATGCCCATCTCTTTCTGAACTTTCAGCATTTCCACAGCATCGCCCTTCTTATTCTTCCTTCCGTAGTAGGTGGGGCAGGTGGAGTGACATTCTATCAAGGAGAATCCGTGGTGCAGAATTCCTTTTTTGATCTGCTTAATTGTCTCCGCAGTGTGGAATACGTCGCCTACAGCGGTGAAGGATGCGCCTGCACCCGCTGCGAGTTCCGCAATATTGAACGTCCTGTCAATTACTCCATAGGGTGCGGTTGTCGCATAGTCGTGCTGCGGAGTGGTGGGGGAGTACTGTCCGCCCGTCATTCCGTAGATGGTATTGTTATAAACGAGGACGGTGAGGTCCAGGTTTCTTCTTGCGGCGTGAATCAAATGGTTTCCTCCGATTGCGGAGCAGTCGCCGTCACCCGTAACAACTATTACGTGAAGCTCTGGCTTTGCTATTTTGATTCCCGTGGCAAAGGCGATAGCTCTTCCGTGGGTGGTATGGATTGAAGAAAAGTCCATATAGCCCGCGGCTCTTGATGAGCATCCTATACCCGAAACGATTACCACATTGTCTCTCGTAATATCATTTGTATCGTCGTTAATCAAATCGTCAAGCGCAACTACGAGGTCTCTTGTGAGCGTTCCGTTTCCGCAGCCTGCGCACCAGATATGCGGAAGGTGATCTATTCTTAAATATTCATATATCAGATTACTTGGCATCTCTTTACCTCCGCGTTACGCATTCATTTCTTTGATCTTGTCCAGAATCTCGGATGGCGGAATTACGGTTCCGTCAATTCTTCCGATGAACTTTACGGGGATTTTTCCCTCTACGCAGCGCTGGACTTCCAGAAGCATCTGACCGTAATTATGTTCAACCATTAGGATGCCTTTGAGTCTGTCCTTGAGCTTGCGAAGGTCTTCTTCGGGGAAGGGCCAAACGGTTTTTGGTCTCCACATGCCGACCTTGATTCCGGAGGCTCTAGCTTCATCAACGGCATCGCGAACCGCTCTTGTCGTTCCACCAAAGCATACAACCGCATACTCGGCATCGTCCAGGAGATACTCTTCAGTATCAAGGATGTCGTCAAGGTGATCGTTGATCTTGTCCATAATGCGGTTCATGAGCTCAGCAGCGTCCTCCGGCGAATTGTCGGGGAAGCCTGCATAGTCGTGCATGAGGCCCGTCATATTGTATCTGGAACCCTCGCCGAATGGCTTGAGTCCGAGAGAGATTTTTCCTTCAGGAACGCGATAAGCAAATTTATATGCGCCTAGGTTTCCGGCTTCTCTTCTGTTTATGATTTCGATTTCGTCGGGCGAGGGGATGTCAATTCCTTCTCTCATATGGCCGACGATTTCGTCCATTAGAAAGATTACCGGCGTTCTGTATTTCTCGCTCAGATTAAAGGCTCTGATTGCAAGCATATATGATTCGGTTACTGTTGCAGGCGAAATTGCGATTACCGGATGGTCTCCGTGAGTTCCCCAACGCGCCTGCATATAGTCGCCCTGTGAAGGTGAGGTGGGAAGTCCTGTTGAAGGGCCGCAGCGCTGAACGTCAACTATGACGCATGGAACCTCTGCGAGGCATGCGTAGCCTATGTTCTCCTGCTTAAGAGAGAATCCCGGGCCGCTCGTTGCCGTCATGCTCTTGGCGCCTGTTGCGCTTGCTCCTATTATTGCCGCCATAGAGGCGAGCTCGTCTTCCATCTGAACAAAATGTCCGCCAACCTGCGGAAGTCTCTTGGCACAGCCTTCTGCGATTTCCGTGGATGGTGTGATTGGGTATCCTGCGTAGAATTTAAGTCCGGCAGCGATGGCGCCTTCAACGCAGGCTTCGTTTCCTTGCATTAAAACCTTGGCCATCTTATTCCTCCTCCTTAAACCAGATTGCATAATCGGGGCAGAGGCTCTCGCACATTCCGCAGGCGACACAATCTTCTCTGGAATTGATATTGATTTTTTCGTCCACAAGGTTGAGCACGTTCATGGGGCAGAATTCAACGCAGATTCCGCAGCCTTTGCACCAGGTGGGATCAACAGTTAGGAGACTCTTGTCTCTCTTTGCTTTTTCAGGCATATTCCCTCCAAAAACCATAGTTTTGTATTATTCTACAAAAAGAATACTACTCTTATATGTGCTACATTAAAAACATTAAATAATTTGGCGGTGGCACAACAATTTTGTTGTGGTATAATTATGGGCGGTGCTATAATATTGCTATGGGAATTTCCCCATAAAACACGGAGAAACAGCGCATGAATCTGAACACTATAAACTACTACATAGCGACTGTCGAGGAGATGAATATTACGCATGCGGCGCAGCGTCTCTTTATCTCTCAGCAGGCGCTTTCGAACCATATCGCAAGACTCGAGGAAGAACTGGGAGTGAAGCTCTTTAATCGCTCTCCCGTTCTTTCTCTTACTTATGCGGGGAAACGCTTCTACGAGTATGCGCTCCAGATGGCAAATATAGAGCGCCAGATCCATCAGATGGTGGACGACGTCAAGGAAAACCAGGCAGGTGAACTCAGGGTGGGGATATCCCATACCTGCGGACGAGCGATTCTTCCGTCGATTCTTCCAAAGTTCAGAGCAGAGTATCCGCTTGTGGATGTAAAACTCGTGGAAGAGAACTCGGCGGAGATGGAGAACGCTCTAAGGCGCGGAAGCCTGGACCTCATGATAGATTTTCTTCCGCTATCGATAGAGGGTGCGACTTATACGGAGCTCACCAAGGAACGACTCTTCTTGATTGTTCCAAAGAAACTCCTGAAAGAGCATTACGGCCAAGATATGAAACGCATAGTGTCCGAGTGCCGCAAGAATCCGGACGTGAGACTCTTCAAGGAGCTTCCGTTTATACTTCTCAAAAAGGGAAACCGCGTTCGCGCTATGCTCGACGAATATATGGAGAGAATCAAGTTCTCACCGAATATAGTGCTTGAGACGGAGAACACGGAGACGGCTTTTGCTCTCGCGTCAAAGGGAATGGGAATCACGGTATATCCTGAGCTCTTCATGTGGGCGATGCCGGAGAAGAACGTGAAGGATGCGGATGTCGAGTTTTTCCCGATAAAGGATAAGAAGACAACGGGAACGCTAGTCATAGCGAATATGCCTGAGCATTACCTTCCAAATACTGCAACAAAGTTCATGGAAACCTGCAAGGAAGGAATAGAAGAAATCAAAAGGAGCCACATATGAAATTTATCATCAAGGATGTAGTCAAGAGTTATGGAAAAGAGCTTCCGGTATTGGACGGAGCAAGTTTTGAATTTGAAGAGGGCAAGATTTACGGACTTCTCGGACGTAACGGATCCGGTAAGACCACGCTCTTTAACTGCATAAGCGGCGAGATTCCGTATAACTACGGCGAGTTCTATCTTGAAGAGAATGGTATGGTGAGAGACGTAATGCCGGAGGATATAGGCTATGTTCTTTCAACGCCGAATGTTCCTGAATTCCTGACGGGAAGAGAGTTCCTTAAGTTCTTCCTTGAGATAAACGAGGAGGCGGGAAACATCGCCGACGCGGAAGGGTATTTTAACCTCGTAAGGCTTTCGGGAAAAGACGCGGATAAGCTCATGAAGAATTATTCGCACGGCATGAAGAACAAGATGCAGATGCTCGTAAACATGCTTGCAAAGCCGAAGCTCTTCCTCCTGGACGAGCCGCTTACTTCATTGGACGTCGTCGTGTCGGAAGAGATGAAGGAACTTCTCCGCGGGTTCAAGGACGGAAGAATCACAATCTTCTCGACTCATATACTAGACCTTGCTGTTGACCTTTGTGACGAAATCGTCCTTCTGTCAAAGGGAAAACTCGAGGCGGTCGATCACGCTGCTCTCGATAACGAAGGATTTAAGGAGCGCATCATCGAACTCCTTAAAGACGAGACGGAAGATGATGCTGAAGTCGATCCGGATCTGATAGTCGCAGGCGAGGAAAACATAGAGCGCACAGAGGGTGACGAGACAGAAGAAAACAAATCAAAATGGAACCTCAGAAAGTGGAACCAGGGCAAATAGGGTGGATATATGTTTGATACTCTCATAAAATCTCTTCACTTAAAAATGACATATAGCGTGAACACCTTTATCTATGCGCTCAAGGCGATTCCGGGTCTCAAAAGGATTCTTTCGGATAAGCTCTATACGCTGAGCTGGTTAAAGGCGCTTCTTACGGTGCTTTCGATACTTAAGGAACTCATCACGACATTCCTTTGGAAGTTTGTCTATGTGGCGCTGTTTATCGCGCTTCCGACATCCCTTCATTTCTTTAAACTTGATGATCCCGTGGTGCCGGAGTGGAATGTGGTGCTTCAGGTGTTCATAGTTCTGACAATCGTCGGCGGTATTACCAATAACGACTTCTTTACGGGAAGCATGGATAAATACTATGCGGTGTTCCTACTCCGCATGGATGCAAAGAAACACGCGATATCAAATTACGCGTATCTTCTCTTAAGATTCTTCTTGGGGTTCCTCGCGGTAGGAATCGTAGGAGCAATCATAGTGGACGCGCCGATTTGGCATGCGCTTCTGATTCCGCTCTTTGTCGTTTCGGTTAAGCTCATCGCTTCCGCGATAAGCGTAAAACTCTACGATAGATCGCTCGCAAAAGGAGAAGAAAAGGCGCCGAGAAGATTCTTGGCCTTTAAGGGAGAGAGTACCCTTAGAGATTACGTAAAGAGCTTTGTAATAGGTGCAGTATTTTTGGCAGCCTATCTTCCGGCGGGGTTCGGCTTTGTAATGCCGGTTGGTGTATCGCTCATAATAATGGCGCTCGGTATAGTCGGGGGAATAGTTTCTCTCTTTATCCTGCGCAATTTCAAGAACTATCGCAAAATGTATCAAAAGGGCATTACGGAGTTTTTGGAGTTACAGACGATGGCTCAGGAGCAGGTGGCTTCGCTTGATAGAAACAAGATAGATGATAAGACCGTCGTAACGAGCAACAAAAAAGGATTTGAATTCCTGAACGAGCTCTTTGTTAAGAGACATAGAAAGATACTTTGGCGTTCGTCCAGAAATACGGCAGTTGTTCTTCTTACGTTAATAGTGATAGCAGCAGTTATGATGTTAATCATACCCGAGGCAAAAGAGGGCATGAACCTGGTAATAACCACGCAGCTCAGATTTGTTGCGTTCGGCATGTATGCAATCAACAAAGGACAGAACTACACTCGCGCGCTGTTCAGCAATTGCGACCACAGCCTTCTCACATATCCGATATACAGAAAGGGAAGCAATATACTGAAACTGTTCAAGCTGAGGCTCTTTGAGATTTCCAAAGTAAATATGCTGCCCGCGGGAATTCTGGCTGCGGGGCTTGCGCTTCTTCTCTTCCTCTCGGGAGGACCGGAGAAACCCATTTACTATTTGGTGCTCATAGTTTCTGTGCTTGCGCTCGGAGTATTCTTCTCGGTGCACTACCTTGTAATGTATTATCTGCTCCAGCCGTTTAACGTAAATACCGAGGTGAAGAGCGGCACCTATCCGATTATAATGGGTGCGACATACCTGGTTTGTTATATGATGATTCAGATAGAGGTGCCGTCGATGGCCTTTGGTATATTCACCGCGGTGTTCGGAATAATATACAGCATCGTGGCCTGCGTGCTCGCATATTATCTGGCGCCGAAGACATTTAAACTGCGCACATAATAATGCCGCGCATCACTTGACGCACAGCGGTTTTTGTATCATAATGTTAAAAATTTTTTAATCTCTACGCGCTGATCAAAAAGGAGAATCAAAATGGCCCAGTTTATCAATGAACCATCGCGCACATTCAACGAATATCTGCTTCTTCCGGGATATACCGGAAAGGATTGCCTTGTTGAAACCGTGAGCCTAAAGACCCCAATAGTAAAGTTTAAGAAGGGCGAGGAGTCTCCGCTCTCCGCGAATATTCCGCTGGTGTCTGCGGTCATGCAGGCCGTATCGAATGACACAATGGCGGTTGCACTTGCAAAGGAAGGCGGAATTTCCTTTATATATGGATCTCAGCCGGTGGAGGACCAGGCCGAGATGATTAGGCGCGTAAAATCATATAAGGCGGGCTTTGTAAAGAGCGACAGCAATCTTAGACCGGATCAGACTCTTAAGGATGTTTTGGAACTCAAGGCAAAGCAGGGTCATTCCACAATTGCGATTACGGAAGACGGAACCCCGGACGGAAAGATTCTCGGTATCGTTACAAGCCGTGACTACCGTGTAAGCCGTATGGATCCGGCAACAAAGATAAGCGAATTCATGACTCCATTTGAAAAGCTCGTATACGCGGAGGACGGTGTTACGCTCTCCGAGGCGAACGATATTCTCTGGGACTATAAACTGAATGCACTTCCAATCATAGATAAGAATCAGCGCCTTACATATTTTGTTTTCAGAAAGGACTACGATAACCACAAGTCCAATCCGAACGAGCTTCTCGACGATCACAAGAGATATGTGGTCGGTGCCGGAATTAACAGCCGTGACTACGAGGAAAGGGTTCCTGCGCTCGTAGAGGCGGGAGCAGATGTTCTCTGCATCGATTCATCAGAGGGCTATTCCGAATGGCAGAAGGATACAATCGATTGGATAAGAGCAAAGTACGGCGACACCGTAAAGGTCGGTGCCGGAAACGTAGTTGACGCAGAAGGTTTCAGATACCTTGCGGACTGTGGCGCGGACTTTGTTAAGATAGGTATCGGCGGAGGATCGATCTGCATCACGCGCGAGCAGAAGGGTATAGGCCGCGGACAGGCTTCAGCCGTAATAGAAGTTGCAAAGGCCAGAAACGAATACTTTGAGGAGACGGGAGTATATATTCCAATCTGTTCGGACGGCGGAATCGTTTACGACTATCATATGACGCTTGCGCTTGCGATGGGTGCGGACTTTATCATGCTCGGTAGATATTTTGCGAGATTTGATGAATCTCCGACGCTGAGACTGAACATAAACGGAAACTATGTCAAGGAGTACTGGGGCGAGGGCAGCAACCGCGCTCGAAACTGGCAGCGTTACGATATGGGCGGCGACTCCAAGATGAAGTTTGAAGAAGGCGTAGATTCATACGTACCTTATGCGGGACCGCTCCACGACAACGTACAGCTCAGCCTTAACAAAGTGAAGGCGACCATGTGTAACTGCGGTGCTCAGTCAATCAAGGAACTTCAGGAGAAGGCCAAACTCACACTCGTATCCGCAACCTCAATCGTAGAGGGCGGAGCGCACGATGTTATCCTGAGAGACTCAAGTCAGAATGCGATTAGGTAAAGGCTTAGATTATTAATTCTTAAACCCCGTGAATGCCGCGGGGTTTTATTTTGGTTGTTGACATATTTGGCACATAATACTATAATTAGTCTAGACTAACTCGTATTAGTTATGCGGGAGATAGATATGACTTTAAACGAATTAAAAGAAGGACAGAGCGCCATCATAACATCGGTCGGTGGAGAAGGCGCATTGAGACAGCATTTTCTCGACATGGGTGTCATTCCGGGCGCCCACGTTTCAGTTGTTAGATTTGCTCCTATGGGGGATCCTGTGGAGCTTAGAATACACGGATACGAGCTCACTCTCAGGCTTGCCGATGCGGAGAAGATCGAGGTCGATAAGGCTAAAACGGAGTCAAGCGGCAAGGCGAGAGGCGGCGAGGGAGAAGCCAATGCGGGTACGGGCTATGAGTCCGAAGGAACCGCAGCATCCAAAGAACTCTTCGGGGACATTCCTCACCCCGGTATCGGCGAAGGAGGTAAGTTCCACCCAAAGGGAAGCGGAAATCCTCTTCCGGACGATGTTTTGCTCACATACGCTCTCGTCGGAAACCAAAACTCGGGAAAGACTACGCTCTTTAACCAGCTTACAGGTGCCAATCAGCACGTCGGAAATTTCCCCGGCGTTACGGTGGACCGAAAGGACGGCGTAATCAAGGGCTATCCAAACACTCTAATAACCGACCTTCCGGGAATCTATTCCATGTCGCCGTACAGCAAAGAAGAAGTTGTATCTCGTGACTTTGTTGTAAAGGAAAAGCCGAAGGCGATTATCAATATCGTAGATGCGACCAATATAGAGAGAAACCTCTATCTTACGATGCAGCTTCTCGAGATGGATGTGCCGATGGTTCTCGCTCTCAATATGATGGACGAGGTAAAGGAAAACGGCGGATATATCCGCGTGAACGAGATGGAAGAGATGCTCGGTATTCCGGTAGTACCGATTTCGGCGCTCAAGAACGAAGGTGTGCATGAGCTCGTGGAGCACGCGATACATATAGGGCATTATCAGGAGAAACCGCCACACAGAGACTTCTGCAGTGAAGAGGATCATGGCGGCGCGGTGCATAGATGCCTTCATGCTGTAATGCATCTTATTGAGGACCATGCAAAGCGCGCGGATCTCCCGATAAGATTTGCGGCGAGCAAACTCGTAGAGGGAGACGACATCATAATGGATCAGCTCGGTCTCGACCAAAACGAAAAAGAGACGCTAGAGCATATCGTGACTCAGATGGAAACCGAGCGCGGACTCGACAGAGCCGCGTCGATAGCGGATATGCGATTTGCATTTATAAGCGACGTTTGCAATCGCACGGTTGTAAAACCAAAGGAGAGCAAAGAACATAAGCGAAGCCAAAGCATAGACAGAATTCTTTCCGGCAAATGGACCGCGATTCCTGCTTTTATAGCCATTATGGCGCTTATGTTTATACTCACGTTCAATGTAATCGGTGCATACCTACAGGGACTTATGGAGACCTTTGTTGAGTGGCTCTCTGAAGGCGTCGGAGAACTCCTCGTATCCGCAGGAGTTAACGAAGGAATAAGGGGACTTGTAATCGACGGAATCTTTGCGGGCGTCGGAAGCGTAATAAGCTTCCTCCCGATAATCGTGATAATGTTCCTCTTCCTGTCTCTGCTTGAGGACAGCGGATATATCGCGCGAGTTGCCTTTGTTCTCGATAAGCTTTTACGAAAAATAGGACTCTCGGGACGAAGCATAGTTCCTATGCTCATAGGATTCGGTTGCACGGTCCCCGCGGTAATGGCTACAAGAACGCTTCCGAGCGAGCGAGACAGAAGGATGACGATTCTTCTCACGCCGTTTATGAGCTGCAGCGCAAAGCTTCCGATTTATGGATTCTTTGTTGCGGCGTTCTTCCCGGGGAAGGGCGGGCTCATAATGACGGGACTCTATGTGCTCGGAATTCTCGTCGGAATACTTCTCGCGCTGTTCTATAAGCGCACGATATTCAAGGGCGAAGCGGTGCCGTTTGTAATGGAACTTCCGAGCTACAGAATGCCGAGCGCCAAAAACGTACTGAGGCTTCTATGGGAGAAGGCAAAGGACTTTTTGCAGAGGGCGTTTTCGGTAATCCTTATTGCGACGATAGTCGTTTGGTTCCTCCAGAGCTTTGATTTCCACTTCAATATGGTTGAGGATTCGCACGACAGCATACTCGCTGTGATTGCGGGATGGATGGCTCCGATTCTCGCGCCGATTGGACTCGGTGACTGGCGAATAGTTACATCGCTCATCACGGGCTTTATGGCAAAGGAAAGCGTCGTATCCACTATGGAAGTTCTCTTTGGCGGAATAGCGGGAATACAGAGCGTATTAAATACAGCTTCCGCTGCGTCGATACTCGTCTTCAGTCTTCTCTATGCGCCTTGCGTTGCGGCGGTGGCATCGATTAAGAGGGAGATGGGAAATAGATGGGCAGTCGGCGTCGTCGTATGGCAATGTGCCATCGCCTGGGTCGCAGCCCTAATAACAAAACTAATAGTCGAAGGATTGATGTAGACATAACAAAAGCCGGCTTCCGCCGGCTTTTTTACTATGGTGAGCGCCTATGGTAATCTGTGCTATAATTTAGGCATCACCATGAACGGAAAATTAAGTGTAAGAGAAAAACTTGGATACGGAACGGCGTCAGTTGGAGACTCTATTGCATATAGCGCAATAGGGACATATTTGATGTTCTTTTTGACGACGGTCGCGGGCGTTGATCCTGCGGTTTCCGGCGTTATCTCTGCGATAGGGGCGGTCTGGAATGCTCTCATAAATCCGATATGGGGTTTCCTCTCGGACCAGGTTAGAACAAAGATGGGAAAGCGACGTCCCATGATGCTTCTCTTTTCGATTCCCTCGGGAATCTGTATTTTCCTTCTTTTCACGGATTTGAATATTCCGATGAGTATTAAGCCTCTTTATTACGGCTTTATACTGATGCTTTATTGGACCTGCTATACGGGTTTCTTTGTTCCTTATATGGCGCTTGGATCGGAATATACGAGCGACTACGAGGACAGGACGGTCCTTAGATTATACGCGTCGATGTTCAATATCCTCGGAAACGTCGTTACAATGGTGCTTCCGACGTTTATGGTTGGCGTTCTCGAGAAGAGGGGGATGTCAACGGGTGCAGCGTGGTCTTCGACGGGGCTCTTCCTCGGGACCTGCGCAGCGGTTACATTCCTCGTAACCGTAATTGCATCAAAGCAAAAGGATCCGCCTGTTCTTGCGTCGAGCGATGCAAGGCCTAAGCTAAATATAGTCGAGCTTTTTAGGGAATATATATCTGTCGCCGGGCTTAAGCCGATGAAGTATCTAATTATCGCAAGCACATTGGGGCTTATATGCTATTCTCTCTTGCTTGCGGATCTCTTATACTTCCTGACATACAATCTGGGGCTTACTTCTGAGGAGACGCCGCTCATACTCCTCGTGCGACCGCTGTTCGCTGCGGCGATGATTCCGGTCACCGCATTTATAGTCAAAAAAATAGACAAGAGGGGAGCACTTGTATTCTTCTACGGTCTCGGCGCGGCAATTCTTCTCTTTGTTAGGGTGGTTGGCGTAAGCGGAACGGGTATGCTCATCGTATTCATAATAGGGAGCGCGACCTGCACTAGTTTCTACTGGCAGTTGATGCCGTCCATATACTATGACGTATGCGAGTACGATCTGCTGGAAACGGGAAAGGACAGGCGCGGAGCCATCGTTTCTTTCCAGGGGCTCATAGAGTCCATTGCTGCCGGAATCGGATCCGTGATACTTGGGGTTATACTGAAGGCCGCAGGATTTGACAGCACTTTGGACGTGCAGACGGAGACGGCAAAGCTTTGGATTTTTAACTGCACCACGCTGGTTCCGATAGTATTTTTGGTGCTCATGATACTGGCGGTGTACAAATATCCGCTAACAAGGGAAAGGCATGCCGAAATCGTAAGAAGACTAAGGGAAAAAAGCAAGGCGGAGTAGCGTATATACTCCGCTTTTTTCTTGCGATTGGGCCCTATCGGGAGTATAATATTTCTGTTATTGATGAAATGGAGGGAAACCTATGAAGGCGGCAAAAACTAATACAAAAAAGGCAACTGCGGGTGGCGTTTCGGCTGCATACCTCAAGAAGATGGATGCATACTGGAGGGCCACAAATTATTTATCGGCAGCTCAGCTTTATCTCTTGGACAACCCTCTTCTGAGAAAGCCCTTAAAGAGAGAACATGTTAAGAAAAAGATAGTCGGTCACTGGGGAACAGTCCCGGGACAGAACTTTATATACGTTCATTTGAACAGAATCATCAAAGAGCGCGACCAGGATATCGTATATATCTCCGGTCCAGGTCACGGCGGCAATTTCTTTGTTGCCAATACTTATCTTGAAGGAAGCTACAGCGAGGTTTATCCGAACGTAAGCGAGGACGTTGAGGGCATGAAGAAGCTCTGCAAGCAGTTCTCCTTCCCGGGCGGTATCTCAAGTCACGTAGCACCGGAGAATCCGGGTTCGATTCACGAAGGCGGCGAGCTCGGTTATTCGCTCGCGCATTCCTTTGGTGCCGTATTTGACAATCCGAATCTTGTGGTTGCCTGCGTAGTAGGTGACGGCGAAGCTGAAACCGGTCCGCTTGCAACATCCTGGCACGGAAACAAATTCCTGAATCCCGCAACTGACGGCGCGGTTCTTCCGATACTCCATCTAAACGGATATAAGATCAGCAATCCTACGATTCTTTCAAGGATTCCAAATGAGGAGCTTGAGCATTTTATGCTGGGCTGCGGATGGAAGCCGTATTTCGTCGAGGGCGAAGACCCGATGAAGATGCATAAGCTCATGGCAGAGGCCATGGACAAGGCCTTTGATGATATCTATGCGATTCAGAAGAAGGCCAGAGAAGAAGCAAAGGGCACAAAGAAGGGCAAGAAGGGTGCCAAGGACGTAAAGAGACCACTTTGGCCGATGATAGTTCTTCGTACGCCGAAGGGATGGACAGGTCCCAAGGTTGTCGACGGAAACAAAATCGAAGGAACATTCAGAGCACATCAGGTTCCAATCAGCATGAGCAAGCCAGAACACCTTAAACTCGTAGAAAAATGGCTCAAGAGCTATAAGCCCGAAGAACTCTTTGACAAGAATGGAAAACTTATTCCGGAACTGAAGGAGCTTGCGCCGACAGGCGATAAGCGTATGGGTGCGACACCTTATGCGAACGGCGGAAAACTCCTCCGCGACCTGAGACTTCCGGACTTCAGAGAATATGCTGTTGACGTACCGAAGCCGGGCAGCGTTGAGGCGCAGGATATGCTCGAACTCGGTGACTTTGTACGAGATATTTTTAAACTCAACGAAGCAGCAAAGAACTTTAGAATATTCGGACCTGACGAGACTATGTCCAACAGGCTTGGAAACGTATTCCAAGTTACAGATAGAGATTGGAACGCGGACATTGAAGACGGAGACGAATTCCTAGCGGAAGACGGTAGGGTAGTTGACTCGATGCTTTCGGAGCATATGTGTGAAGGAATGCTCGAGGGGTATCTCCTAACAGGTCGTCACGGATTCTTTGCGAGCTATGAAGCGTTTATCAGAGTCGTTGACTCGATGTGCGCACAGCACGCAAAATGGCTCAAGGTCTGCAAAGATCTTCCGTGGAGAGAAGAAATCGGTTCACTAAACCTCATTCTTTCTTCAAACGTATGGCAGCAGGACCACAACGGATTCACACATCAGGATCCGGGATTCCTCGATCATATAGCAAACAAGAAGGCGGATGTAGTGAGAATCTACCTCCCGCCGGATGCGAACTGTCTGCTATCCTGCTTTGATCACTGCATCAGGAGCAAGGACTATGTTAATGTTCTCGTTACTTCAAAGCATCCGAGACCGCAGTGGCTCAATATGGAAGAGGCAGTTAAGCACTGCACGCAGGGAATCGGAATTTGGCAGTGGGCGTCAAATGACGGCGGCGACGAACCGGACGTAGTAATGGCTTGCTGCGGGGATACACCGACGCTGGAGACTCTCGCTGCAGTATCAATCCTGAGAAGCGAACTTCCTGAACTAAAGATTCGTGTAGTAAACGTAGTTGACCTCATGAAGCTCCAGCCGCATACGCTCCATCCACATGGACTTAAGGATGCGGACTACGATGCGATATTCACAAAGGATAAGCCGATAATCTTTGCTTTCCACGGATATCACACTTTGATACACGAACTCACATACAGGAGAAACAACAAAAATATTCACGTTTACGGATACAAAGAAGAAGGCACAATCACGACACCGTTTGACATGCGTGTGCAGAACGAGGTCGACAGATTCAGCCTCGTAAAGAACGTGATTCAGTATCTGCCGCAACTTGGTAATCGCGGATCACACCTCATCCAGATCATGAATGATAAACTGGTCGAGCATAAACAGTATATTCATGAATACGGAGTTGACCTACCGGAGGTCGCCGAGTGGAGATGGCGTGCAAAAGGCGTAAAAAAAGATAAATAAGTTGTTTTTCGTAACCCAAGGAGGTTTTCATAATGAGTACAGAAAGACTGGTAGGGACAGTTTCGAGAGGAATACGTTGCCCGATTATAAGAGAGGGCGACGACCTCGTATCAATAGTTACGGATAGCGTCATCGCTGCATCTGAAGATGCTGAATGGGGATTCAAATTCCACGACAGAGACATCGTTGCGATTACGGAATCCGTAGTTGCTAGATCGCAGGGAAACTATGCGACGGTATATGATATAGCAAAGGACGTAGACGCAAAACTTGGAGTTGCAAGTGGCGGAGACGGAACCATCGGAGTAATTCTTCCGATACTTTCGCGTAACCGATTTGCGATCTGCTTGCGCGGAATAGCAAAGGGAGCAAAGAAGATAGTTCTTCAGCTCAGCTATCCATCTGACGAAGTTGGTAACGAACTCGTTAGCGTCGATGCACTCGACGAGGCAGGAGTTGACCCGTATTCGGACGTGCTTTCGCTTGAGAAGTATAGAGAGTTGTTCGGATCCAATCCTCATCCATTTACGGGCGTGGATTATGTTTCGTACTACGGAGATTTGATCAAGGAATCCGGTGCAGATGTAGAGATTATATTTGCAAATCATGCTACTGCTGTTCTCGACTACGCCAAGAGAGTTCTTACATGCGATATCCATACTCGCGCTCGTTCCAAGAGACTCTTAAAGGCTGCGGGTGCAGAGGTTGTATGCGGACTGGATGACATACTTAACGCACCGCTTGAGAGAGAAGACGGATCAAAGAGCGGATTCAACGCTCAGTACGGACTTCTCGGCTCGAACAAGAGTACTGAGGATGTTGTTAAACTATTCCCGCACGATGCAACGGCGATGGTGAACGATATAGCAAAGAAGCTTCACGTTGCAACGGGCAAGAATATAGAGGTTATGGTTTACGGTGACGGAGCATTCAAGGATCCGCAGGGCAAGATTTGGGAGCTCGCAGACCCTGTTGTTTCGCCTGCACATACGGATGGTCTCAAGGGAACGCCGAATGAACTCAAGCTCAAGTATCTTGCAGACAATGATTTTGCTCATCTGTCCGGCGAAGAACTTAAGCAGGCAATCTCCGAGAGCATCAAGAGCAAGGATGCAGACCTTGTGGGAAATATGGCGTCTGAAGGAACGACACCGAGACAGCTCACGGACCTCATCGGCTCGCTCTGCGACCTGACATCAGGTTCCGGCGACAAGGGAACACCGATTGTATTCATACAGGGATACTTTGATAACTATACCAATTAATCATGAGAGGGGCGGCATATGTCGCCCTATAAAAAATAATGGAGGTTTTATGGTTTACGATAGAAGACCCGATGATTTTGAAAGAATAACGACACCGGAGCTTGCGCAGAAATTTGTCGATGAACAGATGGAAGCAATCAAAGAGCAGGTGGGAGAAAGAAAGGTTCTCCTCGCGCTCTCGGGAGGCGTTGACAGCTCCGTAGTTGCGGCGCTTCTCATCAAAGCAATTGGCGACCAGCTCACATGCGTTCACGTTAACCACGGACTCCTTAGAAAGGGCGAGCCCGAGCAGGTTATCAAGGTATTCGGTGAAGAGCTCGGAGCGAACCTGATTTATGTAGACGCTACAGAGAGATTCCTGGATAAGCTTGCAGGAGTATCTGACCCTGAAGAGAAACGCATGATAATCGGAAACGAATTCATAGAAGTATTTGCGGAAGAAGCTCGTAAGCTCGAGGGAGTTGACTTCTTGGCACAGGGAACAATCTGGCCTGATATACTTGAGAGTGAAGACGGAATCAAGTCCCACCATAACGCGGGCGGGCTTCCGGAGGATCTTAAGTTTGAACTCGTGGAGCCTGTAAAGATTCTCTTTAAGGACGAGGTTAGGGAAGTTGGGCGCGTGCTCGGCCTTCCGAACAATATGGTTGATCGTCAGCCGTTCCCGGGACCGGGACTCGGTGTAAGATGCCCGGGCGCGATAACTCGCGATAGACTCGAGGCTGTAAGAGAAGCCGACGCGATTCTTCGTGAGGAATTTGCCGCAGCGGGACTCGAGGGCAAGGTTTGGCAGTACTTCACCGTAGTTCCGGATTTCAAGTCCACGGGAATTACCGATGGCAAGCGCACATTCGAATGGCCTTGCATCATCCGCGCTATAAATACTACGGACGTAGTTGAGGTAACCGTTGAGCATCTGCCGCCCGAACTCATCGATAAGCTCGTAATGAGAATCACTTCCGAGGTAAAGGGCATCAACCGTGTGCTCTACGATTACACACCAAAGCCGCCTGCAACGGTGGAATACGAATAGTTAAGGAAAACGCTCTGCCTGACAGAGCGTTTTTTGTTTAAAATAAGCAGAATACAGCGTTCATCACCGGGAATCATGGACAGAATCTGTAATTTGTAAAAATGACGTTATAATGTTATGATTAAATGGTGATTAAGCATCCGGAGGCTGTTTAATGAACGGAAACAGTTGGAAGTTCAGTGAGATAAAGGTTCCCAGGCCGAGATTCGATATGGTTAAATCCCTTTATGAGGATGCCATAGAAAGAATCAAGAACGCCGGAAGTGCCGACGATGTTTTGGAAGTAGTTTTCGAAACAAATCTTTTGGTATGCCGAGTTAGGGAAATGTTTGAGATCGTAAGTATCAGGCATGCCATGGACACGTTGGACGAGCGATATGCGGATGATCAAAAATGGGCGGATGAGAATCAGCCAATCTTCGACAAGCTTGAAGTGGATTTTAAAGAGACTGTTTACGACAGTCCATACAGGAGTGAAGTCGAGGAGCAGATTGGGCATATGTACTTCACTAAGACGGACATTAAACGCAAGACCATATGCGAAGAGGCTATTCCGTTAAGACAGCGCGAGCAAGAGTTGATAGATGAGTACGACAATATACTTTTTGAAAGCAAAAAAACTGTCGATGGAAAGGAAAACTCATTTATAGATCTACAGGAATTGTTTTCGCATGAGGATAGGAATATACGAAAAGCGGCATTTAAGGCCTTCTCGGAGATTCTGAGTGAGAACGAGGATCGCCTAGAGAAAGTTTGGGATGAGCTCGTGAAAGTACGTACGCAGATTGCGAACGTTCTCGGATACGATAGCTATGTTCCTGTTGGATATCTGGAACGAGAAAGACTGGACTATGGCAGGGAAGATATCGCAAGGTTTAGGCAGCAAGTTTTAGATGAGATAGTGCCCCTTTGCAATAAACTCTATGAAGCTCAGGCCAAGAGGCTAGGGATAGACAGAGTAATGGTATATGATGAGAACTTTGTTTTTCCGGATGGAAACGCAAAGCCTGTCGGGGATCCTGAATATATGATGGATCAGGTTGTAAATATGCTTCGTGAGATGGGCTCTGAGACAGATGAGTTTATAAGCTATATTCTTGATCACGATCTTATGGACTATACACCGAGGCCCGAGAAAGCGCTCAGAGAGTTCTATACATTCCTGCCATATCATAAGGCACCGTTCATATTTGAGCATTTCAACGGGCGCGCGGAGGATGTGCAGTATTTGTCCGAGAGTTTGGGCCATGCATTTGCGACTTATAGGGCATCCAGAAGGCAACCGCTTGAGGAATATTTCTATCCATCATCGGACATCAGCGAAATCAATGCTATGGCGATGATTCAGTTTGTTAATAAATACGCCGATCGCTTATTTGGCAGAGATGCATGGAAATATGAATTCGGAAATCTCCAGTACTTCATGACCTTTATTCCGTTCGGTGTGGCAGTTGATGAATTCCAGCACATCTGCTATGACAACCCAAATCTTTCGCCAAAGGAAAGGACCAACGAATGGCATAAGCTGGAGGAGAAGTATATGCCGTGGAGAAAGTATGACGAGGATGACGAGTTCATGCAGCGCGGCGGATACTGGTACCATAAATTCCACTTCTTCTATGCACCGCTTTATTATATAGAGTATGTGCTGGCCACGGTAAATGCCATGGAGATGTACAGAAAATACATTGAGAGGCCGGGAATGGCGTGGAAGGAATACCTGGAGCTCATCGATGTCGGAGGTAGCAAAGGATATCTGGAAATACTAGAGCAAGCCAATTTAACTCCGGCATACAAGGATGGCGCGGTTAAAGAGGCTATAAGCTATGTAAAGGAATTCCTGGAGAAGCACATCGAATAATGCGAAACTAAAACCCTTCCTCATATTTTGGGAAGGGTATTATTTAATTCGGGGCATACGAATATGAATCAAGAACTCTATGACCTAATGATATCAAAGAACTATCCCGAGGCTTTTGCCAAGATAATTTCAATCGAGATGAATACCGAATATACTGGCGGGAGGATGCTTAGGTATATCTCGCGAGGGGAGAATCTTTCTATGGAAGAAATAGCTGACGAGATGCTTGCGATCCTTTCTGACAGGGAACATTTTAAGGATAAGCATATGTCGCAGCACGCGCAAGAAAAAATTAACATCATGTATCGGGAAGGTTTCGAAGAAGAAGGAGATGAATGATATGCTTTTACTTTGTTATCCGAGATGTACTACCTGCCAAAAGGCAAAGAAGTGGCTGGATGAGAATAAGATTAAGTATGAGGATAGAGACATCGCAGTTAACAATCCAAATCAAAAGGAATACGGTCCTCATCGGTTTCAAAGAAGAAGAGTGGAAGGCGCTTTTCACCGAGAGTTTGAAATAACTCCATAAATGCGGCTAAGGCCTTGGAACCGATGCCATACGAGACTTAAGGCAGTTCATCCATAGAAACGGCCATTTTACTATGGTGGATATAGAGTCGTCAGATGGCACCACTGTAAAAATCACGATATAAAGAGAAAAGATCAAAAGTTTTCCGGCGATAATACTATTAAACAATGATTAAGTCATCAATCAAAAAACGCACATACCAAGCGATATACAGGCTGTTGAACAGAGTGTCTCCGTTGGATTCGGATTGCGGCAAACTCTGCGGAGCAGCCTGTTGTACTGCGGAAAAAGAGGCTGTATCGCCGAACTTGGATAGAATCCGGTCAAGATTCAGAGATGGGCATCTATCTTCTTCCGGGCGAGGACAAGGTTCACGACAAAAAGGATTCTTGGCTGACGTGGTCGGCAGAAGATACGGAGGACTATGACTTTCCGGAGTCTTGGAAGGGCAAGGTGTATTTTGTTCAGTGCAAGGGCCCTTCCAAATGTAAGCGTGAGATTAGGCCGATGCAGTGCAGAACATTTCCGTTAACGCCGCATATTGATGAGGCGAGCGAACTCACATTGGTTTATAATGATATAGAACTGCCGTATAGATGTCCTTTGATAGATGAGGAAATGCCGCTTAACGAGAGTTTTGTTCAGGCGACGTTTACGGTTTGGAAGCATCTTATCCGCGATCCGCTTATCTACGATTTGGTAAAGATGGATTCAGAGATGAGGGAGGACGCATTGGCGGAATTATGGGATAAGCTTGGAGGAAAGTTATGACTTACGAGAGCGAGAGACTTATGTTCAGACCTTGGACAGTGGATGATGCGGAGGAGTGCTTTGCACTCTCTTCGGATGAGCGCGTGGGTCCGATGTGCGGATGGCTTCCGCATAAGAATGTGGAGGAAACAAAGGCAATACTCGAGGGCGTTTTGATTAACGACCACACATTTTGCATCATCGAAAAGTCTTCCGGAAAAATCGTGGGCAATATGGGAATTGACTATGTTTATAGCGAAGGCGAGGGCGGCAAGAAAGTTCGCGTCGAAGACGAACGAGAACTCGGTTTTTGGCTCGGCCACCCATATTGGAACAAAGGATATATGACCGAGGCTGTTAAGGCTACGATTGACTACTGCTTTAATGAACTTGGGATGAATAGGCTCCTCTGCGGACATTTTGACTATAACCATGCGTCAGCAAGAGTTCAGGAAAAATGCGGATTTAAATTTGAAGCGACCAGCAAGAAGTTTTGGGAGCGATTGGATAAGGAAGTTGTATTGGTGGACAATCAACTGTTTAAGGATAAAAGAAAGCCGCTTATCGGCCTTCAACTTTTGGTTGATGAAAAGAAGGAAAGCTATTGGATGCTACCGGGATACTTTGAAGGAATCGCAGAGGCGGGTGGAATTCCGGTGATGCTTCCTTTGACATCGGACGAGGACGAAATCAAGCAACTCGTAAGCGAGTTCGACGGATTTATTATCACAGGCGGTCATGACGTTGGACCTGAAGTCTATGGCATGACTGACGAAGTAGGAAACGTGGAGCCGTGCAAAGCGCGCGACGACATGGAAGTACTTCTCCTAAAAGAAATCATTGCGGCGGACAAACCGGTTCTCGGAATCTGCAGAGGGCTTCAGTTCATCAATGCCGCGCTCGGTGGAAATCTATATCAGGATATTCCGACGCAGTTCCCATCTGATGTAAACCATAGACAACCTGCACCTTACGATGCTCCGATTCATCCCGTAAAACTGGAAGAGGGAAGTTGGATTGCCAAGATTTCAGGTGCGGAAGAACTGATGGTGAACAGTTGCCATCATCAGGGAATAAAAGAACTCGCGGAATGCTTGAGCGTTGCGGCAAAGGCGGAGGACGGACTCGTTGAGGCGATAGAATTGCCGGACAAGAAATACGTAAAAGCAGTCCAGTGGCATCCGGAGTTCATGCACAAAAAAGACGAGACAAGCAAGAGGATATTCTGCGACTTTGTGAATGCTTGCAGATAGTCGCATAGCAGAGAATAAAAAAGACGCGTGCGATGCACACGTCTTTTGTTTTTGCTATATATGCGCTTTGGTTAAATCCATTCGTTTGTAGATTACAAAGAAGGTGACCGCGGACATCAGCCATGTAGCAGGGTAGGTCCAATGCGTGAGCATCAGGCTGTTTACGATTGGGCCGAGGACCGTGATAATGACGATTCTCATTACGCACCAGCAGACGAGGAAAACCATGAGTGCGGTTGACGGTTTTCCGGAGCCTCTTAGAACCGCGGCCATGATGTGTGTAAATCCGCAGAGAGCAAAGAACATCGATACGATATGCGCACGTTCCGTTCCGAATGCTATTACTTCAGGATGAGAATCGAACAGCGATATCAATGTCGGTGCGGATATCATCATTATGGCACCGAGAACCAGTGATGAAGTCGTGACGCAGAGGAGTCCAAAGCGGATTCCTTTTTTGATTCGATCGTATTCTTGAGCGCCGAGGTTTTGTCCAACAAAGGTCGTAATCGCCATGCTGAAGCTTGTAATCGGTATAAAGATAAAGCCTTCGATTTTTCCGTAGGCACCTATACCTGCCATGGCGAATTCTCCGAATGTGTTTATATACGACTGAATGACAACGTTAGAAAGAGACATTACGGAGTTCTGAAGTCCCGAAGGAACACCGTACTGTATGATTTTTCGCGTCATGAGTCTGTCGAGTTTGATTTTCCTGAATTCGATTTTGTAATCCGCGTCGATTTTGTGCAGCCTGTTAAACGCAAGCAGAGCAGAGAAAAGCTGCGATATTGCGGTTGCGAGTGCAGCGGCTCCCACTCCAAAACCGAGACCTGCGATAAACACTATATCCAAGACGATATTGAGTATAGACGATACGATGAGATAGTAGAGCGGGTGCTTGGAGTCTCCGGCGGCTCTCAGTATTCCCATGAAGGTATTGTACATAACAAAGCCGAAGGAACCCGCAAAGTATATTCTGAAATATGTGATGGAGTTTGGAAGCACAGACTCCGGAGTGTTCATGAGTCTTAGGACGAGTGGGGCACAGGTGATTCCGACTATGGTAAGAATTGCCGATGAAAGGATTCCGAGTGCGATGGTTGAGTGCACCGCCAGCGATACCTGTTCTTTTGCTTTGGCACCGACAAAGTTTGAGATAACGACACCGGCACCCATGGATATTCCTACAAAAAGACCGACGGTAAGAAAAATGAGATTACCGGAACTGGAGACTGCGGCAAGCGCATTATGTCCCAGGAAGTTTCCGACGATTACGGAGTCGGCGGTGTTGTAAAGCTGTTGAAAGAGGTTTCCGAGGAAAATATTCAGCGCAAACAGTATCAGTTTGCGCCTAATCGATCCCTCGGTTAAAAGTTCTTTGTTATCCATTTCGTTTTACTTCTATATTTACACTTTAATATTTTTGCCTAAATATCGGCAGACCAGACGAAGGGGCTACATTGTGATTCTACCACAAAAACATAGGGAAAAGAATACTTTTTTATGGTTTTAAAAACATGAAAAAAGTGGCAAAAAAGCGAAAAAAATGCTTTCTTTTCCTACGATATATATGGTATCATAACTGTGTGCGTGCATTTTGACGTAATTTTGTTGTGCGCGCTAATCAGGAATTAGGTTTTATAGGAACAATAATGGGAAAGTTATCTAAGTTGCTGAAAGGAATAAAGCCATATATTTTTGTCCTGCCATCTCTCATGGCTCTGGGCGTGCTTTATTTTGCTATGCCTTATGTAAAGCCCGGAATTGATTCCCCGGTACTTCCTAGCGACGCGCCGGCTGCCTATGAAGCGGCGCCCGTCGAAATCCCAAATACGGAAACAGAAAAACAAGAAGATAAGGTTGAGGCAGAGCTCCCGAAAGAGGAAGCTCCTGTTGAAGAGCCTTTGGAATTGGCAGTGCAGCCAGCGGAGACAGTTCGGCCTGTTGCAAGCGAGTCCGCACAGCCGGTAGTTTATCCTGTTGCGAATGAGCCTGAGATAGTGGTTCAGCCCGTGGTTGAACCGGTTGTCGAGCAGCCCGTGGTTGAGGCACCTCCGGTAGTACCGCATACAGGCGAAGATTCACAAAAGCCGGACGCTCCGGTGCAGCCCGAGAAACCGGACGCTCCGCAGCAGCCGCAGACTCCGGTTAAGCCGGAAGACCCAAAACCGACGGAGGATCCAAATAAGCCAGTCAACCCAGATCAGCCTGTAGATCCGAGCAGTGGCGGCACGGACGATAATCCTCAAGGCCAGGGCGGACAAGGTTCCGGTGGTCAAGGTGGACAAGGTTCCGGTGGTCAGTGGCCCGGCGGCGATTGGCCCGGCGGCGATTGGTCCGGTGGCGATTGGCCCGGTGGTCAGTGGCCCGGTGGCGATTGGTCCGGTGGAGGCTCATGGTCATGGGGCTGGGGCGAAGCTCAGTGGGAGAATCCTGATTGGTGGACATGGCTCTACAATATCGGATATTTGAACGAAAACAGTTATCTGTGGACGCATCCGCTAAACCCATACAATCAGCCTGATGACCCGGTAGACCCGGTTGACCCGGTTGATCCGGTAGATCCAGATGATCCGGTAGACCCGGTTGATCCGTTAGACCCAGTTGACCCGGTAGATCCGGTAGATCCTGACGACCCGGTAGACCCGATTGAGCCGGTAGAACCGGTTGATCCGGCAGACCCGGCAGACCCAGATGATTCGATTGACCCGGTTGATCCAGACGACCCGAATAATATACCTGTACTTCCTGAAGCGGGTGGGGATATAATCGTTGACGATCCTGGAGAAGGCGATCATACGACGGTCCAGCCGAAGGACGAAGGCGAGTCTATATAAAGCAATATGGGAAAAACATTTTACTTTGATTTTGAAATCGCTCTGATGGAGTGGATACAGAATATGCTTGGTACTATAGGGGTGCAAATCGCATCCCTATTTACTATGCTCGGAGAGGAGCTCCTTCTCATCGCCGTTCTCGCATTTATATATTGGTGCTACGACAAGGAGTTTGCAAAGTTAATGGGAGCGGGAATTGTCGTAGGGCTTGTCGGAAATGCGCTTGTAAAGAACATCGCGCTGAGGAGGAGACCGTATTTTGATCACGAGGGAATCAAATGTCTAAAGCCTGTTCATGCCGGCTCGGATATCTATGATATCGCGGCACAGGGCTATTCTTTCCCGAGCGGACACGCAACAAATTCCGCAATGATATACTGGGGATTGCTTTCGAGAAAATACGAAAGGGGAGCAAAGGCGATAAGAACAGTATTTGTCCTCCTTCCCATATTGGTGGGCTTATCCAGAATTGCGCTTGGAGTTCATTACCCGACGGACGTAATCGTGGGTTGGATTATGGGTGGCGCAATTGCATTTCTTTTTCCGATATTGCAGAGCAAAATAGAAAGATGGAAATTGCATCTCACGATATTTTTAATCTCGCTTGTAGGAGTTTTCTATTGCAAGACATTTGATTATTACACTTCGCTCGGAGTAATGGCAGGATTCTTCTTGGCGGTTCCGTTCGAAGAGAAATATGTGAACTTTTCAAATACGAGAGAACCGCTTAGGATAGTTCTTAGGTTGGCGGTGGGAATGGCAATCTACTATGTTCTTAATGCGCTGCTCAAACTTCCGTTTGACGACGCATTTCTCGCATCGCCGACAACGGCAGCATTCATTATACGCGCAGTGAGATATGCCATTGTAACCTTCGTCGTCATAGGCGTCTACCCACTCGCGTTCAACCGTATCAAGACAAAATAAAAAGACTGCGGTTTGATCCGCAGTCTTTTAAATTTATCGTGTTATCTGATTGTTGGTGTCCAGTAGTCTTCGCCGTAGATGTCGGTGAAACGATAGGTGATATATACATCGTCGCCGAGCTCTGTATTGCTTATCACCATGCTGGCCTGATCCGTTACGACATACTGCTCGCCAATCTTATAGCTGTCCTGGAATGTTCCGTCGTAAGAGTAGTAGTCACAGACGAAGTCGATTTTGTCGCCGGGCGTAAGCGCCTCTGCGGTCTTTGCTATCGTCTCCGTAACATCGTTTGAATATCCATAGCGGAATCCCGCAACATATCCGTTCGGATTCTCTGCGTCGAATACCAGGATGAGGTCTGCCATTTCTCCATTGAGGAGTACGGGAACTCTGCCTATGATTGAATAATCATCGTCCGAGTTGTCGTATGTCGTCATGTGATAGTAGGCGACAGGCTGATCGTCAATCGACACCCAGCTGTGGTCGAGAACCGGAACGAGGTTTCCTTCTGCATCAAAGTCATAGAGGTTATCCATTCCGAGGTCGAAGTATCCTTCGCCGTCATCGTAGAACATCGCCATATCGACTCTGTTCACAAGCTCCCATTTTTCTTCAGGAAGGATTATAGCGAGGTTTCCTTCGCTGTTCTTCTGCCATACGAAGTCTTCCGGATCAAGAATATTTGCGTGGATATAGCTTGCGGCTTTGCTTGCGTCCATCGGGTTCTGGGTTAAGAATCTCGAATTCTCTGCCGTCAGGCCGTTGATTCCCAGAGAAGCAAAGTCTGTAAATCTTCCGCCGAGGAGCTGTGTTAGGAGTTCTTCCATAAGCTGCTGCGAAAGATCGCTTCCATAGCCGCTTCCGCTACCGGAGGAGCTGCCCCAAGTTGAGGTGCTTCCGGAATAATCGGATGACCATGTTCCGTTTCCGCTTCCGTTAAGGAGCGTCCAGAACGGATCGTATGAGCCTCCGGAGGAGGCTTGTCCGCCTACCTGCATCTGAGCAAACTTCTGAATGCATGCGGTATAGCTGTCGCTGATTCCGATTGACTTATATGTTGCGGTCATCGTATCTACGCTGCGTACAGATCTGTACGGGAAGTAGATGGAAAGACCATATGCATTATTCAATGTCTTTGCCGTGCGATTGTACTTAACCGCGTCAACAACTGTCTGTGCGAGTTCTTTGCCGGTTTCGGTATCGAGTAGGGCGGCAAAGTGAACTAGGTCAACCTGGTCAATTTTGTTGCTCGACGCAAACTCGTGGCTGCCAGCTCTAGCCTTTGCGATAGTTTTGTATCTTCCGTCTTCGATCATCGTGCTGAGTTCGTCGGAGAACGCAGCGAGTTTATCCGGAAGCGTGTATGCGAGCTCCGCAAGGTCAACGATGGAAAGTGTGGTTTCCTGACCCGGGCAATATCTTGCACACTGAGATGTGAAGTCGTCGATTAGAACCTTTGCCATGTCCACGGTGGATATGGATGAGTCCTTAGAAACGGCATCGAGCCATGTTGTGTAGTACCAGCCGATTCCCGGTTCAACTTCTTCGCTTGCGATCATATAGTCTGCATAGTCGGAGCAGACGAGGGCGGTTTCGGCCGTTGCCATGAGGCAGGCATCAAAACCGATAAAATCAAAGTATACACCCGCGTTGGAAAGCGCTGTGTCGATTTCATCGAGAGTCATGGAACCCTGACCCGGATATTTTTCGTCATAGCCGTAGCCCTGAACGGATCCTGCGCCGTGGTCCCAGAAGATGAGAGCCTTTCTGTTTGCAGGGTAGTTGTCTGCGGCCCATTTGACGAATGATTCAAGGTTATCCGGATCGACCATCGGAGCGGTTCCGGCATTGCTGCTTACTCTGCTTAGGCCCTGTGCGGAAATCTGATAGATTTCGTTTACAGAGCTGCTCATAACATCGTTCTGCCAGTTTTTGCATCCGCCTGTCATAATTACGATATTAACCTTGTCTGAAAGTTTGGCAGCGAGCATCTCCTGAAGATCTCTTGTTGCCATTGCGGATTTTGACTCAAGGTCTGTTCCGCAAAGGTAGATATAGATGGCCATCTCGTCGGTTCCGTCGCCGCGAATAGTTGTAAACTTTTCTCTTGCACCGCCTGCGACTTCTGTGGAAATAACACCGTCGTTTGATGTCTGACTCCATCCCGAAGAAACGCCGGATGCTGCGGCGAGTGCGCTTACGGTTGAAGCGCTTGCGCCGGAGTTTGCGGTGGCAGCGCTTTCGCTGCTTGAACTTCCGCTGTTTCCGGAGCCGCTTCCTGAGTTTCCGCTGCTCGTATTTGTGGTTTCGCTGCTCGTACTGCTCGGGTTAGCTGCCGTTCCGGTATTGTTTGTTCCCAGGAAGCCCATGGACTTCAATAGGAAATAAGCCACTACAAACAGTATCAAGAGGATCAGGATTGTCCTAAGCAGGCTGCCGCCGCGCCTTGTCGAGGAACCTCCGTAATAGCCGGCGTTAGTCGTTCCTTGTCCTGCGCCAGCGCTTCCAAAAGGGCGGTGCTGTTCCTGCTGTTGCATCTGCTGCTGCATCTGCATCTGCATCTGTTGCTGTTGCATCTGCTGCATCATCTGCTGGAACTGCTCCTGCGTCATGTTTTGCTGCGAGGGTCTTCCTTGCTGGGTAGGGCGGTTCTGCTGCTGAAAACCCTGCCGTACCTGATGTTCAACTTTCTCCTGTGCTTCGCGGACTTCGCTCCTTACCTCGGTTGCAGTTTCCTTTGCTGCTTCCTTGATTTCGTCAAAGACGTTTCCCGAACCCACAGGGCCGTTACCGGTGGCTTCGCGCTTGAAAATGCCTTTGCCTTTTCCGGTATTATTCTGTTCTCTCGAACGTGGGCGCTTTTTGTCCATCTAACTTTCCTTTCTCTGGCATGCTATAGCTGATTTATATACACTTTTCTTCGATTTTTGTACTTTATACCCGTACCTATATATAATACAACAAAATCGGGCCAAATTGTGAAGAAATGTGGGCATTATATGAAAACTAATGTATAATTAAAAGCATGAAAATTAAGGCAAAAACAAGTACTTACGACCAAATAATGGCCATGGAGCCATTCAAAAACAAAAGACCTGAGCCGCAGGGGGCTATTTGGCGAAAAATTATCAAGCTAGCCTCCGCAAAAGACCTGAAAAAGGTCGGGTTTGAGGTAAAGAGGATAGGTATGGAGAAGCTCGGTGATGAACCGTGCCTTTTTCTTATGAATCACAGCAGTTTCATCGATCTTGAAATTGCCGGAACGATTATCTACCCGAGACCTTACCACATCGTCTGCACGCTCGATGGATTTGTCGGGAAAGAGGGCTTGATGCGAAAAATCGGCTGCATCCCGACGAGAAAATTCATGATGGATACATCGCTCGTTCGCGACCTCATCTATACGGCAAAGGAATTAAAAGAGTCGATTCTCCTTTATCCTGAGGCGAGCTACACCTTTGACGGAACGGCGACACCGCTTCCGGAGAGTCTCGGAAAGCTTGCAAAGATGCTCGATATCCCAATCGTAATGATAAGGACGTACGGAGCATTTGCTCGCGATCCTCTGTATAACGGACTCCAGATACGAGATGTCAAAGTCACCGCAGACATGAAGTATCTCCTGTCAAAAGAAGAAATCAAAGCTAAGTCTGTTTCGGAAATAAACGATATTCTGGCAGCGGAGTTTACCTTTGATAATTTTGCGTGGCAGAAGGAGTCGGGTACGATAATAGATGAGCCCTTCCGCGCGGATGGACTTGAGCGCGTGCTTTATAAATGCCCCTGCTGCATGACCGAAGGCGAGATGGAGGGAAAGGGCATTTATCTTAAATGCAAATCCTGCGGAGCGACATTTGAGCTTACCGAACTCGGAGAACTAAAACCTATTGAACTCGATATGGCGGCAGCGATGAAAGCCGAGGTTGTAGTCGGAAAGCCTTTCTTAGAGGTGTTTAATCACGTTCCTTATTGGTACGCATGGGAACGCGAGGAAGTAAGAAAAGAGATTGAAGAGGGAACATACAGGATGGAGTTTCCCGTCGATATAATCGCGCTCGTAAATACGGATGCGGTATATAGAATAGGTGAGGGAACGCTGACTCACGATGTCAACGGATTCAGGCTCACGGGCTGCGACGGCGCGCTCGACTATACGCAGGCGCCCGAAGCGTCTTACAGCTTATATTCAGATTATTTCTGGTACGAGATAGGCGATATGATTTCCATCGGAACACCGAGAATTCAGTACTATTGTTTCCCAAAAGTAGACGGAGCAAACGTAGCAAAGGCGCGCCTTGCGACAGAAGAAATGTATAAGCTGAGAAGCAAAAAATAGAGATAGGATTTTGGTAATGCGCATAGGATTTTATACGCTTGGTTGCAAAGTTAATCAATACGAAACCGAAGCGATGAAGGAAAAATTCATTGCGGCGGGGCACGAGATTGTCGGAAGTCTGGGTGAAGACGATTCTCTTTTGGTGCCTGCGGATGCGTATGTAATAAATACCTGCACGGTTACAAATATGGCTGACAGAAAGTCGCGTCAGTTTATTCGCCGAGCCAAGAAACTTAATCCCGATTCCATAATAGCTGTAGTCGGTTGTTATGCGCAGGTTGATCCGGATGCGGTTTCAAAAATCGAGGGCGTTGATATAATCCTCGGAACAAATGAAAAAATCAAGATTTTCGAGGTGCTAGAAAAAGAGTTTTCTGCTAGATCGGACGGAAGCGCTGCTCCGTTTATAGACATAATTCCAAGAGACGAACTCTCGGAATATATGTCCGACGGAATCATCAAAGCCATGGAATCGAGAACCAGAGCGTATATCAAGATTCAGGAAGGCTGCGACAGATTCTGTAGTTATTGCATAATTCCGATTGCACGAGGGCCGGTTAGAAGCAGGTCTGAGGACGAAATAATAGAAGAGGCCAGAGGCCTTGTGGCTGCGGGCTTCAAGGAAATCGTCCTCACGGGGATCAATACGGCGCTTTACGGACTTGAAAGGGTCGCAAGCGCAAGCGAGGGTACGAGCGTGGATGCAATCGCGGGCGCGAGTACGAGTACAGCACTTCCACCGCTTAGAATACTTCTCGATAAACTCGCAGGTATTCCCGGCGACTTCAGAATAAGACTAAGTTCGCTTGAGCCGAACGTAATGAAGGCGGAGGACGTACTTGCAATCGTTGGAGCGGAGAAGCTTTGTCATCACTTGCATCTTTCGATTCAGAGCGGATCGAACAATATCCTAAAAGCGATGAACAGGAGATACACGCGCGAGGAGTATCTTGATATAGTCTGTGCGCTTAAGGACTTTGATCCTTATTTTGCAATCACAACCGACATAATAGTCGGATTCCCGGGCGAGACGGAAGAGGATTTTAGGGACAGTATTGAGCTTGTAAAATTCGCGGGACTATCCAAAGTACACGTCTTTCCGTATTCTGCGAGAAAGGGAACCGTCGCCGCAGAGATGGAGAACCAAATAGACTCCGAAGAAAAGAAGCGCCGCGCCAAGATTCTTTCGGATGTTGCGGAGGAGGTTGCGGCAAACTTCCACGATGAGTGCCTGGGCAAAACCGTGACGGGACTCTTTGAAGAAATCCACGATGAATATATGACGGGGTACACAGATAACTACATCAGAATCTATGCCGAGAAGGAAGAGTCGCTTCTTAACGAACTCGTTTCGGTAGAGCTTGTGGAGCTTCATAAAGACGGCGTGCTCGCAAGACCTGTGATATAATAGAAACGGAAATCCTAGAAAGGAGAATGATATGGCAGATTGTATTTTTTGCATGATAGCAAACCACGAGATTCCGTCCAACGTAGCCTACGAGGACGATCAGATGATTTGCTTCCACGATTTGGAGCCGCAGGCACCGGTTCACGTGCTCGCAATCCCAAAGAAGCATATCGAGTCACTTGATGACGTAAAACCTGAGGATGAGGCGCTTCTCGGGCATATGATGGGAAAAATCAAAGAAATTGCCGAAACCCTCGAGCTTGAGAACGGTTACAGGGTCGTAAGCAATAACGGAGAGGACGCTTTCCAGACCGTTAAACACCTGCATTTCCACATCCTAGGAAAGCGTAAAATGACCTGGCCACCGGGCTAAAAATGGCTATTTTTGCCCCTTGCCTAAGCCTTCAAAAGAGGGTATAATACTTCTGTTGCAGTTAAAACTGTTCACTGCTTAAATTCAAGACGGGCAGGAGGTGATACGGAATATGGCACAGGTAATAGTAAGAGAAAACGAAAGCTTGGAAAGCGCTCTTAAGAGATTTAAGCGTGCATGCGCCAGAGACGGCGTCATGGCTGAGGTCAGAAAGAGAGAGCATTACGAGAAACCGAGCGTAAAGAGAAAGAAAAAATCTGAGGCAGCAAGAAAGAAAGCCAAGAGATACTAGGAGTGATGGATATGACTCTTAAAGAGCAACTTATGGCAGATTTCAAACAGGCCATGAAGGACAAAGATGAAATCGCCAAGAATACCATCAATCTGGCTCGTGCCGCTATCAAGCAGTATGAGGTAGATAATAGAGAAGAATTGGACGATCAGGGCATCGTTTCCATTCTTCAGAAACAGGTTAAGATGCGCAACGACGCTCTTGCCGATTTTGAAAAAGCAGGAAGAACAGATTTGACCGAGGCATATAAGGCAGAGATCGCCATTTTGGAGAAATATTTGCCTGAGCAGATGGATGCCGAGAGTGTTATGGCCAAGGTCGCGGAAATCGCAGCCGAGCTCGGAATATCCGGCGGCAAAGAGAACATGGGCAAGCTCATGGGAGCCGTTATGGGTAAACTGAAGGGATTGGCCGACGGTAACGCGGTTCGCGAGGCCGTGACAAAATTCTTGTCATAAATCAAAATACATGGGCGATCGCATTAGCGGTCGCCTTTTTGCAAAAAACAGTTAAGTGAGCGGACTTATGTCGCGGAAAAGGATAAGATGACCGGAACAACCGAATTTAATCAGGATTTTTTAAACATAACAGTCGATGAAGATATAGATAGACAGGAGCTCTTTGGAAACCTGGACATCAATCTTTCTTTGATAGGAGAGAAGACGGGCGTTGAGATTTTTCAGCGCGACAACGATCTTCTCATCCGTGGTGAAAACCGCGAGAGCGCAGCCAAGATTCTTGAGGAACTCATGGACATCCTCAGGACCGGAGAGCGCCTGGATATCCAAAAAGTAAACTATGTAATCTCTCTCGTT
>CACYQX010000017.1 GCA_902776725.1 uncultured Eubacteriales bacterium | reverse complement strand
GCAAAACAGCTGATTTGCTAGGCAGAAATGTCATTTTTGCAAAATATGCATGCATAAACGAGCAAAATTGCAATTCTGCCTAGGAAATTAAACAAATTCCGGTTTGGCATAGCAAAACAATTATGGAATATGAAGTTAAAGAATTATTAGAAGAAGAGGTTGATCTTATCTCTAAAAAACTGGAAGAGTATGTGCACCATGCTTCGCCTATGATGAAGACGATTGCCGAACTAAGAGAAAAGTATGATCTTCATATGAGGGTCGAACGATATACCTCGGTAGATGATGATATAGATAGCGAGTTCGTAAGAGTATAAATGGCCAGGAGGAGATTGATATGAAAATAGCAGTTGTTACCGGAGCGTCTTCCGGAATGGGACGCGAGTTCGTTTATGCGATAGATAAAGAATTCGAATTGGATGAAATCTGGGCAGTTGCGAGAAGAGCTGACAGGCTTGAGGAACTGCAGGAGAATTGTCGCACCAAAATTAGACCGATTCCATTGGACCTTTCCAAGGAGGAAAGCTTTGATGAGTACAAGAAACTCTTGGATGCGGAATTGCCGGACATCAAGGTGCTCGTAAATGCTGCGGGTTTTGGAATCTTTGGTGCGGTAGAAGATTTGGATGCGAACGAGCAGCTCGGAATTATAGATGTAAACGTAAAAGGCCTCACTGCGTTTTGCCGCTTGAGTCTTACGATGATGGGAAAGGGAAGTTCGATAATAAATGTAGGATCCAATTCAAGTTGGCAGCCTGTGCCGTATATGTCTGTCTATGCAGCGAGCAAGGCCTACGTGCTGAGCTTCAGCAGGGCGCTTGGTCGCGAACTTAAACATCGCGACGTGCACGTTATGTGTGTATGCCCGGGCTGGATCAAAACTGAGTTTATTGATATCGCGGCGCGTGATGATACGGTTAAATACTATGACCGCTGGTATACTGCAGAGGAAGTTATAGAGCAGGCGATGAAGGACCTGAGAAAGAAGAAAGCGGTTTCAATTCTCGGTGCACCCGTGAGGTGGCAGGTACGGCTAGTTAAACACCTTCCGGTTGATTTAATCATGAATATCTGGTGCAAGCAGCAGGGGAAATAGAAAAGTAGAATGTACAAGTGCGGTGAAAAGGCAAGGGTGAAAAAATGAAAGAAATATATTTAGCTGGCGGCTGCTTCTGGGGGACGCAGAAGTTCTTTGATCAGTTTGACGGAGTTCTTGAAACCGAGGTTGGATACGCCAACGGCAAATTCCTCAACCCTACTTATCAGCAGGTATGTAATGACGATACTGGGCATGCGGAGACCGTGCGCATAAAATTTGATGAAGAGGTTATAAACCTTGGTGAAATACTGGATAAGTATTTTATGACAATAAATCCGCTGTCCGTAAACAGGCAGGGAGCGGATGTTGGTGTCCAGTATCGCACGGGAATCTATTATGAGGACGACTCGCTTATTCCGGAAATACAGGAGAAGATTGCGGAGGAGACGGAGAAGGTGGGGCAGCCCCTTGCCGTTGAAGTGAAACCTCTAGAGAACTTCTCTTCTGCAGAGGAATACCACCAAAAGTATTTGGATAAGAACCCCGGCGGATATTGCCATATTCCACAGCGATTAATGAAACTGTCAGAATAGGCGCCGGCGACATTTAGAGTGACAATTTCAGAACTTTACAGTGTCATTATAATGTGTCGCAGTATTTCGTGTCGGATAGAGTTTTCAAAAAGTAAGATAAATCGCCAGTTATTGTATCGGACACTATACCGGCCTTGTAGTTTTCCATAGAGTAGTCCATCACCTTCAGTGTATTTTCAGACACCTGAAAGCCAACGTATTTTTCCAGGAAGATTTGCGGTGTGCATATTTCTAAATTGATCCCCTTTACGTCTTTAAAATCCTTATCTCCTGTCACGAGAACATCAACAGATTCATCAACTGCTGTATAAAGGACAGGATAATCTTTTTGATCTCTAATCTCAAACATATCATCGGGCATATCGTCCGGTGTGTACACGAGTTCGTAGCTCATATTTGCGAAGAATTTATCAACAGCATCGAGCTTGTCGGGAAATCTTTCTTTGACGACTCCCTTAAATTCACCACTTACGTAAGACGATAATACAATTTGGTGCTCCGCGGATATCTTTTGGATGAACTGATCCATGCTTTTGCCCGGGAACAAAACTGCGGAGATTAGGATGTTTGTATCCAACATCACTCTCATTTTTTCTGGCTCCTTTTTCTGTAATCCTTCATCATTTGAATTACATCTTCTTCGCACGTTAAGCCTGCTTCAGCGGCTGCGCCGGCGAAGGCTTGCTGTACTTCCGCCAAAGCCATCATGGTAGAGTTCATCATATAAACTCTGTCTCCGTCCTCAAGGAAGAGGACTTTGCTTCCTTCAGTAAGTCCATATTTCTTGCGAATTCCGACAGGGATTGTTACTTGACCTTTGGATGTTATTCTGGCTAATTCCATTGCATCGCTCCTTTTTCTTAAATTCCTTACTTATACTACAATCATTATAATTCTTTCTTAAGAAGATTTCAAGGAGCATATCAAAAAGCTATTGACAACTATATCGGCAGACGATATAATCGGATTACGATATATCGGAAGCCGATATATTTTTATGCGATGGAGGACTACTATGACAGAAAATATGGTTTTGACAGAGGCGACGTATTATATACTGCTTGCTCTCTGCGATCCACAACATGGATACGGAATAATGCAGAAGGTGGAGGCTTTGTCCGGTGGCAGGGTGAGGCTCGCTGCGGGAACGCTCTACGGAGCGCTTAATGCCATGGTGGAGAAGAGATGGATTATTCAGCTGCCCGTAACTGACGGGAGCCGAAAGAAGGATTATCGGATAACCGATTTGGGGCTTGAGGTTTTAGTAAACGAGGTTAACAGACTCAAGGAACTGGTTGAGAATGGGGAGAATATACTAGGAGGGCAGATCAATGGCTGAGAGAAAGACTATACGTAAATGGTGGTGGGAATGGAATTTTGATGAATTGGAGCAGTGGCTTAACGAGATGTCCATGCAGGGATGGGCGCTGTGTGATGTCGGATTCTGCAAATTCACATTTGAAAGATGCGAGCCCGGAGAATATATTATCAGGCTTGAGATGCGAGAAAACTGCGACGAATACATTTCCTTTGTGGAGGAAACGGGAGCAGAGTACATAGGAAGAGCGGTGCAGTGGATATACTTTAGAAGGAAAAGCGAGCTGGGACAGTTTGAACTATTATCGGACATAGATTCTCAGATTGAGCATCTGGGAAGATTGGCCAAGATGACATTCGCGATTGGTGTTATGAACCTGGCGATTTCGGTGATGAATTCGATTAATCCTAGTTTTGTGCGCAGCCTCGCATGGATTAATGCTTTGTGCGGGGCACTCATGATGTATGCCACCGGTAGAGTCAAAGGGCGCATGGACGCACTTGAGAAGGAGAGGCTGCTGAGGGAAAACTAAAAGAGTATGGAGTAGATGGGCGTGAATATCATAAGCAAAGAACCGATATTGGAAGGCTGGTCAAGCGATAAGAAATACTGTGTGACGGATGAAGAGGGCACACGTTTTCTTCTTCGTGTCTCGGACAGCGATTTATACAATGAAAAAGAATCGGAATTCAAGATGATGCAGCGCGTCGCGGAGCTTGGCGTGCCGATGTGCCTTCCAATTGAATTTGGCGTCTGTGAGGAAGGTGTTTACTCCATTCAGAGTTGGATTGACGGAGAAGGTGCAGAAAGTGTAATTCCTACGCTTTCGGATAAAGAACAATACGACTATGGTTTCACGGCGGGGCAGATTTTGAAAAAGATTCATTCTATCCCGGCACCGGCGTCGCAGGAAGACTGGGAAATCAGGTTCAATCGTAAGATGGACACCAAGATTCAAAAATATAATGAGTGCCCAATCAAATATCCAAACGGACAGGCGTTCATAGATTATATAAATGCCAATCGTCACTTGTTGGGCAGACGAGACCAAGTTTATCAGCACGGCGACTATCATATCGGAAACATGATGATTGACCGCGAGGGGAAACTTTATATTATTGACTTCAACCGTAGCGATTACGGCGATCCGTGGGAGGAGTTCAACAGAATAGTTTGGTGCGCGCAGAAGTCGCCTCTGTTTGCGTCGGGCATGGTGGATGGTTATTTTGACAATCAGGTGCCGATGGAGTTCTGGAAGCTCCTCGCCATGTATATCTCGAGCAATACACTCTCGTCTGTATATTGGGCGATCCCGTTCGGGGAGTCCGAAGTGAATACGATGCTAAACCAGGCACAGGAAGTCATGGAATGGTATGATAATATGACTAATGTAATCCCAACGTGGTATTGCGGGATGGAGAATTGAAGTAATATATCGCACAAAAAAACGACTCGCATGACGAGTCGTTTTTTTGTTGGAGCGGAGCGAAATATTTGTTTTATGAGATTGAAATTATGGCGCGTAACCCTTATGATAAATATTGTAGGCTAGAAAATGTAATAGGTGATTGGTAGATGGATATAAGCAATATCATATCTCTTTTAGGCGGCGTTGCCATGTTTCTCTTCGGAATGTCCGTAATGGGGGATTCACTTAAGAAGGTTGCGGGCAGCAAGATGGAGATGATTCTCTACAAGCTTTCCGGAAGTGTCCCGAAGGGCATTCTTCTTGGAACGGGAGTAACCGCCGTTATTCAATCTTCATCGGCAACGTCCGTAATGGTGGTAGGCTTTGTTAATTCAGGAATGATGAAAGTAAAGCAGGCCATCGGTATCGTCCTGGGCGCCATTCTTGGAACCAGCGTAACGGGATGGATACTATGTCTTAACAGCTTGGGAGGTTCGGGGGCCAGCATGGCATCCCTCCTGAGTACCGAGGTCCTTACTGGGATAATAGCCCTTATTGGAATCATCCTTTGGATGGCGGCAAAGAAAAACTATATGAAGAATATAGGCGGCATCATGCTAGGGTTCGCTGTTTTGATGTACGGCATGAGCATGATGTCCGGAGCGATTTCGCCCCTTAGGGAGAACCCAAGTTTCATAAAAGCATTGACCACATTCTCCAATCCTGTTCTTGGTGTATTGGTAGGTCTTCTCATAACCGCTGTTATCCAAAGTGCGAGCGCAGCGGTTGGTATTCTTCAGGCCTTGGCTGTAACAGGTGCAGTGCAGTTCGATATGGTGCTTCCGATTCTAATGGGTATCGGAATAGGTGCGTCAGTTCCTGTAATGCTCAGCGCGCTAGGGGCGGGAACCAACGGTAAGCGTACTGCCTTTGTTTATCTGGTAATCAATGTTGTCGGAGCGATAATTGTAGGAGTAATCTTCTATAGCCTAAACGGCATTATTGGATTTGGCTTTATGGATAAGACCATGACAATGGTTTCCGTGGCACTTCTTAATACTCTATATAGACTTGTAATAGTAATCATGCTTTCGCCTGTAATCGGTTTCCTTGAGAAAGTGGTTAGAGGCATCTTTCCAACCAGCAAAGAAGCCGCCGCAGAGCAGGCGGATATGGACAAACTGGAAACCAGATTCTTGGAGCATCCGGCACTTTCCCTTGCCCAAAGCAAAGAGGTTATTGATTCCATGGCGGAGAAAACCCTGGAAAGCGTGGAGAGCGCTATAGCTGTACGAAGAAACTACAGCAAGGCAGGGATAAACAAAGTTTTCGACATGGAAGGCCTACTGGACAGATATGAAGATAAACTTGGAACCTATTTGTTTAAGATAACATCCAGGGATTTAAGCGAGGCCCAATCAAAGGAAGTCAGCAAATACTTGAGGGTACTTTCGGATTTTGAGAGAATCTCAGACCATGCCAAAAATGTGGGTGAAGCCGTTGAGGAAATTCATGAGAAGAGAATTGTCTTTTCCGCGGATGCGGAGGAGGAGATTAAAGTTTTGGAAGACGCGATAGTCGAGATAACCGATATGACAATCAAAGCGTTTATTGAAGGCGATATGGAGGCTGCGCTAAAGATTGATCCACTGGAAGAGGTTATCGACGATCTTTGCGATGAGATTAAGTCAAATCATATAGATAGAGTTAGCCGTCAAGAATGCACTCTTGAAATAGGATTTGTATTTAACGACCTCCTTATAGACTATGAAAGAATATCAGACCACTGCAGCAATGTGGCGGTGGACATTCTCGAATCCGGTGATGATATGTTTGAGGCCCATGAATACCATCTGTCGCTTGATAATAGGCAGAATGAAGAGTTCCTTAGACACTTTAATGATTATAAGAAGAAATATGTGATATAAAAGAACACGGAAAAACGACTCGTCAGACGAGTCGTTTTTTATTACACGCTTACTTTTTTTACCGTGTTCAACTTGAGGGGCAAAGTTAAAAAGAAAAACCATTGAAGTTTTAATGCTTACTCCTGTGGAGCGTGGGAATCTTCGTCAATACGCCCCAACTCTTTTGTTTTTTATATCTACGAAACTCCCCATTGACCAACACTTGAATAAATGCTAAAATCTATTTAAATAAATTTTTAAATAGATCGAGAGGTACTATGGCAAATATTTTCAAGGTTTTGGCGGATGAGCAAAGACGAGAAATACTCGTTATGCTTAAAAAAGAAAGAATGAACGCTGGGGAGATAGCGGAAAAGCTAGGAATCACCCCTGCGGCTCTTTCTTATCATTTGAAACTTCTTAAAGAAGCCGACCTTGTTTTGGAGTATAAAGAAAAGAACTTCATCTACTACGAAATCAATATAACCGTTCTTCAAGAAATAATTCTTTGGGTTGATCAGTTTGGATCAGGAGGAAAGAAATGAAAAAGATTATTTGGAGTCTTGCTGCCCTTCCTACGATAGTAACAGCAGTAGCGCTTAAGTTTATGCCGGATACAGTTCCTCTCCACTATAACTTTGCCGGAGAAATCGATAGATGGGGATCAAAGTATGAGCATTTTTTGATGCCTGCGCTGCTTATAGTCTTTGTTGTTCTTATGCAGGTTATAACATACTTTCAGGAAAAGAAAATAGAAGATGAGCCCACTCCCCGAGAACAAGCATCAAGGAGAAACAACATAAAAGTCGTAAGGATAGTAACTATTGTATTTGAAATCTTTTGGCTCATTTTAATATGCTGGATGCTATGGACATCCAAGGAGAATGCTAATATTGAGACCGCACAAACGGCGACCAACATAGGTCAGTTTATATGGATTGCATTGGGAATTTTGCTTGTCGTTATTGGAAATATCTTGCCAAAATCACGAATGAATTCCTTAGTAGGTATAAGAACCGAGTGGAGCATGTATAACGAGGAGACATGGAGCAAAAGCAATAGATTCGGGGGAATCGTGCTTATGGTCACAGGGATAGCAATGGTTATCGCCTCTCTAATTCTAAAAGAGAGTACTTTGATTATCGCCAACTTGGGTTTGGTGATTCTTTCTTCTATCGTGATACTTGTTTACACATATAGGGTCTTTGCTAATCTCGAGAAATAACAAGTCATCGACATACGAACAATCTTTGCCTGTGGATAGGAATGATCCTATACAATTCGTATACTCGACACGAAAGTCCATATATAATTGACATATTCTCACCCTATGTCCTGTTGTTTATCGTTCGTTTAATCTATTCTAACCTCGAAAGGAGGAGAAAAAAGAATGGATCAAATCAAAATTGGTCAATTTCTGAAACGTCTTAGAACCGAAAAATCCCTGACACAAGAAAAACTTGCAGAATTAATAGGTGTCAGCAATAGATCCGTTTCTCGATGGGAGAACGGAAATACAATGCCGGATTTTGACCTGTTGATAGAATTGGCGAAGTTCTATGACGTTTCGATTGATGAAATAATGGATGGTAAACGAAAGGAAGATAATATGGATAAACAAACAGAAGAAACTTTATATAAGGTTGCCGAATACACCAACAATGAAAAGGTTCGACTGCTGGGGCGCATAAAATATGTCGCTTGGGTTGCGGTTATTTGTGGCATAGCATTCTTGGTCTTGGAGTATTTCGGCAAAGGAGACACGGGTATTGCAGGTTTCGTATTGGGACTTGGCTTTGGTGCAAGTATAGCTATTGCTCTGGTTACGACCTTTAAAATGAAAAAGCTCAAAGAGTTTAAACGAAAAGTGTTGAAAATCGATGTGTAAAAAATAAAGATAAGAAGTTCAATATAACCACGAAAAAACGACTCTCGCGAGTCGTTTTTTATTTCTTTGAAATATCGTGAGAAAAGATTGATATTTCAACAAAACCAAGGTGATCGTTAAAACTCGTAACACAAACATAATACGAAATATAAGAGTAAAACGATTACGCTTTGATCCACCATCCAGAACCGTCCCGATACCCGTTGCGTTCCATAAATGGTTTAATGATATAGTGTGTGCCTATCCCATCAAGAGGATAGTTTGTTCCTTTAGTTTTATTATCCAATGCTAAGATTTCCTTGATTCGTTCAACCAGTTCAGTTTCAAGTTCGTACCATTCTTCAAATGCAAAATGGACCCAGTAATCTGTTGTTTCATCGCATTCTGCTCCCAGCACCCCTGTCTTTTCATGTACAAACATCATGGATAGTGCAATCTCCGATTCTTGAGTGTGCTCTGCGAGCCAATTACGAAGATCATTTGGGAAAAAACCAACAAATGGTTCTCGGTCTAAAACAAGGTAGTTTTCCATAATTAAGTATTAAGCCACAAGATAGAGATTACTAAAAAATAGGATTGCCATCTTGTTAAAATAGCAACCCTATTCTGGTGGAGCATAGGGGGATCGAACCCCTGACCTCCTGATTGCGAACCAGGCGCTCTCCCAGCTGAGCTAATGCCCCACGAATCTGTGCTCGTTTCATGAGTACCACTTGATTATAGTGCAGAGCCCTTTGTATTTCAAGGGGCTTTTAGTGTGCCCAATCCGCCAAAAATCGCGCCAAATACCGCATTTTATGCTATAATATCTTCCTGCGACGGCTTTGGCCGGGAAAATATAAAAAAGAGGTAATTATGAACTGCAAACTGGTTTCGTGGAATGTAAATGGGCTTCGCGCCTGCATCAAGAAGGGTTTCGAGGACTCAATGAAGGCTCTCGATCCTGATTTTATTTGCATTCAGGAGACTAAGATGCAGGAGGGCCAGGCGGCGCCGGATCTTCCGGACTACGAGGAGTATTATTGCTACGCGGAAAAGAAGGGCTATTCGGGTACTGCAATTTTTACAAAGCATACGCCACTCTCGGTTCAATATAATTTTGGCGACCATACGGATGAGGGCAGGCTTACGCAGCTCGAGTATAAGGATTTCTATCTTCTCTGCGTCTATGTGCCGAACGCAAGACTTTCTCCGAAGGAATATGAAGAGGAGAAGAAAAGAGCGGAGAAGAAGGGCGAACCCGTTACGGATAGAGACGAGGCACTTGAGAGATTCAACTATCGTCTTAAGTGGGAGGATGACTTCAGAGCCTACGTCAAAAAACTCGCCAAGAAGAAGCATGTTATTATCTGCGGCGATATGAATGTGGCGCATCAGGAAGTCGACCTAAAGAATCCAAAGCCGAACCGCGGAAACTGCGGATTCACTGACGAGGAGAGGGAGAAGATGACGGCGCTTCTCGATTCCGGCTTCACCGACACGTTCAGATACAAATACCCCGACAGGGAAGATGCGTATAGCTGGTGGTCGTACAGATTCAATGCGAGAGCCAATAACTCGGGGTGGAGAATAGATTATTTCTTGGTGGATGATGACTTTGCTCCTAAGATAAAGGATGCGGCGATTCATCCCGAAATTGAGGGCAGCGACCACTGTCCGGTGGAACTTTTGATAGATTGCACACTGTAAGAGATATTGTGATACAATATAAGGCACGATTTTACATAGCTTGGAGGAAGCATGAAAGTTAAGGTAAGAGTAGAGCCCAAGGGCGAACATAAAACCATAAACATAGAGGCGGGATCGACAATCAAGGATTTGATTGCGAAATTTGAAAAAGACATCAAATATTCCGTAGTCTATGCCAAGATGAACAATTCTTTGGTGGAGCTCACTGCGCCCATCAAAGAAAACAGCGAGGTTGAAATTCTGGATATCAGAACGCAGGCTGCCAATTTGATTTATCAGAACAGCCTTGCGTTGATTTATCTTCGCGCAATAGACGAGGTTCTTCCGGGAGCAAAGGTTGTAATTGACAACGCGCTCAACAAAGGACTCTATACGGAAATCAAAGCCGATCACAAGGTTACGCAGGCGGATATCAATAAGATTGATAAGGCTATGCGTCGCTTGATTGAACTTGATCTTCCGTTCAACAAAGAAACTCTTACGAGAGAGACAGCTCTTGAATACTTTAAAGATCAGGGGCTTGAGAGCAGACTCAGAATGCTTGAGTCCAATCCGAATGTTCAGAAGGTGCATATCTTCTCTTTGGACGGATACAAGGACTTCTTCTATGGAAGAATGGCGCTTTCAACGGGATACATCAAATACTTTGAACTCAAGAAGTATAAGAATGGCGTGCTCCTGAGATTCCCGCATCCGGGACTTCCGGATGAGATTCCGGAATATGTTGATGAGGTTAAACTCTACGAGGCGTTTGAGCAGCAGAGGGAGTGGGACAATCTTCTCGGCGTTGACTATGTTCAGGATCTGAACGATAAGATTGACGCGGGCGAACTCCTTGATCTCGTTCAACTTTCCGAAGCGCTTCACGAGAAGAAGGTTGCACAGGTTGCGGATTTCATCACCAAGCAGAAGAAGAGAATCGTCCTTATTGCGGGCCCGTCTTCGTCAGGCAAAACGACATTTGCGAGAAGACTCTGCATTCAGCTTAGAGTTAACGGCATGAGACCGATTTATCTAGGAACCGACGACTACTTCGTAAACAGAGTTGATACTCCGCTCGATGCGAATGGCGAGAAGGATTACGAGAACCTTGATGCGCTCGACCTGAAACTCTTCAATAGAAATATGAAGGACCTCATCGCGGGCAAAGAAGTTGATATGCCTATATATGACTTCATCAAGGGCGAAAAAATCTTTGGACAGAAGATTACTAAGCTTGCGGACGACCAGCTTCTTGTAATAGAAGGTATCCACGCGCTCAACGAAAAGCTTACTGAGATGATTCCGCACGAGCAGAAGTACAAGATTTACATCAGTCCGCTCACACAGCTCGGAATAGATGAACACAACAGAATCTCCACGACTGACGAGAGAATGCTCCGCCGACTGGTACGCGACTATCAGTTCAGAGGATATTCAGCAAAGGAAACAATCAAGAACTGGCCGAAGGTAAGGGCGGGCGAAGACAAGAACATCTTCCCGTACAGCGGCGAAGCCGACATACTCTTCAATTCTTATCACGTATATGAAATCGCGGTGCTCAAGAAATACGCGGAGCCGCTTCTTAGAGAGATTACGAGAGAGGATGAGGAATATGCGGATGCAAGTAGAATGCTTCAGTTCCTGCAGTTCTTCCACGTTGCACCGGACGACTCGATGATTGTAAACAATTCGATTATCCGCGAATTCATCGGAGGCAGCATATTCGTATAATTGCAAGCTAAATATAAAAAAGGCTGCGCGAGCGCAGCCTTTTTGTTTATGCGAATTTGAATACTATTCCGACGACCGCGGATATTCCGATGAATACAATCGGGTGGAGTTTCTTTGTTGGCTCAACAAACCGCGTGAACACGATGAGCGCTGCCGCGAGCGCGAGGGCCTTCCAATTTAGAAGGTCGAGTATAGCGTGTGTCTCGGAGAACAGCGGATTTATAAATACCAGGTATGCGACCGAGAGTCCCGCTGCTGCGATTAGCCCGGTCGATGTTGGGCGGAGTCCATAGAATGCGCCCTGAACATATTTGTTGTCCTTGAAGTTCTTGAGGAATAGGGCGATTAGCAGGATTATGATTATGGACGGCGTTATGAGTCCGAGCGTTGAAATGATTGCACCGGGGATTCCGCCGACTGTGAATCCTACGTAGGTCGCCATATTTACTCCGATTGGGCCGGGTGTTGATTCTGAGACGGCAAGCATGTCTGCGAGCTGCGCTTCGGTGAACCAACCTGTGTTTGCGGCCATATCCCTTAGGAATGGGAGTGTCGCGAGTCCTCCTCCGACGGAGAAGAGACCCACCTTCAAGAATTCAAAGAAAAGTCTAAGGTAAAGCATCATTTCTTCACCTCCGGACTTTTCTTATCCGCGATGCCGAGGCTTTTGATCGCGATTCCCACAATCGCCGCGATGATTACAAATACGACCGGCGAAAGATTGGTGAGCGTCGCCGCGATCATAACCAAAGCGAATATGACTAAAGTTATTTTGTCTGTGATTGCTGCCTTCCAGAGTTTAAGTACGGAATTAAAAATCAGCACGCAAACGCAGACTCTGATTCCGGCAAACGCGTTCTTTACGATTTCCAAATCTGAAAACTTTTGAATCACGCCCGCAAGAAGTGAGATGATTACAACGGAAGGAAAGACAACACCGAGCGTAGCCAAAATGCCGCCTAACGTTCCTGCTGTCTTTTGGCCTATGAATGTTGCGGTGTTTACTGCGATTACGCCCGGGGTGCATTGACCGATGGCAAAATAATCAGCCAGTTCCTCGTCCGTGGCCCAGCCGTTCTTTTCCACGATCTCGCGCTGGAGGATAGGCAACATCGCATATCCTCCGCCGAAGGTCATTATTCCAACTTTTGCAAATGACAAAAATAACTTAAGTAGCATGTCTAAACTTTTTAACTAGAGCTCCTTTTTCCAGAATCCGTGAAGATTGCAGTATTCGTATGCGGCGAGGGGAGTAACTCCGTCGGCGAGCACGAATACAGCCTGAGGCTTTCCGATAGGGTCGAGATTTGCTCTCTGGACTCCGGCTGTCGTTTCTAGCCATATGTTAGTGATATGGTGCTCCGGAATCATTGGGTGTTCCACGCTTCCTACGGTTACGGTTACTTTGTTTCCGTCGATTGCGACGTCGGGAACGTGCTTTTCAACCGCTGCGTCCACAGTATTCGGAGTAAGCTCCTCGCGGTCGTCGTTACAGCACATATCTGCTTCGCCGGGGAGAATTACTTCTACGATGCTTCCGCAAGTCTTGCATTTCATAAGTTTAACCATCACGTGCCTCCTTTATAGATGACAAGTTATAGGGAATAGTTTCTTAATACTTGGATTATATCACAAAAAGCCAATCTTCTAACATTTGGCGCTGCGGGTTGACAAAAGCAGGAGGAAGGAATATATTAATATTGATAATGGTTATCGGTTTTGTTTTACAAAAGCAGGGTATATAACTAATAGATTGAAACGGTGGCTTGGATGAGCCGGGCTGCCAAATGGAGGAAATATGAACTATTCTCGTCAAAGAAATATAATATCCGAGATTCTGAAAAACAGCTATGATCACCCGACTGCAGAGGAGGTCTACGCGCTTGCGGTTAAGGAACTTCCGACTATGGGAATTGCTACCGTATACAGGAATCTCAATCAACTTGAGGAAATGGGTGAGATAAAGCGCATACCGATTATGGAGGGGAGTGATAGATTTGACGGCCACCTCGAGGAGCATTATCACATGCTTTGCAAATGCTGCGGCCGCCTCACCGATTTGCGTGCAGACGATGCGACCATAGAAAAAGCAAGAAACAGCATCTGCGATGCATTCAATATCAAAGATCGCAACATCGAGCTTTCGCCGATACTTCTTGAGGGCGTTTGCGATCAGTGCAAGAAGGCGAAGAAACGCAAGAGTTAGGTTATCTAGTTGAATGAAAATATAGAGTAATTGTAGAAAAAGAATGGAGGAACTAATGGCTAACAAATACGCAGGAACACAGACAGAAAAGAATTTGGAAGCGGCTTTTGCCGGTGAATCTCAGGCAAGAAACAAATACACCTATTTTGCTTCAAAGGCTAAAAAAGAGGGATTTGAGCAGATAGCGGCACTTTTCCAGAAGACCGCAGATAACGAAAAGGAACATGCAAAACTGTGGTTCAAGGAACTCGAAGGAATCGGCGACACAGCACAGAATCTTGCTGAGGCTGCTGCGGGCGAGAACTACGAGTGGACCGATATGTACGACGGATTTGCAAAGACTGCTGAAGAGGAAGGATTCCCTGAACTCGCTGCAAAGTTCCGCATGGTAGCTGCGATCGAAAAGCATCATGAAGAACGTTATCGCGCACTTCTCCATAACGTAGAGGCTCAGGAAGTATTTGCAAAGAGCTCAGTAACCGTTTGGGAATGCAGAAACTGCGGACATATCATCGTTGGTGAGAAGGCTCCGGAAGTTTGCCCGGTATGCGCACACCCACAGGCTTATTTCGAAGTTAACTGCGAAAATTATTAATCGAATGCAAACGGCCCGCATATGCGGGCCGTTTTTTGCTATTTTGATTTTAACTCGAACCAAAATGTGGTTCCGCGTCCGAGTTTGCTGTCGACGCCGTAATCGGCGCGATGGAGCGTGAGTATTTCTTTTACGATAGAAAGTCCCAGGCCGGTGCCCTCCGTAGGTCTCACGTGGTGGGTGCTGGATTTATAATAGCGCTCCCATACGTGGTTAATTTCATCCGGCGCAATTCCTTGGCCGTGATCGGTTACCTCGAATAGAACTTTCTTCGCGTTCCTATTTAGGTTAACGATTATTTCTTTGTCGCTTCCGCAGTATTTGACCGCGTTGTTTATGAGATTGGAAATAACCTGATGAATTTTCGCCTCGTCTCCGTTTACGATTATCGGGCCGGGGCTTTCGTATTTGAATTTATAACCCTCTTGATCGGAAAGAATGTCGTAGGAATTGAGTTGCGTACGAACGAGCTCGTCTATATCAAAGTCGCTCTTTTCCAAGGCGATTTTTTGTTGCTGCATTCTCGACATGACGAGCATATCATCAACTAGGACATTAAGTCTGTCGGCTTCGTCCATGATTACGGAGAGGTGAGTCTCGCGCTTTTCCTTGTTGTCGCCTGATAGATCTCTTATCATCTCAGCGTATGATTTGATCATAGTGAGCGGAGTCTTGAGGTCATGGCTTACGTTTGCTATCAAATCCTTTTGATACATATCGCTCTTCTCGAGTTCCTGAGATGCCTCGGTGAGAGTCTCCGCGAGCTCGGTGATTTCCGTATAATGTCCGCCTTTGAATTGAACACCATAGTTTCCGCGTCCCATCTCAGCTGCGCTCTCGGTTATGTTTCTTATCGGCTTACTGATGCGCGTTGCAAGATATACCGCGAGCGATAGCGCGAGTAGGAGGGCGATTATCGTGATATATGTCAGTTGTGTTCTCAGAATCGATATTGTCGACTGTACCGGGAACAACGGCGAGAACATGTAAAGGATAAGACTGTTCTTTGCATCGAGATTGCCGTATCTGTCGGTCGCCTTGTGTAAGAAACATGCGTATGAAAGGGTCTTGGCATCATTGCTTCCCGGGATGATTTCGGAGTAGCTTGGGAATTCGCTGTCGAGCAGTTTGATTCTGAGCTTATTGGTTTCCGAACGATAGATGTATATCTGTGAAGATGGAGATACTATGATTCTTCCGTCTCCGGTCTCGACTCTGATATATGTGTCGCTTCCTTGGCTTATTTCGTTCAGTTTGATTGCAAAGCTATCGAGGGACGGATCTTCCTTAAATGCGTTTACAAGCTCCGATGCCATGCGCTCGGCCTCCTTAAGCTTCATGTCCTCGTAATAGGCGTCGAGAAAATAAACTTGGAGCAACCAAACAAGGCCTAATATTATTACCGCAAAGAGAATAAAATAGGCCCAGAGTTTAAACCTTATGCTTTTGAAGTCAAAATTAATCTTCGTATTCAAATTTGTATCCAACACCTCTCAAAGTTACGATGTAATCCCTGTAAGGGCCGAGGTTGTTTCTTAGATTTTTGATATGTGTGTCGATGGTTCTGTCGTCACCAAAAAAGTCATATCCCCAGATATCGGAGAGGAGTTTGTCTCTCGAGAGGGCGATATTTTTATTCTTGATGAGGTAGAAGAGGAGTTCGTACTCCTTTGGTGTTAATTCGACGCGCTCGCCGTCGACGGAAACGGTCCGTGCTGACATATTGACGACAAGGCCGCCAAATTCCATTTCGTCGCTGGTTTCCTTCTTTGTCGCGTTGCGTCTCTCGATGATTACTTTGATCTTTGCCATGAGCTCTCTCGGGCTAAAGGGCTTTACCATATAGTCGTCTATTCCGAGTTCATAGCCAAAGAGCTTATCGTATTCCTCGCTCCTTGCGGAGAGCATGATAATCGGAACGTCCTGAATCTTCTTGATTTCCTTGCAGGCGTCATAGCCGTCGAGCTTCGGCATCATGATGTCCAGAACGATCAAATCGTATTTATTGAGCTTGCAGAGGCCGACTGCGCTCATGCCGTCGGCTGCTTCCGTAACCTCATATCCGTTAAACTCCGCATACTCGCGAATAACCTCTCTGATTTTGGGTTCGTCGTCCACTACGAGCAGTTTATACATAAAGAATCCTCCTCTTTATTACAGTATAGCTGAAAAGCGGGATTTTCACTCATTTCTTCTGTGAATGTTTTATGTTGTTACAGTCATGATAATACCACATTTACATCACAAACAAAAGCCTTGAAACCTTGACAGATTGCGCTTTGAGGCACTATACTCTAATTTGACGAGATATGCGCTTTTGCCGGTTTGAAGGCATAAGACATATCCTTATTATATACACAATTTCATACGAAAGGAGGTGAACCTAATGCTGAAGAAACTCTTACGAGCGATCTTAGCCCTCCTTGGAGCGTTGATCGGGTACGGTGTTTATCGTTTATCAATGTTCTTGCTTGAACATTTTGACGTCGAATTTGTCAACAAGATGACAACGACGCACGAAATCGTGGCAATGACAGTCACGGCACTATTATTCGGATTTATATTCTTCCGCCTTACCCCGCTGTTCACGCGTCAGGGACACAAGGTCGCAGACAACATTCAGAGCGATCTCCAAGGTGTTTCCGGGAATGATATGCTTACCGGAGTTGTTGGCCTGATAATTGGTCTGGTTATAGCTTTTTTGCTTTCGCAGATTTATGAGGCCATCGACAATAGGTATATCTATACGGTCGCGACAGTCATAACCTATTTAATCATGGGTTTTCTTGGCGTTGTCATAGCCACCCAGAAGGGTAAGGAAATATTTGCGCAGATTCTTTCGCAGAACAAAGACCAGTCGGATGGCCAGAGCCAGGGATTTGGAAGCCGATTCGCAAAAGGTGTCGGCAGAAGCAAGAAGAACGCAAATCAGACTCCCAAGATTTTGGACACCAGCGTAATAATCGACGGACGTATTTCTGAAATCATGAAGACGGGCTTCTTGGAAGGACCTATTGTCATTCCGGAGTTTGTTTTGGTTGAGCTGAGACATATTGCGGATTCCGCGGACGATCTCAAGCGTGCGCGCGGAAGAAGAGGCCTCGATGTTCTAAAGAAGATCCAGAACGATTACGGTATCGAAATCTATAACACCGAGGGTGAAAAGGCTCTCAAGGAGATTCCTGAGGTCGATGTCAAACTGCTCAAGCTTGCGCAGATGACGAACGGAAAGGTCGTTACCAACGACTTTAATCTTAACAAGGTCGCGGCTATTAACGGCGTTGAGGTATTGAACATCAACGATCTTGCAAATACGCTGAAACCGGTTGTGATCCCGGGAGAGAAGATGACGGTAATGCCGGTTAAGCAGGGCAAGGATCCTAATCAGTCCATCGCATATCTCGATGACGGAACCATGGTAGTTGTCGAGGATGGAAGAAAGCATATTGGTCAGTCTTGTGAGATTACGGTTACGAGCGTGCTCCAGACTTCGGCCGGCAGAATGATCTTTGGAAGAATTAAAGTTAATCAGAATTAGTTATGTTTTGGAGGATGTATGGGCGAGCGAGTTGGAATAGGATTTGATGTTCATCGTCTGGTTGAGGGCAGGGACCTCATCTTGGGCGGAGTGAATATACCTTGGGAGAAAGGTCTCGAGGGGCATTCTGATGCCGATGTTCTCACCCATGCGATTATGGATGCGATTCTGGGGGCAGCTGCCCTTCCTGATATAGGGCAGCTCTTCCCGGATAGTGAAGACAAATATGAAGGCGTATCGAGTCTGCTGCTTCTCGAGAGGGTGATGAATCTTCTTGATGAAGAGGGATACGTGCTGGTCAACGTGGATTCAACGATTATCTGCGAAGCACCAAAGATTATGCCTTATACGGAAGCAATCAGAGAGAATCTTGCAAAGGCGATTGGAGTTCATCCGTCGTGTGTTGGAGTCAAAGCCACAACAACGGAAGGTCTTGGCTTTACAGGGCGCGGAGAGGGAATTGCTGCGCAGGCGGTATGTATGATTGCGGATAACAAATAGTATTGACGATTTAGATTATTACTCAGAATAGTTTTTGTTTTTGGAGAAGTTGCAATGAAATTATCAAAGATGCATTTACGCACATTGAGAGAAGTGCCAACCGAAGCGGAGGTTCCAAGCCATATTCTGCTTCTGAGAGCGGGTATGATCAGAAAACTCGCGTCGGGAATCTACGGGTTTATGCCGATGGGTTGGCGCAGCGTAAAAAAGATTGAGGAGATTATCCGTCAGGAGATGGATAGAGCGGGCGCGCAGGAAATTCTTATGTCCGCCGTTCAGCCTGCAGAACTATGGGAAGAATCCGGAAGATGGAGCGCCTACGGTCCTGAACTTTGGCGTATCAAGGATAGGAACGGAAGAGACTTCTGTCTCGGACCTACACACGAAGAAATCTTTACGGACATAATCAGAAACGATGTATCTTCATACAGGCAGCTTCCTCAGAATCTTTATCAGATTCAGCATAAATACAGAGATGAAGCTCGTCCGAGATTTGGTCTTATGAGAAGTCGCGAATTCATAATGAAGGACGCGTATTCCTTTGATAAGGACCAGGAAGGTCTCGACAAGAGCTACGAGGATATGTACAACGCGTACGACAGAATCTTTACGCGTTGCGGTCTTACGTTTAGACCGGTAGAGGCCGATACGGGAGCGATAGGCGGCGCGGGTTCCCATGAGTTCACCGCACTCTCGGAAATCGGAGAAAGCGAAATAGCATATTGCGAAAACTGCGATATGGCGGCGACGGTTGAGAGGGCTGCCTGCGTGGATGCACCTGCGGATGCGGACTCAATTGAGATGCTTCCGATGGAAGAAGTCCACACACCAGGAACAAAGTCAATCGAAGAGGTCGCAAGCTTCCTCAATATCGACAAGAGCAAGACAATCAAGGCGCTTCTCTTTGAGAGATATGACGATGAAGGAAATGTATGCGGATATGTTGCTGCATTTGTAAGAGGAGACCGCGAACTCAATATGATTAAACTTGTAAACGCACTCGATATTCCTGAGCACGCAATCGCGTTTGCGGACGAAGAGAAGATGGGCGCCGTTACGGGAACCGTCGGAGGATTCACGGGCCCGACAAAGCTCCACGACTGCACTATGGTTGTGGACAGCGAACTCGTAGGTCTTAAGAATATGTGCGCAGGCGCATGCAAGGAAGACCACCACATATTGAATGTAAATTACGGACGCGATTACTCTGCGGACATAGTTACTGACTTAAAAGTCCTTCAGGAAGGCGATCCGTGTCCTTGCTGCGGCGCACCCGTTAAGCACACTCGCGGAATTGAGGTTGGTCAGGTATTCAAACTAGGAACAAAGTACAGCGAACCGATGGGCGCAACCTATATGGACGAGAATATGGACGAGCACCCGATAGTTATGGGTTGCTACGGAATCGGCGTTACGAGAACGCTTGCCGCTGTAGTTGAACAGCATCACGATGATGACGGAATCATCTGGCCGATTGCAGTTGCTCCATATCATGCGATGGTTACACTCGTTAAACCTGAAGACGAAGTTCAGTCCAAGGTTGCAGACGAAATATATAACGCGCTTATGGATGCCGGTGTGGAAGTTATTATGGATGACAGAGATGAGCGTCCGGGCGTCAAGTTTAAGGACGCGGACCTCCTCGGAATTCCAATCAGAATAACTGTCGGCAAGATGGCACCGGAAGGAAAGGTTGAATACAAGCTTCGCCGCGACGCGGACAAGCAGGAACTCACTGTTGAAGAGGCTATCGCAAATGCAATTGCGATTGTTAAGGCCGAGAACATATAAGGAGATTTGTAATGAAGCACGTAACGATTGAAATGGAAAACGGCGACGTAATGAAGGGCGAACTCTACGAAGATATCGCACCGATTACGGTTGAGAATTTTGAGAAACTTGCAAACGAAGGATTCTATGACGGACTTATCTTCCACAGAGTCATTCCTGGATTCATGATTCAGGGCGGCTGCCCAAACGGTACAGGAACAGGTGGCCCCGGACATAATATCAAGGGCGAGTTCACATCCAACGGAGTTAAGAACGACCTAAAGCATACGCTCGGAGTTCTTTCAATGGCAAGAGCAATGCATCCGGACTCAGCAGGTTCGCAGTTCTTCATCATGGTTGATGACGCTCCGCATCTTGACGGAAATTACGCAGCCTTCGGAAAGATTACCGAGGGTGTTGAACATGCAGTGGGCATCTCCAAGGTTGACCGAGACAGATCCGACAAGCCATATGAACCGGTTGTAATTAAAAGTATTAGGGTAGAGTAATTTTATGAAGATTTACAATACGCTTACGCGCACAAAAGAAGAATTCACGCCGCTCAATCCCGAGCAGGTGACGATATATGTCTGCGGTCCGACCGTATATAATTTCTTTCACATCGGAAATGCACGTCCGATAGTCGTATTTGATACGCTCAGAAAGTATATGAAGTATCGCGGATACAACGTCAAATATGTCCAGAACTTTACGGACGTCGATGACAAGATTATAAACAGAGCCAAGGAAGAGGGTCTCACTGCGCTCGAGGTTTCCGAAAAATACATCAAAGAATATTTTGATGATGCGGATGCACTTCTCGTTGACAGGGCTGACGTTCATCCAAAGGTCTCGGAACATATCGACGAGATCGTGGCCTTTGTTCAGACTCTTATAGACAAAGGTTATGCCTATGAGGCGGATGGCGACGTATATTTCTCGACGAGAAAGTTTACGACCTACGGAAAACTTTCCAAGCAGAATATCGATGATCTCGAAGCGGGTGCGAGAATTGCAATCGGAGAAGTGAAGCTCGATCCGCTGGACTTTGCTCTCTGGAAGGCGCAGAAAACGGACGACGAAATTGCTTGGGATTCTCCGTGGGGAAAGGGCCGTCCCGGCTGGCATATAGAATGCTCGACCATGGCAAAGAAGCATCTTGGCGAAACGATAGATATTCACGGAGGCGGAGAGGATCTTCAGTTCCCGCATCACGAAAATGAAATCGCGCAGTCCGAATGCTGCAACGATAAGACATTTGCGAGATTCTGGATGCACAATGGCTTTATCACAAACGATAAAGAGAAGATGTCCAAGTCCAAGGGCAATTTCTTTACGGTGCGCGACATAAGAGAAAAATATACGGGAGTTGAGATTAGATTCTTCCTTCTTTCCGGACATTATCGCGGACCGATTGACTTCAGCGAAGACCATATGGAGCAGGCGAGAGCGGGACTCGAAAGAATAACTAACTGCAGAGACGATTTACTCTTTACGATTGCAAACGGCGCGGACGGAGATATGACAGAGGAAGAAACCGCAGTTGTTAAGAAGTTTGACAACTATCGTCAGGACTTCATTGAGGCGATGGACGACGACCTCAATACCGCTGACGGAATCACTGCAATCTTTGAACTCGTTACGGAGATTAACACCGCGCTGAGAGGCGGCGCAAGCAAGGCGTTTGCCGAAGCCGCACTCGGAATGCTAAAGGAACTCGCGGATGTTATAAGCATTCTTCCCGAGAAGAAAGACGAGGGTGTGTCCGAAGAAATAGAGGCACTCGTTGCGGAGAGACAGGCCGCACGCGCAGATAAGAACTTTGCGAGAGCGGACGAGATAAGAGACCAATTAAAGGCGATGGGTATTACTCTGAAGGATACTCCGCAGGGAGTTCAGATTATCAAAGAGTAGCGCGGGTGTCGGAACTATTGGAAGTGCCAAGGTTCCGGCAAGCGACGTAAATACATAAATGGAAAAAGAAAAAACGACAACAGATATAAAGACGGGGACTCTCGCGTTTATCGGCGATGCGGTTTATGAACTCTTTGTCAGAAAGATGCTGGTGGAGTCGGGTGAGCACGATCCCGAAAAACTGCATATAGAAGCCGTCAAATACGTGCGTGCGGAGAGTCAGGCTTATGCCATCAAAAAACTGATGGAAGGTTTTTTGTCTGAAGACGAAGTTGAACTTGTAAAGAAGGCGCGCAACCATAAGATGGCTAACAGGAGCAGGAGCGCGGGAATGGTTGATTACAAACTTGCGACCGGACTAGAGGCACTTGTTGGAAGCCTATATATGAACGGCAACGAGGCACGTCTTTTGGAGGTCGTCGGAGAAGCAATCAGAGTTGTTAAAAGCAAGAGCGAAAAATAACGCGTATGTCAACAGCCATAATGGTTAAGAACAAAGTGAGCGAGAAACATGAGTAAAGCGGACAAACTTTTTAAGATTATGTGTACGGACATTCTGGAAAATGGATTCTCCACGGAGGGTTCAACCGTACGCGCACGCTGGGAGGACGGATCCCCCGCATATACGATTAAGAAATTCGGAGTGGTAAATCGCTACGATCTCTCGGAAGAGTTTCCTGCGCTTACATTGAGAAAGACTGCAATCAAAACTGCTACGGATGAGCTTCTTTGGATTTGGCAGAGAAAGTCAAACAATATCAAAGACCTAAATGGCCATATCTGGGATGAATGGGCTGACGAAACGGGTTCCATCGGAAAGGCCTATGGGTACCAGATGAGCAAGAAATATAAATTTGCTCAGGGCGAGATGGACCAGGTTGACAATGTTATCTGGCAGCTCAAAAATCAGCCGCAGTCAAGGCGTATCATGACGAATATATATAATTTTGACGATCTCTCGGAGATGAACCTTGAACCTTGCGCATACAGCATGACGTTCAATGTAACGGGGAATAAGCTCAACGGAATCCTCAATCAAAGATCGCAGGACATACTTGCGGCAAACAATTGGAACGTCCTCCAATATTCCTTATTGTTGATTATGTTTGCCCAAGTCTCTGGGTTAAAGCCAGGAACCTTGGTCCATGTCATCGCCGACGCTCATCTTTATGATCGGCATATCGATTTGGTGAAGGAAGTCATGGCCAAGCCTCAACATCCGGCGCCAAAGCTCAAAGTCGATCCTTCCATCACCAATTTTTATGACTTCACGGTCGATTCTTTTGAACTCGTTGATTATGAATTCGAAAAACTCGGCAAGAAAATTCCGGTGGCAATCTAAAATGAAACTCAGGGCAATCCTTAATTGTGATCAACATTTTGGCATCGGGAAAAAGAACGGTCTCCTTTTCGATTTGCCATTAGATATGAAATTTTTCCGTGAGACCACCAAAGGCCACACCGTTGTGATGGGAGAAAACACGTTGCTTTCCTTTCCTGGCTCTAAGCCGTTGAAAAATCGGACAAACGTCGTTCTTTCTCAAGACCCGACCCACAATTATGAAGGCGTCATCAACGTCCATACGATGGACGATTTCAAGGCAGAAATCAAAAACCAGTTGGGGCGTGACGACGTTTTTGTTATCGGGGGCGCTTCCATCTATCGTCAAATGTTGCCTTATTGCGATGAGGTTTATCTGACCAAAGTCGATGCCGATGGAGGCGCGGAAGTCTTCT
>CACYQX010000016.1:23846-64238 GCA_902776725.1 uncultured Eubacteriales bacterium | reverse complement strand
AATGATCCTGAAATCCGTATAGCAAAGGGAATAAAATGGACTTGCAAAGAGGTTTTGGACGTGTTAAAATACGTAGGTTACTACGGGTGGTCCTCTGCGGTGGATAGCACGAACACCTTGGAGGGAAGGAGGAACATAAAGATGAACATTCTTGATGCTGTTGCAAAAGATTATATGAAGAGCAACATCCCTGCGTTCAATGTTGGCGACCAGGTTAAGGTCCACATTAGAATTAAAGAAGGAAACAGAGAAAGAGTCCAGGTCTTCGAAGGCTTTGTGCTTAAGAGACAGAACGGCGGTATCGCAGAGACATTTACCGTAAGAAAGATGTCTTCCGGAGTAGGCGTTGAAAAGACATTCCCGCTCCACTCACCATGGATTGAAAAGATTGAGGTTATCAGACACGGCGATGTAAGACGTGCTAAGCTCAACTACATGCGTGAGAGAACAGGTAAGGCTGCCAAGATTAAGATTAAGGACGGAGCTTCTGTAAAGAACGTAATTGCTGACGCTTCCGAAGTTACCGAAGAATTGGTAGAAGAAGCTGTTGTAGCAAATACAGAAGAAGCTGCCGAGGCTGCGGCTGAAGAAGCGGTGGAAACCGTAGAAGCAGCTGAAGAAGTTGTTGAAGAAGCAACTGAGGCAGTAGAAGAAGCAGTGGAAGAAAAGACAGAAGAATAATGCTCTTACATGAGAACCCGCAAGGGTTCTCTTTTTTTATGCAACGCCGGTATAGGAGGTCGTAATACTTTTGCGTAATATGCCTCCGTTGTGCTACAATAATTTAGATAATTCTACGTGAGAAGCCGGGCCGGCGAAGAAATAGTCATAAGGACAGATATGAGTATAGAAAACATCAACTGGTATCCCGGTCATATGAAGAAGACCAGGGAACTGATAAGCGAAAATCTAAAGATGGTTGACGTGGTAATCGAGGTGGTAGATGCCAGAATTCCCGTCTCCAGCAGAAATCCAATCATAGATGAGCTCGTTCAGAACAAGCCCAGGGTTATTCTATTGAACAAAAGCGATCTCGCGGACTCCGAACAGAACAAAGCATGGAAGGCGAGTCTCAAGAAGTCCTCGGACGAGAGCATTGTAAATGTTATGTCGGTGGACAGCCTTCATGGCACAGGCATCAAGGAATTACTGTCCATACTTGGGAGTTATCAAGACAAGATAAACCAAGACCGCGAGAGAAAGAAAAATATTAGACTTATGATAGTCGGCGTTCCAAACGTTGGGAAATCTTCGCTTATAAACAGACTTACGGGAAGAAAGGCGACTCAGACAGGCGACCGCCCGGGCGTAACCAAGGGCAAGCAATGGCTTACCATGACCAACGGAATGCAGCTCCTTGATACACCGGGAATCCTATGGCCAAAGTTTGAGGATCAAAGCGTAGCGCTTGCATTGGCATATTGTGGCTCAATAAAAGATGAGATTCTTGATACAGAATCCCTTGCGCTTTCTTTGATAGGGCGGTTAATGGAAGAGTATCCGGAGGCATTGAAAGCGAGATACAAAATAGAAGAGCTTCCCGAAGAAGCACTCGAAGGTATGGAACTCATCGCCAAGAAGAGAGGTTTTATTCTCGGTGGAGGGCGCATCGACTATGAGCGCTGCGCACGTACTGTCCTCGACGAATTCAGAAGCGGAAAAATAGGAAATATAACGCTAGAGAAAGCAGAGGAAATCCAATGACAAAGGAAGAACGCCTCCAAAAACTAAAGGATAGGGCAAAGGCGCTCCGCGGTTTCGAAAACGAGTATCGAGAAGCGGGGCACAGAATTATAGCGGGTGTAGACGAAGTAGGAAGAGGACCACTTGCGGGTCCTGTTGTTACGGCATGCGTTATTCTTCCGGAGGATTACGAAGGGCTTGGTATCGACGACTCCAAGAAACTCAGCGAAAAGAAACGTGAAGAACTCTATTCAGAAATCATGGAGAACGCCATCTGCTATGGCTTTGGTCTCTGCGATAACAATGTTATTGATAAAGTGAATATCCTTGAGGCAACGAAGCTGGCTATGAAGCAAGCAGTTCAAGCAGCGGAGGAATCGCTCATAAAGAACGGCAAGGGAGAAAGAATCGATTTGGTTCTCGTAGATGCAGTTACAATACCCGGCATTGAGACAAAACAGATTTCAATGATCAAAGGCGACGCGAACAGCATTTCGATAGCCGCAGCATCGATACTCGCAAAGGTCAAGAGAGACAGAATGATGCGTGAGTACGCCGACATATACCCCGGCTACGATTTCGCAAGCAATAAGGGTTATGGAACTGCCGCGCATTACGCAGGAATAAAAGAACGTGGGCTTACTCCGATACATCGCCGCACGTTCCTTAAAAACATTGAAGATAAATAGAATTATTAGATTAGGTTGGCTATGGCTGTTCCGCATACCTCTGTGCTTACGGCCTCCTGACCGATAGAAGCTATATCAGCCGTGCGGACTCCGGAATCCAGGAAGTTAGCCACGGCTTTTTCTATTGCGTCGGCTTCCTCCGGCAGATTCAAAGTATATCTAAGCATCATTGCGCATGAAAGTATTGTGGCAATAGGATTTGCTTTTCCCGTTCCTGCAATATCCGGAGCGGAACCGTGGACGGGCTCATACATTCCAAAGTTTCCTTCAGCCAAACTGGCCGACGGAAGCATCCCGATAGAGCCTGTGATTTGGCTCGCTTCGTCTGAAAGAATATCTCCAAACATATTGCTGGTGAGGATTACGTCGAACTGCGAAGGATTTCTTACGAGCTGCATTGCGGCATTGTCCACATACATATGGTTGAGTGAAACATCGGGATAGTCCTTTGAAACGCGACCTATGACTTCGCGCCAAAGCCTTGAACTCTCAAGCACATTGGATTTATCCACGCTGGTTACGCTTTTGTTTCTCTTCATGGCGAGGTCAAAGGCGCTTATGGCAATGCGCTCAATCTCAGGCTCGGAATAGTATTCGACGTCGTATGCGGCTCTTATGCCATCTTCTTCTATAGACTTATGTTCACCAAAATATATTCCGCCCGTGAGCTCTCTCACGATTAGGATATCTAGGCCGCCGGAGATGATTTCCTTCTTAAGCGGTGAAGCGTCGGCAAGCTGAGGGAAGACTACCGCGGGCCTAAGATTTGCATATAGACCAAGAGCCTTTCTAAGTCCGAGGAGCGCTTTCTCGGGACGATTTTCTCCGGGCTCGCCATCCCATTTCGGTCCGCCAACAGCGCCTAGAATTACTGCGTCGCTGTTCTTGCAAACTTCCACAGTGGACTGGGGGAGGCATTCACCCGTTAAATCGATTGCGGCACCTCCCGCAGGTACCTCCGTGAATACAAAGTCGTGACCGAATTTTTCGGCCACGCTTTTTAATACCTTTATTCCTTCTGAGACCACTTCGGGTCCGATGCCGTCTCCTGGGATGACGGTGATATTATACTTCATATTAACCTCGTATACTTTTAATTAACCCGCCGCTTTCCATGATGTTTTTGATGAAATCAGGGAAGGGTGAAGCTTGAAATTTTTCCTTTGTTCGAGCATTTTTTATGATGCCGGAAGAAAAGTCGATTTCGACGGCATCGCCTTCGTTAATTGCATCGACAGCCTCGGGACATTCAAGAATCGGAAAACCGATATTGATGGAATTCCTATAAAAGATTCGAGCAAAGGATTTTGCTATAACGCAGCTGATACCTGAGGCTTTGAGCGCAATGGGTGCGTGCTCCCTGGAGCTTCCGCAACCAAAGTTTTCTCCCGCAACCATGATGTCGCCGGCCTTGACCTTTTTTGAAAACCCTTTGTCTATATCCTCCATGCAGTGAAGAGCAAGCTCCGCCGGATCCTGGGAGTTCAGATAGCGGGCAGGGATAATGACATCGGTATCTATATTGTCTCCAAATTTAAAAACTTTTCCTTTTGCGTCCATATAGATCTCCTGAACTCGTTATTTTTTAGTCTTTTTTTCTTTCTTTGTAGCTTTTGGCTTCCTTGCCTTGCTCTTGCTTTCTTTAGTCTTTGCTTTTTCGGCGGCAAGCTCGGCCTTTGCGGCTGCTCTTTCCGCTTTGCCGGCTAGTTTTTCTGCCTTGCCGAGTTTCTTTTCTGCCTTCTTCTCAGCCTTTACCTCTGCCTTGCTGTCGACGATTCTTGGATCTGAAATCTTACCGGTAAGTGCAGAAGCTGCAGCTACGGCAGGACTTGCGAGATAAACCTCGGATTCCGTATGACCCATGCGTCCGACAAAATTTCTATTGGTCGTCGATACGCAACGCTCGCCCGAAGCGAGAATTCCCATATAACCGCCGAGGCAGGGGCCGCATGTTGGGGTGGATACGATGAATCCCGCATCGATAAAGTCTTCTATATAACCTTTTTGCATACATTCTTTATATACCTGCATGGTGGCGGGTATAACTATTGCTCGCACGCCTTTTGCTACGTGGCGTCCCTTGATTATTTCCCAGGCCGCTTTCATATCGCTGAATCTTCCGTTTGTGCAGGAGCCGATTACTACCTGGTCGATTTCTATCTCGGGGATATCCGAAAACGTCTTTGTGTTTTCCGGAAGATGAGGGAAGGCGACGGTTGGAACTATATCCGATAAATCTATGTCGTATATTGCGTCATAGTTCGCGTCGTCGTCTGCTTCATATATTTTGTAATCGCGGTTAAGGCGATTCTTTAGATATTTCTTTGTTACGTCGTCGACGGGGAAGATGCCGTTCTTTGCGCCGGCTTCGATAGCCATATTTGCTATTGTAAGTCTGTCGTCGATTGAGAGTGAGGCGACTCCGGGTCCCGTAAACTCCATTGATTTATACAGGGCGCCATCGACGCCTATCATACCGATAATGTGAAGGATTACATCCTTTCCGCTTACGTAGGGTGAGAGTTCGCCGCGAAGGTGGAATTTGATTGCTGAAGGAACCTTAAACCATGCTTCTCCCGTAGCAAAGGCCGCAGCCACGTCGGTTGAACCGACTCCCGTAGAGAAGGCTCCGAGTGCTCCGTATGTGCAGGTATGGGAGTCTGCTCCAATTATTGCTTCTCCCGGTGCCACGAGGCCTTTTTCCGGAAGAAGGGCATGCTCAATTCCCATCTCACCGACATCGTAGAAATTATTGATATCGTATTTTTTTGCAAAGGTTCTGCACTGCTTGCATTGTTCTGCGCTCTTGATATCTTTGTTTGGTACGAAATGGTCCATGACGAGAGCAATTTTGCTCCTGTCGAAGACTTCAGAGAAACCGTTTTCTTCGAATTCATTTATGGAAACCGGACCGGTTATATCGTTCGCCAAAACCATGTCAAGCTTGGCGTTAATAAGTTCGCCGGCCGAAACGGATTCGAGGCCGGCGTGGTCCGCAAGAATCTTTTGTGTCATAGTCATTCCCATTGCAAGTTCTCCAATCTTAAATACTCGTTATCCTAATATAATTATACTCGCAAGGTGCTATTTAACAAAGTGAATTTTCTTGTTCATCCTATTTATTGCGCTTACAAGTGCGTTGACGGAAGCGAGAATGATATCGGCATGGGTTCCGACACCCCAATACTTTTTGCCCGTTTTATCGGATATGCATACATATGCTGCAGCCTTGGAATTGGAGTCTTGGCTTATGGCGTTTTCCGAATAGGTCACAAACTGATAGTCAAAATGGTATTTGGTTTTCCTGAGCGCGTTGCTTACAGCATCCAAACGACCATTTCCTTCGCCCTCGAGATTATATTCATTGCCATCTATTATCACTCGAATAACTACGCTGTACGGATTATCCTCTTCCTTGGTGGAGGAGAGGTGGCTGAACACCGCGTCTGTTATATCGATAATATCGAAGTCGTTGATATATTCTTTTTCGAATACATCAAAGATGGCGCTCGGAGTAAGTTCCTCGTGGTTCTTGTCGGAAACATCTTTCATGAGATATCCGATTTCCGCACGCATATCGCGCGGTATTATGAAACCGAAGTTCTGCTCGAGTATATAGGCAACGCCGCCCTTGCCGGACTGGCTGTTGATTCTGATTACGTCTCCATCGTATTCTCTTCCGACGTCGTGTGGATCTATTGGAAGATAGGGGACGCTCCAGGAGTTTGGCGCCATGTCCTCGCGCCACTTCATACCCTTTGCGATGGCATCCTGGTGTGAGCCGGAGAAGGCTGCAAACACGAGCTCTCCGCTATACGGCTGCCTTGGGTTTACCTGCATGCGGGTATTTCTTTCGTAGGCATCTACGATTTCAGGCATATTGGAGAAGTCGAGGCACGGATCGATTCCGTGTGTAAACATATTCATGGCAAGGGTTACTATGTCTACGTTTCCTGTTCTTTCGCCGTTTCCAAACAGGGTACCCTCGACTCTATCTCCGCCGGCGAGGAGCGCAAGCTCCGCATCGGCCACGCCTGTTCCTCTGTCGTTATGAGGATGTATGGATAAAACAACACTTTCTCTTCTATGTAAATTGTCGCTCATATATTCGATTTGATTTGCGAATACATGTGGCATTGACATCTCAACGGTTGCCGGAAGGTTGATAATCATCTTATGATCTTCGGTAGGCTCGAGTATATCGATTACGGCGTTACATACCTCGAGTGCAAATTCCGGCTCCGTTCCAGTAAAACTCTCGGGAGAGTACTCGAATGTGAATTCTGAGTCGGGATACATGGATTCAAATTCCTTGAGTTGTTTGGCACCATCTATGGCTATTGCTTTGATTTCATCTTTTTCAGCCTTAAAAACCTGCTCACGCTGAGCAAAGGAGGTCGAATTATAGAGATGAACAATCGCTTTCTTTACGCCCGCAAGGGCATCAAAGGTCTGCTTTATGATATGGTCGCGCGACTGAGTCAGAACCTGAACGGTGACGTCGTCGGGTATCAGGTTTTTTTCTATCAGAGTACGCAAAAACTCGTATTCGGTTTCGGAAGCGGCAGGGAAGCCGATTTCTATTTCCTTGAAACCGATATCGCAAAGAACCTTAAAAAAGTCCAGCTTTTCTTCCAAAGTCATTGGAACTATAAGAGCTTGGTTTCCGTCTCTAAGGTCAACGCTGCACCAGATAGGTGCCTTGTCTATATGATCCTTCTTGGTCCACTTCATATCGCAACTTGGCGGATTGAAGTATCCCGGCCTATATTTGGCGCAATTCTGCATTTTCTAGCACTCCTTCTTGTCAAAATATATACTCCACCAATTTAACTTGTTAAATCGATATTGTCAAGAATTTTTTGTTAATTTTCAAAAATTTTATACACAATTCTTTGTTAAAAACAACAAAAAAGTTGTTGACAAAAGTATACACCAATATATAATAGACCTATGCATTTGCTCCCAAAGGGAGCTTTTATAATAAGAACAAAGATGGGCGAGAACGGAAAAACTATGAAACTAACGGGATCACAAATAGTAGCGGAAGTTTTGCTTGAACAGGGTGTAGATACTGTATTTGGCTACCCCGGCGGAGCTGCACTTAACCTCTACGACGAACTATATAGATATAGGGACAAGATAAGGCATATAATTACTGCTCACGAGCAGGGCGCGGCGCATGCTGCGGACGGCTTTGCGAGAGCGACAGGTAAGACGGGCGTCGTCATGTCCACAAGCGGTCCGGGAGCGACAAACCTCGTTACCGGCCTTGCTACGGCATGGATGGACAGTATCCCCGTGGTTGCGATTTGCGTCAACGTGCCTGACTCCATGATCGGACGTGATGCTTTTCAGGAAATCAGTATCGTCGGTGTGACAATGCCAATTACCAAGCATAATTACTTTGTTAACGATATCGATGAGCTTGCGGATACCCTGAGGTCTGCGTTTAAGATTGCGGCCGAGGGAAGAAAAGGTCCTGTCCTCGTGGACATAACAAAGGATGTAACCGCAGCGACGACAGAATACAAGAAGGCAAAACCTCTGCCGATCGGGAAGAGTGAGAAAATCGACGGTAAGCAGATCGCGCTTATCGCAGAGATGGTTAACGAAAGCGAAAGACCGCTAATCTATGCGGGCGGAGGATTGATTTCTTCCAACGCTTGCAAAGAGCTTTGCGAATTTGTAAACAAGGCGGATGTTCCGCTTATACATACGCTTATGGCTTCCGGCGTAATCGGTAAGGACGAACACGATCTCGGAATGGCCGGAATGCACGGATTTGTTTCTGCAAACAGGGCGGTAGATCAGGCGGATTTGATTCTTGCGCTCGGTGCCAGATTCAGCGACAGAGTTGCGCTTAATCCGAATAAATTTGCAAGGCGCGCCAAACTCGTTCAGGTCGATATAGACATCGCGGAGCTTAACAAGAACGTAATGGTCGATGTGGCATGCGTAGGCGACGTAAAAGATTTTCTGAAAGAACTCACCGACGCGGTCAAGAAAAAGACCAGAAAAGAATGGAAGAAGAAAATCGATTCTTGGAAGGCAAAGGACAGGGTGCATGAGCTTAAATCCAAATCACTTCATCCTTCTGAGATTATGAATATTCTTAACGAGGAAGCCGGCAGTGAGACTATTTATACAACGGACGTAGGTCAGCATCAGATGTGGGCAGCTCAATATCTGCAACACGACAAGGCCCGAAAGTTTATTTCGAGCGGCGGTCTCGGAACGATGGGATACGGATACGGCGCAGCAATCGGCGCGCAGTTCGGAAAACCAAAGGCGAGAGTTGTTCATATAACGGGTGACGGATCGTTCCACATGAATATGAATGAGGCGTGTACGGTTGCATCAAATGATTTGCCGATAATAACCGTAATAATTAACAACAATGTTCTCGGAATGGTATACCAGTGGCAGACGTTCTTCTACGACAAGAGGTATTCGAGTACAGTCCTTGAAAGAAAGACGGATTATGCGAAGGTAGCTGAAGGCTTTGGTCTTTCGGGATATAGAGCAACTACCGGTGAAGAGTTTAGAGATGCGCTAAGGAAGGCGATACGTTCTAAAAAAGCGGCTTGGATTGAGTGCGTCGTCGACAGAGAAGAGAAAGTTCTGCCTATGATTCCGGGCGGCGGAACGATTAGCGATATGATTTTGTAATAGGAGATAGATATGTATAGACCAATGCGACAGGAAATAATAAGTGTTCTGGTACAAAACAGAGCCAACGTTCTTACGAGGGTTATAAGCCTCTACGGAAGACGCGGTTTTAATATTGACTCTCTTACGGTTTCGCCTACGAACAATCCGGATCTTTCGCGAATTACCATCGCCTTTACGGCGAATGAAAAATCCATGCAGCAGATTATTACTCAGACCGAAAAACTCGAAGTGGTAGAGAGCGTAATGCTCATGGACAAAGATAATAGCTTTTACAGAGAGCTTTTGCTTCTCCGAGTGAGTACACCGAACGGAGATAGGACGAGGGTAAAAGAAATTGTAGATATTTATAGGGCCAAGATAGTAGCTCTTCACAAGGAAAGCATGATAATTGAACTTACGGGTACTCCGGAGAAACTAAATGCCTTCCTGAAAATGTTAGAAGACTTTGATGTTACGGAAGTATGCAGAACCGGCGTAACGGGAATTGAAAAGAGTGAAAAAGGAGAATGCGAGGATGATTAAGAAGTACTACGACAAAGATTGTGATCTAGGAATGTTTGATGGAAAGACCGTTGCGATAATTGGTTTTGGAAGTCAAGGACATGCGCATGCGCTTAACCTTAACGACAGCGGAGTAAACGTTGTCGTCGGACTTAGGGCGGGATCCGAAAGCGTTGCAAAAGCAGAGGCTGCGGGACTCAAGGTCATGGAGGTTGAAGATGCTGCCGAGGCGGGCGATATCGTAATGATTCTTGCACCGGATGAATTCCAGGCGAAATTATATAAAGAGAAGATTGAGCCCCATATCAAACCGGGCAATGTCCTTATGTTCGCCCATGGATTCAATATTCATTTTAAGCAGATTGTTCCAAAGGAAGATATAGACGTAATCATGGTTGCGCCTAAAGGTCCGGGACATACGGTAAGAAGTCAATATCTCGAGGGAAGGGGTGTTCCTTCTTTGATAGCTGTTTATCAGGACGCATCGGGAAAGGCAAAGGATTATGCCCTTGCCTATGCATCGGGAATAGGTGCTGGCCGCGCAGGAATTCTCGAGACAACGTTCAGGGAAGAGACGGAGACGGATCTCTTTGGCGAGCAGGCTGTTCTATGCGGAGGCGTTACCGAACTCATGAAGGCGGGATTTGAAACCCTGGTAGAAGCGGGATACGAACCTGAGATGGCGTATTTTGAATGTATCCACGAGATGAAACTCATAGTAGACCTTATCAATTCGGGCGGATTTGAGTTTATGAGATATTCCGTATCCAATACTGCCGAATACGGCGACTATAAATGCGGAAAGAAAATCATAACAGACGATACTAGAAAAGCGATGAAGAAGATGCTCTCTGAGGTTCAGGACGGTTCCTTTGCCAATGAATTCATAAAGGAATTCAATGAGAACGGCAAGGCTGAATTCCTTGCATGCCGCGCGAAAGAAGCCGACCATCAGCTCTGCAAGACCGGTGCTGAACTCAGATCGATGATGAGCTGGCTCCAGGATAAGTAAAGTGTGTTTTAGATATTATGAGTAAGATAAGTGACAATGTAACAAAGGGTATAGAACGCGCACCGATGAGGAGTCTCTTTTATGCAATGGGATTCACCAAGGAAGAACTCGAGAGGCCTCTCATAGGAGTTGTTTCTGCTCATAGTGAAATAGTTCCGGGGCATATGCATCTCGACAAGATTGCCGATGCCGTAAAGGCAGGGGTGAGAATGGCAGGAGGAACTCCTATTATGGTTCCCGCTATCGGTGTCTGCGACGGCATTGCCATGGGGCACGAAGGGATGAAATATTCTCTTCCGAGCAGAGAACTAATTGCAGACAGCGTCGAGACTATGGCTCTCGCGCATCAGTTTGACGGGCTCGTCCTCGTTCCCAACTGCGATAAGATTGTTCCCGGAATGCTTATGGGTGCTCTCAGGGTGAATATTCCTACGGTCGTTTGCTCGGGCGGTCCTATGATGAGCGGTGTGGTTGACGGCGAAGAGGTTTCGCTTTCAAAAATCTTTGAAGCAGTGGGTGCAAGAAAAGCCGGCATCATCGACGATGAAGGATTGAGAGAGTGCGAAGAAAACGTATGTCCGGGCTGTGGATCGTGCTCAGGAATGTATACCGCGAATTCCATGAACTGCCTTTGTGAGGCTATAGGAATTGCACTTCCGGGAAACGGCACAATACCTGCAATCGTGGGAAAGAGAGTGATGCTTGCAAAGGAAGCGGGCATGGCTGTCATGAATCTGGTGGCAAAGGATATAAAGCCGAAGGACATCATAACCGAGAAGTCTGTCAGAAATGCCTTGGCCTGCGATATGGCACTCGGATGTTCCACCAATACGGTTCTTCATCTTCTCGCAATTGCAAACGAGGCGGATATTCCCATCGATTTGAATTTGTTCAATGAGGTAAGCGAGAAGACTCCTAACCTATGTCATCTTGCGCCTGCGGGATCCACGCATATGCACGATCTCGATAGAGCGGGGGGACTGCCTGCGGTTATGGCTGAGCTCAATAAGAAGGGGCTTATCGACACCTCTCTGTTCACGGTCAATGGAAAGACGGTCGGCGAGAACATAGACGGAAAGTTTATAAAGGACAATAATGCCATAAAGTCTATCGATGAACCGTATAGCGAAACCGGAGGACTCGCTGCGCTCTTTGGAAATATCGCTCGTGAAGGTTGCGTAGTTAAGAGGAGCGCGGTGGCGGAGGAAATGCTTTCGCACAGCGGTCCCGCAAAGGTGTTTGACAGCGAGGACGATGCGATTGCCGCAATCTATGACGGAAAAATCAAAGCAGGAGATGTAGTTGTTATAAGATACGAGGGGCCAAAGGGCGGTCCGGGAATGAGAGAGATGCTCAATCCGACGAGTGCGCTTGCCGGTATGGGGCTCGATAAGTCAGTGGCACTCATAACGGACGGAAGATTCAGCGGCGCAAGCCGAGGCGCATCGATAGGACATGTTTCTCCGGAGGCCGCACAGGGTGGCGAAATAGCACTGATAGAAGAAGGCGATATGATTGAAATCGATATCCCGAATCACAGCATCAATCTTTTGATAAGCGATGATGAGATGGAGTCTAGACGAAAATCCTTTGTTCAGCCCGAGAGAGAAAGGCGTAAAGGCTGGCTCGGAAAATATATGGAGCTCGTCGGGCCTGCAAGCAAAGGTGCGGTAATGAAATTCTAAAATGAGTTATAAAATACTAAAAAGAAAGTGTAAGAATAAAAAAGAGTCGCTCGCGAGAGCGACTCTTTTGCTTTAAAAAACTCTATTCTACAGGTACTGTCCAGTTCATGAAATCTTCGATCTTGCCGGTCTGAATTCCGTAAATGGTATTGTACATTTCTTGCGCAACAGGGCCGATTTCGTTGTTGTTGATAACCATCTTTTCGCCCTTATAGAGGAGCTCTCCTACAGGTGAAACGATTGCTGCCGTTCCGGAAGCGAACATTTCCTTGAGTTCGCCGTTTCTGTAAGCGGCTTCGAGGTCGTCGATTGAAATCTGTCTTTCGCTTACCTTGATTCCTTTTTCCTTGCAGAGTGCGATTATGGAATCTCTCGTGATTCCCGGAAGGATGGAACCGTTAAGCGGGCTTGTTACAACTTCGTCTCCGATAACAAAGAATGCGTTTGCGGATCCGATTTCTTCGATGTATTTATGCTCCTTTGCATCGAGCCAGAGAATCTGTTCAAAACCTTTCTCATGGGCAATTTCCTGAGCCTTAAGGCTTCCGCCGTAGTTTCCTGCGCATTTTGCTTCGCCGGTGCCGCCCTTTGCCGCTCTGGTATATACGTCCTCAACATACATCTTTGTCGGCTGGAGTCCGTTGACAAAGTAGGGGCCTACAGGCGAGAGAATAATCATGAATTTATATTCTGTCGCTCTTCTTACGCCTAGGAAAGGCTCGGTCGCAAAGATAAACGGTCTGATATAAAGGGAAGTGCCTTCGCCGCTGGGAATCCAATCCTGCTCGACCTTTACGAGAGCCTTGATGGCATCGACAAAGAGGTCCTCGTCGATTTCCGGAATGCAGAGCCTGTCGTTGGTTCTGTTTGTTCTCTTTGCATTCATATAAGGACGGAAAAGCTGAACTCTTCCATCGGCTGTCTTATAAGCTTTAAGGCCTTCAAACATCTCCTGACCATAGTGCAGGCAGCAGGCCGCGGGATCAAGCTCAATAGGGCCGTAGGGGACGATTCTTCCGTCGTGCCAACCCTTTTCTTCGTTATACTCCATCACGAACATGTGGTCTGTGAATACGGTACCAAATCTAAGGCCTTTGGACTCAGGTTTGGTGCCCGGATTGGTCGTGAGAGTAACAGGGAATTCGTGTTTCATATTCAGTACCTCATTATGTGAATTTTCAGGCATTTATGCCTACGTAAAATAACGCGTTGACCATTGAAAACGCTATATAAATCTTAACCTTTATGGCGGGTCATGTCAAGGAAAAGCAGGGGTGCTTTTACTTGAAATTAAGGGAAAATTAGGCTATTATAGTATCTGTATATCTATGTCATTTTTCAGAGGGAAATACCCTCATAAAATACAAGTTAATGTGCGAGGAAAAACATGATGGAACAGAATTTGGCGAAAACTTATAACCCAAAAGAATTTGAAGATCGTATATACGAAATGTGGGAAAAGGAAGGTGCCTTTAAAGCAGAAAGAGATCCGGAAAAGGAACCCTTCACCATTATGATGCCGCCACCAAATATTACAGGGCAGCTTCATATGGGACACGCCCTTGATCATACCCTCCAGGATGTGCTTACAAGGTGGAAGAGATTAAACGGATATGCCACCCTTTGGCTTCCGGGATCCGACCACGCCAGTATTGCCACCGAAGTAAAGGTCGTTGAGCAACTTAGAAGCGAAGGAATAGAGAAGGACGACCTCGGAAGAGAAAAATTCCTCGAGCGAGTTTGGGATTGGAAGAAGGAGTACGGCGGAAGAATAACAAAGCAATGCCGCAAGCTCGGTGACTCCTGCGATTGGTCGAGAGAAAGATTTACTATGGACGAGGGCTGTAACAAGGCCGTCAGACATTTCTTTGTTGAGCTATATAACAAAGGTCTCATCTACAGAGGCAACCGACTTATCAACTGGTGTCCGACCTGCGGAACATCTCTTTCCGATGCGGAAGTAGAGCACGAGGACAAACAGGGTAAGTATTGGTACTTCAGATATCCTGCCGTCGCGGAAGGCGGAGAGGATATGGTTGTTGCGACCTCGAGACCTGAGACAATGTTCGGAGATGTTGCGATAGCGGTACATCCTTCCGACGAGAGATATAAGAATCTCATCGGAACAAAGGTAATTCTTCCGATAGTGGGAAGAGAGATTCCAATTATCGCGGATGAATACCCGGATCCGGAAAAGGGAACCGGTGCCGTTAAGATAACCCCCGCTCACGATCCGAACGACTTTGAGGTAGGACAGAGAGCAGGGCTCGAAAGCCTTTCCTGCATCAATCCCGATGCAACGATGAATGACCTCGCCGGAAAGTATTCCGGAATGGATAGATACGAATGCCGTAAGGCATGGGTAGCGGACCTTGAAGAAGCGGGCTTTCTCGTTAAGACAGAGGATATGACGATTCCTGTGGGCGAATGCTATCGCTGTCATTCCGTAATTGAACCGATGCTTTCGGACCAGTGGTTCGTAAAGATGGAAGAACTCGCAAAGCCTGCGATAGAGACCGTCAAATCCGGTGAAACAATTTTTGTTCCTGAGAGATTTGACAAGGTTTATTATCACTGGCTCGAAGATATAAAGGATTGGTGTATCTCCAGACAGCTTTGGTGGGGACATAGAATCCCTGTTTGGTACTGTCAGGATTGCGGCGAGATGATTTGCTCAGAGGAAGACCCCGATACATGCCCGAAATGCGGAAGCAAGAATCTGAATCAGGACGAGGATGTTCTCGATACGTGGTTTAGCTCAGCGCTTTGGCCTTTCTCGACAATGGGGTGGCCGGAGGAAACAGAGGACCTTAAATACTTCTATCCGACGAGCGTTCTGGTAACCGGATACGATATTATTTTCTTCTGGGTAGTCAGAATGGTATTTGCGGGAATCGAGTGTACAGGAGAGTCTCCTTTCAAATACGTTTATTATCACGGACTCGTAAGAGATCATCTCGGAAGAAAGATGAGTAAATCTCTCAACAACGGAATCGATCCTCTCGAGGTTATCGAGCAGTACGGTGCTGATGCGCTTAGGTTTATGCTTTCGACGGGAATCACTCCGGGTAATGATATGCGTTATACCACGGAAAAAATCGAGGCGGCAAGAAACTTTGCAAACAAACTTTGGAACGCATCTCGCTTCGTTATCATGAACATCAAAGGCGAGGACGGTGAGTTCCTGGATATAACCGATGAATCCGAAATCCTTTCAGCAAACCTGAGGGAAGAGGATAAATGGATAATCGAGCGTCTCTGGGAGAGCATTGACTATGTCAACAAAGCCATGGAAAGATTTGACCTTGCGCTTGCGGGACAGAAGGTATATGACCTCATCTGGAACGAATTCTGCGATTGGTATATCGAGCTCGTAAAGAAGAGACTATGGAGTGAAGACGAAGCCGACAAAAAGGTTGCGAGAGGAGTACTCGTATATGTACTCAAGTCGGCGCTCAAGCTCCTCCATCCGTTCATGCCGTTTATCACGGAAGAAATCTGGGGCTTCATGCCGAGCTGCGATACCTTCCTGATAAATTCAGAGTGGCCTCGCGTTCCGGAGGGCATAAGCTTTGAAAAGGAAAGCGCGGAAATAGAATTTGCGATGGAAGCCATCAAGGCAATAAGGGAAATGCGCGTTGAATCCGAATGCGCCCCGAGCAAGAAACTCGATGTAGTTATCGTTGCGGATGCAGACAAGCAGGCTTCAATAGCGAATATAGAAAACCATATTGTGGATATAGGAAACCTTATCGGCATATCCTATTGCAGCGACAAGAAGGATGCGCCAAAGGATGCAATGACAGCAGTAATCTCGGGCGCAGAAATCTATGTTCCGATGGAAGATCTTATCGACTTTGATGCGGAATATGAGAGACTGACCAAAGAAGAGAAGCGCCTTTTGGATGAAGTAAAACGCGGAGAAGGAAAGCTCTCAAACGAAGGCTTTGTAAGCAAGGCTCCACAGAAGATTATCGACGAGGAAAGGGCTAAGCTCGAAGAGTATAAAGAAATGCTCGCTAAAGTAAAAGACAGACTAGTTGTAATTTCGGAGAAGATAGGAAAATAGCATGGCTGGAGACAAGGCGGAAAAAGTAAAAAAGGTAATACTGTTTTATAATCCGACGGCGGGTAACGGGCTTTTTAAGAATCATCTCGACGATATTTTGGCGCGCTATCAAAAGGACAACAAAATCGTAGTGCCTATAAGATCATATGGTGAAACCGGCATCTACGATTATCTTGCCGATCTCAACAAGGAAACCTATAAGGATGAGTATTGCCAAATTCTTGCCGCGGGCGGAGACGGAACGATCAACTTCTGCGTCAACGCTATGATTAAAAACGGCATTGATCTTCCGCTGGGAATACTTCCCGCAGGAACGGCAAATGACTTTGCTTACTATTTTGGGATTCCGACCGATATCGAGAAGATGATAGAAGTTGCGGCGGGTTCATATATGATTCCTGCCGACGTCGGCGTGGCAAACGGCAGATACTTCATAAACGTTGCCGCAATCGGTCAGGTTGTGGACGTCAGCCAGAAGACCGATCCGACGCTCAAGAATACACTGGGGGTTCTTGCGTATTATTTGACAGGCCTTTCAGAGTTTACGACGCTAAAACCCGTAAAGGTGCGTCTCACGACAAAGGAAAAGACATACAACGAAAAGATGTACTTCATGGTCGTTATGAACGGAAGGTCGGCCGGAGGATTCAAGAACGTTTCCCCTGATTCCGATATCAATGACGGTAAGCTGGATGTAATGCTCTTTAGAGAAATACCGACTCTCGAGATGCCGAGCTTCTTTGTGAGGGTTCTCCAGGGTAAGCATTTAAAGAGCGACCACGTGCTTCATTTCCAAACCGACGAGTTGCTTTTGGAGTCGGATCAGGATTTGCCGACAGATATAGACGGTGAACATGGAGAAAAGCTTCCGCTTTCATTCTCGGTTCTTCATAACAGACTGAATGTAATGTCTCCGCTTAGAAGCGCAAAGAAAGAGTAGTTTGACATGGATCAAAAACTTAGTCTCACAGATGAATACGATCGCCTTGTGCAGTTCTTTGTCGAGAACCAACTTGAGTTCGATGGCGACGAAGAAGTTGATACGGATATCATCCGATGCTATAAGTTCACCGACAAAGAAGACAATCTGATTGGCGGTGTTGTTCTGGCGGAGCGTGAAGGAAAATACATAATCGACGGTATTGCCGTGGATGAGAACTATCGCGATTCCGGTATCGGAGAGATTCTTCTTAACCAGATCAAAGAGGATGTGGAGGAACTCGGTGGAGACGCGATTTATCTCGTTGCCAGAGCTCCGGGATTCTTCAGAAAGAATGATTTTGAAGAAGTCGATCCCGATAAAGCGCCAAACTTCTTTGAGTGCAAATACTGTTCGCAGTACGGAAAGACATGTCATCCGGAAATAATGAAATACGATATATAAATTTCAACTTTTTACGCAAGTAGATCACGGAAGGAGAAAGAAATGTTCTACAAAAACGAAAAAGACGACAGCAACTACAACATCGACAATTTTAGTTTTATCAAAGAGAAATCACCCGTTGTCGGTGGTTTGATCGAGAAGGAGTATCTCAGACAGAAAAACAATATCGAACTTATAGCGTCTGAGAATTATTGCTCCGAGGCCGTGCTTGCTGCTTGCGGAAGCTGTCTTTCTTGGAAGTATGCGGAAGGGTACCCATACGAAAGAACATCCGGAAACACCGGAAGATATTATGGCGGAACAGTAAATGTCGATGCTATAGAGGAATATGCTTGCGATAAGTGGAGAGAGGTATTCAATACGGACTATCACGTAAATGTTCAGCCTCATAGCGGATCGCAGGCAAACTTTGCCGCATATAAGGCTGTGCTTGAGCCGGGCGACACAATCCTCGCGATGAGCCTCGATAACGGTGGACATCTAACTCACGGTTCAAGGGTTTCATTCAGTGGAAAGCTCTATGATGTTCATTTCTATGATGTTGACGAAAACGGAATTATCGATATGAACGATGTAAGGAAGAAGGCCGAAGAGCTTAAGCCAAAGCTTATTCTCGCGGGCGCTTCTGCCTATGCGAGGACTATCGATTTTCCCACCTTCAGCGAGATAGCAAAATCGGTTGATGCATATTTCATGGTTGATATGGCCCATATCGCGGGTCTTGTTGCCGGTGGCGCTCATCCAAGTCCATTTGGCTACGCGGACATTATCACGACAACAACCCATAAGACGCTTAGAGGACCGAGAGGCGGACTCATCTTTGCGCGTCAGGATTTAGCAAAGAAGATTGACAGCGCCGTTTTCCCATATGCTCAAGGCGGACCGCTTGAGCATATCATCGCTGCCAAGGCTATCTGTGCGGAGGAGGCTCTTGATCCATCCTTCAAGGAATATGCTCAGAAGGTAGTAAAGAATTGTAAGGCCTTTGCAGATGAATTCATCAAGCTCGGATATAAGGTTGTTACCGGTGGGACGGATAACCATGTATTCCTACTGGATCTTTCGGAATTTGAATCATTTACAGGAAAGGATCTTCAGGACAGGCTTGATGAGGTTGGAATAACCCTGAATAAGAATGCGGTTCCGGGAGACAAGCGTCCGCCAAAGGAGACGAGTGGTGTCAGAATAGGTACCGCGCCGATGACCACGAGAGGATTCGACGAGGAGGACTTCAGAGCGGTGGCCAGAAGAATAGATGAAGTAATCAAGAGTATGAAGTAAAGGTTTTAGTAAAGAATATGAAAATAATCCTTGATGGAATGGGTGGGGACAACGCACCTGAATCGATAGTAAAGGGCGCCGTTCTCGCATCCAAGGAAACAAATGCGGAGATAATAATAGTCGGCGACGAGCAGAAGATAGCAAAGCTTCTCAAAAAGGCAAAAGCCGGAGACAATATCTCTGTTATACATGCCACAGAGTGCATAGAGAATAATGAAGCTCCTGTAAAGGCGGTTAGGACCAAGAAGGATTCTTCTATTGTCAAAGGTCTTAATATGGTCAAAAACGGAGAGGGAGATGTTTTTATCTCAGCCGGAAGCACGGGGGCGCTTCTTGCGGGAGGACTGTTTATTCTCGGAAGAATTCAGGGAATAGATAGACCTACGCTTGCGTCCATATATCCGGTTATGGGAAGTGAACCGTCTCTTTTGACGGATGCGGGAGCAAATCCTGAGTGCAAGCCAAATAACCTTTTGGAATTCGCCACGATGGGTGCTGTCTATATGGAGAAGGTAATCGGTAGAACAAATCCGACGGTAGGTCTCGTTAACAACGGCGTTGAGGAAAACAAAGGGACCACTTTGACAAAGGCTGCGCACGAACTCCTTGAAAAGAGCAATCTTAATTTCATAGGAAACGTCGAGGCGAGGGATATTCCAAACGGTGCATGTGATGTAATCGTAACCGATGGATTCACGGGAAATGCGATTCTCAAGACGACCGAAGGCATGGGACTTGTAATACTAAAGGAAATCAAGAAGTGCTTCACGTCTAGTGCCTTTGCAAAGCTTGGTGCCGTACTCACGGGTAAACAGCTTATGGCCGTAAAGAAGGAATTTGACTATACGGAATACGGTGGCGCGCCGATTCTCGGCGTAAAGGGAGCACTCCTAAAGATGCACGGAAGCTCAGACGAGAATGCGGTTAAGGCATCAATCCTAAAGGCGATACCTTATGTCGAAGGAAAGGTAGTCGATATCATTCAGGATTCGACAACGGATATAGAAACGATTCTTCTTTCAGAGTAAAAGATATGCCGGAAAGACAGAAAGAGTTAGAAGGAAAAATTTCATACGCTTTTTTGAACGATGCGCTTCTGAAAGAAGCTTTGACTCACAGTTCAAAGGGCGACTTGCGACCGAGCGGCGAGAGACTCGATTATGAGCGGCTTGAGTTTATTGGAGACGCCATGCTTGATGCGATAGTGGGAGCCTTATTATATACGAGGCTTCCCGATAGCAAGGAGGGCGAGCTCACAAAGCTAAGAGCGCAGATAGTATGCGAAGATTCGCTGAATCGCATAGGGCAGGAACTTGAGGTGGGAGCTTTCCTGAGAATCGGAGAGGGCGAAGAACGAAGTTCCGGCAGGAGTAAGCCTTCGGTGATAGCGGACGTGGTTGAGGCGATAATCGGAGCCATCTATCTTGATGGTGGTTACGAAGAGGCTCGCGCCTTTGTCGAAAGAGTTTTTTCCGGGCTCGTGGATGAAGCGATAGAGGGAAAACTCTTCAGAGACTATAAGACCAAACTCCAAGAGATGGCGCAGAAGAACGGATGGCATATAGAATATAGGACCGAGGATCAAGGCCCGGATCACGACAAAACGTTTTTTGTTCATCTGAATATAAATGGAAAAGAAAAAGGATACGGAATAGGTAAGAGTAAAAAAGAGGCGGAGCAGAATGCCGCTGAAAGTTTTTTAGGAAAGGCATAGAGAATGTACTTTAAGAGATTGGAAATGCAAGGGTTCAAATCATTTGCGGACCCGGTAACGATTGACTTCCACGAAGGGATAACCTGTATAGTTGGACCTAACGGAAGCGGAAAGAGCAATATCAGCGATGCTGTAAGATGGGTTCTCGGCGAACAAAGCCCAAAGGCACTGCGTGGCGGAAAGATGGAAGAAGTAATCTTCTCCGGTACCGCAAGCAGAAAGTCAAGGGGTATGGCCGAGGTTGTTCTTGTAATAGATAACTCTACCGGCATCCTTGACATAGATTATAACGAGGTTGCAATCACAAGACGCATGTATCGCTCGGGCGAAAGCGAATACCTTATCAACAACAATCCATGCCGTCTGAGAGATATCCGCGAACTCATTATGGATACGGGTATCGGTGTTGACGGATATTCGATAATCGGACAGGGAAAGATTGCCGATATCGTAAGTACAAAGCCGGAGTCCAGAAGAGAAATCTTTGAGGAGGCTGCCGGAATCGTAATGTACAAAAATAGGCGTGCGGAGGCGGAGCGAAAACTCGAGTCCGCGGGCACCAATCTCGACAGAGTAAGCGATATCATAACCGAAATAGAGAGCAGGATCGGAACCCTTCGTGAGGACAGCATCAAGGCAAAGGAATACCTTGAGCTCAAGGAACGTTACGAGGGTCTCGAGATTAACGTAATTCTTAAAAACATAGACACGATAGAGGAGAACGGAAAGATTTATAGAGACGATCTTGTTCGTATCTCCAACGAAATAGAAACAATCACAAAAGAACACCAGGAAGTGTTCACGCGACTCGGGGAACTCTCCGAGAAGAGAGAGCTCGTCGAGAAGCTTTCTTCTGAGACCAGAGATAAGATCCTTGCGCTCGTTCAGGAAATTAACGAGATGACAAGTGCTAGCAAACTTTCCGCGGAAAGATTATCGGGTATCGAAAAGGAAACCGAAATGATTTCGGCAGACCTTTCCATGCTCAGAAAGAGAATGGCCGAGGAGGAAGAGAGCCTTGCGAAATTCCGCGAAGAAGAGAATTCACTCTCCAAGGAAATAGCCGATGCAGAAGGTGTGCTCAGCGAAAAGATTATCGCGTATAACGAGGCTGCCGCAGAGCAGGGAAAGCACGCGGAAACGGCAGATGAAGGAAGAAGAAAACTCTTTGAACTCAACAGAGAACTAACCGCATGCGACAGTGAAATCAAGGGCGTCGAAAACCTTGCGGATACGCTTGTGAAGAGAAAAGAGGACCTTGAGAGCCTCGCAGGCGAAGCGGGTAAGGCAAGTGCCGAAATGGAAGCGCTCCTCAAGGACAAGAAGAGTGAGATAGAAATACACGAGGAGAAGAAGGCTTCTCTCGAAAAGGAAATTGAGAACTCCATATCTTCTTGGAATGAAGTAAAGGCTTCGATTTCAGAACTTACGGAAGGTATTGAGAGAAACAAACTGGATGTAAGCAAACTGAGTTCCAGAAGAGTCACTATGGAAGAAATGGAGAGCAATTACGAGGGATATAATGCCGGCGTACGTGCTCTTATGAAGGCAGGACTCGGCGGTATCCACGGCGTAGTTACTGAGCTCATCACTGTTCCAAAGGGATATGAACTTGCAATTGAGACGGCTCTCGGTCAGAATCTCCAGGATATCGTCTGCGAAAAGGATGACGATGCAAAGAGAGGCGTAAACTATCTGAAGGACAATAAGGCAGGTCGTGTCACATTCCTCCCCGTCGAAACAATTCGCGGAAAGGATAGGGATATCTCTGCCGTAAAGAATGACGACGGATTCATAGATCTCGCGGTTAATATCATAAGCTGCGAGGATAAGTATAAGGATGTATACAAATACCTTCTCGGAAAAGTTGCCGTAGCAAAGGATATGGATGCGGCGATTAGACTTGCGAAGAAGGGAACGGGCCTCCGCTTTGTTACAAAGGAAGGCGAAATAGTCAACACCGCAGGTGCAATAACAGGCGGCGCTTACAAGAATAGGACAGCCAGCTTCCTTGAGAGAAAGGCGGAGATAGCAGAGCTTGCCGTTCAGCTAAAGACGCTCGAAGACATAATCGTTAAGGACGGAAATGCGCTCCAGTCGCAGAAGAACAACCTACTGACCCTTGAGGAGAATATCGATCGATCCAGAGATGAGAAGCATCAGATTGAGATAACCCTGGAAAGGCTGCGGGGGACAGTTACAGCAAGGAAACATCGAGCCTCACAAGATATGAGGAGGAGATGTCGAGAATAGAGAGACAACTTGCTGAAATAGAAGATCTCAAATCGGGACATGCCAAGAGAATTGAAGAAATCAAAGTAGAAATCGAAGAGGTTACTAAATCTGTTGAAGAAGCCGTTTCCAAGGGCGAGATTCAAAAGAGTGTTACCGACGAAAAGAGTGAGGCTGTAACAAGCGCTCGTATCGCGCTCAATGAAGTTTCTACAAGGGTCGATGCTCAAAAACGCCTTGCGGACAGAGTTGCCGCTCAGATAGACGAATACAAGCGCCAGATTGATGAGAAGGAAGAGGCGGGGAATGCGCTTCTTGCAGAGAAGGAAGAACTTATCGCTTTGCGTTCCGAGGATAGCGCAGTAGAAGAGAAACTAAAGCAGAAGGAAGCCATGGATGCAAGCCTTGTTGATCTTGCTGCCGAAAAGGAAGCTGTTTTGAGCGAGCAGAGAGATTTTGAGCTGGCACAGGGAGATGCAACACAGCGAATCAATGATCTCAGAGATCAGAAGTATCAGATTGAGATTAAGTCCGCCAAAGGAGAGACTCAGCTTGAGACGCTCAAAGAAAAGCTTTGGGAAGAGTTTGAGATTTCTTACGCGCAGGCTCTCGACAGACGTGTTGATGACTTTGTTTATTCGAAGGCTGTCAAGGAAACGAGAGAAATCAGAAGCCGCATTCGTGAACTCGGTGACGTCCACGTAGGCGCCATTGCCGAGTATGAGAAGGAATCGGAGAGATACGAATTCTTTACTGCGCAGAGAGACGATATAACAAAGGCGAGAGACGAGCTGAGAAGCATCATCTCCGACATGGATAGAACAATCAAAGAAAAGTTTAAAGAAAACTTCGACAAGGTTGTTGCAAACTTTGAGATTATTTTCAAAGAACTCTTTGGTGGCGGTCAGGCAGAACTCAGACTCGAGGATGAAAACGATCCGCTTAACTCCGGAATCGAAATAGTCGCACAGCCACCGGGAAAGAAGCTGCAGAATATCAACCTCATGAGCGGTGGTGAGAAGACCATGACGGCCATAGCGCTAATGTTTGCGGTTCTCAAGACCAAGCCGACGCCTTTCTGCATCCTCGACGAGGTTGAGGCTGCGCTCGACGACAATAATATAGACAGATTTGCAAACTATCTCAAGAACTTCCAAGAGATTCAGTTTGCGCTCGTAACTCACCAGAAGGCTACGATGGAGCACGCGGATGTTCTCTACGGCGTAACGATGCCGGAGCAGGGAATCTCAAGAATGCTTTCGCTTAGACTCGGTGATGACTTTGATCTTGATTAATGAGGAAGTATAATGGCTGTTTTAGAAGAGAAAAAGGGTTTCTTTGGCAAGCTGTCCGAGAGGATAGGAAATGTGCTCGGCGGATATACCGAAATCGACGAGAGTCTCTACGATGAACTCGAGGAGGTTCTTATCACGAGCGATATCGGTATGGATACAACCATGCGCATAATGCAGGACCTTAGGGATCATATCAAGTTTAACAATATCAAGAACCCGGAACGAGTAAAGGATTCCCTCGTTAGCGTTATCACCTGGAGTATTGACAAGGGAGACAGAAATAAACTCTGCAACAAATATCCTTTGATAATCCTGATGATAGGAATTAACGGCGGCGGAAAGACTACGACAATTGCAAAGCTTGGATACAGACTCAAAAACCAGGGCAAGACCGTAATGCTTGCCGCTGCGGATACCTTTAGGGCTGCCGCGAGTGAACAACTTGAGATCTGGGGCGACAGAATCGGTGTAAATACCGTGCGTCACCAAGAGGGTGCGGATCCTTCGTCCGTAATCTACGATGCGATTCAGTCGGCCAAGGCCAAGAATATAGATGTTCTCATCTGCGATACCGCGGGAAGGCTTCAGACCAAGAGGAACCTCATGCAGGAACTCGAGAAGATGAACAAAGTAATCTCCAAGGAGTATCCGGAAGCGGAGAGGGAAACGCTTTTGGTTCTTGATGCCACAACCGGAAAGAATGCGATTTCGCAGGCAAAGGAGTTTAACGAGGTCGCAGATGTTACGGGAATAGTTCTGACAAAGCTCGACGGTACCGCAAAGGGCGGTATCGCAATCACCGTTACGGATGAATTCAATATACCAATCAAGTTTATCGGTGTAGGAGAGAAACTGGAAGACCTTCAGGAATTCCATCCGAGGTCATTTGCCGGAGGCGTTATAAGTGAGTAAACCGATAGTTGCTGTGGTGGGAAGACCAAATGTGGGTAAGTCCACCTTCTTCAACAAAATAGTGGGAAGGAGAGTCTCCATAGTTGAGGATACTCCGGGTGTCACAAGAGACAGAATTTACGCCGAGGCCGAATGGCGCGGTGTTCATTTTGATATCATCGATACCGGCGGAATTGAACCGGACAGCAGAGACGTAATCCTTTCTCAGATGCGCGAACAGGCGCAGATGGCGATAGATATGGCGGACGTCATATTGTTTTTGGTTGACGGAAAAGAAGGAATCACTTCTGCCGACGAAGAGGTTGCCAATATCCTCAGGCGCACGGGAAAGAAAGTCATTTTGCTGGTAAATAAAATAGACAACCCATCAAAGATGCCGGATGGATTCTACGATTTCTATACGCTGGGGATCGGAGACCCGATTCCGGTCTCTGCATTAAATATGCTCAACCTTGGAGATATACTCGACGAAATAGTTGAGGCTCTTCCTGAAAACGATGTCGAAGAAGATGAGGATATCAAGGTTGCCGTAATAGGAAAACCGAACGTGGGAAAATCATCCCTCATCAACGCCTTCCTCGACGAGAACAGAGTCATAGTATCGCCGATTGCGGGAACGACCAGGGACTCTATCGACACGCCGTTTGAATGGCAGGGAGATAAGTACACTCTCATAGATACCGCCGGAATAAGAAGAAGGAGCAAGGTAACGGAGGACATCGAGAAATACAGCGTAATCAGAGCGATAGCGAGCATCGAGCGTTGCGACGTTTGTCTTCTTTTGATCGATGCTACGGAAGGTCTTACCGAACAGGATAAGAAGATTGCGGGTGAGGCTCACGAAGCAGGAAAAGGAATCGTAGTCGTAGTAAACAAATGGGACCTTGTCCAAAAAGAAACGAATACTATGAGAGACTTTAGACGCAAGCTCGAGGCTGAGCTTCTCTTTATGTCATATGCCCCGATAGTATTTATCTCCGCTCTCAAGAAGCAAAGGCTCGAAACGGTAATGGAAGAAGTAAAAGCTGTTGCCGAGACAAGAGCGATGAGAGTAACGACGGGACAGTTAAACAGTCTGATAGCGGATGCCATGCTTATGAATCCGCCGCCATCAGACAAGGGCAGAAGGCTCAAGATTTACTATGCGTCGCAGATTGGAATTAAGCCGCCGCTATTCTCCTTCTCGCTTAACGACAGAGAACTTATGCACTTCTCATATTCAAGGTATTTGGAGAATAAGATTAGGGATGCCTATGGATTTAGAGGCACGTCGATAAAATTCGTCTTCAGAGAAAGAGGAGAGAAACAGGATTAGGATATGAAAACCGTAATAGCATTATTGCTGATGACAATTTCATATTTTATAGGCAATATATCGCCGGCGACGCTGCTTGCGAGAGCCGCGGGTAAGGATATCAAAAAAGAAGGAAGCGGAAACGCCGGAGCCACAAACGTGCTTCGCGTACTTGGGGCGAAAGCCGCAGTAGTCACTCTGGTAATAGACGTGGCAAAGGGCTTTTTAGCTACGGCGCTTGGATTCTTTGCTGCACATGCGATAGCCGAGAAGATGTTCGATCCGGTTTTTACACCTGCCGATTCATATGCAATGGCAGTGAGCGCTTGGTGCGGATTGGCGGTATTCATCGGGCACGTCTGGCCTTTGATTTTTAAATTCAAAGGAGGTAAGGGCGTTGCAACTGCACTCGGTGTGCTTCTTGCGACAGATTATAGGATTGCGCTTATATGCCTGGGTATATTCGTGATAATAGTGGTTGCGACTCGCATCGTCTCCCTGGGATCCATATGCGCAGCGGCTATATTTCCGTTTATATACATATGGTGGCTGATGAAGAGAGGAGTTATTACGAGAGGAGTAAGCTTTGCGCTCTTTGTGTATAGGGCAATGCCGATAATTTTGCCTCTCATCATCATGGCTGCGATACTTGTGATTAAACATAGAGAAAATATAAAGCGAATCATCAAAGGAGAAGAGAATAAGCTATCGTTTCGCAAAGAGCCTAACAATCTAAAGTAAAAATGACGGGGGAAAAATTATGACAGACTTTGAAAAGAAAAATGTATGCATAATAGGATATGGGAGCTTTGGAACGGCCATAAGCATTCTGCTTGCAGGAAAGGGGCATTCTGTATCCGTAACGGATATGAACAAAGAACTCCTTATGAATTGTAGGGAGACAGGTGAGAATTCGAGATATCTTCCGGGAGCAAAGATTCCTTCCGGGATTAACTATATAATCGAAGAATCCGAGAATAAAAAAGAAATTGCAGCAGCTCTCGAGGAGTCTGACATTGTGGTTTTTGCTGTGCCTGCACAGGTGTTCAGGGCCGCTTTCGCGGGAATCAGCGATCTTATTCCGGAGGATGCAATAGTGGTCGACGTTGCTAAGGGAATAGAAATCGAGAGTCTCAAGAGGCTTTCTGAGGTTGCCGAAGAAGTAAGACCGGGGACGAGGTATGTTTCGCTTTCCGGCCCTTCGCATGCGGAAGAAGTTGGAATTGGACTTCCTACCACGGTTGCCGTTGCATCGGATGACAAGGAAGCGGCAAAGACTATTCAGGAAGCATTCTCAACCGAGAGATTCAGAGTCTATACCAATGACGACATAGTGGGAGTCGAGCTCGGTGGATCGCTAAAGAATATAATGGCGCTCGGCGCCGGAATCTCTGACGGTCTCGGTTTTGGTGATAATGCAAAAGCCGCCCTTATGACGAGAGGTATGGCAGAGATAATGAGGCTCGGCGTTGCCATGGGAGCAAAGGAAGAAACATTTGCGGGGCTCACCGGTGTCGGCGATTTGATAGTTACGTGCACCAGCATGCATTCCAGAAACAGACGTTGCGGCATTCTGCTTGGGGAGGGAGTTCCCGTTGAAGAAGCAATGAAAGAAGTAGGCATGGTTGTTGAAGGCGTATACACATGCGAGGCCGCATGCAAGCTCGCGGATAAACTAGGAGTTGACATGCCGATAACAAAGAGCATCAAAGCCTGTCTCGACGGAAAGCTTACGCCCGGAGAGGCCATCGACAACCTTATGTTAAGAAGTCTAAAGAGCGAATAAGGTCAAGCGTGATATGAATAAAACATTTCATATAACAACATTTGGCTGTCAGATGAATGAGCATGATTCCGAGACCATGGCGGGACTTCTTCTTGAGATGGGGATGACCCGCTTGGAGAACCGCGACGATGCCGATATAGAGATAATGAATACATGCAGCGTGCGAGAAAATGCGGACAAGCATTTTTTTGGCACTTTGGGGCAGCTGAAACATAGAAAAGAAGATAACCCGGAGTTTTTAATTTGCGTCTCGGGATGCATGATGCAGCAGCAGACGGTAATAGATACTCTCAAAGCAAAATACCCCTGGGTAGACATAGTCATAGGAACTCATAATATACATATGCTTCCTGAGCTTATCCAAAAGGTAAGCGAGGAGAAATCCAAACTAATAGAGGTTTGGCCGGATACGGATACGATCGTGGAGGGACTCCCTGCAGAGAGGCTTTTTAAGCATAAGGCTCTAGTAAACATAACCTTTGGGTGCAACAACTTCTGCACCTACTGCATAGTGCCATATACGAGAGGAAGAGAAAAAAGCAGAACGCCCAAAGCAATCATCTCCGAGATAGAAAACTTGGCTGCGGACGGTGTTAGGGAGGTTATGCTTCTCGGGCAGAATGTGAACTCGTATAAAGGTCTCGCGGAAGACGGGAGCGAAATGAATTTTGCTTCTCTAATCAGGCGGATTAACGATATTCCGGGGATCGAAAGAATCAGATTTATGACTTCACATCCAAAGGATCTATCGGATGAGCTTATCGAAGCATTTGTTGATTGCAAAAAGCTCTGCAAAAATATTCACCTACCGGTACAGGCCGGATCGGATATTGTGCTTAAGAGAATGAATAGGCATTATGACAGGGCGCATTATTTGGAGCTTGTCAGGAAAATTAGGGCGGCGGTTCCGGAGATAACGATTTCCACGGATATAATAGTGGGTTTTCCGGGCGAGACGGAGGAGGACTTTGAGGATACGCTCTCTCTGGTCAGGGAGGTTGAATACGATTCGGCCTTTACATTCCTTTACTCGATAAGAAAGGGAACGCCTGCGGAAAAGTTTGAAGACCAAATCCCTGAGGAAACAAAGCATGCGCGGTTCAACAGACTCGTGGAAGCGGTTAACGAGATAAGCGAGAGAAAGAATAAGGCTTATTTGGGACGCGTAGAGGAAGTCCTCGTGGAAGGAACAAGTAAAACAGACGAGAATACTCTTACGGGAAGAACGGACGGTTTTAAACTCGTAAACTTCCCGGGCGACGCAGCTCTCATAGGAAGTATAGTAAAAGTGGAAATAACAGACGCAAAGACATTTAGCCTGATGGGAAGAATTGTTGAATGAATAAATCTAGAGACGGAAAACTAAATCCAATGATTCTGGTTATCATACTCATGGTTGCCATGAGGTTTGTGCGTGGCGGAATATCCGATCCTATTGCATGGGTAATCGACAAACTCCTGATGCTTCCCGGAATAGTGATAGGACTATCGCTCCACGAGTTTGGACATGCTATCGTCTCGACCAAGCTCGGAGACCCCACGCCAAAGAGTCAAGGCAGGGTAACCATAAATCCGCTTGCGCATATAGATCCGCTGGGGATGCTGGCGCTATTCTTTGCCGGATTTGGATGGGGCGTACCTGTACAGATCAACCCGAGCTATTACAAGCATCGAAGGCGTGATGAGGCGCTCGTCGCCGTAGCCGGTGTGTGTATGAACCTTTTGATAGTGGTATTGACAACCGTCGCATTAAGGTTCATAGTTCATTTGGCCCCGATGAGGTTTTTGGGAAGTAGCGTGGGCAGCGTGCTGTTTGAGATTCTTGAGAACATAATCATAATAAATATCGTGCTGATGTTCTTTAATCTTTTGCCCGTGCCACCGCTTGACGGATTCAATCTCGTCACGCAGATATTTGATCTTTCAAAGTATTCGTGGTATAGGCCACTATACAGCAATGGCTTCCTGATACTGATAATGCTTATAATGTTTAATATTACGGGGGTTTTGCTAAACCCCTTGGTTAGCGGAGTTTTTAAAATATGTTACAGTTTCATAGTAGGATAGTTGACTATCTTTTTCCAAAATCAAATAATTCGACACTTCTGTTTCCTGCCGTCTATGGAATAAGGGCGATAGGAATAATTGTGGTGGTATTGAAAGCGCTAAACATTCCATTTATCAAAGGCGGAAGCTTGGGTTATTCCATACTCTTCGTGGTTTCCGGATATCTTATTACGGAATCGATGATGAGGAGGATAGAAAAAGAAAACAAACTGGACCTGGTTAAGTTCTACAAAAACAGAGCATCAAAGATTTTTCCGTCGCTCGTTTTGATGGTGCTCATATTCAGTATACTTCTTGCTATATTTAGAAGATCGTTCCTGCCGCAGTTCAGGGCGGATTTTATTCCCGGACTTCTAGGTTTTGAAAACTTGTGGCAGATATTTAAATACGGAAATTTGGGTGCCGAGTCTCCGCTTGGCTTCCTATGGGCTCTTTCGGCTGTGATTCAGATGATCATTGTTTGGTCACTTATCCTTTGGTGCATCCATAGTTTCTTGAAGGACGACAGAATGCCTCTCATAGCGGCCGGAGCACTGGCTCTCATATCATTTGTGCTGATGGCTGTGCTTTACAATTCCGAGACACCGGCAAGGGCATTGCTGGGAACGGATACCAGATGCTTCTCTTTCTTTATAGGAGCGGCGCTTGCGTGCTATACGGGAAATCCGAGGGATAGAATCTGGGAGTACCCCGTATTCATCATGGATATACTCGGAGTCGTTTCTATGATAGCGCTGGTTCTTATGGTTGTGCTTTCGAGCGAATCCAAAATGTTATCAGTGGGATTCAATCTCTTGGCGTCCTTGTTTACCGCATGCATTCTCCTGTCGGCATTCAGGCCAAGCAGCGTTCTCGCAAGATTTTTGGGATTCACACCCTTCAGCCTTATCGGTAAAGCCTCGTACGGTATCTATCTATGGCATATGCCGTTTATATTGCTGCTGAGATTGGAAAACGGCGGCAAATGGTGGGTGATATTGATTGCGCTCATACTTATGGGAATAATGGCAGCGGTTAATGCGAGATTTGTTGAAGGACCCATAAGGAGAGGTGTTATAGCCGATACATACAGAATTATCGACGGTACGCCGAAGTCAACCTACGAAAAGCAGGAGTATAAGAGGGCGATTGCAAAAACGAGAATTGCCCTTATAGTAGGTCTTATGCTGCTTTTGCTTTCGCTCATCAGTATTTTCTTGATATCGAATAATGCCGGAGAAAACGGTGCCATTACACCTTCAAACCAAGGCGGTAATTCGGGCGCGCAAGGCGAGAATAACGAGGGTGGGGGCGAGGAGGCTTATACGCTTCCAAAGAGCTTTAACGATACCAATACACTTTTTATCGGGGATGAGTTTGCGCTAAACGCACAGGCTGCGCTCATAGACAATATTCCGAATATAACCGCGGATATTGCGGCTTCCAGATACAGCACATCGGCAGGTCCGATTTTTGAGGCTTATTCAAACGGGGGCTGGGAAGGCGATATCGTAATTCTTTCTTTGTCGCATGCAGGTGAGCTCTATGATTCGCTTGATGATATAAGGGGAAGAATGAGGGAAAGTCAACTGCTCTTTATAGTTAACGATAGAGGCTCCGACTGGGAACAGTCGAACAATTCGACGATAAGTGAATTTGTAAATTCAAACGATAACACCTACGCAATAGATTGGTATGGTGCCAGCGAGAATCATCCGGAATACTTCGATACAGAGGTTGGTGGATTGTCTCAGGAAGGTGCCGCTCAATATGCGGATCTCGTTAAGATTACCGTAGAGGCCGTTCTCAATAACTAGAACGCTTTATGGTCGCATCCATATGCGCCTTCATGGCGTTGGCGGCGGCCGTCTGATCCTTGTTGATGATGGCGCGATAAATCTGGCGGTGCTCCTCAAGAGTTCTTCTGAGGAAACCGCGGGCAAAATAATTCGGTGGGCAACAATAATTGCAGTAATTCTGATAGGTCAAAAGCGTCTTTTCCAAAAGACGGTCATGGCTTGCTTTGTAAATGAGGCGATGGAAGGCATAGTTGATTTCGATCATCTTCTGGATATCGCCTTTTTTAGTGTAAAACTCCATATGCTTGAAGATGGCGGAGATATCCTCAATTTCTTCTTCGGTTATTCTTGAAATGCACCACTCGGTGGCCTTAATCTCAAGAAAGGCTCTTGTTTCGAGCATGTCTCCGATTTCACTCTCCGAAAGACCGCGAACAAAGACTCCGCGATTGCTTATATATTCCACGAGTCCATCTTCTTGAAGACGCTTAAAAGCTTCTCTTAAGGGAGTTCTGCTGGTCTTGTATTTGACGGTGAGCTTCGCCTCGTTTAGGCGAGTGTCCTTTGGAATCTTTCCCGTCAAAATCTCCCTGAGAAGCTGATTGTATATCTTGTCCGAAAGTGACTTGATTTCGTTTTTTTCTTTAATGATTCTTTGCAATGCATCCATAATGGGATAATTATAGTGGTATAATAGTCTCAAGTCAAGAAATCGTATACGATTTTTGAATGCGTGGAAATTGTGGTATATTAAAAATATGAGAAAAGATAAAGTAATAAAAATCCTTGATGGACTAAGAAGCGAATATCCGGATGCTGAGTGTGCGCTTAACCACAGAAATCTTTATGAACTCATAGTCGCGGTGGCGCTTTCTGCTCAGACGACGGACAAGAGCGTAAACGAGGCAACGCCGGCACTGTTCAAGAAATATCCAACCCCTAAGAAGCTGGCAAAGGCAAAGCCGGAAGAGGTTGAGACGTATATAAGAAGAATAGGGATGTATAAGACAAAGTCCAAGAATATTATCGGACTTGCCGAGGCGCTGGAAGAAAAACACGGTGGTGAGGTGCCTAAGGATTACGATGCCCTCGTTGATCTTCCCGGAGTCGGAAGGAAGACCGCCAATGTTGTTCTGTCGGTCGGATTTGGAGAACAGCGAATTGCCGTGGATACCCATGTATTTCGCGTATCGAACAGAATAGGGCTCGTTAGCGAAAAGGATGTTCTGAAGACCGAAGAAGGGCTTATGCGTGCAATTCCGCATGACAGATGGTCGGAGGCACACCACAGTCTTATCTTCCACGGTAGGAACTGCTGCCACGCCAGAAAACCGAACTGCGAAGGCTGCTGCATTGAAAAGCTCTGCGCCAAAGCGGGTGTATAGTATACGCCTTATAAAACCATTAAAAGAGGGGACGGATATCGTCCCCTTTATTATTAATTGGCTCTGTCTGCCTCCTGGTCTTTTTTGAGGCAGCAGTTTTTGTATTTCTTGCCGCTTCCGCAGTGGCAGGGGTCGTTCCTGCCCGGACGTTTTTCTACGTGAACCGTTCTCGATCTTCTGTATTCGGTATAGAGTTCTTCGCGTCTTTCTTCAGAGAGAACGTCATCCCATTCCTCAAGGCTCCAAAGGTAGTCGGCATCGGCTTTGTGCATATTGAAATAGAGTTTTTCAAAATCGATGTCGAGGTCAATCTCGGTGTCCATTTTTACCTTGTTCATGTCGAGCTGTCCCGAGTTGAGGCTTGTCTGAATTCCGTCAAGGAAACCCACAAAGATAACCTTGTCAACGCCGAAGAAGTCTACAAGATCGCTTACCTTTCCCCTGAGGTGTTCGTCTTTGTGGGAGAGGATATGCTTATAGATTTTTGTTTCGGTTTCGGAGTACTCGTTCCAGAAATCCTCGATGCTTCTTCCGCTCTTTCCGGCCAGCATGTCGTTCCAATCGTTAAAAAGACTCATTGATAATTCTCCTTTGTCTTACAGTGTTTTTGCTATAGCTATTATATCACCGACTACAGCGCTTCCTGTAGGAAGGGCTCCGGCGCCTTTTCCGTAGAACATAAGCTCTCCGACGGCATTTCCGGTGACATAGATGGCGTTGAACTCGTTAGATACACCTGCGAGAGGGTGTTCGTTTGGGATGAAAGTCGGCTTTACGCTGTAGGAAAGGATTGCGCCGCGCTTCTTTGCGCCTGCAATCAGCTTGATCTTTCCGCCTTTAGCCTTTGCTTCCTCGATATCTGCCATGGTGACACCGGTGATTCCTTCTCTTGTGATGTCATCGGGGTGTATATATTCGCCAAAGCAGAGAGCCATGAGTATTGAAAGCTTGTTTGCGGCATCTATTCCTTCTACGTCCGCTGTCGGATCGGCTTCTGCAAAGCCCCTTGCCTGAGCGTCCTTGAGAGCGTCTTCGTAGGACCATCCTTCTTCTCCCATCTTGGTGAGAATATAGTTGGTAGTGCCGTTAACTATTCCCATAACCTCCGTGAATTTGTTTCCGGAGAGAGCTTCCTGAATAGCGGTAAGGGCAGGGATTCCTCCGCCTACGCTTGCCTCAAATCTGAATTGGGCGCCCGAAGATTTGGCTGCCTTTGTCAATTTATCAAAATTGGCGGCAACCGCAGCCTTGTTTGGGGTTACAACGCTCTTTCCGTTGAGAAGAGCTTTTTCCATAACGGCAGAAGGAAAGTCTATTCCGCCGAGTGATTCGATTACGATGTCAACATCGTCTGCTTCGGTTATAAGGTCGGGATCTGTAACTGCGCATGCAGGGTCTATTCCCAGAGCCTCAAGGCGCGACAAATCGCGCTCGAGTACCTTTGTAAGAGTAAATTGAATGCCTGTGCGATTCTCTATTAGGCCGCGGTTCATTTTGGACAGAATCTCATAGGTTCCGCCGCCCACGGTTCCAAGGCCCAGAATGGCAATATTTACATTTTTCATAATAATTCCTCCTTCATTGAATAAAGAAGATTATATAGGAATTTGCGCCATTCTTCAAGGAAAAGGGGCAAATTGATTTACTAGATTGGCGCTAAGTGGTATAATATTTGCATGAATACGGGATATGAGTTGACAATCGAACAGACTCAGAAACCGCAGATGACCCAGGAACTGATTCAGGCCATCCAAATATTGCAATTCAACAATCAGGAATTAACAGAATACATAGCAAATGAACTCCTCGAAAACCCGGTTTTGGAACCGCTCAAGGACGATACATCCGAAGAGACGGTGGATATTGATGAGCTGAGAGAGCGGCTTTTGGAAATCAATTCAGAAGCGCAGCACTCGAATTACTCGGAAGGCTGGGACGGTGACCGCGAGGAGTTTTCTTTTGAGCGTTTTGTGGCATTCAGGTATTCCCTGGTGGAGCATCTTTTGTCGCAGCTCGAGTTCTCCGGCCTTAATGAAAAAGAGTCACAGATTGGACGGTATATTGTTCAGTGTATAGATGACAACGGTTATCTTACCGCCAAGACCGAAGAAATCGCCGAGTCTCTTGGCGTGGAGCCGGAAACCGTCGAGTCTGTTATAAGCGTGATTCAGACCTTTGATCCTGTCGGGGTAGGCGCAAGGAATCTTGAAGAATGCCTTGCGATACAGCTAAAGCATAAGGGTGAGACCGACAAAAACGTATTTGAAATAGTCAAAAGCAGGCTTGCGGACATAGGCGATAACAAAATAGCGCTTATCGCCAAGGACATGGGGCTGGGTGTGACAGAGGTTCAGGCAATCGCCGATAAGATAAAGAAGCTTGAGCCGAAGCCCGGAAGATTGTTTTCTTCCGACGCTACCATCAAATATGTCTTTCCGGACGTCTATATAGAAAAGGACGGCGAAAAGCTCTTGGTCAGATCAAACGATTCCGGAATCCCACAGCTTGCAATCAGCCCTTTATACGATGAGATAAAGGCAGCGGGAGAGGAAGACGAGTCGGTCAAGAAATATTTAAATGAAAAGCTGAATTCGGCAATGTGGCTCATAAAAAGCATAGAGCAGAGGAAGAGTACTATTTACAAAGTGGCATCCGCCATACTCGAATTTCAGGATGGATTCTTTAGAAAAGGGACCAAATATCTAAAGCCACTCACGCTAAAGCAGGTCGGAGAGGCTGTGGGGATTCACGAGTCAACGGTCAGCCGAGCGATTAACGGAAAATATATGCAGTGCGAGCAGGGAGTGTTTGAACTAAAATACTTCTTCTCGGGAGGACTAAAGGCCGACAAAGGCGAAGACCTTTCTTCAAATTCGATAAAGGCCATGATAAAAGAAATCATAGATGCGGAGAATCCTACGCATCCGTATAGCGACCAGCGAATTGCGGAGATGCTCGCAAAAGACGGCATCGATATAAGTCGGCGCACAATAGCAAAGTATAGAGAAGCGATGGGTATCCAACCATCGTCCGGACGGAGAAGATACTAAACATCAAACAGTCGTTAAGGCGCTTCGCCTTGATATATAACTTTAATTCACAAGGAGTCATGGAGGTTTATTATGTCTATTAAAGTTGGAATTAATGGATTCGGAAGAATTGCAACGGTTGCAATCAGAGCATCGCTGGCAATGCCCGAAATCAAACTGGTTGGAATCAACGTGAGAAACGCCGATCTCGACTATATGGTATATATGCTTAAATACGATACAACCTTTGGTCGTTTTCCGGTATCGGTTAAGAAATACGACGGAGGACTGATTATCGATGGCAAGAAGGTTGCCGTTTTTAGCGAAGGCGAAGCAAGACATATACCTTGGGAAAAATGCGGGGCAGAATACATCATCGAAGCAACGGGTGCATATGTAACCACCGAGGATTCGATGGCTCATATCAATTACGGAAAGGCGAAGAAGGTTATCATTTCAGCTCCCGCAAAGGATAAAACCACACCGACGTTTGTCTATGGCGTTAACCATAAACTCTATGAGAGCGATATGCAGGTAGTTTCAAACGCATCATGCACGACAAACTGCTTGGCACCGCTCTGTAAGGTTCTTGAAGACAATTTTGGAATTGAGCAAGGTCTCATGTCCACAATTCATGCTGCGACCGCAAAACAAAAAGTTGTAGATGCGCGTTCAATGAAGGATTGGAGAACAGGAAGAAGCGTATTCGGAAACATCATTCCTTCAACCACGGGTGCAGCCAAGGCAGTAGGTCTCGTTATTCCGACTCTCGCAGGAAAGATGACAGGTATCTCGTATAGAGTTCCTACTGCGGACGTTTCAATTATTGACCTCAATGTAATGCTAAGGAAATCCGCTCACTATCAGGATATCTGCAGAGCGGTAAAGAAGGCTGCCGACGGTCCGATGAAGGGCGTAATCGAGTATGTAGATGATGAAGTTGTTTCCGGAGACTTTGTCGGCGATCCTTGCACATCGATCTTTGATGCAAGAGAAGGAATAGAGCTTAACGACAAATTCTTTAAACTCATAGCATATTACGATAACGAGTTCGGTTATGCATCCAAGCTCCTTGAACTCATTAAGTATATGTATAGCGTCGATAAAAAATCCGATACACCAAAAACAACAGAGAAAAAGCCCGTAAAGGCGGCCACAAAAAAGCCTGCAAAGGCGGCTGCAAAAAAGCCTGCAAAGGCGGCTGCAAAAAAGCCTGCAAAGACGGCTGCAAAAAAAACTGCAAAGAAAACAGTTGGAAAAGCGAAGAAATAGGTGAAATGATGAAAAAGACGATAAGAGATATCGAGTGGGCAGGAAAAAGAGCTCTCGTAAGATGCGATTTCAATGTACCGCTGGATAAAGAGGGTTTGATAACGGATGATACAAGAATACGCGCTGCACTCCCGACGATTGAGTATTTGGTTGCTCAGGGCGCGGCTGTGGTTCTTATGTCTCATCTCGGAAGACCAAAGGGCGAACCGAAGGAGGAATTCTCCCTTGCACCCGTTGCCGTTAGACTGACGGACCTTCTTGAGATGCCGATAATATTTGCGGCATCTGATGCGGTTGTGGATGAGGATGTCAAGGACACGGTTTCAAAGCTCAAGCCGGGCGAGGTTGCACTTCTTGAGAATGTTCGCTTCAGAAAAGAGGAGGAAAAGAACGATTCTGCTTTCTCCGAGGAACTCGCTTCCTTGGGAGACATATTTGTTCAGGAAGCATTCGGTACGGCTCACAGAGCTCATGCATCAACGGCCGGTGTTGCTGACTATATTCCTGCGGTTTCGGGATTCCTGATCGAGAAGGAAGTTAAATATCTTGGAGATGCTCTCAGTAATCCGGAGCGCCCGTTTGTTGCAATCATGGGTGGCGCAAAGGTCGGAGACAAAATCAAGGTCATCGAGAATCTCCTTACAAAGGTCGACTCCCTTATAATCGGCGGCGGAATGATGTTTACTTTTTTCAAAGCCATGGGTCTTGAAATCGGAAAGTCAATTCTCGACGAAGAAAGCATAGATATCGCAAGTAATCTGATTGCGCTTGCGGAAGAGAAGGGGGTAAAGCTGCTTCTTCCCGTAGATGCGGTCTGTGCAGATAAGTTCGCAAATGACGCGTATATCGAGGTCTTCCCAAGAGACAGAGTTCCTAAGGATATGATGGGATTGGATATCGGTCCCGAATCCATTAAGTTGTTTAGAAACGAAATCCTAAATGCCAAGACTGTAGTCTGGAACGGTCCCATGGGCGTATTCGAGATGCCCAATTTTGCAAAGGGAACGGAAGAAGTCGCTCGTGCGATTTCGGAATCAGATGCGGTGAGCATCATAGGAGGCGGTGATTCCGCAGCGGCGGTTGAACAACTCGGATTTGCAGATAAGATGTCACATATTTCCACCGGAGGCGGCGCTTCGCTCGAATTCCTTGAGGGAATCGAACTTCCGGGAATAGCCGTTATTTCAGAAAAGTAGAGGAAAAATTATGTCAGATAAAGTTGCAAGGCATGATTTTTACGGAAGAACCCCGTTAATTGCCGGAAACTGGAAAATGTATAAGAATATCGCCGAAGCAAAGGAGTTCGCCGAGGCTTTTAAGAAGATATACAAAGGCGAGCAGGAAACAAAGGTTGCAATCTGCGCACCATTTACCCAGCTTCAGGCTCTTGTTGAGGAATTTAAGGATACCAATATTGGTGTAGGTGCTCAGAATGTGCATTTTGCCGATGAGGGTGCCTATACCGGAGAAGTCTCTCTATCCATGCTCCTTGAGATAGGTGTAGATTACATCATTATCGGACACTCCGAGAGGCGCCAGTATTTTAATGAGACCGACGAGAGTATCAACAATAAGCTTAAGCATATCTTCTGGGACAGCGAGATAGTGCCAATTCTATGCGTTGGAGAGAACCTTGAGGAAAGGGAGGCCGGAAGGGCCGCCGAGGTAGTAAAATACCAGCTTGAGAAGGATCTCGCTGATTTAACGGCCGAGAAGGTTGCCACCATGGTAATCGCCTACGAGCCTATCTGGGCCATAGGCACGGGAAAGACCGCGACGCCCGAGCAGGCAGGCGAAATGTGCACTTTGATCAGGGAAACCGTTGCAGAGATATATGACAGCGAAACTGCATCCAGAATCACCATTCAGTATGGCGGCAGCGTAAAACCCGAAAATGCCTCTGAAATCATGGCTATGAAGGATATTGACGGGGCTCTGGTGGGCGGCGCAAGCCTTGAACCAGAGAAGTTTTTGGGCATAGTGGAATTCGCTTAAAACCCTTGATTTGCCTATCTTCTTGTGATAAAATTTTGCTGTTGACCATCTAGGAGGTAAAGAAATGCAAACATTCTTGATGATAGTATTGCTGGTAGTAAGCGTCTTCCTTATAATAAGCGTGCTTATGCAGTCCAGCAACAGCGACGGACTTTCCGGTTCGATTGCCGGTGGAGCCGAGCAACTTTTTGGCAAGAAGAGAAGCACGCCGATAGAAGAATTCATGAGAAAGGCTACAGTTGTTGCCGCTATTCTCTTTATCATTCTTTCGTTGGCTATCGTAACGCTTTTCACATAATGAATTGTTAAACTAAATAAACTGTTAAACATAAAGAGGTGCGGTTCGTGCCTCTTTAGTGTATATGCATGACAAGAGAATTAAGGAGGTAACAGTCATGATAACATGGGTAGCCCCCATTGCTGCAGCCATTGGCCTAATTGTTGCATTCATACTTGCAAGCTGGATTGGCAAGCAGGAAGAGGGAACTGACAGAATGAAGGAAATTGCAGGATACATCCACGAAGGTGCGATGGCATTCCTGAAGAGAGAGTACAGAACTATGATCATAGTAATCGTCGTGCTCTTCCTCGCGATAGGCGTTCTCCTTCACAACTGGATTGAAGCAGGTCTTTATGTACTTGGTGCGCTTTTCT
>CACYQX010000016.1:0-23828 GCA_902776725.1 uncultured Eubacteriales bacterium | reverse complement strand
CGGTGCTCGCCGGATACTTCGGAATGAGCGTTGCGACAAAGGGTAATGTAAGAACAGCCAACGCCGCTATGACATCCGGTATGCCAAAGGCACTCGCGGTAGCTTTCAGAAGCGGTGCGGTTATGGGACTCTGCGTTTCAGGTCTCGGACTTCTGGGCGTAGGCGCAATCTTTGCCGTTTTGGTATCCGCAAGCGGACTCGATACATTTACAAATGCCGTAACGGGATTTGGTCTTGGAGCTTCATCGATGGCTCTCTTCGGACGTGTAGGCGGCGGTATCTATACAAAGGCTGCTGACGTAGGTGCTGACCTCGTTGGTAAGGTAGAAGCAGGAATTCCTGAAGATGACCCGAGAAACCCTGCGGTAATCGCGGATAACGTTGGTGACAACGTTGGTGACGTTGCAGGCATGGGCTCTGACCTCTTTGAATCATATGTTGGATCGATTATTTCCGCAGTTACACTTGCATCAGTCGCTGCTGCAAATGCTGTAGGTACAGATGTTTCCACATTTGCCGTATTCCCACTTATTCTTTCTGCTATCGGCATCATTGCTTCCGTACTCGGAATCCTCATGGTAAGAGGTAAGGAAGGTGGAAACCCGGCAAACGCACTGAATATGGGAACATATATAAGCGGCGCAATTGTAATAGTCTGTGCTGTTCTTCTGAGCAATAAGATGCTCGGTTCAATGAACTATGCATGGTCAATTATCGCCGGTCTCATCTGCGGTATAGCAATCGGTAAGATTACAGAAGTATACACATCCGGAGATTATAACTCCGTTAAGAAGATTGCGGATCAGAGCCAGACAGGCGCTGCTACAACAATCATTTCCGGACTCGGTGTAGGCATGATGTCAACACTGATGCCGATACTCTTCATCGCCATCGCTACATATGTTGCATTCATGTTTGGCGGATTCTACGGAATCGCACTTTCCGCAGTAGGTATGCTTTCAACTACAGGTATGACGGTTGCGGTTGACGCTTACGGTCCTGTATCCGACAATGCCGGTGGTATTGCAGAGATGAGCGAACTTCCTGAGGAAGTAAGAGAAATCACTGATACACTTGACGCAGTAGGAAATACAACAGCTGCTATCGGTAAGGGATTTGCGATCGGTTCCGCAGCGCTCACAGCACTTGCACTCTTTGTATCCTATTCAACGGTTGCGGGAGTAAGCACTGTAAGCCTCTTAGATCCAATCGTAATCATCGGTCTCTTTATAGGCGCGATGCTTCCGTTCCTCTTCTCAGCCATGACAATGAACTCCGTTGGTAAGGCTGCGAACCAGATGATCGAAGAAGTTCGTCGTCAGTTCAGAGAGACTCCGGGAATCATGCAGGGAACAGCAAAGCCTGATTACGCTCGCTGCGTAGAGATTTCAACCGGCGCTGCTCTTAAGGAAATGGTAGTTCCGGGCCTTATGGCTATCGTAGTTCCGCTACTTGTTGGCTTCCTCCTCGGAGCTGAAGCTCTTGCGGGATGCCTTGCGGGATCACTCGCATCCGGCGTACTCCTCGCAATCATGATGAGTAATGCGGGCGGCGCATGGGACAATGCAAAGAAATATATCGAAGGCGGCCACTTTGGCGGTAAGGGTTCAGAACCTCATAAGGCTGCCGTAGTAGGCGACACCGTAGGCGATCCGTTCAAGGATACATCCGGTCCTTCGATCAATATCCTTATCAAGCTCATGACAATCGTTGCAGTAGTATTTGCGCCGATGTTCGGAGCAGGACTCCTCTCGGGACTCCTCGGATAAGATAAAAAGACACGAAAAAAGACCGCAGCATGTCTGCGGTCTTTTGTGTTAGTTTCTTTCTGTCCAGGTGGAGAAGTGTAGGACTTTTTCGAGAAGTGAAGCTACTGCGGCTGTTATTATGATTTCAGGAACCATATATGAACCGTTGTAGGCGAGGGAGTATATCGCCGATGTCATTCCGAGTTCGTTAGGCCAAAGCGCGTCCCAAATCATCCAGCCGGAGAAGAAGTGGCAAAGAAGTCTCAGTGCAAGTGCTATCACGGTTCCAAGGATGATTTCGACGACGATATTGTTTAGCTTTCCTTTGAATACGCCTGCAAGCCCGACTACCGTATAGGCGACGATATAGTCGAGAAGGGCAATTAGAATCATCATTCCGATACCTGTTCCATAGAGAACATTGTTAAATCCTAGAACCATCTGGAGAAGTGAAAAAACAAATGCGGTGAACAATCCCCATTTGGTTCCGTATACGAATGACACTATGACGAGCGGCAGCATGGCGCAGAATGTTACGCCTCCTCCGTAGATCCAAAGTCCGTTAAACTTGAACATAGAGAGGACTGTTCCTATGCCGATCATGATAGCCGAGAAAACAAGTCTCAGAGTTTTGTTGTTTGGATCGATTTTGAATTTTCCCATAAAAAAACCTCCTCAGATATGGGAAGGGATTCTTGTAGCAAAGTGCCTATAGGTATTTGCGCACATCCCTCCGGCGGCATTACCCGCATCAGGTAAAGGGTCTTGTCGCAGGTGCGACAACTCTCAGCCGAAGCTCCCCTTGTGTTTACCGCTTAAGTTTATGCTAACTGTGTTGTTTTGTCAAATACGTGGTATAATGTTTGGGTATTTATAAGGAGAGTTTAAATGCCGGGAGCGGAAGTAGTTACAAGTCCAAAGGAAATCAGAAGCCTGTCGCGCTCATCCCTAAAGGGATTCTGGGTGCAGGTTTTGATATGCTATTTTATCTTTTTCGCTATCACGCAGTATATTCCGGGTTTTATCGGAAGGCTTTTGCCGAAGCTTTCGTATGTATACGAATTTGAGTATATGGGAGTGAAGCAGGCGCTTCAAATATCTTTTGTTCCGTATATAGTAATGGCATTTTTGAACGGACCGTTTAGATACGGTATTGCCAAGCTTCACCTAAGACAGATAAGGGAGCGAGGCCCTGTTGCGGTAGAAGAAACCTTCAGTGGCTTTAAACAGTTTGGCAAAAACTTTGGGGCATATATCAGGATTTGGATTACGATACTGATTGCGGGACTGCCTTTTGCGGCCCTTGCGACTTTGATAATGTTTCTCCTTTCAAAGGTAGGAGGCTCGTTCCTCCAGGCGCTGGGAGCGCTCCTATATATATTGGCGGGCATGGCGAGTATTATTGCCATGATATACTTTGCGGTACTGCTTTCCATGACATTCTATATCCTGGTGGAGAATCGTGATATCAAAATAATAGATGCGGCAAAGATATCGGCAGAGCTTATGAAAAAGAATGTTGGAAGATTTATAATCCTAAGGATTTCGTTCCTGGGATGGATATTCATTGCGGCGCTGCTTTCAAATTCACTGTTATCGCTTCTATTTACGGTGCTGCCGAATACAGGACCTGTGGCGTACCTTGCGAATGTTATTACTAATGTGCCGATTCTTTTGGCAACCATATATATGGATAGAGGTCAAGCATTCTTCTACGAATTTGTAACGGGTCATCTTAGAAAGAGCGTCCCGCAACCAGTGAATACCACAGCGTGGACTTAGGAAGGAAATGAAAAGCCGAGCTTATCGAGAAGCTCTGTAATATCAATAGGAAGTGGCGCCCTTACGTCAAGTGGGGCGCTTTTTAGTGGATGCGTGCAAAGAAAACGCTCGGCGTGAAGCGCCTGGCGATTTATAAAAGACATGTCTCCGCCGTATAGGGGATCTCCCAAAATAGGATGTCCTATATGGCTGAGATGTACGCGAATCTGATGTGTTCTTCCGGTCAGGAGTCTAAGGCGAAGGAGAGAGTATTCCTTACTATCAAAAGTGGACCTCTGCAATACAGTTACATCGGTCTGGGACGGAAAGCCTTCATCGCCATTTGAAACGACACGTCTTCCTATTTCGCCGGGCTCGGGCGCGCCGATTGGCAAATCGATTGTAAAACTATCATTTTCCACGTTGCCGGAAACTACGGCGAGGTATTCCTTTGTTGTGGAGCCTTCCATCATCTGGCGGTTCAGGTCAGCCTGAACCATTGAGTTCTTTGCGATTACAAGAACGCCGCTAGTGTCCATATCGAGACGATTAACAAAGCGCACCTTAAAAGACTGATTGGTGTCGAGCATATACTTCATTATGCCGTTTGCCATCGTGTGGTCGGGATGCCCTTTGGTAGGGTGCACGGTTACGCCGGCCTGTTTGTTTATAATCAAAAAGTCTTCATCCTCGTAGATTGGGGAGATGGGGATATCCTCGGGTTCGAATCGACTCTTTTCGTCAGGTATAGAGACGATGACGGAATCGCCTTCGGAAACAACAAAATATCCCGGCTCACGTTTGCCGTTCACCGAGATTAAATCGCCGTATTTTATTTTTGTCATCATGCGGGCGGAAAGGTGGTATTTGCTTCGTATGAGCTTCTTTACCTGCAGTCCCGATTCCTCTGCACTTACAACAAAAGATAGTTTTTCCATAGATTTATTATAGGAATTTGCTCTTTACCTTAGTCCAGAAATCGTAGTTCTCAAAGCGGAGAAGTTTTACCCTTTGCTCGGAGAGTTTGATTTCGATATTGTCTACGCTGTCGTATTCTGCCGCATAGCTGTCGTGTGTGACGAGAAGACGGCCTTTGCTTCCGGAAACATCGGGAATAATTCCAAGCGAAAGATCATGAGGAAGTATAAGGCTGGAAGTAAAAGACCTATATGCCGTTGTATTCATCGGAGCAATAGGCGTAACCTGAATAAGGTCAATTCTCGGATCGACAATGCTACCGCCAAGCGAATAGTTATAAGCCGTGGATCCTGCAGGTGAGGAAATAAGGATTCCGTCGCCGCTGAAACGCTCAATCAGTCCGCCGCCGATTGAGATATCGAGGTGGATTGAGTAATTTCCGTCGCTCTTTACAATGATCTCATTCAGAGCTGTGAATTCGTCAATCTTATGGTCGTGCTCAACAAGAGCTTTGACAGTCGTCATGCTCTGAATCGAGTATTTGCCGGCAAGGTAGTTTTCTATGAATTCGTCGAGTTGATCGGGGGCAATTTCCTGGAAGAAACCAAGATGTCCCGTATTGATGCCTATAAACGGTACGGACGGGAAATCAAAGGTGTGGACAGCCTCAAGAAACGCGCCATCTCCGCCGATACAGATTATGAGTTCCACTTCGTCGTCCAAGGTATCGGAAAGCGCGATTTTTGCGGCATTAAGCTTGTCGCGGAGCGTCTTTTCCGTGGATTTGGACGAGGGCGTGTTATTGGAATGTATTAGAAATTTATGAGACATAGTTCCTCCGATATGTAGTATAATACATGGATAGTATAGCATATTATCGAAAGGATTGAACATAATGGATAATAGGCCGATAGGTTTTTTTGACTCGGGTATAGGCGGCGTTACAAGTATTCCCTACATAATGAAGATGCTGCCGGAGGAGAGAATCATATTCTATGGCGATACTGCGAGAACCCCTTATGGTTCCAAATCACCGGATACCATCCAGGAGTTTAGTGCGCAGATTGCCGATTTTCTCGTAAAAAAAGACGTCAAAATGATCGTAATCGCGTGTAATACGGTTAGCTCCGTGGCTATTCCGATGCTTCGCGAAAGATACCCCGATATTCCAATCGTAGGCTGCATAACACCAACGGCAAAGGAAGTATCAAAGATCGCAAAAGAGGGCGCAAAAATCGGAATAATCGCAACCAGAGGTACTGTTAACGCCGGAGTTTACAAGAAGCGCATAGAAGAACTGCGCAGCGACGTAAACGTCTTCTCCAAGGCGTGTCCGGCACTTGTTCCTTTGATAGAAGAGGGGCTCGTAGACCATGAAATCATGGATATGACCGTAAAATACTATTTGGATGATTTCATCAAGGAAAATGACATAGAAACATTGGTGCTCGGATGTACGCATTATCCTTTGATCAAGAAGAGCATAAGCAAAATATATCCCGAACTCGAGATATTCAGCTCTTCAAAGGAGGTCGCAAAGGCCGTTGAGATGGAGCTGAAGGCGAGAGATATGTTGGCCGAAAAGAAGGAAGGTAAGGACGAATTCTACGCGAGCGACCTTTCTGAGACCTTTGTTGAGCTCATCGAAAAGATTCTCGGGCAGGAGAAAGACGAGCTTAAAATTGGTTTTGAAGATCTGGATATTTAGGGAGTTATGAGATGACAAAAGAAGAATTGATGGCCCTTATAGACATAGAGAGCGGCGAGGAGTTTACGTATTTTGAGAATCTCGCTTCGATTCTTGAGGCGGACGAGAGGATTGATGCCGAATCGCTCTTTCAAGTGCTCTCCGAAGTCGACATGCATGTTTTTGCGGAGCTCATAGAGAGTTATTTCTACGACATAATGGAGCATATGCCGGAAAACGTGGATGTATATAATATACTCGAGGCCGAGAAGCGCAATCTGATAGCGATGTCCGCTTCGGCGGAAAGAGAGGAAGAGGCATCCTTGAACAAGCTTGCGGACGAGCTCGAGCGATTCCAGGAGCATTTCTCCTTAAAGAAAAACTGTGAAATAATCAATAACGAGCTTGCCACTTCCGAGATGGTATCGCTCAGAGATGCGATTTACGACTATCGAATTTCAAAACTCGGAAAGGAGAACCGCGATTATGATATCTCGGCGGCTTCCGATTACGAGATAAGCGAATATATAGTAACTTTAGGAGATCTTTCATGAAGATTAAGATGATAAGCACGAGCGGACGCATGCCGTTCTATGCAACCGAGCAGTCAGCTGGATTTGATATCTCAGCCTATCTTCCGAATGGGCCTTTTGTTCTCAAGGCGGGAGAAAGGGCGCTTGTGCCGACGGGGTATTTTGTGGAGATACCGGAAGGCTACGAAGCCCAGATAAGAGCTAGATCGGGACTTGCGATTAAGCACGGGATTGGTCTCGTAAACGGAATAGGAACCGTGGATTCAGATTATCGCGGCGAGTGGCTTGTGCCGCTCATAAACTGGAGCAAGGAGGACTTTGTTATCGAAGACGGAGAACGAATCGCTCAGGTTGTAATTGCGCCCGTATGCAGAGCGGAAATTGAGCTTGTGGACGAAATCAACGAGACGGAGCGCGGTGCCGGAGGTTTCGGTCACACGGGGAAATGAGGAAATATGCTTCTTAGAGAGGATATCGAAAAAAGAGAATATGGACTTTCTCCTCTTGCTTCCAAGTCATCGGAAACAAAGGGAAGAGCCGTGGAAGAAGAACCATGTCGACTCAGGACTGAGTTTCAGCGCGACAGAGACAGAATCATACACTCCAAGGCATTTAGGCGTCTGATGCATAAGACGCAGGTTTTCCTCGCGCCGGAGGGGGATCATTATAGGACTCGCCTTACGCATACTTTGGAGGTTGCGCAGGTTGCAAGAACCATAACAAGAGCCCTCAATCTTAACGAGGATTTGACCGAGGCCATTGCGCTTGGTCACGATCTCGGACATACGCCGTTTGGTCATAACGGAGAAGCCATACTTAACGATATTCATCCGGGCGGATTCAGGCATAATGAGCAGAGCCTGCGCGTTGTTGATATTCTGGAGTCGACCAAAGGGCGTCAGGGCATGAACCTCACCTATGAAGTAAGAGACGGAATCCTAAACCACTCCGGTGCCAATATGCCGAGCACATTGGAGGGCGAGGTAGTAAGAATTTCCGACAGGATAGCCTATATAAACCACGATATAGACGATGCCATAAGGAGCGGCGTAATCACTTTGGAGGACTTTCCAAAGGAAGCGCTAGAGCTCTTTGGTGACAGACATTCCAAGAGAATTGACAATATGGTTAATAACGTCATCGAATTTAGTGACGGTAAGGATCATATAAGGATGGACGATGAACATTGGGCCACGCTAAACCTTCTCAGAGACTTCATGTTTGCCAATATATACAGGAGCAAAGATGTCAAAAAAGAAGAAGATATCATGATGCTCGAGAAGGTAATAAAGTCGCTTTATGCCTATTTTAACGAGAATCCGAGCGAGCTCCCCGAGGATTTCCAGAAGAATATAGCAAGGGACGGAACCGCCGAGGTTGTAAAGGACTTTGTTGCAAGCATGACGGATAGATATGCCATAACCGTATACAGACAGATTTTTGGCTAAAATCCCCATAAATCGGCAATTAAATATAGAAATAAAAGAGGAAATACCGCCTTTTTGGAGAATATATATAGTGGAGGCGGTATTTTTTATGTCTTTTACCCAAGGGTCGCTTAGCAACCTAAAAGAACAAGTTAATATCGTTGATGTAATAGGGCGTGCTGTACAGCTGCAGAGAAAAGGCGGAAGATATACCGGCCTTTGCCCTTTTCATAAGGAAAAGACGGCTTCCTTCTCGGTAAACGAGCAGATGCAGATGTACTACTGCTTCGGTTGTCATGCTTCAGGCGATGTAATCGAGTTTGTCAGGAAATTCTACAATCTGGAATTTAATGAGGCAGTGGAGAAGATTGCTTCAGAATACGGCATCCAGATGGAGGAGACTTCTCATCGAGGAGAGAATCTAGACATCTATTACAAAATCAACCAGGAGGCCGCGAGATTCTTCTACAAGGGCTTTACGGAAGGCCCAAACAAAGGCTATGCTTATATGAAGAAACGCGGAATTACGCCTGAAATCCTGAAAAAATTCGGGATCGGCTATGCTGACGAAGGTTGGGATACATTATACAAGCATCTAAAGTCGCTCGGCTTTGAAGAAAAGGCGATGATGGAGCTTGGCCTTGTAGCCGAGAGCAAAGGCAAATACTACGATAAATTCAGAAACCGCGTCATGTTCCCGATTATCAATACGAGCGGCAAGGTCATAGGCTTTGGCGGACGCGCGATCGATAAGGACGATAACCCCAAATACTTGAATTCTCCGGAGAGCAAGGTCTTCAGAAAGAAAAACAATCTTTACGGACTCAATCTTTCGAGAAACGATGTATCAAAAGAGGGCTATATAATACTCGTCGAGGGCTATATGGACGTAATTGGCCTTTACCAGGCGGGAATTCATAATGTGGGTGCATCCCTTGGAACCGCACTTACGGAAGCCCAGGCCAAGATGATAAAGCGGTACGCCAATAAGGTGGTGCTGTCATACGACGCCGACAATGCCGGAATACAGGCAGCGCTCCGCGGGATGGACATACTAAAGGGAGAGGGCTGTAACGTAAGCGTTATGCACGTAACGGACGGAAAAGACCCGGACGAATTCATAAAGAAAGAGGGAAAACAGAGCTTCCTCAATCTCGTGGCAAACGCCAAGGACTACGGTGAATATAAGATAAACCATTCCATCAAAGGTCTAAACATGGATGACCACAGGGATAGAATCGAAGCTATCAAGCGTATCGCAATGGTCCTCAAGACGCTTTCGCCTGCGGAACAGGGCGAGTATGCCGACAAGGCTTCAAAGGACTACAATCTATCCAAGATGGCTTTGCTCGATCAGATGAACGATAAGACGAGCGGAGGAAAGGACGTCGCGAACGAACGAAGGGGACGAGGAAGTCCCGAGGGAGATGAAGACATCCGCGAAGAAATCACGCTTATCGAGGCGGATATAATTCGTCTGATTACCAAGAACGAAGGATATATTCCGAGAGTCGAAGAGAATCAGGATATACTCACCACAGACACGGCAAAGAATATTTATGACGCTATCGCCAGGGATATTTCCGGCGAAGGAACTCTGGATATAAACAGAGTTATAGATGCGCTTGACGAACCGGAGAAGGGAGTCCTTATAACGACACTGAACAAGGTCATTATATCCGGTGACGAAGAAAAAGTATTCCAGGATTGTCTGCGGCGCGTGAGACTCAGAAAGCTGATCGCCGAATCGGCAATGATAGATAAGATTCTCCAGACGGAGGATTACCGGGAAGAAGATATCGAAAAGCTTTTGCAGAGAAAAATGGAACTGCAGGAGATTATAAACAAAGAAAGGACAGGGGACGCAAACTGATGGCAAAAAAGGTCGAAAAGAAAAGTGTGAAGAAAACCACCAAAAAAGCAGAACCGAAGGCTACGAAGAAGGCTGCGGCAAAGAAGGCGCCTGCCAAGAAGACAGAAGCCAAGAAAACTACGGCTAAAAAGGCTGATGCTAAAAAAGCTTCTGCAAAAAAGCCTGTAGCAAAGAAGGCTCCTGCAAAGAAACCGGTTCAGAAGAAAACCGCGGAGAAGAAGCCCGTCAAGAAGGCTGCGGTAAAGAAGACTTCCGCGAAGGCTGCTGCAAAGAAGACTGCGGCAAAGAAGCCGGAGAAGAAGGCTGCTGCAAAGAAGACTGCCGCTAAAAGGCCGGTAGCTAAGAAAGCTGCTCCAAAGAAGGCTGCGGATAAGAAGGCTGTAAAGAAGACCGCAACAAAGAAAACTTCGAGCAAGGCTCCTGCCAAGAAGGCGCCCGCAAAGAAAACGGTTAAGAAAGATGCTGCAAAAAAGCCTGTAAAGAAAACCGTAAAGAAGGCTGAACCAAAGAAGACCGCCAAGAAGGCTACTCCCAAGAAGCCCGCAGCAAAGAAAGCGGCTCCCAAGAAGGTCGAAAAGAAGCAGGTCAAGAAAGCGGTAGACAAGAAAGCAACAAAGAAGGTAGTAGATAAGAAACAGGCAAAGGCTCCTGCCAAGAAGGCTGCGGTAAAGAAGCAGGATAAGAAGGCTGCTCCAAAGAAAGCCTCTGAAAAGAAGACAAAGGTTAAGGAACAGCCAAAGAAGGTTGCTCCACAAAAAGCCGACAAGAAGGCCGACAAAAAAGCCGATAAAAAGGAAGCAAAGAAAAGCGTCAAGAAGGGAGTTCAAATACCTCTTGAACCGATAGATGATTCTCCGCTTGAGTTTGGGCCTGAGGCAACACAGGAACAGATAAAGAACGAGATAATCAGACGTCTTGAAATTAAGGCTAGACATAAAGACAACAAACTTCTTTATGGCGATATTTCCGAATACCTCGAAATGGTTGAACTCGACAAGAATGTCGTAGACGAGATCTATGACAGTCTTCTTGCGAAGGATATCGAATTTGAAATCGAGAGCGACGGCGAACCCGATGACTTTGATATTCTTCTTTCAAAGGAGGATGACGACGAAAGCGAAGATGACGGAGTAGTCCTGGATCAGGATGGAGAAATCGACGTTGACGCAACCGTTCCAAAGGGTGTTGCAGTTGACGATCCGGTCCGCATGTATCTGAAGGAAATAGGAAAGGTTCCGCTACTCACGGCGGATGAGGAAATAGCTCTTGCAAAGAAGATGGAAAAAGGCGATGAAGAAGCCAAGAAACGCCTTTGCGAAGCTAACCTGAGACTCGTTGTAAGTATTGCCAAGAGATATGTCGGACGCGGAATGCTCTTCCTCGATCTGATTCAGGAAGGAAACCTCGGACTCATCAAGGCAGTAGATAAATTCGATTACCGCAAGGGATACAAATTCTCGACATATGCCACATGGTGGATTAGACAGGCTATAACGAGATCGATTGCAGACCAGGCAAGAACCATAAGAATTCCTGTTCATATGGTTGAAACGATTAACAAGCTCATCAGAGTAAGCAGACAGCTCCTCCAGGCTTATGGACGCGAGCCGACCCCTGAGGAAATAGCTGCCGAGATGGGAATTACCGTAGATAAGGTCAGAGAGATTCAGAAGATTGCTCAGGAACCGGTTTCCCTTGAAACGCCTATCGGCGAAGAAGAGGACAGCCACCTCGGTGACTTTATAGAGGACGATCAGGTTCCGGCGCCCGCAGAAGCCGCAGCATTCTCTATGCTGAAGGAGCAGCTCATGGAAGTTCTCGACGAACTCACGGACAGAGAGCAGAAAGTTTTGAAGCTTAGATTCGGTCTCGAAGACGGCAGAGCGAGAACCCTTGAGGAAGTCGGCAAGGAATTTGACGTAACCCGTGAGAGAATCAGACAGATAGAAGCCAAGGCGCTTCGTAAGCTGAGACATCCGGGCAGAAGCAAAAAGCTGAAGGATTATCTTGAATAATGATGAATCTCAGCGAAAGACTTCTTACAATTGCAAATATGATTGAGAAGGGAGAAACCGTGGCGGACATTGGAACCGACCACGGTTATCTTCCGATTTATCTTCTTTTGGAAGAAATATCTCCTTCTGTGATTCTTGCAGATATAAGCAGGGGCTCGCTCGCGAAAGCAAAGGAGAACTGCGCGGAATACCTATGCGGTCAGACTGTTTCATTTAGAGAAGGAGATGGTCTTGAAGTGCTTGACCCGGGCGAAGTAGATGCAGTTGTTCTTGCGGGAGTCGGGGGCTTGCTCACGATAGAGATTCTTGATTGGAATCTTGCGAAGAGTATCTCCTACAAGAAACTTATTCTGCAGCCGAGGAATAACGGCGGTGCGCTGAGAAAATACCTCTGCACGCACGGCTTCTCCATAGAAGAGTTAAGAATCGTTCCGGAGGGCAATCGTTTCTCGGAGATAATGCTTGTTAAACCGAGTCGCAATTCTGATGGTAAGAGCGGTTCTTCCGTTGATTCGGTTTCAGAAGAAGAGTGGGAATTTCCCGATGAAATCGTTTCAGACAGGAACCCCATGGCAAAGGAATATCTCGAGAAATCACTCGAGCAGGAGAAGATGATAATGGGAAAGATCCTTGAAGGAATCGGCGAAGACAAAAACTCGCATTCCGAAAAGGACATTTCATATAGGGAAGGAAGAATTGCGAGAATCGAATTCTTGCTGTCAAAGATTTAAAGGTTTAGGTTTGAAGACAAAAGAGCTCTGGAACTTAATAGAAAATGTCTGTCCTTCGGAGCTGGCGGAAGAGTGGGACAATTCGGGTCCGCAGATTAGCTTTGACGACGATGAGATAACAAAGGTGCTTGTTGCGCTCGAAGTTACGTACGACGTAATCAAAGAGGCTATATCGCTCGGAGCAAATTGCATCGTAACTCACCATCCGCAGTTCTTTGACGGAAACGCATGGATCAATCCCGAGTGTACCGTCGGCGCATACACTCTTGAACTCGTGAAGAACAGAATCTCCGTATTCTCCGCACATACAAGCTTTGATAATATGCTGGGCGGAAACAATGACTTTTTCGGAGAACTGATTGGAGCAAAGAATGTGGTTGTTCCTTCGGTAGAAGAAGGTATATTCAGAATAGGGGATATACCCGAAACGAAGGTTTCCGAATTAATTTCTCATGTATGCGAGAGACTGAGCATAGATAAAGGTTTTGTGCATTTGATAGGAGACCATGAGGCCCTTGTTTCAAAGATTGGATGGTGCACGGGTGCAGGCTTTGACTTTGCTTATCAGGCATATAGAGAAGGGGCGGAGTGCTTCATAACCGGTGATGTAAAATACCACGATGCCAGAGATGCCAATGAGCGAGGCATGAATATTATAGACATCGGCCATTTTGGAAGTGAAAAGATTTTTGCGCAGAATATGGCGAAAAAGCTTCGTATCGCAACCGATATAGATATTATCGAAAGCAGCATGGATGTCGATCCGTTCTGCACAGATTTTTTTTAAAAGGACAGAGGTAGATATGAATAAGATGATTTTTGCGGAGAATGCCCCCGCGGCAGTTGGACCTTATTCGCACGGCGTTGATACGGGAAATATGTTTTTCTGTTCAGGTCAGCTGGGACTCGATCCTGTGAGCGGAGAGTTCAAGGAAGGTGTGCGTGAGCAGGCTGTTCAGAGCCTGGGCAATATGGATGCCGTTCTAAATGCCGCAGGATATGTGAAGACCGACGTGGTCAAGACCGTGGTGTTCATAAAGGATATGAATGACTTTGCTACAGTCAACGAAGTATATGCAGAATACTTTGGCGATCATAAACCGGCTCGTTCCTGCGTGGAAGTTGCAAGACTCCCAAAGGACGGACTCGTTGAGATTGAATGCATCGCAGTTAAATAATTTATAAAACAGTTAAATACGAGGGTAGGCCAGACGGTCGCGTTCCTTAGGGAATGAGGAAAGTCCGGGCTCCATAGGGCAAGGATGACGGATAACATCCGCCGTGGGTAACCATAGGGAAAGTGCAACAGAAACATTCCGCCGAAACGGGTAATGCCGTGGTAAGGTTGAAATGGTGAGGTAAGAGCTCACCGGCGTCTTGGAGACAAGGCGGCCGTGTAAACCCCATCCGGAGCAAGGTCGAAATCGGGCAATTAAGGTGGCTGCCCGCCGCCGCCCGTGAGGTGGACCGCATGAGCATAATAGCAATATTATGCCTAGATAGATGATCGTCCAATACAGAACCCGGCTTATAGACCTGCCCTCGATTTTATATCGTCTTGGAGATGGGATGAGCGAAGAAAACCAGATAAAACCCAAGCATGATACTAACCGCATGGGGACTGCGCCGATAGGAAGGACTTTGGCAGCCATGTCATGGCCCGCAATCCTTTCTATGAGCGTAAATGCTCTATATAATGTCGTAGATAGTATCTTTGTATCAAAGTATGATCCGCTGGCACTTACAGCGGTTTCTCTTGTTATGCCGATACAGCTTATTATGGTTGCGTTCACTGTCGGTTCCGGAGTGGGTGTCAATTCCGTAATATCCAGAAGGCTAGGTGCAAAGAACTACGAGGACGCCAACAAAGCCGCAAGCATAAGCGTAAGAATAGGAATCTTCAATTATTTGATATTTCTTCTTATAGGAGTATTCCTTACTGTTCCCTTTATTTCGCATTATACGAAGAATACCGGAGATACAAAGGTCTTTGAATACGGAACAACGTATATGCGCCTAGTGTTGAGCGTTGCCATATTCTCCGCGGTTGAAGTCATATTACAAAAAGTCTTGCAGGCGACGGGCAATATGAAGGGGCCGATGATATGTTCTATCGCCGGCTGCGTAACCAATATAATTCTTGATCCGATACTTATCTTCGGTTATTTCGGCGCGCCCAGGCTCGGTGTTGCGGGCGCTGCGATTGCAACGGTATTCGGGCAGTTTATTGCATTCCTTCTAGCCGTATATTTTGTAAAGAAGCAGAGCGTAATTAAACTCAAGGTTCTCGGATTCAAAATGGACTGGAGTGTCGTTAGGGATATCTATGCAGTAAGCATTCCGTCCATATTCATGCAGATGATAGGGTCCGTAATGCTTATCGGGTACAACACGATACTGGCGGGAGACAATACTTCGATAGCCGTTTTGGGAGTGTATCAGAAGCTTCAGAGCTTTGTGTTTATGCCGGTGTTTGGACTAAACCAGGGTGCTATGCCGCTTATGGGATATAACTACGGAGCCAAGAACAAAGAGCGTCTTATGAAGACGTATAAGCTGGCGCTTGGCGCAGCGGTAGTGATTATGCTAATCGGCTTTGCTGTATTCCAAATGATACCTAAAGTATTCTTGAAGCTTTTCAATGCGGAAGGCGAGATGATGACGGTTGGCGTAAAGGCGCTTAGAAGAATAAGCATCTGTTTTATCCCTGCATCCTTCGGAATCATGACATCGACGCTTTTCCAGGGAACGGGACATGCGATTTATAGCTTGTTCAGCTCTTTAATCAGGCAACTTGTGGGTATATTACCCTTGGCATTTATTCTGTTTAGAATCGGTGGTGCGGAACTGTCATGGTTCTCATTCCCACTGGCTGAGATACTTGGAAGCACGTATTTGATAATCATGCTTAAGAGACTTTATACGAAGGAGCTAAAGCATCTGTAAAATAATATGAACGACATCAAAAAACTTGGAATCGATATCGGGTCCACCACGGTAAAACTGGTCCTCCTGGATCGGGAAGGCAAAATCGAATACTCAAAATACGAGAGACATATGTCGGACGTCATGGAAAAAGTAAAAGAAATGATGTCCGAGCTTTTTGATGTGTACGGAGATATAGAGGTAAAGCCGATAATCACAGGTTCAGGCGGACTTTCGCTCGCCAATATTCTTGGTGTTAAGTTTGAGCAGGAGGTTATAGCCTGCAGTCACGCGGTTGAGACTTTGATTCCCGAAACGAACTGTGCAATAGAACTCGGCGGTGAAGACGCCAAGATTACTTTCTACGGCGCGACAGTAGAGCAGAGGATGAACGGAACCTGCGCGGGAGGAACCGGAGCCTTTATAGACCAGATGGCGATTCTTCTCAATACCGATCCTACAGGACTCAACGAAGCCGCAAAGAATTATAAACTCATATATCCGATTGCCGCACGCTGCGGCGTATTTGCAAAGACCGATATCCAGCCGCTCATAAACGACGGCGCAGCGATAGAAGATCTTGCGGTGTCGATTTTCCAGGCTGTCGTCAATCAGACGATAAGCGGGCTCGCATGCGGACATCCGATCAAGGGAAAGGTTGCATTCCTGGGTGGACCGCTTTCGTTCCTATCTGAACTCAGAAAAAGATTTATAGAGACTTTGGAATTGAAGGATGATGAAATAATCTTCCCTGAAGACTCCAAATATTTTGTTGCAATCGGTGCCGCGCTTCTTGCGGAGAATGCGGATGCGATTAACCTCGCGGCGCTTGTAGAGAAGATGAAGAATGCAGATCCAAATCTTCTTGCGGGTACCAAACATATAGAGGCGCTCTTTAAGGACGAAGATGATTATAACAAATTCAAGGCGCGTCACGCCAAAAATAAAATTCGCAGAAGGGATATCCGTACCGTAAGAGGACGCACATATCTAGGAATAGACGCAGGATCAACGACGACCAAGGCGACTTTGATAGATGAGGAGGGGAACCTTGTTTACTCCTTCTATCACGGAAACGAAGGAGATCCCATTGCTGCGACGAGAACTATGCTTCGCGAACTCTACGAGCTGCTTCCGGAAAAAGCGTATATCGCAAATACGGTTACAACCGGTTACGGAGAGAATCTGATTAAGGCTGCATTCAAGGCCGATATGGGCGAGATAGAGACCATGGCGCATTTCCGCGCGGCAGAGCATTTCCTACCGGGCGTAGATTTTATCTTGGATATCGGCGGTCAGGACATGAAGTGCATGAAGATAAAGGATGGCGCGATATACAATATCATGCTTAACGAAGCGTGTTCTTCGGGCTGCGGTTCCTTCCTTGAGACCTATGCCAAGTCCGTAAATCTGGATAATAAGGCCTTTGCCGAGGAAGCGCTTTTTGCTGAGAATCCTGTGGACCTCGGAACGAGATGCACGGTATTCATGAATTCCAAGGTCAAGCAGGCGCAGAAAGAGGGCGCGGAGATAGGAGATATCTCGGCGGGACTTTCTTATTCCGTAATCAAGAACGCGCTGTATAAGGTTATAAAGCTCCGTAATGCCGACGAGGCTGGAGAAAAGATAGTCGTTCAGGGCGGAACCTTTATGAACGATGCAGTTCTCCGGAGCATCGAAAGAATAATCGGAAAAGAAGTCGTTCGTCCCGATATCGCGGGTCTCATGGGCGCATACGGCTGCGCGCTAATAGCAAAAGAAAACTACGTAAAGGATACGAGTTCTACAATTCTGACAAAGGACGCTCTAGAGACCTTTAGAGTTGAGCATACAAACGGTCGCTGTAACGGCTGTGAGAATAAGTGCATCCTTACTATCAATAAGTTCAGCGACGGCTCCAGATTTATAACGGGAAATCGCTGCGAAAAGGGAGCGGGCGGCGAAAACAAGATAAACGAAGTTCCCGATTTGTACGAATACAAACTCGACAGATTGTTCAATCAATATAAGCCTCTTTCGGACTTTGATGCAGAGAGAGGAACGGTTGGCATACCTCGAGTTCTTAATATCTACGAAAACTATCCGTTCTGGTTTACGTTCTTCACGAGACTCAAGTTCAGAGTGGTTCTTTCTCCGAATTCAAGCAAGAGCCTCTACGAGAGCGGAATGGAGACAATAAGTTCCGATACGGCATGTTATCCTGCCAAGATGGTGCACGGACACGTCAAATGGCTCGTTGACCAGGGAATTAAGTGGATATTCTATCCATGCCTTAACTATGAACGTAACGAAGATCCGACCGCACCTAATCACTATAACTGCCCGATAGTTGCTACATATCCTGAGGCTATCGCGAATAATATGGACGATATCTTTAGCGAGAATATGGTTAGGTTTGATCATCCGTTCCTTCCGTATGACGATGACAAGAGACTCTTCAGCGCGCTCGCGAGAGAACTCCAGAGACTCCATATAGATAAGACGGATATAGAGCAGGCCATTAAGGCTGCCAGAGTCGAGCAGAACAGATTCAAGGCGGATATGAGAAAGCAGGGCGAATATGCCCTTAAATACGCGAGGGACCACGGAAAGAAGGCGATTATACTTGCAGGTCGTCCTTATCATCTCGATCCGGAAATAAACCACGGAATCAATAAGCTAATCAATTCCTTTGATATGGTGGTGCTCACGGAAGATTCCATAGCGCATCTCGGAGAACTCCCGAGGCCGCTCAGAGTTCTCGACCAGTGGGTATATCATTCGAGGCTATATAAGGCTGCGGATTTTGCCGGTAATAACGAGGACGTGGAACTTGTTCAACTGAATTCCTTCGGTTGCGGGCTCGATGCCGTTACGACCGATCAGGTAGAGGAAATCTGTAACAGCCACAACAAGATGTATACCGTGCTCAAGATTGACGAGGTAAGCAATCTCGGCGCGATTAAGATACGTATAAGATCGCTCAAGGCCGCGATGGAAGAGCGCGAGAAGAATAAGATTGAACTCGTAAAAGACAGTTCTGCCTACGAGCGTGAGTTCTTCACGGAAGAGATGAGGGACAAAGGATATACAATCCTAATTCCGCAGATGTCTCCGATTCACTTTACTTATCTTGAAGCTGCAATAAGAGCTTCGGGTTACAATGCGGTACTTCTTCCGCCTGTGGATAAGAACTCGGTCAACGAAGGCCTTACATATATCAATAACGACGCATGTTATCCGACGATAGTTACGCTCGGTCAGATTATCTCCGCGCTTAAGTCGGGAGAATACGATCTATCGAAGACCGCAGTATTCATGTCGCAGACGGGCGGAGGTTGCCGTGCCAGCAACTATGTTGCACTTCTAAGAAAAGCACTTAAAGATCTCGGCATGCAACAGATTCCTGTCGTGTCCTTCAATATGGTAGGACTTGAGAAGAATCCGGGATTCAAGATTACCGCAGGGATGGGGCTTAAACTCGTTACGGGCGCGCTCTACGGCGACCTTATAATGAGGCTTCTCTATGCAACCAGACCTTACGAAAAAGTAAAGGGGACCTGCCAGAATATCATAGACTCCTGGCATGACCGCATAATTGACAATGTCCTTCATTTCAGCAGAAGCACATTCTCGGCGAATGTTAAGGCGATAGTTGAGGAATTTGATAAAGTTGAGCGATTCGATGTGGAGAAACCTCGCGTCGGAGTCGTTGGCGAGATACTCGTTAAATATCATCCAAATGCCAATAACGATATAGTGGACATAATCGAGGAAGAAGGCGGAGAAGCGGTAGTTTTGGACCTCATCGACTTCTTCATGTACGGATTCTACAGCAAGAAGTACAATTACGAGAACCTATCGGGGACCTACAAGCAGATGAAAATAAACCAGGCTGCGATTTCCGCAATCGAGTGGATGAGAAAACCGATGAGGAAGGCTCTACGCGAGAGCGTGCATTATGAGGAACCGCCGTATATAGAAGAAACGGCAAAGGCCGCAACCGAAGTAATCTCTCTCGGAAACCAATGCGGAGAAGGCTGGCTCTTAACGGGCGAGATGATAGAACTAATCAAAAACGGATGCGAAAACATCGCCTGCCTGCAACCATTTGCGTGTCTCCCGAACCACGTAACCGGAAAGGGCATGATGAAGGCAATCAGAAACATAAATCCAATGGCCAATATAGTCGCAATAGACTACGACCCGGGGGCCAGCGATGTAAATCAACTTAACAGAATCAAACTGATGATGGCAACCGCCCACAAAAATCTACACTAAGGACGAGGTAAAAATGAGCAAATCGGAGAAAGAAATCAAAACAATCGCCAAGTTAATAGAGGCCAATATGAAGAAACGTCATTTTAACAATGAACTTGGACTTGAGATTGAAACCTTTGATAATGAGGACGGGGATATTCCAACGGCATCCTTTTTATATAGCATGAAGGAGGATCACCTTAACAACTACGATGCTCTGCATGGAGGAATCGTCGCAAGTATATTTGACGTAGCAATGGGTTTGGGATCGGCAGCACTCACCAAAAGCATGGTGACGACTGCGGATATGTCGTTTTCCTTTCTTCATCCCGCAAAAGGCCGCGAGTTCCGCATAATAGTGGAGTATGGACATGTTGGTAAGAATCTGGTTAACTGTTCCGCCAAACTATATGCGATAAACGACGGAGATGAGAAGGATCTCCTTTGCGCAACCGCACTGGGAAACTATTTTGTACTTGGTATGCCGCTAATAAGCGAGGCTTAAGCATTGTCAAAACCGTTTAATTATTGTATAATCTGCTAGTGCCGTTTGGCACGGTAGATTCTTCGGGGCGTGGCGCAGTTTGGTAGCGTGCTTGACTGGGGGTCAAGAGGCCGCAGGTTCAAGTCCTGTCGCTCCGACCATGAATAACCCCTTTTGCAGATGTGCGGAAGGGGTTTTTTAGTGCCTAATATGGTATAATCCTTATTGTAAAAACAAGAAGGAGGAGCTATCCGAAATGTTTTATTGGATTGAAGAAACCCTAAAGGAAGTCACCAGAGAAAACCTTAATAACACGGACAAGCAGTATGTTGCCGTATTAACATTTGAAGAGTGGAAGGCCAACCGCGACAGTTTTGAAATGGGAATCGATATAGACCCTATTGTCGCCGACATCTATACAACAAAGGCCGAGGTGAACTACGACTCGCTCACGGGTTCATTTTCTATACCCAACAGGAAGAAGTTCCCGGAAGAAGATGCCAAGTTTGCCTTTGCTTTGGACGAAAAGGGCATCGTATTTATTGACGATAAAGGCACGGTAAACGAAATCTTGAACAGCATAAAACTTACGAAGAAGTGGAAGCTCCCCAGCCTGGAAAGATTTATTTATGATTTCCTGGATCAGATTATCAAGGACGACTTGCGCCTGATGGAAAAATACGAGCTTGAACTGAATGAAATCGAGCAGACAATTATGGCGGAGGAGGATTCTTTCCCCTCGGGCAGACTTAACCAAATAAGAAACGATATTCGTGATCTCCGCATCCATTATGAGCAGCTGATTGATCTCGGACAGGAACTCGAGGAGAACGAGAACAATTTCTTTAAGCAGGAGAATCTGAGATACTTCAAGATGTTCCTTAGCCGTATGTCCAGACTCCATGACAACTCGGCATCGCTCCGAGATTATACGATGCAGCTCCGAGACTTATATAAGGCGCATCTCGATATTAAACAAAACAGAATCATGACGATACTTACGGTGGTAACGACGATTTTTATGCCGCTAACATTGATTGCCGGCTGGTACGGTATGAACTTCAGATATATGCCGGAACTTGAGTGGAAAATGGGATACCCAATTGTAATAGTGATAAGCCTTATGATTGCCGTGGGTGGACTTTGGTTCTTCAAAAAGAAGAAGTGGCTATAAATTAAAGGAGTATATAAATTTGAACAGAATTATCGATATGCATTGTGATACCATGATGCAGCTTTGGAAGGATGATTGCAGGAAAGAAGAAGCGGTAAACCTCTATGATTGTGACTACTCCATCAATATAAAGAAGATGATTGAGGGTAAATCCCTTGCGCAGTGTTTTGCGCTATATTTGCCTTGGAAGAAATCCGGAAAGCCAGCCTATCAGATTTTGCAAGAGATGCATGATGTATTTCTAAAAGAACTAGATCTTAACGCTGAGTATATTAAGCAGGCGACCACTGCGGATGAAATACTTAAGAACGATGAAGCTGGTTTTCTTAGCGCCGTTCTAACAATAGAGGACGGAGCATTTATAGAAGACAAAATCGAGAGAATAGATGAGGTCTATGACTGGGGAGTCAGAATGATAGGAATCATCTGGAATCATGAGAACACATTGGCGTATCCAAATAGCAGAGATGCTGAACTCCATAATCTCGGTCTAAAACCCTTTGGTTTTGAATGTATTGAAAGAATGAAAGAGAAAGGCATCATCGTCGATGTGTCGCACCTAAACGAGGGCGGCTTCTACGATGTGGCAAGAACACTTAAGGGGCCTTTCGCCGCATCTCATTCCTGCTCTAGAGTCCTTTGCAATCATCAAAGAAACCTGGACGATGAACAGCTCAAGACCTTGGCGGACTGTGGCGGAATCGTTGGAATCAATTTCTGCGATGAATTTCTTTTTGAAGGTGGTGGGCGAGCTACCTTTGACAGAATAATCGAGCATATAAAGCATATTAAAAACTTGGCTGGAATCGAGACCATAGGATGGGGATCAGACTTTGACGGAATCGATGATAACGGGGAACTGGTTGACTATACCGGATTCAATCCTTTGGTTGACACAATGACCAAGCATTTTACCGATGATGAGATAGACAAGATAAATTATAAGAACTTCTTGAGAGTTTTTGGGTGATACGATATGGATATGGTAAAAGTCTTTCAAGAAGATGGTTTGAGTGAATTCTTCTATTATCAAGATGGCGACAAATGGAGTTACGACCTTAAATGATAAAGACGAATTATCATTTTCAAGCCACGAAGAAATAAAGGAGGTGGATTTAAATGAAAAACAGCTTGATTAATAATATAAAAGTTAACAGAAACAAATGGATTATTAGAAAGGCGAAAGAATGAATTTAGTATTAAATGATATTTGCATTCGTAATGCAGTAAAGGCGGATTGTCAGCAGCTGGCAGATTGGTGGAATGATGGCAAGGTTATGGCTCACGCCGGATTTCCTAATGGATTGGGAACCACAGCGGAAGAAGTGGCCATGCAGATTTCTGCAGAGCAAGATGACAGAGGTCGCACCCTAATAATTGAATCATGCGGCAAGCCAATTGGAGAAATGAACTACCACAGGCTTGATGAAAAGGTTGCAGAGATTGGAATCAAAATATGTGATTTTGATTACCAAGAAAAGGGCCTTGGCCCAATTGCCTTAAGCATGCTCATCAAAGAACTGTTCTCCACAGGATTTGAAAAGATTATTTTGGATACAAACCTAAATAACGAAAGAGCACAGCATGTTTATGAAAAACTGGGTTTCAAGAAACTGAGGGTCAATATTGATGCCTGGGAAGATCAACTTGGTGTGATGCAATCATCCGTTGATTACGAACTGACACCAGAAGAGTTTTGCGACTATAGTCAGAAGAACGGTAGATTGACGACGATGCACCTGACTCAATTAACCTAATAAGCCGATTATAAAGGCTTTGATTTAATGGCGCATTTTACGGCATGAGTTCGTACAGAAAGGAATTTTCAAAGGGTGATAAAAATCCTATTCGTTTGCCACATGGGTTGATGTTAATGAGGGCTGTAATGCCCTCATCGGTGCCACATACAATAGTTGTCTTTAAATGTTATCATCTTCTGCGCATCAGACATATGAGGTCTGAGATGCAGACCGTTCTCCCAGAACTCCTGATGCGGTTCAGCAGGTTTCTTTGAATAGACCATACAGCAGTCTGTATCAGCCATACGGTCCGAAAACGCCGGATACATGAAAGCTGTCTCTACCGGAGCAGCTGTCCATTCCTGCATTAGTACACCGATGCACTCCTTGTCCAGCCTGTATCCCAGGCTAGGGGTTGACAGTGCTACAGGGCATATTGAGCAGAGTATATAGTCGAAGACGTACTCAGATTCGTCAAGAGAAGCATTGTCCTTTGATCTTGACGGCACATCATAGGTATCGGCAAATAGGACTATGAGATAGTTTCCTGTGCATTCATACGAGTCGATGACCA
>CACYQX010000015.1 GCA_902776725.1 uncultured Eubacteriales bacterium | reverse complement strand
TTCCGGTATATATCATGATGGCGCTCAACGTAGTCTATGTCGAATATAATCTATGGGGATATGCGTTCGGTAAGGAAAGCAAAATCAGAAGCAAGAGAGATGTTCTCAAGGACAGGATAGAGTGGGTAGCAAACGCTCTCATGATAGTCGGTTTTATAGTTGAAACCGTAACATATACGGACGAGCTCATGACGGAAATCAATATGATCAACAGAGTGGCGTTCAATATATTCGCATCGGGGCATCTTGCCAAGCTTTTGATAGATAGCTATAACGGTGCAAAGGACAGAAATGTAGCCGTGGCAAAGCTGCACGACAGCCATGTATCGCTCCTTATGGGACAGATTCAGCCGCATTTTATTTTCAATACGTTGTCGTCGATACGTACGCTTATCAAGGTAGATCCCGAGACGGCATACGATATGGTATATAATTTCTCGAATTATCTGAGAGCCAACGTGGATAATATGACCAATCTCTCGGGAATCAATTTTGCATCCGAGATAGGGCATATTCAGAGCTATATAAGCATAGAAAAGGTCAGGTTTGGCGATAGGGTAAACGTGAAGTACGATATCAAGGTGAATGATTTTATCGTTCCGCCGCTTTCGATTCAGCCGCTCGTTGAAAATGCGATCAAGCACGGAATCTGCAAAAAGGCTGAAGGCGGAACCGTGTGGATAAGGAGTTATCCGACGGAGCATTACAATGTGGTCGAGGTTCAGGATGACGGCGTGGGCTTCTCAGAGGAGCAGCTTAACAGGGTGTTCAGCGGAGGAAGCGAGGACGAACTCGGTGTGGACAAGATGCTCGATGTATCAACGATTGAGGAGACCATAAATGCCTCGCATCTTCTTGATGCTCAGGGTAACCGCATAGAGATAAGCCGAGAGATAATCGCGTCCGGAGCCGAGAATCTCACGGGAAACGGCTCAGAGGTGCATAATTCCTCGGGAATCAGAAATGTAATCCTCAGGCTCAAGGAAATGTCCAATGCCAGCGTGGAGATCGACAGCAAGGAAGGCGAAGGCACATTATTCAGGGTTTTATTCCCGATATCCAGATAAATTCTTCTTGATATTTCACCCTAAAACGTTGTAAACTAGAGGGGTGGAGAGAATAATAGCTCATCTCCCGATTTTCCTTTGGGAGAAATGATGATAAAATACTAATAATTAGGCAACAGTGAGAAAGGAGTACTGCGATGAAGGTTATTCTCGTAGATGATGAAGCCCTATTATTGAAACAGCTTGAAATGGAAATCAGCCAATTTCCGAACGTGGAGATCGTTGGTCAGTTTAACGACCCTGTAGCTGCACTTGAGTTTCTCAAGAAGCACAAAGTCGAGGCTGTAATTTCCGATATAGAAATGCCGGGTATGAACGGTATCGAGCTCGGCCGTCAGGCAAAGGAGCTCCAGCCCGGAATCGTTCTCGTATTCATTACGGGTTACGAGCAGTATGCAATCGAGGCAATGAAGATCAGAGCGGACTTCTATATCACCAAGCCTTTCAATACGGAAGATATCAAGGAAGTTCTCGACAGAATCGAACTTCTTGCAGACAGACAGAAGACAACCGAGATTCACTTCAGAACCTTCGGAAGATTTGATGTATTTATCGACGGCGAATCCGTTCACTTCCCGAATGCTAAGGCTAAGGAACTTCTCGCGCTCTGCGTTGACCACAGAGGCGGCAAGGTAATGATGGAAGAAGCCATCGATAAGCTCTGGGAAGACAGACCTTACGATGCAAAGGTTAAGAACCTCTACAGAAAGGCTGTTATGAACATCAAGCAGATGTTCCAGGAGCATAACCTCGACGATATCTTTGTTAATTCAAGAGGAAGCTGCAATATCAACCTCGATAGAATCAGCTGCGACTACTATGACCTCCTTGATGGAAAGATTGCAAAGAGTGACGTGGTTGGATATTATATGCCGGAATATGCATGGGCAGAATACACTGCATCGCATATCGAGACAAATCTCTAAGGCAGCGACCTAATTTGATACTTTTGTGATAGATGGACCGACATTGTCGGTCTTTCTGTGAATATAGGGGAAATTATGGAGCGAGGAAAGAGCTTAAGTATTTTTTCTTTCATAGAGTCCGGACTGAAGCAGGACAGCTTTCAGGAACTCACGGGTTGGTCTGAGGATCAGATCGACAGCTTTATCGTGGAGTGCAAACTCGAGGAGCTGGCCTCAGAGGTAAAATACGCCACTGCTTCCGGTGGACGTTTCCATGCCGCTATGGTCGCAAAGGTTCTGGAAAAGTATATACCAAAGCTGGCGGATGCTCCGGAAGGCGGATGGGCCAAGTACTGCTTTGATTATATTTTGTCGGAGCTATTCCCTGAAACAAAGGAAAGGGACAAGTCTCAGGACGACAGATACGAAGTGGGAAGGCTTATATTCCTTCACATACTGCGGGCGCTATATAGGTACGAAGAAGAGACTTTGCTGTTCGACCCAACCAAGATGATGCATCTTCCGCACGAGAGAGAGGCGGAGGGTGTAACCGGCAGGGAACTCGCACGCCTAAAAGAAGCGATACGCGAGGAATACATCTATGAGTTCTTAAGAATAGCTTCGGATATAACTCCGTTTGATACGCTCGGCCATATGGGCGGAGTTCATTATATTGCGATGTATGTTGCAAGGCAACTGAAGAATGCGGGAGTTCCGGTGGATCTCGCGCTCGTTTCCGGTGCCGCATGCGGACACGACATCGGTAAATTTGGATGCAGAAAGGAAGAAGAAAAGAGGATTCCTTATCTGCATTATTACTATACGGATATCTGCTACGATAGATTCGGTCTCCATACGATGGGGCATATCGCGGCAAACCATTCGACGTGGGATCTTGAACTCGAGGACCTGTCCGTTGAGTCTCTTCTTCTCATCTATGCTGATTTCAGAGTCAGAAGCGAAAGAGACGTGGAAGGAAATGAGGTCGTTGAATTCCATTCGCTCAAAGAATCCTTTGATATCATTCTGAAAAAGCTGGATAACGTCGATGCGGCAAAGGAAGCAAGATACAAAAAAGTCTACGATAAGCTAAAAGACTTCGAAGACTTTATGAAGGAAAGAGGAGTATCCGTAAATATCCCCGATAATCACGGCGAGCTCCTTCCCGAGCTTACTCCGATACGTAGGGAGAGAGCTCTCCTTGAAGGCGAGGATGTTGTAAAGCAGCTCAAGTTCTCTGCGATAGATCATAATATAAGACTGATGAGCATTCTTCACGTGGACAGCGAACTCGCGGATTTGATAGAGGCAGCGAGAAGTGAAAGCGCCTGGAAGAATCTCAGGACATATATTGGTCTCTTTGCCGAATACTTCACATATATGTCGGAGAAGCAGAAGACGATGACGCTGCGTTTTCTCTACGAACTTCTTGCGCACAGCGAGAACGATATAAGAACACAGGCCGCGGATCTCATGGGAGAGATTATCGCGGGCTTTAACGTAAGGTATATGAAGGAGCTTCCGGAGGGAGTAATTCTTCCAAAGAGAGCCGTGAGCAACAAAGAACTCTTTACGGAATATCTGGAAAAGATTATGTATCCGGAAAGAAGATTCACAGAGCAGCACAGGGCATGGATGCGCGCGAGTATCGGAAGCTTCATAGAAGGTCTCTTGAGCAGATGCGAAGATTACGAGCGAAGCGAATATATCGATATCCTCAGAAGATATTACGAGCAGAGCCCTGCGGGAGATACCGAGCTCAGCATCGTTCTTCTTACGATGCTCGAAAAGATAGACCCGTCGTGGGCGAGCGACGAATTTATAGATACATGTCGCGATTATATTTCGGAAGCCCTTGGCAACCCTCTTAAGGAAGTAAGAATTGCCGCGCTTAGAGGCGAAAAGCATATCCTTATGGATATGTCGCAGGATGAATATTTTGTCAGACTTCTTTCCGTACTCGGAGTCGATATGGATGGCGCGTCGCTTCTTGAGAGAGAAAGCAGCATCTTCCTCGACGACCTTAAGATGGGTACCCATTGGATCACAAAGGTCGCAAATATTCAAATAATAAGATACTACGGAAGACGGCTCAATTCTCCGGGCGTGATTCTGCATATAGGAACCCACCTTGTAAACCTTCTGAAGGTTAACGAAAGAGTTGAGGTGAGATCGGCTGCGGGCGATGCGCTCCTCGATCTTCTTGACCTTATGCCTAACTCGCAGAGAAACGAGATGACCGTAGAACTTTATAACGGTCTTGAGATGGGAGAGAGACAATACGCAAAGAACGTTCCTTTCTATCTCGGAAAGACGGCGCTTTCGCTTTCCGAGGCGGAGCTCGAAGAAACAATCGACACTCTAGAGGAGGCTCTCCTAAAGAAGAATACAAAGGTATCTGCGTTCATGATCGAGTCGATTGGCGTTCTCCTTGAGAACTATAGAGACTTTGAGGCGAAATCCGATGACAACTACGACGAGCATGTTGAACGCAAGATAAAACTTCTCTATCTGATGATCAAAGCCTACGCTCATTACGATCCGCAGTTCAGCAGGGACGCATTCAGAGACATAGGCAGATATGTATTCGGAAGCGAGATTCTAAGTGATGAGGATAAGGAACTTCTCTTTACGCATAGCTATAAGAAGATATTGCAGCTGCTCGACGAGAACCCCGAGGACACCCTGAGCTTCTACAGCAACGCTGCCGTATTAAACCATATCTATAGATATATAAGCGCCTTTGAGCATAGAGGCGAGAGTTTTGATTTCCCGATCAAAGAGAGGGTTTGCTTCTATCCGGGAACCTTTGATCCGTTCAGTCTGGGACATAAGGCCGTTGCTGAGAAAATTCGCGATATGGATATGGACGTATATCTTTCGCTCGACGAGTTCTCGTGGTCCAAGCATACTCAGTCCAAGCTGATGAGAAGAAGGATTATGACTATGTCCGTTGCGGGTGAAGAGGGAATCTATTCCTTCCCGGACGACATTCCTATCAACATCGCAAACGAAAACGATGTTGCCACCCTAAAGGATCTCTTCAAGGACAAAGAACTCTATATAGCGGTTGGTACAGACGTAATAGAAAACGCATCGGCATACAGAGGCGAGCCGACAGAGAATTCGATTCACAGCCTGAACCATATTACATTTGAAAGAGAGACGAGAGAGAATACATTGGATGACGGCACGGTTAGGCATTATCCTGTTACAGGAAAGATTATTCCTCTCACGCTGGATAAATTCTACGAAGACATAAGCTCTACGAGAATAAGAGAGAATATAGATCTTAATAGAGATATAAGCAATCTCATAGATACTGTTGCGCAGAATTATATCTACGACAAAAATATGTATTTGAGAGAGCCTACGTATAAGCATGTGCTTGAGTCCAGAGAAATAGTTATCGAGGGAATCGCGCATAGAGGATGCGAGGGACTCGGCGAATTTATGCCGGGCATTATACGGGCAGGATATGATGCGGACGTTCTTCAGAGATATCTCTCCAAGCCCAAGACATACGAAATGTATATAAACGATACATCCGAGGACGGAGCGCCTGTCGGTTATGCCGCATTCCACAAAGTCGGAACAAGAGATCTTCTTTCGGAGTTCGAAAGCCAAAGCTTTGCGGAGAAGATAAGGGCGCATACGGACGGTGCAATCGGAGTGATCGGTTTTGTTTACTTTGATGATGAGTCGCGCATATCGGGCGCGTCGCAGATGCTCATAACGGAGCTCATGACTGAGCTCATATCAAAGGACTATTCATACGCGGTTTACCATCCTGTCGATCCGACGGGATATAATGACAAGGTTGTAAATGCGCTCAGGCGTCAGGGCTTTGTCGATATTTCCGATGGAAATTCTAGGGCGCCGCTCTATGCGGTATCGCTTAAGTCGCCTGTCGTAATCTTTAAGGATGTGGAGACGGTAATCAAGGCGCCGTTCAACAAAAATGAAGCGGTGCTGCGCGCGATAGAGGAGTCGCATAACGAACTTCTCGGAGTGCTTTCTTCGATTTATCCGAATAAGCTCCTGCTGAGTTTCAATACGAGTGCTATTCAGAATAAGATTATAAGCAAAGCCTGCGCGCTCAACGGCGTTTCTACAATCGAAGGCGAGAGTCCGAGAGGACCGCTTATGGCGGTGCCGTTTGGAAAGGCGCTCGGTAACGTACTTATTCCGAATACGGTCACAAAGACGCTCCTTGTAGAAAAATATTTTAATAGAGATGCCACGGGATTTACGATAGCGGAGTCGAGAAACAATTCGCCGCTTTCAACTCAGGCTAAGATGATTAAGTCGTTCAATAGACCTGTCATACTGATAGACGATCTTCTCCATAAGAGCCATAGGATGAATATCCTAGGACCGGTGCTCCAGGAGGCAGAGGTTGAACTCAGCGAGGTTTTGGTAGGCGTTATGACGGGAAACGCCATGGACAGAATGGAGGCGAACGATATGCGCGTCGAGAGCGCATACTTCCTGCCGACGCTCGAGGTTTGGATGAACGAACGAGATTGCTATCCGTTTATCGGAGGCGACAGCATTGAGTCCCTCAGCAAAGACAGGGAGTCGCGCGGCGCATCCGCAAACCTTGTGCTTCCGTATATCAAACCGGGATTTATCGGAGGCGGTGACGAGGAAGCGGCCTATGTATATTCGGAGACATGTCTTAGGAACGCCAAGAGAATTATGGCGGCAATCGAGAGCGAGTATCAGAAGACATTTGAAAGAAAACTCACGCTCAAGCGTCTCGGTGAGGTGGTAACCATACCGAGAATTCCGGATATGGACAGGGGCGTAGCCTTTGATGAGAATATCAAACCGACCGAGTTTATAGACAACGATATTGAAAGAATAGCAAGGCTTAAGTGGGGAGAAAAATAATGAGATTAAATATAATGGCCCTCGGAGATGTGGGACAGAATGTGCTTCTCGGTCTCAGGCTCCTCGGCGGCGAAGTGATAGACGAGATCGGAATCTATGATATAAACGAGAATCTGATGAAGAGACTCGAGATTGAGATGGGGCAGATTGCGTATGCGCCTTGTGGCGATGCGCATGAGCTGCCAAAGGTTCTTATGGTGGAAGAAGAGTCGCTCATGAATTGCGATGTGCTTCTCTTCTGTGCGACGCGCGGCGTTCCGCCTGTTGGAACGGGTGGCGATGTCAGGATGGCGCAGCTCGAGGCGAATGGCGAACTCGTGAGAGAGCTCGGAAACCGCATTAAGAATCAAAACGAAAAAGATGGATCCACACCCGGGCTCGTTCTTATTATGTCTGACCCCGTGGATCAGCTTTGCAATATAATACTTGAGTCGTCCGGGCTTGCTCCGGAAAGGATAAGAGGCCTGGGACTTGGCGTAATGAATGCGAGAGCAAGGTATTTTGCGGAGAGAGACGATCGGTTCGCAGACTATCTTAAGGACGGAAGAGTTTTTGGTCCGCACGGACAGAACCTCGTTGTTGCCAATAGCGTAGAAAACTATGATGATTCCGTTTCAAAGGAACTTACGGAGCTCGTCGTAAATGCAAATATGAGCGTTCGAGATCTCGGTTATAAGCCGTTCATAGCGCCGGCTCTTTCTTCTGGTGCGATATCCGTAATAGAGCTGTTAAAGGGGAATTGGACTTACGGCTCCGTATATCTCGAGAACCCATTTAGTGCGGAAGGTAAATCGTATTTTGGTATGCTGAGCAGAAAGAAAGAGGACGGCTCATGGGAAGTAGAGGATGTAAATCTTCCTGATAAGCTCATCCTTCGTCTCAAGGAATCTTTTGAGGGGGAGCTCAATAGATGATTACTGTTGTAAGGCTTGGATACAATAGAGGAAACTGCGAGAGGCTAGACCGCGTCCTTGCGGCGGCGCTTGCGGGAAAGGAATATACAATCATCGATAACATCGGTGAGTTTTTGATTGCGATAAACGACCAAGGTCTCAAGGACATACTGACTATGACTCCGGGAGCAAAGTCGCTGAGGCTATTGTTTGCGGTGCATGTTCCGGCTAACGGATTTGTGCCGGAGTGGCAGGAACTTATGGCGTGGTTTATGGAGCACGATCTTCCAAAGGGAACGGTTGGAGCAGTTCTCCTTGAGGGTGAGGGTCCGCTCTTTACAAAGGGTGTTGCGCGCAAACTCGTATTCGCTGCGAACAGAGCGGGATGCACATTCTTTGGGAAACCGCTGGTTGAGGCTACGGGAGATTTATATAATTTCAATACGCTCGCCAAGATAAGAGGACTCGACAATTATTCCGCTTACGAGGAATCCGCGGTAAATCTGGTCGATAGACTCGAAAGCTTTATGGAGAGAAAGATAGAAAAGCCGAAGATTCTGGCGATCCATGCGAGCAACAGAAGAACTTCAAACAGCCTGATGCTTTGGAATATGCTAAAGGTCGGTCTCGTGGGAAGGGCGGATATCGAGGAGATATCCATAAGAGACGGTGAAATTGTGGACTGCAGAGGTTGCGGCTTTGATACTTGCAAGCATTACGGGGAAAACGGAGAATGCTCCTACGGCGGACTTGTCGTGGAAAAAGTATATCCCGCCATAATGGAGTGCACGCATCTCGTTTTGGTCTGTCCAAATTACAACGATTCCGTCGGAGCCAATATGTCGGCGATGTTTAACCGCCTTACCGCGCTATTCTATAACAGCGATTTCTCAGACAAGAGAATATATTCTTTGATAGTTTCCGGTTACAGCGGAAGTGAGCTTCTTGCGGAGCAGATAGTCGGTGCAATGAATCTCAACAAAGGATTTATGCTCCCGCCGAGATTTGCGATGATGGAGACGGCAAACGATCCGAGGAGCATCATGGATAGGGCGGGCGTTCCAGAGCGAGCCGAGGAAATGGCCAAGGCCATGCTGGAATGACATATAATAAGACATTGCACTTGTCAAGACAGAGTGCTATAATACTACTTGATGAAATTCCCATCGAGGAATTAAAGGAGGAAGTATGAACGCTCAAGACCGTAGAAACGAGATACTTGAAACACTTAAGAATGCAGGATCGCCGCTTACCGCATCTGCTTTGGCGTCGACGTATGACGTTAGCCGTCAAATCATAGTGGGCGATATATCTATACTCAGAGCGAGCGGTTATCCGATAGAAGCGACTTCGAGAGGCTATGTCATGGATCCGCAGCGCGAGGCTTTTCCATACGTTGGCACAATAGTCTGCAAACATGACCAAAAGGGCATAGAGGCTGAACTCAATGCGGTAGTAGATAATGGCGGAACGGTGATGGATGTTACAATAGACCATGCCGTATATGGCGAACTTACCGGAAAACTTGATATCAGCTCAAGATTTGACGTAAGCGTCTTTGCCGAGAGAATGTCGGGAGAGGATCGACCGCTGTCAACGCTCTCGGGAGGCATTCATATGCACAGAATAGGCTGTAAGGATGCTGCCACATTCAATAGAATCAAAGAAGACATCCGTAAGCTAGGAATGCTCATAGAGGAGTAAATCTTGAAAAACAAAGGGATTTGGGGGGCCGAATCCCTTTTTATTATGTAAAAAATAATTTTGATTATCATTTTTATTTTTCTTGATTTATTATATTTATCTGTGGTAGAATACATATATCGGAAAACAGCCGAAAGCGATTATGAGACACGGCGTTTTCGGTAAATGAATAGAAATATAGAATGTAGAATGCGGCTTTGTCCGCGGAAGTAGGAGGAAAGACTATGAAATGGGTTTGCACAGTATGCGGTTATGTTCATGAAGGTGACCAGGCTCCGGAAGCTTGTCCGGTTTGCAAGGCTCCGGCTGAGAAGTTTGTAAAGCAGGAAGAAGGAGAACTCGCTTGGGCTGCTGAACACGTTCTCGGAGTTGCTCAGGGTGCTCCTGAAGATATCATCCAGGGTCTTAGAGACAATTTTAACGGCGAGTGCACAGAGGTTGGTATGTACCTTGCAATGAGCCGCGTTGCTCATAGAGAAGGATATCCGGAAATCGGAGAATATTGGAGAAGGGCTGCTCTTGAAGAGGCAGAGCATGCTGCAAAGTTTGCTGAGCTTCTCGGTGAGGTACTCACAGACTCCACAAAGAAGAATCTTGCAATGAGAGTTGAGGCCGAGAATGGCGCAACAATGGGCAAGGTAGAGCTTGCAAAGAGAGCAAAGGAAGAAGGGCTCGACGCTATCCATGATACAGTTCATGAAATGGCTCGTGACGAGGCTAGACACGGAAAAGCCTTTGCCGGACTTCTTAAGAGATACTTTGGTTAATCCAAGTAATTTGCCCTCGGGACATGTGGTTCCGGGGGCTTTTTTATTGCAATACACTGGAAAGAGGCATATAATAATATAGTTGAGTATCACACTAAATCATGTGGACAGAATCGAGTAAACAATACTTGATATCGCAATACTTTGGAAAAGTCATTCTTAGAGTTAAGGAGTCAAGAAAATGACAAAAAAGGATTTAGGAAGAAACGAATGTAAGACAGCGAGAAGGATAGTGGTTATACTACTCTCGCTTATGATGGTGATGGGGGGCGTAGCTTCGGTTTTTGCCGAAACAAAAAAAGATGGCGAGGGCGGTGCTGCCTTTGCGGGAGCAGATGACAACACCTTTGCCCGAGGCATGGATCTCCAGGAGGTATACCTGGACATCGGTGCAACCGATGTGGCGACCTCGCTCACGATCCTGGAAGGCGACAAGATACAAGCGAGCGGCTTGGAAATCACCCTTTCGGGGGATTACTTTAGCGGCAAGGATGATACCACCTTTGGGGACCAGAAATGGGAATATGTATATGAGGGCAAAGCCATCTTTCCGGACGGTACCACGGGTGATGTTCATGTGGAATTTACACTTCAGAGCATTACTGCTCGTTCAGCTAACAACTACGAAAAGTTTCCGGCCACGGTCACCCTAAGCAAATATGATTCAAATGGGTCGGGGATAGACATCACGTCCGATATCACGGATATGGCCGGAGCAGGCAAGATTGCCTTTAAGTGTTTCACTGATGTCAAGGTCTATGTAACGCTTGGCACCGGAATATATGACAGTGGAACCTTCATTCTCCCTATAAGTGGGTTTAACCAACTCAAAGGGGCTGGTGGTGCGTGGGCGCCCTTTGCAAGCCTTGATCAAGTCTATCGTGCAGAAAGCTTTACCACCACGGCTGACACCTACGTGACCAATGATTTCTCTTTGGCTACCGCTACGACGGGCGAATACTATCCTAATCCCAGTATTGCAGGCGGTAATAACAACTATGATACGGGCTTTGCCATTGAAGGAGACGGCAGCACTGTGATTGCCATAGGAGAGACCGGTGCCAAAGATGGCACTAACGGAACGCAAAAAAACGACGTTTTTATCCGCCTAGGTGACCTCCAGCACCGCATCTGGTCCGGGTCTGGTCCCAATGGAAAGATTGAGACCAGCAAGGACGGCACCACTGGAACAGGTCTTGCAGGTGGAAGCTTCACGGGGAACATACCCTCGGGCTGCGTTGACGGACCAGACGATCTCAAACGTTATGTAGTTCCCGATGCCAAGGAGAACGTAAAATATACAATGACGCCGGACGCGGGATACTTTGCCAAGGAAGTTTGCGTGGACGGTGAACTGAAGAAGATTCCTATGGATCAGCCTGCAGGCACAACATGGACATTTGCAGCGGGTACTCTCACCCACGTAGGCGGAGACAAATATGAATTCGTATTTACCGAGCCAAATGATGCTGACCACAGCATCTATGTAACATGGAGAACTACTCCTGCTGCTGACGATGCTACATCTATAGATGGCAAAGGTCAGACACAGAAGGGAACGCCAACGTTTAAGCCCGGTGCAGGAGAGACATTTGAAGCGGGCGCGTTTACGTTAATAGACGATAATGGAGACCCTGTAGATAGTATTACGGTTCCGAACGAAGGCACTTACACAATTAACAAAGACACGGGTGAAGTTACCTTTGTACCTGAACCTGATTTTGTGGGGCCCGCAAAAGGGGTTACTGTTCGTGGCACGCAGACTGACGGCCAGACAGCTTCTGCAACATATACTCCGACCGTAGTCGAAACCGAAGAAACCAAGACTATTAGCAGAGATATAACCTTTACATATTTGACAGAGGATGGGGAAACCGCAAGTACGACCGTAACACAGACTCTGACATTTAAGAGAACGGGTACATATAACAAAGCGACAGGCAAGGTAGACTATCCGGACTGGGAACCACAGACATTCCCTGAGGTCAAGGCGCCTGAAATCGAAGGCTGGACACCAAATATGGCTGTAGCTCCGGCACTGGCCGTAACCGGACCCGATGAAGTTGTTGAGGACGTGCATATAGTATATGACGAAAAGCCTGCACCCAAGACGATATGGGTAACATATATCGATCCTGACGGAACGGTTTATCAGGGAAAGCAAACAGTTACAAAGGCAGGAGAGGGTGAAACGCAAGAAGAGCCCGCTGCACCAAAGGATCCGACAAAGGACGGATACACATTCGGCGGCTGGGATCGCGTTGTTGATGCCGATGGCAATATTACCTATATTGCCAAATGGACACCCAAGGAGGAACCAAAGCCGGTTAATCCTGCGCCTTCTACAGGCGACAATTCAAATATGAGTCTCTGGATTCTGATAATGCTTTCGTCCATGCTTCTCTTGGCGCTATACACCAGGGTAAGAATGGGACGCAGGAAATAGGACAGACGGGCAAAATTAGGATTTGACACATAGCACCGATATACAAATATGAGAGCGGGTTTTCCCGCTCTTTTTTTTTCAAAAGACGCATTTTTTTGGACTTTTGAAATTTAGTGCAATAAAGTAAAAAAGGGGTGATTTTACCCTAATACTGTGATATAATCTATGGCATAGTGTGACAATACCTGCGGCGCCCATTAGGTGCGCCGCTCGACACTAAAGGAGGTAAGATAATGAAGAAACTACTGACAGTAGTGCTGATCATGGCACTCATGGTAACTATGCTCGCAGGTTGCGGCAAGAAGGAAGAAGCTCCTGCTCCGTCCGGTGGCGATGCTGCTCCGGCAGATAGCGGAAGCGATACCCTTATCGTTTACACAGCTCGTGCAGAGAGCCTGAACAATGCCGTAATTGAAAACTTCCAGAAGGATACAGGAATCAAGGTTGAAATCGTAACGGGAAGCACAGGCGAAGTAGTAAAGAGAGTTCAGTCTGAAGCTGCAAATCCACAGGGAGACATTCTCTGGGCAGGATCCGAAGCTCAGCTCTCGGACAGCATTGAGTATCTTGAAAGCTATGTTTCACCTGAAGACGAGCACATGTTCTACAAGAATGAGTCCGGATACTTCTCCAACGCATTCTGCGATCCTACCGTATTCATCGTTAACAACGAGCTTGCGGGAGATATCAAGATTGAGGGATTCCAGGATCTTCTTAATCCTGAACTCAAGGGCAAGATTGCTTACGGCGATCCTGTTAACTCGTCAAGCGCATTCCAGTGCCTGATCGCTGCTCTCTTTGATCTCGGTAATGGCGACCCGATGTCCGACGAAGCTTGGGCTTGGGTAGAAGCATTCATCGAGAATCTTGACGGCGTATCCCTTGACTCTTCCTCAAAGGTTTACAAGGGCGTAGCTGAAGGCGAATACGTTGTTGGTCTTATCTGGGAAGATCCTGTTGCCGACTACGTAAAGCAGGGCGTTGACGTAAGAGTAGTATTCCCTGAAGAGGGAGCTCTTATGCCTGGTATGTCCGTATCCATCATCAAGGGCGCTCCAAATATGGAGAACGCAAAGAAGTTCGTTGACTATATGCTTTCAGAAGCATGCCAGAGCTATGTAGGTGAGAACCTCACAGTTCGTCCGCTCAGAGAAGGTGCAAGCCTTAACGAATTCCTTAAGCCATGGGATGAAATCAATATCTGCGATACCTATGATGATAAGTGGGTACAGGAGCACAAGGGTGAAGTAACTGAGAAGTATACAGAGTATCTTGAGAACTCCATGCAGTAACTTGCGTAATTAAAATGGCTTAGTTATTACGTAAAACTCTTGCAAGGGTCTGCAGCTTGTGGGCTGTAGACCCTTTCTTTAAAGAAGTAACCAAACAACCGAACAAAGGAAATGAGGATAAATAATGAGCGTTTCCATTACTATCGACAACGCGATTAAGCGATTTGGGAAGGATACGATTATAGACGGGCTCTCTCTGGATATTAATCCGGGCGAGTTCTTTACGCTTCTCGGTCCTTCGGGATGCGGCAAAACAACGCTTCTCAGAATGATTATCGGATTTAACACCATAGAAGGCGGCACATTCAAAATCGGAGACCAGGTAATCAACGATATACCTACCAACAAGAGAAATATCGGTATGGTATTTCAGAACTATGCTGTATTTCCGCATATGAATGTATATGACAATGTCGCCTTTGGTCTAAAGAATAGAAAGCTTCCAAAGGATGAGATAGATCGCAAGGTAAACGAAATTCTGAAGGTCGTCAAGATTGATCACCTGAAGGACAGAATGCCTGCTAAGCTCTCCGGCGGACAGCAGCAGCGCGTAGCCCTTGCGAGAGCTATCGTAATTGAGCCGCAGGTGCTTCTCATGGACGAGCCGCTATCCAATCTGGATGCCAAGCTCAGAGTTGAGATGCGTAATGCGATCAAAAATATTCAGAAGGAAATCGGAATCACAACCGTATACGTAACGCACGACCAGGAAGAAGCTCTTGCTGTTTCCGATAGAATTGCTGTTATGAACAACGGTGTCATTCAACAAATAGACGTTCCTTCTCGTATCTATCAGAGACCGGCAAACCGTTTTGTTTCTAACTTTATCGGACTTTCAAACTATCTGAATGTAACCATAAAGAAAGAAGCGGACGGAAGACATATCTATTTTGACAACTGTGACTATGAAGTTCTGCTTGAGCCACTAAAAGACGAAGCAAAGGACGGAGAGCGCGCTCTCTGTGCGGTTCGTCCGGAAGAATTCATCATTCATTCCGACGGCACAAAGGGAATACCGGCAAAGATTACGAGCTCAGTATTCCTGGGAACAGCGACGCATTATTTCATGGAACTCAAGGACGGAACCGAAATAGAAGCGATTCAGGATGCAGAGCTTTGGGAGATACTTCCGGATAATACCGAAGTTACGCTTACAGTCAAAGCTTCAAAGATCAACCTCTTTGATGAAAACGGAGACAGACCGTATATTGTCAGGGAGGAAGACAGATGAGATATGCAGGCGAAAAGAAATTCAATATGTGGACAGCGCTTACGCTGATTCTTCTTGCGGGATTTCTGATCTTTGTAATCTATCCGATTGCGATACTGATTATTCGAAGCCTGTATGCGGGTGGAAGCCTGGATCTAAGTTATTTCGGAAAATTCTTTGGTAGAAAGTTCTACTGGAGCACGCTCGTTAACAGCTTTAAGGTAACCATCGTATCTACGACGATCGCTACGCTTATAGCCGTGCCGATGGCGTATGTGCTAAGAGGCATCAAAATCAAGGGTTCAAAATTCTTGAACATCCTTATCGTAATGTCATATCTTTCGCCGCCGTTCATCGGAGCCTATGCGTGGATTCAGCTTCTCGGAAGAAACGGACTGTTTACAAATATCATAAACAGCCTCTTCCATATCAAGTTTATGGGACTCTATGGATTTGCGGGTATCGTTTTGGTATTCTCGCTGCAGTCGTTCCCACTGATTTACATGTACGTATCCGGCGCACTAAAGAATCTCGATAACTCGCTTAACGAGGCTGCCGAGATGCTTGGATGTAATTCCGTTCAGCGCGTAACAAAGATTATATTTCCGCTCGTAATGCCATCGCTCCTTGCCGGAGTGCTCATGGTATTCATGAGGGTGTTCTCGGACTTCGGTACGCCGATGACGATAGGTGAAGGATATAAGACCTTCCCGTCCATGCTCTATACGCAGTTCATGGGTGAGGTGAGTACCAACGAGGGTTTTGCGGCATCGCTCTGCGTAATCGTTATCATAATTGCGCTTATGCTCTTCTTTATTCAGAGAGCGCTCGGCGCGCATTTCTCATACTCCATGACGGCGCTTAAACCTATGGAGGCGGTTGAGGTTAAAGGCGGAAAGAAAATAGGGGCCTATGTCTTTACTTTCTTTGTAACCTTTGTCGCTGCGCTTCCTCAGATTACGGTAATCGTCACGAGCTTTATGAAGACGATAAGCGGATCGCTGTTTACCGGAGAGTTTACGCTTGAGAACTACTACAATATTCTCGCAAAGAACAATACTGCAGCAATCGTAAATACATATGTATTTGGACTTGCCGCGATTGTTGTGGTCGTGGTAGTGGGTATTTTGATTTCTTACCTGAGTGTGAGAAAGAAGAATTTCCTCACGGGCATTTTGGATACGCTGACGATGTTCCCCTATATCGTTCCGGGTTCTGTACTCGGTATAGCGTTCCTATATGCGTTTAACGGTGCGCCATTCTTCTGGGGCGGCACGGCTCTCATCATGATAGTTGCGCTTTCGATAAGAAGAATGCCTTATACCATACGTTCGAGTACGGCAATCATAGGTCAGATTTCACCGAGTATAGAGGAAGCATCCATATCGCTCGGAGCGTCGCAGCTAAAGACCTTTATCAGGGTAATGGTTCCGATGATGCTCCCGGGCGTGCTCGCGGGTGCGATCATGAGCTGGATTACGCTTATAAGCGAGCTCAGTTCATCCGTAATTCTCTATACGAGCAGAACCATGACTCTTACGGTAGCGATTTATTCTGAGGTTATCAGGAGTAATTTCGGAAATGCCGCTGCATATTCCACCATACTTACGCTAACGAGTATCATATCGCTACTCATCTTCTTCAAGGTCTCAGGAGGAAGGGACATCAGCGTATAGTAAAACTATTGCGTATATGATTTTTGTGGTATACTAAGGAAGTTAAGATATTAGTTATAAGCTATATCCCCAAGAGAAACAAGGAGACAAACAATGGGAAAATTCGTTATTAAGCAGGCCAAGACGGGACCTATGTTCAATCTCAAGGCAGGAAACGGCGAAGTTATTGCCACATCGCAGGTTTATGCATCCATGAAGACTTGCAAGAACGGAATCGCAAGCGTAATGGAGAATGCTCCTGTTGCCGTGATTGAAGACCAGACAGAAAAGGGATTCAAGAAGGAAAAGAATCCTAAGTTCGAAGTTTATACAGACAAGAAGGGTGAGACTCGCTATAGACTGAAAGCAAAGAACGGACAGATCATTGCTTCGGGCGAGGGCTATACCACAAAGGACGCATGCATCAAGGGCATCGCTTCCGTAAGGAAGAATGCAAAGGGTGCAAAGATAGTCGAGGAATAGTTAGAAACTGACGATTAAGCCCCTCTTGCCAATCGGTGAGAGGGGTTTTAACTTTGAGGGGGATTTATTAAATGACAGCTATTGAATATGAATGGATATTGAGATTGGTATGTGCCACCATCATGGGTGGAATAATCGGATTGGAAAGGCATACAAGATCAAAGGACGCAGGAATAAGGACGCATGCGATAGTTGCGCTTGCGGCGGCGATGCTCATGCTTGTATCAAAATATGGTTTTTTGGGTGAGGAGGCGGATCAGGCGCGTATTGCGGCGCAGGTTGTTTCGGGAGTAGGTTTTCTTGGAGCCGGAATAATCTTTGTGAGAAACGATCTTATTCTCGGTCTTACCACGGCGGCCGGAATCTGGGCAACGTCTGCGATAGGGCTCTGTTTTGGTGTTGGATTCTATCAGATAGGTCTGCTTGGCGGACTCATGATTATAGCTATCCAGCGCATAGTATTCCATTTCTTTAACTACTCCACCGCCAAGACGATGATGAATGTGCGCATTTTGATGAATCATGCCGGAAAGCTGAAGGATATATCGGACCTCTTTCACAAGATGGGTTATGTTCAGTCGGATAACAGCATTACGCCGGCGGACAGAAAAGAGCATTGGTATCTTACAACCGGTATTACCGGTGCCAAGGATATGGATCCTTCGGAACTCATTAACGAACTGGAGAAACTAAACGGCGTGGAGGAAGTCAGCCTTATATAGCAATCATAAGGCATGATTTGTTGATTAAAGCGCGTTTCTGGGGTATAATTACGGGGTTGGATATATTTAGAGAGGAGATATGAAATGGCTATAGATGTAAATGTTGTAAATGAGGCTCTGGACCAGATTAGACCGATTCTTCAGAGGGATGGCGGCGGTATCGAGCTGGTTGATATTACCGAGGACGATGTCGTTCAGGTTAGACTTCAGGGTCACTGTGCGGGTTGCCCCGGTGCGCGCATGACGCTTTCCAATATAGTTGAGCAGATACTTGCGCAGGCATGTCCTGACATCAAGGGTGTTCAGGCGGTTGACTAATAACAAAGCTTGTTCAGGGGGCTGGTGGCTTAGGCTACCAGCCATTTTTGAGAAAGAGACTGATGCCGTAACGGCAGGAGAGAGATATGCAGATTGATAAGCAAAAATACATCGAGAAGGTAGAAGCGAATATGCAGGAGGAGATTGAATACCTCCAGGAACTAATAAGATTTAACAGCGAGCAGGATAAGCCCGTTAAGACGAAGGAAGGGGAGATATACCCCTTTGGTCAGGGCGTCCAAGATTCGCTCCTAAGCGCTCTTAAGAAGGGCGAGGAGATGGGCTTCTACTCAAAGAACGTCGAGAACTACGGCGGTCATATCGATTATGGCACCGGAAGAAAGATTCTCGGTATCCTGGGACACCTCGATGTAGTTCCTGCGGGAGACGGATGGAGCTTTGCTCCGTATAGCGGAGATGTTTCGGACGGATATATCTACGGACGCGGAACGACGGACGACAAAGGTCCCGTTGTAGCGGCGCTCTATGCCATGAAGGCTCTTAAGGATGCCGGCTATGAACCTGCCGCGAGGGTAAGGCTCGTTCTCGGTTGTGACGAGGAGACGGGTTGGAGCGGCATGGTCAAATATCTGGAGCTTGAGAGGACTCCTGACTATGGCTTTACGCCGGACGGAGATTTCCCCGTAATAAACGGAGAGAAGGGAATCCTTAATTTTGAGCTCATCAGAAAAATTCCGGATAGAAAGTTGAAGGGGCTTACGCTTAGATCGCTAGAAGGCGGCGCGGCTCCCAATATGGTCCCGGAGAAGGCGAGAGCCCTCGTTAACTCCGACAATCCGTCGATATATTCAAAGATCAAAGAGCAGGCTGAGGCTTTTGAAGCGATGCATCCGGAAATCAACGGGCTAAAACCGAAAATCGTTGCAAGGCCTATCGGAAAGAGCATGGAGATAATCGTAGAGGGTAAATCTGCTCACGGCGCACAGCCGCACCTTGGACTCAATGCGATCTCTGTTCTCATGGAGTTCCTCGGGCAGCTCAATTTTGCTCTTGAGGAAGTAAACGACGTAATAAACTTCTACAACAAATGCATTGGTCACGACATCCACGGTGAGAGAATAGGCTGCAGGATGGAAGACGATAAGAGCGGTCCGCTTACGTTTAACGTTGGACTTGTGAGTTTTGAGAAGAGGGCGCTCACTTTTACGGTTAACGTGAGATTCCCGGTGACCAAGGTTGATGACGATGTATATTCGGGCATGATTCCGGTTACGGACCAGTTCGATGTAGGAATCGTAAAGAAATACTATCAGGAGCCGATTTATTTTGAACCGGATTCACCGATGGTAAAGACCTTTATGGAAATCTATCAGGAAAACACGGGCGATATGGAGCATGGTCCCATTACAATCGGAGGCGGCACCTACGCGCGTGCAATGAAGAATTGTCTTGCGTTCGGCGCGCTTTTCCCGGGCGACCCCGATCTCATGCATCAAAGGGATGAGAGGCTCGCCATCGATAGGCTCGAACTCATGACAAAGATTTATGCGGACGCTATTTATAGGCTGACGCAGGAAGATTTTATAGTGAACGGCGAACCGATAGGGGTAAAACCGGAGGACCAAGATGATATTGCTGAGGAAGATACTTCGGGCGACATGGAGACTGAAACTGTTAAAGAAGATACTGCGACCGAATAGGAAGTAAGACAGAAGCGCAATATGACAGAATATATTATGCGAAGTGAGGCGGATACCGCCGAATTTGGAAAAAAGTTGGCCGATGAGCTCAAGGAAGGGGATGTACTTGGGCTCATCGGAGATTTGGGAACGGGTAAGACGACCCTGACCAAGTATATTGCAGAGGGACTTGGAATAACAGAAACGATTACAAGCCCCACTTTTACTATTGTGAACGAATATCATTCCGGAAGGCTTCCGCTATTTCATTTTGATGCATATAGGCTTGAAGCTGCGGGCGATGCTTTTGAAGTAGGTATGGAAGAATACTTTGACCGCGGCGGAATCTCGATAATAGAGTGGGCCGATATGGTGGCGGAGGTTCTACCGGAGGATGCAAAGCTGATTCTCATGGAGGACGGCGAGGAAGAAGGAGAGCGAATCTACAGATGTACATTCTAGGATTTGAAACGACAGGTCCAATATGTTCGGTTGCTCTTCTCGATTTGGATAATCCGAATCGCATTTTTATAGTGAACGGAAAAGAGCCTATGAGCCATCTTAAGGATTTGACGAGGTATGCGAAAATCCTCATGGAGGATGAAGGAGTCGCTATGGATGGGATTGCTGCCGTTGCCGCATCCATAGGCCCGGGTTCGTTTACGGGGATAAGAATAGGAGTCACATCCGCGAGGGCTGTCGCTCAAGCGCTCAACGTTCCTTGCATAGCCGTCCCGACGCTTGATGTGTTCAGACTGCGTTCGGATAGAGAAAGTGTCGTCGTTCCGATATTTAATGCTCGGCGCGGTCAGGTTTACGGCGCAATCTTTTCAGAAACAAAGGATGTGCTCGCGCCGGGTCCTTATATGCTCGAGGATGTGCTTGCGGAGCTAAAAGGGTATATGGTCGGTAAATGCTCGGCTGGATGTGCTGCCGAAAGCTTATGCGTTGTTTTCTACGGAGACGGCGTTGACGCTTATATGGAGAGGCTCATCGAGTTTAAGGAAGCTAGCGATTTTGATATAGAGTTTGCACCTGAAGAAGCGAGATACCAGACTGCGGATTTGGTTATTCAATACGCCGCGGATAAATTCGCTAAGAGTGAGACCTGCGCGGTGGAAGAGCTTCTCCCGGATTATATGCGTAAGGCAGAGGCTGAGCAAAAACTCGAGGACGGAACCTTAAAGAAGCTCAGGGAAGAAAAGCTCGCGCGTCTTATGGCGGGGAACTGATATGACTGACATAAAAGTAAAAATTGGTTTTCGTTACGCAACAAAGGAAGATATAAAGACGATTGCAGCTCTCGAGCCCATTATCTTTTCGGATCCTTGGACCGAAGAAATGATAAGAGCCGATATTGAAGCGAGAATAAGCAGATATATTCTTGCGGAGATAGATGATGAATCGGGTGAAACAAAAATCGTAGGATATCTCGGATATTGGCTTGTCTTTGATGAATGCTCGATAAACAATGTGGGCGTGGTTCCGGAACTTCAGGGACAGGGGATCGGAAATCTCCTTATGGAGAAGCTGATTGAGGAGACGGAAAGATTCGGCGCTCGCGTATGGGTGCTTGAAGTGCGTGCGGGGAACGAGCCCGCAATAGCGCTATATGAGAAATACGGGTTCAACAGAACGGGAGTCAGGAGAGGATATTACGAAAACGGCGAAGATGCAATCGTAATGCTTCGACAAAAGAATTGATTGGATGAATACGAACGACGCAAAGAAAAAAGATATATTGGTACTTGCGATTGAATCGAGCTGCGACGAAACTGCCGCAGCCGTAGTTCGTAATGGTCGCGAAGTGCTTTCCAATATAATCAGTTCGCAGATTTCGATTCATACGGAGTACGGCGGAGTGGTTCCGGAGATCGCATCGCGCCATCACCTAACAAATATAAACGGTGTAATAGATAAGTCGCTCGAAGAAGCCAACGTTTCGCTGGATGACATCGATTTGATTGCTGTGACTAACGGTCCGGGACTTATCGGTGCGCTCGTAATTGGAGTCGCCGCCGCAAAGGGGCTTTCTTTTGCGATGGGTAAACCCCTTGTCGGCGTAAACCATATGTATGGTCATATAAGCAGCAATTTTATAAGCTATCCGGAGCTGGAGCCTCCGTTCGTCTGCCTTGTTGTTTCGGGTGGACATACGAGCCTCGTTCGCATGGAGAGCTACACCAAGGCGACGGTGCTCGGTTCTACGAGAGACGATGCTGCGGGCGAAGCCTTTGACAAGGTTGCGAGAGTAATAGGACTCGGATATCCGGGCGGTCCAAAGATTGAAAAGGCGGCAAAGGACGGAAATCCCGATGCAATATATTTTAAGAGGGTTTATCTGGAGAAGGGAAGCCTTGATTTCAGTTTCAGCGGAATCAAGACCGCGGTTCTTAACTTTGTTAACTCCGAGAGGCAGAAGGGAAATGAGCCGAAGACCGAAGACGTCGCGATAGCGTTCCAGGATGCGGTTGTTGAAGTCCTCGTCGAGAAGGCGATATCGGCGGTTAAGGAGATGGGCGAAAAGAAACTCGTCATCGCCGGCGGAGTTGCGGCAAACGGAAAACTGCGCGATGAACTCGCAAGAAGATGTGCGGAGGAAAATATAGAGTTATTCCTTCCGGAAAAGATACTCTGTACGGACAATGCAGCCATGATTGGATCGGCGGCATACTATAAATACATAGCGGATGGCGCGGACGATCTTTCGCTCGACGCTTATGCGGACATAGATTGGTAAGGCAGAAATTAGGGCAATAACAAGGACTGCGATATGATAGTTTTATCAGCATCTGAACTCGGTAAAAGCTACGGCACCGAGGTTATATTGGAAGGCGTGTCCTTTCACATAAATGCGGGAGACAGAGTGGGAATAGTCGGACGCAACGGCGCCGGAAAAACCACTCTTCTTAACATGCTTACGGGTGAACTTGCTTTTGACGACGGAAACTTTTTTATATCAAAGGATTTAAGCGTCGGCTATTTAAAGCAGCGCGACGTCTTTGACAGCGAGCGCACTGTGATAGAGGAAGTCGGCGATATATTCAGCGGCCTCGACGAGATGGAAAAGGAAATCGAGAGGCTTTCGCAGGAGATTGCGGAGGCGGCAGAGGGATCGGTCTCCGGTGATGCGGATGATATGAGCTCTGCAAAATGGGCGCGTCTCCATGCGCTTCAGCATGAGTTTGAGAGAAAGGGCGGATATACATATAAGAGCGAGATAAACGGAGTTCTTTCCTCGATGGCTTTTGGTGAGGAGTATTACGACCAAAAGACGAATTCGCTTTCCGGCGGTGAGCGCACAAGGCTGTCGCTTGCGTGCTTGCTTCTCAAGAAGCCGGATATACTCTTGTTGGACGAGCCGACGAACCACCTCGATATAGGAACGCTCAAATGGCTCGAGCAGTATCTGAAATCGTATAGCGGGACGATCGTTTTGATCTCTCACGACAGATATTTTTTGGACCAGACGGTTACGAGAATTTTTGAAGTAGAAGATAAGCACCTGACTGTATATGAAGGAAACTATACTGAATTCCTCGAGAAGAAGAAACAGGCAAAGGATATCGCGCTGAAGGCTTATTCCAAGCAGCAGGATGAAATAAAGAAGCAGGAAGCGCTTATAAGATCATATAAGGAACGCGGAACCGAGAAACTCGCAAAGCGCGCCGCATCCAGAGAAAAGAGATTGGCGCATTTACCATGACCTCGCGCAATACCTCATCAAAAAGGCGAGGAAACTTTATGACAAAGAGTATTACCGTCTCGACATTGACGAAATGGTCTATGCCTTTGACAGCAGTACAATAGAACTTTGCCTCAAGCTTTGTCCATGGGCCGACTTCCACCATGGAAAAGGTGCTGTCAAAATGCACACTCTCCTCAGTCTTAGGGGAAGCATCCCCACCTTTGTTCATCTTACAGAAGGTAAGGTGCATGACAGCAAGGCAATGGATAGCCTGCCCATTGAAGCCTTTGCCTATTACCTGATGGACAAGGGATACGTTGATTTCAAGAGACTCTATAAACTGTTTCACCGACAACACGCATTCTTTGTCACCAGGGCTAAGAAAAACATGAAATATGCGGTGGTAGGGGAAAGGTCGGTTGACAAGATTACGGGTCTCATCAGCGACCAGGACATCATACTTTGTGGGCCAAGGACTTCTACATATTATCCAGAACGGATACGGTTGGTTATTTATGAGGATTATACGACAAATAATGTTTACAAATTTATCACCAACGACTTTGGCCTTCCTGCGCTCACAATAGCTGAACTGTACCGCGAAAGATGGAATGTGGAGACGTTCTTCAAATTTGTCAAAGGCCATCTGCACATCAAATCGTTTTATGGAACATCGCGCAACGCAGTCTACACACAGATTTGGATTGCTGTGTGCGATTATCTGCTGCTCGTTATAGCCAAAAAGATGTTTCATATCGATTGTGATCTATATATCTTGGCCCAGTCGATTGGACTTGTCCTTTTCGAGAAGGAGCCGATTAACGAGATTTTCAAACGTAATAAGTCTAACAAAAATGTCAGGAATGATGGTCAACTATATCTGTGGCCAGATTTCTCCGGACAGTAGTGCACTTTATTATATGTTTAAGTTACTACTATATAGTACTCAAAACAGCGAAAAGGTAAACTACCAGAGTCAAGGGGAATAAGAGGAAGGTATCAGGTTTTATTCCATTTTGAAATAAATCATTTCGGGATGCTCGCCATAAAGGAAATGGACAACATTGCAGAGCCAGATATCTTGTCGGAACCCTTCAAGGTTTTCGACTTGATAAGTACCTCCTATTTCGTCATGCGCCACGAGCCTTAATATAATCGGATTATTATCAGTTTCATCCAGGCTAACGTCGACCGTAACGTACATGCCATCTTCTGTCAAATAGTCAAGGAACGTGTCTGCTCCATCAACCATTTCGAGGTCTTCCAGGTCACCATCATATTCGGGCAGAACAACAAACCATCTGCCATCTTCCCATTTTTCGAAAGTCAGTTCCATATTCAAATATATTAAATGATTACTACTTTATCAAGATCTCTAAGGGTAAAGATAAAGCCAAAAAGATTAATGGCCAAATAGTTTTTTCCAAAAGGATGTCTTTTTATTTTGATGATTCTTTTCATTATTCGAAGCTTTAAATGTTATACCATTAATTGTAATAGAATGACCTCCGTTGTTGAAGTCGTCTGCTATTTTCTTAGCTTGTTCATCATATGTGCCTTCAGGATTATTATTTTACTTTTTGAGACACATAATCAGTCATTACAGTTAATACATGAATATTTTCCAGATAGTCGAAGACAGTTTCACTGAGCGTGACCCCATGGATATTGATGATACCAGGTTTATAATCCAATGGTATTTCGTACCAGAAGAAATCGCCCTCCTCATCAGTAACACGAGAGATATAGCTCCCGTTCAAATAGATGGAAGCCCGCGTGGAGTATTCGCTCCATGTGAGGCGGATTCTATCAGTCTGTCCTTTCAGCAATTTCACTTTCGCCTTTCTTACCGTATCATCTTCTGGAATCTCCGGCGTATAGAAAAAGTTATAGAGATGAAATTGTTTCTTAAAACAGGCACAGGCTGTTGATGGTTCAAAAATCCAACCAAACAACCATAAGGCCGTATGCGTTTGATATGCACTCAAGATTTCGTAATTGTTCAAGTCCTGCCCTCGGTTTATCTTATCCGTACAGGTGAATTGTACAGAACAAAGATAAAATATTTGATTGACAGTGAGCAGCAACAAAGCTATCAAAAGCCCAATTCTTAAGTTTTTTTTCATTGACTTCATAAATAACCCTATTTTCTATAA
>CACYQX010000014.1 GCA_902776725.1 uncultured Eubacteriales bacterium | reverse complement strand
AAGATAAACAGTATGTCTATTACGATTACCCAACTCGTAAGCTGCCTGTTTTTGTTCGGGAATCTGGTCGTGCAATAGATGCCGAGCGCGAGCGGAACCAAAATCAAAACCAGGAAGCATACGAGGAATGTTCTCGCGGATCCCAGTCCGAGGATCGGCATCTTTGATCTGTTGGTCAGCCAAACGCCCGTGATGAGGAGCATGATTCCAACAACAGGCTGCGTCGTATCCCTATCGTATTTGTAGTAGAAAAGTCCCAGGAAGAGTATCAGAATTCCGGAAACCAGAAGGCTTACGCCCGTAACAAAGAAGAGCGTGTATTTATCCCTGAGATGTCTTATTATCGATTCACCGGATCCGACATATATCGGTCTGATAACACCGTCAAAGCCTGCTCTCGAAGCGGTGAATTTGATTTCTACCAGCTTGCCCGCCATATTGGGTTGCAGATCTACTACGTTCCAGTCGTCTACAAGAACAGTCGAAAGATAACCCTCCTTGCTTTCCGGATAGCGATATACTTCCTTTCCGCCTACGGATACAACCATCTTCATATGATAGTTCCTGCTTACGAGCGCGGAATACTCATTGATTGAAGCAGGAAGGTTTCTCGTCAAAATCACTTCCTGACCGGGTTTCAGATGCTGCCAATCCGGAATCGTAAAGCTCGACTTCTGTCCGTCGACATTTACTTCCCAACCTTCATTGAGTTCCGAGAACTGCTCGGCCGAATAGTACTTGGTCGAAGCCGTGTTATTGAAGAACATCAAAGCTATGGCAACAACAACTACTACAAAAATGCCGAATGCCATAGTCATTATTCCACGTGTCGCGATATCCTGCGAATTCGCAACGACGCGTTTTTTGTCGATAGGTTCTTTGTTCATCTTCCGCTTTCCTTTAGATGCTTCTCCAAAGTCGCACGAAGCTCAGCCCCGCTCTCTATACTATTTATTAGGCCTCTTAAACTCGAACTCCCCTTTATCCCTTTGAGATATCTGGGGATGAATTTACGCATTTCTCTTACCGCGATGTATTCGCCCTTCATAGACTCCATGGACGAATAATGCTCAAGTATTTCGTCTGCGATTTCTTCTATACAGGGTCTTGGCGGAATCTCTTCCCCGAGGCATGCCGCCTTGAGTTCCCTGAAGATCCAAGGATTGCCGAGAGCGGCTCTCCCTATCATCACAAAATCGCAACCCGTCTCATCCATCATCGAAAGCGCATCCTCATACGAAGTAATATCTCCGTTTCCTATAACGGGAATACTTACGCTATCTTTAATTCGCTTTATATATTCTCTGTTTGCCGCTCCGCTATAGTACTGCTCGCGAGTTCTTCCGTGAACTGCGACGCAGGCACCGCCCGCTTCCGCTATGGCCTGCGCGGCTTCCACTCCGGCGTTTTCCGAAGCGCCGTCAATTCCTATTCTTATCTTGGCGGTTACGGGTTTATCCGTCGCCTCCGCCATCTTCTTTATTATCTGATATATGAGTTCAGGATCCCTAAGAAGCGCGGAACCCTCACCGTTCTTCACCACCTTCGGAACGGGGCATCCCATATTGACATCAATTAAAACGTTATCTTCCTTGTCAAGCTTCTCTGTCGCCCACGCCATGATGTCGGGATCACTGCCAAAAATCTGATAAGCCGTCGAAATACCGCTCTCACCTATCTCCAAAAGCTCCGGCGATTTCCTGTCTCCGTAATATAGACCTTTGGCGCTGACCATTTCCGTATAGACGAGTGAAGCACCCATCTTTCCGCAGATCTCTCTGTACGTGAGATCCGTGAATCCTGCCATCGGCGCGAGGAAAAATGGAGTGCTCGGTATAAAACCACCTATAGTCTTCATTTCTTGTTCTTCTTGTATATGATTGCAAGTCCCTCAAGAGTGAGATTCTTGTCGATATGATCTATGATATTAAGTCCCTGGTTGACCAGTTCTGCGAACCCTCCCGTCGCAACGACTTTGATATCACTTTCTTTTACGTCCTTGCAGGCCAAGGCGAGTTCCTTCTTCATCTTCGAAACTATAAAATCGCACATGCCCATCTGGCTATATACGAGTCCTGCCTGCACGCTCTCCTGCGTAGTCTTGCATATGGTTCGCTTGGGATCTTCTATTTCTACGCTCGGAAGCTTGCTGGTTCTTTCGGAAAGTGCTTCCGAAGAAATCTTGATTCCGGGAGCGATTGTGCCGCCAAGGTATTCGCCCTTGTTGGTTACGGCGCAGAATGTTGTGGCCGTACCAAAATCCACGAGAACCAGCGGTCCGCCGTATTTGTCGTATGCGGCTACCGCGTTTACGATTCTGTCGGCTCCTACCTGCTGAGGGTTGTCGTATTTGATCGAAAGTCCGGTTTTGACTCCCGCTTCAACAACTAGCGCCGCCTTTCCAAAATACTTGAGCGCCATATGCTGAAGCGTAAATAGCATGGACGGAACAACAGTGGAAATTATGATATCTTCCACGTCTTCCATCTTTATGCCCTCGTGAGCAAAGAACTGTCCGACTATCATTCCGTATTCGTCGGCACTCTTATTTGTATCGGTCGAAAGACGCCAGCTGTTTATAAGCGTCTCGTCCTTAAACAATCCGATAAGAATATTCGTATTTCCAACATCAAATGCAAGTAGCATATTATCTCCTATTCGTTAACGACTCTCTCGAGTCTCTGAAGCGCAAGTGCAATCGTAAGTCCCGGTATGACTCTGTTGCCTGTAATCTCCGCGCCGAGAACTTCATTGATTCTCTTGAGCCTGTACTGCACGGTATTGGTATGTATGTCCATAAACTTGGATGTCTTGCTGCTGTTCATTCCCGCATCCAAAACAAAGGTCTCAAGCGTCTCGAGAAGCTGTCTCGCCTTGTTCTCTCCCATTTCCTTCATAAACGGCTCGAGAAGACTCACATAATTTCTCTTGATATGTCCGCCCTGAAGCTGAATGCTTATGCAGTTGCTGACAAGAACCATTTCGTATTTTGAGAAGACTCTCTTATGCGGGAATACGCTTTCTACGAAGGTGCTCGTTTCATTTATCAAAGTAAATCCATCCGCTGCATCCTCAAGCGTGCCAAGACCCGTAACGTGGAAGAGTCTCACATCGTCGGATACTTCCTTTAGATCCTGATAGAGCGATAGGCATTTCGTCTTGGAGTAATTGTCTTCGGCTCCGCGCTCGTCCTTTTTGAGAACGATTCCGTATGTCTCATCGCCTTCCGTTATGCTTATGATTTCACAGCAGTTGGACTTCTCGTATGATTCGATGGTTTCGGTGAACTTTGATCCCTCGAGCGCCTTTCCGTAGAACGCGCTTAGCGGAACAAAGCCTTCGAGATCGACTTCGCTCTTAAGTGAGTATGCAAGGCTTCTGTTTCCGCGCATGAGTGCTTTGATAAGCTCGGCCTTTGCATCTCTAACCGGAGTGTATTTCCACATTCCCATGGCGAGTTGAATGATTTCCGCGAGCTTTGTTATCTCGACCGCGGAATATCTTTCCTCGTTGTCGACGATGAGAAGGAAGTATTCCTCTTCACCGATATTGACCGTACCCCAAAACGCAGCGATGTCGTCGACATCCAAAATGGAATACCTTCTGCCGTCGTCGGCGCGCCCCTTCTTCTGGAGCTTTCTTACGGCGTCCGCAACGCTGACCTTATGTCTGTTTTCCGCGATAAGAATTGGATTGAAATTCTTGGAGATGAGTACTACCTGGAAGTCGTTCTTGAGCGCCGCAACTCTGAGCGCCTCCGGAAAACTTCCGTGCCTGTCAAAATCCATCAGATTTGAAATTGTATTGTTGATGAGATCGTTTCCGAGATCGCTGCCCGCAAGGAGCTTATCCATTACGCGCTCAATCACGTCGGAATACTCGGATTTGTTTCCGCTCGTGAGTATGATCAAAGGAAGCCCGCATGCTTCCGCGGCTTCAACCACAGGGGCATTTTCCGGCGTAACACCTTCCGGTGAATGGAACAGAACAATTCCACCGACGCCTTTTTCCGCGAGAGCTTTTACGACCTTAACCTGAGTCTTTACATCCTTGTCCATTCCATAGAAAGACGTAAGAACAAGCTGATCCTTGACTCCATTATTTTTCACGGCAGTCTTGCTGTCCGCCGCATCGAGCACCGATATGCTCCTTATAGAATTCTTGAGATTGCGATTTCCGGATGCAATTACACAGGGTTTAAAGACATCCAGCTCCAGACAATCTTTAACGGTCATCTTCATCCACTTCCTCCGAGTTCACATTAGATTCGACTTCTTTCTCTAATCCCTCTTCGGCTTTTTCTTCTTTCTTTACCTCATCTTCGGTCGGTATTAGCGGTGCACCAAAGACATAGGTCCCCATTTCAGTTTTGTATGACCCCTTTTCTGCCTCTTCTTCGATTCTCTTGAGCTCAGCCATTCTCGCCTCTTCTTCTCGGCGTATTCTCTGAGTCTCCTGAGCCTCGCGAGCATTTTCTCTCTGGATCTCTTCGATCTTTTCGTGGAACTCTCTCGCTATATCTTCAGCAGTCTTTTCGCCGGTATACAGGGCTTCGAACTGCTCGCCGTCGAGAGTTTCAACTTCGAGAAGAGCCTTTGCAACATGCTCGAGCTTGTCCATATTTTCCGTGATGATTTTCTTTGTTTCTTCAAAGGCTTCATCAACGATGCGTCTGATTTCGTGATCGATTTCCGCGGCAACTTCTTCCGAGTATGATTTCTTTGATGAGAAATCGTTTCCGAGGAATACCTCTTCGGATGTCGCATAGTTAACAGGTCCGAGTTTCTCGGAGAATCCGTATCTCGTAACCATCTCCCTCGCTATATCCGTGGCGCGCTGAATATCGTTGCTTGCGCCCGTGCTTATATCGTCTCTTGTAAGAAGCTCCGCAACGCGTCCACCCATAAGGTGCTTGATTGCGTTCATCATGCCCTTCTTGGTATCGTAAGCCCTATCCGTCTCGGGAAGCTGCATTGTAAATCCGCCTGCGGATCCTCTCGGAATAATCGTAATCTGGTGTACTGGGTCCGATCCCGGAAGGCTTCTCATAACGATTGCATGTCCCGCCTCGTGGTAGGCTGTTAGTCTTCTTTCGTCCTCGCTTATGACTCTGCTCTTCTTTGCAGGTCCTGCGATTACCTTTGTTGTAGCTTCTTCTATCTCCGCCATCCTGATTTTGCGACCATTGCGTCTTGCCGTAATAAGAGCCGCCTCGTTGAGCAGGTTCTCAAGATCGGCAGGCGTGAATCCCGGCGTACGTCTTGCAATAATTGCAGGAGAAACCTCATCCGCGAGCGGTTTGTTCTTGGAATGAACGCGGATAATTTCTTCTCTTCCCTTGATATCGGGGATTCCTATTACTATCTGACGGTCAAATCTGCCCGGTCTCAGAAGCGCCGGATCCAGTACGTCAGGGCGGTTCGTCGCAGCGAGAATGATGATTCCGGAGTTTTCTCCGAATCCATCCATTTCAACGAGGAGCTGGTTGAGCGTCTGCTCGCGCTCGTCGTTTCCGCCGCCGAGTCCCGCGCCACGCTTACGTCCAACGGCATCGATTTCGTCTATGAATACGATGCAAGGCGCATTCTTCTTTGCCTCTCCAAAGAGATCTCTTACTCTGGACGCACCTACGCCTACGAACATTTCAACAAAGTCGGATCCGCTTATCGTAAAGAACGGAACGCCGGCTTCACCCGCAGTCGCCCTAGATACATAGGTTTTACCCGTTCCCGGAGGACCTACGAGGAGTATGCCCTTTGGAATGCGAGCTCCAACTTCCTGATACTTTCTCGGGTCCTTTAGGAAGTCAACGATTTCCTGAAGTTCTTCCTTCTCTTCCTTCAGGCCGGCAACATCGTCGAACGTGATGCGCTTGCCCTCACCCTTATACATGCGCGCCCTTGATTTTCCAAAGGAAAAGGCCTTCCCTTGACCCCCTTGATTCATCATGAAGTAGAAGAGGAAGATTAGCGCAAGAATCATAATCAGGCTCGGAAGGAAGCTGACTATAACCGAAATAACAGAGTTGGGATCGTCGGTCTCGACCGTCAGAGTCCCCTTCTCCATCTGCGGATAGATATACGTCTCCTCAAGATAATTAATTTCCGTGATATACGGAGCATAGGTGTATATGTATTTCTTCTGGTCCTCAGAACCACCGGAAATAAGACCGGTCAGCTTTGTTCCGGTTATATTGATTTCCGAAATCTTTTCCTTCTCCAGATATTCCGCAAACGTGGAATAGGATACCTTTTTGACTTCGGTGCCGCCGGCGCCCCTATACAGAGACGCGATTCCGAGAATGACAGCGAATATAACAAAGTATACAAGAAGGCTCTTTAGATACTTTTTCAATTTATAATTCCTCCACTTTTATGTGTTATTTATACTAAAAACAGCCCATATATTTTATCATATTTATACAAGAAGTACAATATAGGCTATTTTTTCGGTTTCGCTCGTAATTTTCCACTTGGAAGTATATCTGGGCCTTATTCCGCTGCTTGAGGGAATCACCCAAAGCGCCTGATTTCCAATAGCTATAAGCTTTACGGCATCGCGCTCGTCCTTGGGAACCTTCATATCGACCAAGAGGTCCTGGATTTTCTTTGTTCCGCCCTCCGTCTTAATCTCGTCACCGGCCCTTCTTCGCCTGAGTTCCAGCAGATCAAGGGCATTTTCCCCGAGCTCCTTCTTCATGAGGTCCAAATCGAAGGCGCAGTACGTATTCGGCGCAGGTTCCATTGAATCCAATTCCTTCATGGTGAGTTCATGTACGCCAAAGGACCCGAGCCCCATGCCAAACATAATATCTTCCCGGTCTACAGGCTTCTTTCCGAGCCTCAGTTCCCTATATACTCTCCACGCGGAATATCCATTCGGAAGATCCGCATGAGCCGAAGGATTCTCCGAGAGCAAAGCCTCCGCTATCGCCTCGTAATGCACGGAGCCGACATCCTCAGCAAGACCCGCATCCTTGAGCGCAAGAGAAAGCACGCGCCTTCTTACCGCGGGATGCTCATCCTTAAGAACGCCCCTATCGAGAGAAATAAAATCTTCGTTCTTATCCAAAATCGAATTCTCATAGATAAGCTTGGAGGCGAATTCAAGAAAACTCCTGTCCTCCTCCGCGGCGGAAGAAAGTCTGATGAGAGCTTCCTTGATATTCGGATTGTATTCGCTGAGCGCAGGAATGAGCTCAAGTCTGATTTTGTTTCTGCTATAAATCGACTCGCTGTTGGTATGGTCGATTCTTGGCTTAAGACCCTTCTCATCGCAGTATGCTTCTATTTCATTTCTGAATACGGAAAGAAGCGGTCTTACGACGTTGATATTGTCGGTGTCGGCGCCGCTGCTTGCGAAACCCGCGAGACCCTCAGCGGCTCGTTTATAAGGAATACCCGCAAGTCCGTCCGTACCGGTACCTCTCATGATTCTCATGAGCACCGTCTCCGCCTGATCGTCCGCATTCTGCGCAACGGCAATAGCTACGTCCTTACCCTTGTTCTCAGCACGCGCTTCCTTTGCCACTTCGATAAACGCTTTGTATCTAAAGTTTCTGCCCGCTTCTTCTGTGCTTATTCCTTCTTCTCCGGCAGCAGCTTCGCAATCAAAGGAATAGACCCTGCATTTCAATCCGTGCTCGCTCGCATACGCTTCGCAGAAGGCCTGATCGCCATCGGACGCCTCGCCCCTCAGATTGTGATTGATGTGAACGGGATAGAGCCTAAGATTTAGCTCATCCTTCAAATCCACCAACAAATCAAAAAGACAGAGGGAGTCAGGGCCACCAGAAAAACCTATGACCACGGACATTCCTTCTGTCAGCATCTCATACTTTTCAATTGTCGCCAGAGCTTTTCCTCTGACATCTTTTACTGTACTTTTCATCTTTCTATTCCATAGAAGCGCTTTGCATTCTCAAATGTAATCTCAGCAACATCTTCAACGGATACGCCCTTTATCTCGGAAACCTTCTCCGCCGTATACTCAACATACCACGGTTTGTTTGGTCTTCCTCTCATAGGCTCCGGCGTAAGATACGGAAAGTCCGTCTCTATCATGATGAACTCGAGTGGAATTTCCTCCACAACGCGAACCGTTTTCTTATTGTTCTTGTAGGTCACAGGCCCACAGATTCCTATAGTGGCACCGAGCTTTACATATTCCTTGGCAAGCTCCGCGCTTCCCGAGAAACAATGTATATCAACCCTTGCATCGGGAATCAAAAATCCTTCTTCGCCCGGGCGCTTCGGAAACTTCTTTTTCCTCTCGTCTGAAAACGCGCCCTCTTCAACCAAGATATCCAAAGTCTCCTGATCGGCCTCCCTGCTGTGAATGACTATCGGAAGCGCGAGCTCGTTAGCAAGCTGAATCTGTTTTCTAAACCAATATCTTTGGTCGTCCTTTTCGGAACGCATATAGTGATAATCGAGTCCTATTTCGCCGATTGCTTTTACGCGGATTCCGCTCGTAAGATTCTTGAAAGCCTCTAGCCAATCCTCCGTCATATTTTTCGCATCGTGAGGATGGCATCCGACAGCGGCAACGCACCACGAATAGAGAGCGGCATCCTCCGCAGCCTGAATCGACGACATGAGGTCGTATCCGATATCGGCAACGAATTCGAGCTTGCTCTTTTCTATCTCCATTGCAAGTTCAGCCCGTTCTTGCGGGCTGAATCTGTCTTCGTTTATGTGAGCGTGTGAATCAAATAGTTTCATGCCTAAGCCTTTTCCTGCTAAGCCTCTTCCTATTCTGCCTTTTCCTTGAGTTCTTCAAGAGCAGCAAGTTCCTTCTCGATATCGAGTCTCGGGAAGAGCGGATCGCCCTTCTCTACCTTGCAGCCTTCCGAACCGGTAAATTTGTAGGCGTCTTCCCAAACGACTTCTCCCTCTAGTCCGAGCTGAGTCCTCATTCTCTCGGAAGTCGTATGCATAAACGGATGAATGAGAACCGAGACGATTCTCAGAGACTCCGCAAGATAATTCATGCACGCGTCGAGTTCCTCTTTTCTCTCCGGATCCTTTGCGAGAACCCATGGTTCCTTTTCATCGACAAATTTATTTGCTCTCCTTATGAGAATCCATATCTCTTCGAGCGCCATATTGTATGCGAATTTATCCATCTGCTCGGATACTTTGTCGGCAGCCGAAACAGCAATCTCCTTCAGGTCATTACTGAACTCGTCATCCCATACGGCATCAGGAACTATGCCATCGCAATATTTTTCAATCATGGAGACGGTTCTGGAAACGAGGTTTCCCAGATCGTTCGCGAGATCAAAATTCATTCTCCTGAGCATCACTTCGTTTGTGAAGATTCCGTCCTGTCCGAATGTATACTCTCTGAGCAAGAAATACTTGAGGGCATCGATTCCGTATCTTTCTATCAGAACCACAGGGTCTACGACATTACCCTTGGACTTACTCATCTTACCGCCGTCTATCAGGAGCCAACCGTGACCCCTCACCTGCTTTGGAAGCGGCTCGTCAATCGACATGAGCATCGCAGGCCAAATTACGCTGTGGAATCTTACGATTTCTTTTCCGACAAGGTGAACGTCCGCCGGCCAATACTTTTCGTAAAGCTCGGGATCATCGGGGTAACCGAGCGCCGTAACATAGTTTGATAGTGCATCGAGCCAAACGTAGATTACGTGCTTCTCATCAATCGGAAGAGGGATTCCCCAATCAAAGCTCGTTCTCGAGATGCAGAGATCCTCGAGTCCCTGATTGATAAATGCCTTCATCTCGTTTCTTCTCGTCTCCGGTTCCAAGAACTCTGGGTGCTCCTCGTAGAGATCCAGAAGCTTCTGACCATATTCGGAAAGCTTAAAGAAATACGCTTCTTCATCAGCCTTCTCCACAGGTCTTCCGCAGTCCGGACATTTACCGTCTACAAGTTGACTCTCCGTCCAGAAGGATTCGCACGGCGTGCAATAGAGTCCTTCGTAAACGGATTTATAGATATCGCCCTTCTCGTACATCTTCATAAAGATGTCCTGGACGCGCTTAACATGTCTTTCTTCAGTGGTTCTTATAAAGTCATCGTTGGAAATCTCCATGGTCTCCCAAAGCTTTTCGATTCCCGCAACGACATCGTCAACGAACGCCTGCGGAGAAACACCCTTTTCATCCGCGCGCTTCTGAATCTTCTGACCGTGCTCGTCTGTTCCCGTGAGGAATCTTACGTCGTAGCCCTGGAGGCGCTTAAAGCGAGCCATCGCGTCGGCCATTACGGTACAATAAGTATGTCCGATGTGAAGATTGTCACTCGGATAATAAATCGGTGTCGTTATATAATAAGTCTTTTTCTCGTTCATTCTTTCCAACCTTTTTCTTGCGTCAAATGTGGCCGGGAATCGCAGTAATGTCATTCCTATTCCAAATCCTCTCCGGCCCAGTCGTTATTGGACCACTCTTCTTCCGGCCAAGAATCATTTACAAAGATGCGTTTCATGAGCTGATCCATGCTAACCACAAGCGCGGTTCCCATGGCAACGCCTACGCCCAAAATCACAAAAGCAACTTTGACCGCATCCGAAGTATTGACCTTTCTTCCTTGATCCGCAAGATTTCCTGACATTTTCCCCTGTTTCATTTCTCTCCTCCACTTCTACAAGCTAGTCCTTGTATATTCTCGAATTCATAAATGCCACTATGAGGTCTGCGGCTTTTTCTTCTTTGATATAGCTCGTATTTATGGCCAAATTATAATTTCCGTGATAGCCCCACTTCTGTGAAGTGTGGTAGTTATAGTAATTCGCTCTCGCCTTGTCGTAATCCCTGACTGTCTTTTCCACAGTCTTTGGGTCATCGCCATACGCATTGATGCAGCGATTGATTCTGTCTTCCATCTCGGCGTAGATGAATATATTAGTTACGCTAGGAACATCTCTCAGGACATAGTCCGCGCATCTTCCGATGATTACGCCTTCGCGAGTCTCTCCGATCTGCTTGATTACGTCAAACTGAGCAACAAAGAGTTTCTCGTTCATCGACATCGATTCCGTGCCGAAGCCTTCGCTAAAGGCAAGAGCCGATGACAAACTGTACGACAGACCGCTTCTGGCCCTCAGCTCAGCGGTCTCTATGATTTCTCTGGAGAGTCCGCTCTTTTCGACGGCCATGTCAATTATTTCTTTGTCGTAGAACGGAACTCCCATCTTCTCGGCAACCAATTTGCCGATCAGTCTTCCGCCACTTCCGTATTCTCTGCTTATGGTAACGAGCTTATTCATTCGTCTACCTCCTTAACCATAGTATTATACACCAGAAACGCGAAAAAATGCAAAAAATCGACACTGTCCGCCTACTGCTTGTGGTATGCAAATTTGTGGCGTAAAATGATGGTGTATTTTATTTGTTGTCGATTGGAGAATAAGATGGATTACCAAGAATTAAAGGACAAAGTGCTCGCTTCCATAAACGCAAATCACGACGAGCTTTTCAAGATAAACTGCAGGATAGCGGATAACCCCGAGCTCACGGGAGAGGAGAAGGAGTCTTCAAAGACTCTTGTAGACCTGCTGTCTTCTCACGGATTCAAATGCGAATATCCCTATGACAAATACGAATATGCCTTCCGCGCAATCCACGGCGAAAACAATCATTCTCATAAGATCGCCATACTCGCCGAATACGATGCACTCGCGGGACTCGGTCATGCCTGCGGCCATTCGCTTTCCGGAAGCATAAGCTGCCTCGCGGGGATCGCCCTATCCGAGCTTCAGGACGAACTCGACGCGGATATCCACGTAATCGGAACTCCCGGCGAAGAGTATTACTCCACAAAAGGCTTTATGGTGGACGACGGTCTCTTTGACGGATATGAACTCACGCTTATGGTCCATCTCTTCAACAGCAATATTCCGACACCAAAGGTGCTCGCCCTATCCGCTTTTGAATACGAATTCTTTGGTAAGCCCGCGCACTCGGCAGCAAGCCCTTGGGCAGGCGTGAACGCACTTAACGCCGCTCAGCTCCACTTCCACGCCATAGATATGGCCAGACAGCACATCAAAGAAGGGTCGCGCATCCACGGAATATATGTCGATGGCGGCACTGCCGTAAACATAGTTCCCGACCATGTAAAAACCAGAATCTATGTGCGTGCCGAAAAGCGAGATTACAGAAACGAACTCGTGGAATGGGTTGACCGCATGGCTGAAGCCGCAGCATTGGCAACTGGCTGCACCTGGTCCAAGAATACAAAGACTCATCCGACAGACGATCTTAGAATGAACAAAACCGGAGACGCTGCGCTCCGTGAAACATATTCCGAACTCGGACTCGAGCTCGGCGACGAAAGCGTTGTCTTCGGTTCCTCCGATGTGGGCTGCGTAAGCTATTTCTGCCCGACGCTTCACCCATGTCTAAAAATTGCAGAGCCACCTGTGAATATCCACATGAGGGAGTTCGAAGAACTCATGAGGACTCCGGTCGCGGAAAAGGCTCTCGACGACGGCGCGCTTCTTATCGCGCTCCCAATCATCAAAATTTTCACCTCGCCCGAACTGATTGCCTCGCTCAAAGACGACTTTTAGTGAGTGCGGTCAGGCGACCAGAATGAACGCGAGAAAAGTATGAGGAGCGCATACATCTCAAGACGCCCCATCAGCATCAGGAATGCACAATAGAGTTTTCCCGGCTGTGAGAACATGCTGTAACTTGCCGTGCTGAGCTTTCCGAATCCGACTCCACAGTTCGTGAGGAGTGCAATCGGTGCGCTCAGCGTCGTTTCCATGTCAAAGTTCTCCAAGGATATCACTATCGCCGAAACGACATAGAGTCCAAGGAACAGCAAAATATATGTCGATATCGATGATGCATTAAGCGCCGATACCGGAGCATCACCGATCATAAGCGGCTTTACCGCCCGCGGATGAATCCTCTTATATATTCCGCGCCCTATCATCTTTACGAATACCGTAAATCTTACAACCTTGATGCCGCCGCTCGTCGAATAAGCGCATCCGCCGATCAGCATCAAAACCACCATCAGAAGTCTGAGAACCGAAGGCCATGTGTCAACTCGCTCAAGCGGGAATCCCGTCGTACACGCAAACGATACTACTCCCGTTACGGAGTTTACTATCGCCTCAAACAGCGTCTCATATCTTCCATAAATCAGAAGCACAGCGGTTGAGAATACCGTTGCACCCGCTATTATTCCAATGAATACTCTTAATTCTATATCCCTGAATGCTTCCCCTATCTTTCTCTTTGCCAGCTTCAGATAGATTACAAAATTGAGCGACGCCAGCACGGAGAATATTACCAGGACGACTTTTACAAAAGGCGTAAAATGATTCGCAACCGCGGATTTGTAATCGATGATTCCCGCAGTACTCATTGTCGACATCGCATTTACAAGCGCAACAAATTTCGGTAGTCCTCCCGCAAGAAGAAGGAGCAGTTCAAGCGCCGATACGCCTATGTAAAGAAGATAAAGCACCTTGACCGTATCGGCCATGCGAGCCGTATGCTTTTCTATTTCGGCACCCCTGAGTTCCGCACCCGCAAGTTTTTGAGCGTTCACTCCGAGCGTAGAAAATACCATAATCGTCAAAACGATTATGCCCATTCCTCCGAGCCAATTGGAAGTGGCTTTCCAGAGAACAAGCGCCCTCGGCATCGTATTCACATTTATGACCCAAGCACTGCTCGTCGTCCACGAGGCTACGGATTCAAAAATCGAATCGATAACGCCATAGCCGTTTCCCGTCAAAAGATACGGTAGCGTTCCTCCGACAATCATAGTCAGCCAGCATACGAGAACGACAAAATAGCTCTCGCGCGCTTTCATTTTGATGCTGAACCCGGACGATACGCTTCTTGCGAGGATTGCGAGGATGAGCAAGACGCCTGTGGATATAGCAAAACCTATCGAGGTTTCTCTGTCTCCGTCGTAGATTGCGGTTCCGAGCGATAGAATCATCGCCACGCCTTCTATTCCGAGGATTACGGAAAGAGTCCTCATTATGAATTTATGATTGAATGTCATGAGTCCTCCTTCCTATGCCCTATTGCTGTTCCAGAAATGCGGTGAGAACAGCATCACAAAAGTGAACAGTTCGAGACGACCCGCTATCATAAGTATCGCAAGAATAAACGTCGAGAAGTCCGAGTATCCGGAGAAGTTAAACGCAGGTCCAACTCCGCCAAACCCCGGTCCGACATTGCTTAAGCACGTCATCGCCGCACTGAAATTGGTTATCATATCTTTTCCGTCAAAGGAAATCAGGAACGCACCGATAAAGAGCGTCGCGACGTATAGGAATACAAAATAAACTATATCCGTAGCGACGTTTTGCTCTACCTTTTTCTTGTTTATCGTAAGATTGGAAACCCTGTTTGGATGAAGCTTCAGGAAGAATCCTCTGTTCACGAATTTGATCGATGTGAGTATTCTTATAATCTTGACTCCGCCGCCCGTCGACGATTGGCAGGCCCCCGTAATCATGACGAGCATAAGCGCCATCTTGCAGAAGGTTGGCCAAAGATCGAAGTCCGCCGTTACATATCCCGTCGTCGTTATAACGGAAACGATGTGGAAGGTCGCTGTTCTAATCGTCTCTCCCACATTGTCAAATACACCCTTTGCAACGAGCATGACAGAGGAGAGCCCTGCAAGCGTAACTATGAGACCGAGATAAAGTCTCAGCTCCTCGTCCGAGAAGAATTCTTTGATTCTCTTTTTCGGAATCAAGAAATAAAGATTGAAATTAACTCCGCAGAGAACCATGAATACTATGATTACCCACTCGATATACGGACTCTGGAAATGTCCGACGCTCGCGCTGTAATTTGAGAATCCGCCGGTTCCTACAGTACCGAATGTATGGATTGCCGCGTCGTAGAGACTCAGTCCGCCAATCATGAGCAGAATAATCTCCACTCCCGTAAACACGAGATAGAGCTTATATAAATCCTTTGCCGTATCCGAGAACTTTGCCCTCGTCTTGCTCAGCGTCGGTCCCGGAGCCTCTGCACTCGCAACGAGCTGTCCGCCTATTCCCATGGACGGAAGAAGCGCCGCAGCGAATACGATGATACCCATTCCGCCAAGCCAGTGAGTGAATGATCTCCAGAAGAGAACAGACCTCGCCTGCCCTTCTATATCGTTCAGTACGCTTGCCCCGGTAGTAGAGAATCCCGAGCAGATTTCAAAAAACGCATCAACCGGATTGGGAAGCGCCCCGGTTACGATTAGCGGAATGCAGCCTACGATTGAACTTACTATCCAGCAAAGGCTAACTATGAGATAGACGTCCCTTTGCTTTGTTCTGAGGCCGCTCGGACTAAATATACGCATCAAAACAAACCCCACTATAAAGCAGGGCACCATTGTGGCCGCAAAGCATGAGGCCTCAAAGTATTCGCGATAAATCAGAGCGACTGCTATGGTCGGGATGAACGCCATCCCGAGGACCAAAAACAGCACTCCCATCATCCTTATGACAGAATGATAGTTAAAATTGGTTACCATATATCTATCTCTTCTTTAAGAGTTTCTCCAATTCAGGTACATCTGTCAGCAGACTGATTATTATTACCCTGTCGTTCACCAAAAGCTTTGTATTACCATCAGGGATGATAACCTCTCCGCTTCTGTAAACAGCCGCGATAAGCATGCCGGAAGGAAGATCGAGATCCTTCAGTATCTTACCCTTCATAGTCATATCGTTATGCACGACCACCTCGACTATCTCGGCCTGTCCCTGGACAAATGTCGATGAAATCACACGCTTTTTCCCCTGGATGAGTGCGTAGATATTCGCTGCCGAAATCTCGAGCGGGTTGAGAACCATGTCTACTCCTAGGTTTTCTATGAGCGCAAGATAGTCTTCTCTGCTGACCTTTGATATTACATCCTTGATACCGCGCTGCTTTGCGGTAAGCGCAAGGAGAAGATTCTGCTCGTCTATTCCGGTCGCCGTTACAAATGCATCCATATCGTCGAGGTTTTCTTCCTCGAGCATGCTGATGTCTGTTCCGTCGCCGTGGAGCACAACCACATTCTTTACTCGCGTGGAAAGATATTGGCAGCGTTCCTTGCTCTGCTCAACGAGCTTTACGGATGTGCCGCTCTTGGCAAGTCTCTGCGCAAGATAATAGCCCGTCTTTCCTCCGCCTATAATCATCGCCTTCTGCGGATTCTTCTTTTCCTTTCCGTGGACGCTCTTTCTCAGCTCGTCCATTTCGGCAGCCTCACCCACCACATAGATGGAGTCATCCTCCTGAATCACGTCTTCGCCGTGAGGAATGATGACCTTGCCACTTCTGGATATCGCCGCAATCAGCATATTCGGCATAATATGTCTTACTTCCGGCATCTTCTTTCCTATGAGCTCGGGCTTCTGAGACGCACCAAACTCGAGGAGCGTGATTCTGCCGCTCGTAAATACATTATTCGCCACGGTCGATTTGTCTATGAGGTATTTATAGATTTCCAACGTGATGGCAAAGTCCGGATTAACCACATAGTCGATTCCCATAGTGGAGCGTATGAAGTCAAAATGATTCATATACTCAGGGTCTCTTACTCTTGCGATTACGCTCCTCGCTCCCAGCTGCTTGGCAAAGCTCGCGACTATCATATTGGTTTCGTCGCTGCCGCTCGCCGCGATTACATAATCAAAGCTTCCTATGCCGATTTCCTCGAGCACAGAAAGATCACGGCCGTCCTCATTTACGGTCATAACGTCAAACTGCTGCGACAGTTTGTCCAGCAGTCCGGCATTTGTATCTACTAATGTAATTGCGTAGTCGCCTTCAGCCAGTGTCTCACATACTTTGACACCAAGTTTACCTACTCCAACTATAGCAATATTCATAATCTTTCCCCCTCCAAATTGTAACATATAATACTACAATCAAAGGCACAATGCAAATAAGCCAATCCTGTGTTAAAATGGAAAAAACAAGGAGAAAAGTCATGAAAATAGGATTTATAGGATTTGGACATATGGCAGGCGCTATGGCAAAGGGCCTAATCAGGGGCGGTTTTGTCGGCGCAAACGATATTAATGCCTGCGCATCGGATTACGAGAAGCTTTCCGCAAGGCTTAAAAAGGGCGAAAATGCGCGCGAAAGCGCCCTTGAGGTAGCTCGTGAGTCAGACGTCGTAATAGTTGCCGTAAAGCCCAACCAGGTAGAAGACGTACTCTCGCCTATTAAGAGCGAGCTTGCGGAACGCATAGTGATTTCCGTAGCCTTCGGCTGGGACTTTGACCGCTACGAAAGCCTGATTCCCGGCACAAAGCATATATCAATCATCCCAAACACCCCCTGCGAAGTCTGCATGGGCATGACCATAATCGAGGATAAGCATAACCTCGACAAAACCGAACTTACGCTGGTCGAGAATCTCCTAAAGGCATTCGGCGAAATCGCCTACTTCCCATCTAACAAAATGTGGCTAGCCGGAGAATTGACGAGCTGCGGTCCGGCCTTTGCCGCGATGTTCATAGAGGCTCTCGGCGATGCCGGAGCCAAATACGGACTCGATCAGGAGGATGCATACAAGATTGTCTCGCAGATGGTCGCGGGAACGGGCGCCCTTCAGATCGAAACCGGAAAGAATCCCGGAACCATGGTTAACGAAGTCGCAACCCCGGGCGGCGTTACGATCAAAGGTGTAACCGCACTACGCGAGGCAGACTTCCACGAGGTCGTCGCAAAAGCAATAGACGCGATTGAGAAATAAAAATAGCGAGAGCCCTACCGCTCTCGCTATTTATTATTACAAATATGCTTTGAGTTCTTCGACCTTGTCGAGTTTCTCCCACGGAAGGTCGATATCTGTTCTTCCGAAATGCCCGTAAGCCGCGGTCTTCTTGTAAATCGGGCGACGGAGATCAAGGTTCTTGATAATCACCGCAGGTCTAAAATCGAAATGCTTATCTACTATTCCTGCGAGTTCTTCGTCGGACAGCTTACCCGTTCCATAGGTATTTACCATTATCGATACAGGCTTTGCAACGCCTATCGCATACGCGAGCTGGATTTCACATCTATCCGCGAGGCCTGATGCAACTACGTTCTTTGCTGCGTATCGAGCGGCGTAGCAGGCCGAGCGGTCAACCTTTGTCGGATCCTTTCCCGAGAATGCACCGCCGCCGTGGCGCGCATATCCGCCGTAGGTGTCTACGATTATCTTTCTTCCCGTGAGACCCGAATCGCCCTGAGGTCCGCCGATAACAAAACGTCCCGTCGGATTCACGAAATACTTCGTCTCATCATCGAGAAGCTCAGAAGGAATAACAGCCTTGATTATTTTTTCGATAACGTCCTCTCTTATCTGCTCCTGCGAAACCTCCGGCGCATGCTGAGTCGATACGACTACGGTATCGACACGCTTAACTTTGTCGTCGTCGTATTCAACAGTAACCTGCGTCTTTCCGTCAGGTCTGAGATAAGGAAGCGTTTCGTTCTTCCTGAGTTCCGCGAGCTTGAGAGCAAGCTTATGCGCCAGAGAAATAGGCATCGGCATTAGCTCAGGAGTTTCGTTGCAGGCATAACCGAACATCATCCCTTGATCGCCGGCTCCCACTAAAGCGGCATCTTCCGAATCGCCGCCTTCTCTATGCTCCAGCGCATCGTTTACGCCCATGGCAATATCCGCGGACTGCTCGTCAATCGCAGAAAGCACCGCGCAGGTCGTTCCGTCAAAACCATATTTTGCTCTGTCATAGCCTATGTCTTTGATTACGCTTCTTACAATGCGCGGTATGTCAACATAGCACTCCGTGCTTATTTCGCCCATAACCATGGCATATCCCGTTGTCACCGTTGTCTCGCAGGCAACGCGACCGTTTGGGTCTTCAGTCAAAATAGCATCAAGAATCGCATCCGAAATCTGATCGCAGATTTTATCCGGATGTCCTTCAGTAACCGATTCCGAAGTAAAAAGTCTTTTCATATTTCCTCCTGTCAATTCATTATCGGCAAGAAAAAAGCCTTTTCTCACCGTCAAGAAAAGGCATGATGTCTAAATCACACTCCTCATCTTTCGAAAAAGCATTTGCTCTTCCGTAGGATGTGGCACCTTTTGCGAATTGCTTTGCAGCTCGCAGAGGTTGCCGGGCATCGCAGGGCCTATTCCCTCCGCCTCTCTTGATAAGGTATGTAAATGATATACCACGCGAGGTCTTTAGTCAATCTCCCCCTTTTACACAGTTCTTCTTTATAGTATGATTGATTCATGGATTCATCAAAATTTACGGTAATTGAAGGAAATCTGATAATCGATCCGCTCGAGGCCGGCGGTTCCTTTGTGTCCGCCGAAGTCACAAACACGCGCCTCATGGGCGTCATTGGCGTGCACATATTGAGAGATCGCGGTGGCGATTCTTTTCATCAGTTTTTCTATATCGATACCGAGGAATACGGACTCGACGACTACCAGAGCTTCCTTAAGATGGAGCCGGCGGATGTCGAGAAGAAAAAGATTGAGCTCTTTGGTGCGCTCGGCGGAAGCTGGAACCCCGTAACTGAAAAAGAAGCGCTATATTTGGTCAAGCGCGCTTCCATGATTAACAGCAAACAAAAGCTCACCCTCCCGGAGGGGGTTTCTGAATATAGACCAATTATAGAGTCGAATATAGCTTTGACCTTGGAGGAGCTTGCGGTCCTCTGGCCAAAGATGACCTCCCCTATCAGAAGCGACTACGAGCTTATAAACTATTTCATCATGCGTATGGTTGCCTGCGACAGAGAAGGAATGAAACGTCTCTCAGGAGCAGGTCCCAATATAACGCCCCTCAATGTGCAAAATCCCGGCACGCTCCTTAAGAACGAGATAACAAAGAAGGATCACTCGGGCGGCGAGGAAGAAGGAGAAAGCACGGCACATGCTTATACCTGCGTCTCCCTGATGGATTTAGACAAGGTCTATCAGTTGGTCGAAAGCGAAATCGAGGTTCTTGGAACAAAGGTCACTAAGTTCCGCCATAGAGAGCCTATGTCGATATCGCCTTGGGAAGCCTCGCTGATACTGAATCAGCCCGAATACCTCGTGCACGCCGTCTTAGGCGATTCAAAATCCGGATCCGATAAGCTAAATGAGTTTAAGAAACTGATGGGTTCCCTATTCAGCACCTTGACAGAGTCGGAATACGACTTCGGATCGCTATTCATGATATTCCGAAAGAATAACGACCACGTGCGCAAGAAGGTCTATAGGTTGGACCAGGACACGCTTGGCGTCGTATGCCTCCTGCATTCAGGCGAGATAATCTTTGCAGGCAACGAGCTTCTGCATATTGAAGCGATCGAGAATAGCATTATGGCAGCGTCTATGCTCGAAGGCATAGGCATCAAAACGTCAGGTCGCTACAAATTTCCCGAGCCCGTGCTCGTAAGATTCATAGACAGCGACTTTGATCGCTTCTCGGATTTTCTGGAATATATACAGGGCCTTCAGGACCGCTAGACTCGTGCATTATGTCAACTCTTGTTCTTTTTTGCCCTTCTCATTTTCAAAAGAGAAGAATCTTCACTTTTCAACGAGGACAAGGGTTATCCACAGGGCAAGAAAAAATCGTATACGATTTTGCTTATACTCACCTGTGGATAAGTGGACTATGCAACACCTTGAAATTTCAAGCGTTCAACAACTTGCAAACTTTGTCAATACTTAGTTATCCACAGATTTTTCTAAAGAAAAACTAAGGTTTTGTTCGACAGTAATATTATGTAAAATCCGCAGGAATTTATTCGTTTTTTGGAAAATGTTCGGAGGTTAACATGAAAACCAAAAAGGTCTACTACGATGATGTAAACCTGAGAGAAAGCACCGCCAAAGTATTGGAAATACTGTCTTGCAAGGATAATCCAAGCGACGTGCTCATCGTTTTGGATGAGACAATATTCTTTCCTACCGGCGGCGGCCAAAGTTGCGATCTCGGAACTATAAACAATCTTCCGGTCACAGACGTAAGCGAAAAAGAAGAAGTCATCTACCATAGGATAAGTTTGGACGGTGCCGATGCCGAAAAGACCTTTCCTGTCGGTTCCGAAGTCACCTTATCCATCGATTGGGAGCGCCGCTTCGACAATATGCAAAGGCATTGCGGCGAGCATATCCTCTCCGGAATCTTCTATAAGCTCTTTGGCGGCGTTAATCGCGGCTTCCACATGGGCGAAGATTACCTCACGATAGATATAAGCCTAGAGGATAAGCCTGAATATAAGGAGCTCAATATGGATATGTGCCTGGAGGCTGAGCTCATGGCCAATCAGGCGATTTGGGATAACCTACCCGTCGTAAGGAGGGTCTTTGATTCCCGCGAGGAGGCCGAAAAAATGCCTCTCAGGAAGGCTCTGGCAATAGACGAGGATATTTCCATCGTAACAATCGGCGATGTCACGGATCCCGCGGACTCAGTGGCCTGCTGCGGCACCCACCCCGAGCGCGCCGGTCAGGTCGGAATGATTAAGATTTATAAGGTCGAGCCCAACAAAGGCATGTTCAGGGTATTCTTTGAAGCCGGAAAGCGTGCCCTACTCGCCTATGACAAGCAGTACGATGTCTTGACGACACTCGGTAAAGACCTTTCCGCAGGTGTCCCCGACCTTATGGATAAATATAACGCCAGAAACGAGAAAACCAAAGAAGCTCGCGATAGACTCTATAATATAACCAAGGAAGTTCTGCGCCGCGAAACGAAGAGCATAAGCGAAGCGCTCGGTGACAGCGGCTCACTCATAATGGAATACGAGATGCTCACGGCAGACGATATAATCGAGCTCGGTCGAGGCCTTGCGGGAAGCATCCCCTCGATGCTCTTCCTTATACATAAGCCGAGCCTCACGGTATTCCTCTTCTCCGACAAACACGACTGCGGAAAAACAGTCAAAGAAAACGCCGCCGTATTCGGCGGCAAGGGTGGCGGAAATTCTACATTCGCCCGCGCCATCTTCTCAAGACGCGACGACCTCGACTCCTTTATCAAGGCCGTAGAAATGCTGACAAAATAAAAACTGAACGCATATGCGTTCAGTTTTATTCTTCGCTTAGTTCTGCGATCGCCTGATTGATCGATGCGTAGATTGTGCTCGTGCTGTACCCGTAGTTAAAAAGTCTGCGGGCAACACGGGCTTTATATTTTTCTATGATGCGACCGCGTTCATCGAGCATATCGGATGTGATCATTTTCTTTGCGATTGAGAGCGCTGTTTCTTCGTCAGTCTCTCCGAACTCTTCCAAATACGTCTGATAAGCGGATTCAATGACTTCCGCGCCTACGCCCTTTCTCTTGAGTTCGCGATTCGCCCTCGCCTTTGCCCAGCCTTTGGCGGCTGCATATCTGAAGTAGTCGCGAGAGAATCTCTCGTCATCGAGGTAGCCGATTTCCTTGAACTCCTCTATCGTGGATTTGATGAGCTCAGCGTCAAAGCCTTTGTCATCCAAATACTTTGCGAGTTCATGCGAAGTACGGCTCCTATATGAGAGCCTTTTGGCTGCGACCTCAGCGATATTCAGTTCTTTCTTGGCGCGCTCTTTTTTCTCGCCCATGTTTTCTCCTTATATGGTTTAATGGCGCGGCATATGCCGCGCCACATTATTACACAGCCTCGTAACCTGCCTTGTATGCGGCGAGATTGAGATCGACGAATTTTTCCGGGACGGTTTCTCTTATTACCGTTTCCCAATCTATATCGTCCATGCCGAGAGCTTTGACCATGCTTCCAAAGAGAACTATATTGGCGCACTTAACGTCGCCTAGTTCCTTGGCTATTTCCTCCGCCTTGAGCACGTGGCATTTGAAATGGCTCTGCATTGCCTCCAGGCATCCTTCAGGATATTCGACCAGTCCTGCGGCAATCGTTGACGACGGCATCTCAAAATCGTTTATTACGGCGATTCCATCCGGTTTTAGATAGTCCGCATATCTAACCGCTTCCATTTTTTCAAAAGCAACGATTATGTCCGCGGCACCTTTGCCGATTACAGGCGAATGAACTTCCTCTCCCCAGTGAACCTGAGTCGATACGCTTCCTCCGCGTTGGCTCATGCCGTGAACCTCTGACATCTTAACATCATATCCGGCTTTCATGAGACCGTTTACGAGAACTTTGGCAGTGAGGATTGCACCCTGTCCGCCTACACCTACCAAAAGAGCACTTTTACTTTTCATGGCGTTCCTCACTTTCTCGAAATTGCATCTACCGGACAAACCTGTGCGCAGACGGTGCATCCCGTGCACTGCGCCGCGAGGATTTCGGACTTGCCGTCCTTCATCATAATTGCAGGGCAGCCTACACCTATACACATCTTGCAGCCTACGCATTTATCTTTGTCGACTTCGCATGTACCAAAGTCGTGCTTGATTCTCTTGATGAGGACGCAAGGACGTCTCGCAATGATTGCCGATCTCTTATCAGAGTTCTCGGCATCTTCTACAGCCTTCTTCATCGCATCGAGGTCCTGCGGATCTACAATGATTACATTTTCAAAACCACAAGACTTGAGCACATCTTCTATCTTAACAATCTCTGCGACGTCGCCCTGGAGATTGTATCCCGTTCCCGGGTTATCCTGATGTCCCGTCATTCCGGTGATGGAATTGTCGAGGACGATAGGAATCATATTTCCGTTGTTATAGAAGATTTCGACGGCGCCCGTGATTCCGCTGTGGAAGAACGTGGAGTCACCCACTACGCCGAATACCTTCTTCTCCTGCCCCGTGACCTCGAGAGCCTTGGCGATTCCCATTCCGATTGAGAATCCGCCGCCCATGCAGACGCATGAGTCGAGAGCGTTAAGCGGAGGCGCGCAGCCGAGCGTATAGCAACCGATATCTCCCGTGAGCACCATATTCTTTTTCTTCGACATGGTATAGAAGAATCCTCTGTGTGGGCATCCCGGACAAAGTGCCGGTGGTCTCGATACGGGCTCTACTCCGAGGTCAATCTTCTCAGGCACTTCACCAAAGAGGCGCTCTTTGATGAGCTGAGGATTTAACTCATATAGATAACCGATTTTTTCTTTTCCTTCACATTCGATTCCGGCGGCCTTGATCTGATCTTCCATAAATCCGTCGAGTTCCTCTATCACATAGAGCTTCTCAACCTTGGATGCGAAGTCCTTGATGAGGTCCATCGGAAGCGGATTTGTGAGACCGAGCTTCAGGAACGATGTATCTTCGGGGAAAGCGTCCTTGGCATATTCGTAAGCAATCGACGCCGTGATTACGCCGATTTTGTTTCCCGCCATTTCGAGCTTATTTAATTTGCAGGTATTGCCGTACTCCGCAAGCGCCGCCATATTATTTTCTACCTTTGCGTGGTTCTGAACCGCATTGGCAGGAATTGAAATATTCTTTCTGGCGTTCTTTTCATATGGCTTAACTTCCTGAACCGTGCGCTCGCCAAGCGTAACGAGCGACTTGGAGTGCGCAACTCTGGTCGTTATTCTAAAGAGGACCGGAGTATCGAACTTCTCGGAAATCTCATAGGCTTCTCTGACAAAGTCCAGGCATTCCTGCGAATTCCCAGGCTCTACCATTGCCATCTTTGCCGCGCGGGCATAATGCCTATTATCCTGTTCGTTCTGCGATGAATGCATGCTCGGATCATCCGCCGAAACGATTATGAATCCGCCCGTTACACCGTTATATGCTGCGGTGAATATCGGATCCGCCGCAACGTTAACACCTACGTGCTTCATGGCGCAGAGGCTTCTAACTCCGGCGATAGACGCACCGTAAGCAACCTCGGTTGCAACCTTTTCGTTCGGCGCCCATTCGCAATAAACCTCATCCTTATACTGCGGCATGGCCTCGAGAATCTCCGTGCTCGGAGTTCCCGGATAAGCAGAACAAACGAGGACCCCCGCTTCATACGCGCCCCTCGCTATAGCTTCATTTCCGGAAAGTAAAACCTTCTCCAATGTCGTCCTCCTATCTTCTTCAAGTCAAAAAATCAACCAAGAAAATTATACTAAAATATCACATCATTGTGAAACACTTCTTATAAAAGAATTATCTGATATGGCTCGGGATCAGCCGTGCAAACCGCGCAGTAGATACCTTCGCCTATTTCAATGTCAGAAATATTGAATCCGTCTATATTATCAAGGAACTTCAAATCACCATGTGCGCCCGCGCAAACGAGTGAAGGCATATCGCCCCAGAGACCTTCTCCGGTCATCTTGCCGTAGGCTTCTCTTCTCACCCAAAGTCTGAAGAAACCCTCTTCACCAAAGGTTTTGACATACTCGGCTTCCTCCGGCTTAAAGAAGCGTTCTGCAATCTTGCCGTGCGGCGCGTCCTTTGCTACCTGAAGATCTATTCCGCAGGGCTTTTCACTAATTGCGCACATCCACATTTCTCCGCTGTTCGTTACGGAAAACTCTAGCGGCAGATTATCAAAAAACGGTTTGCCCTTATCCGTAACGCCGATTTTGGTTTCTATTAAAAACCTGTCAACGTCAGTAAACAAATTCTCCCCGGCGTCGGAAAAACATGTAGCCAAATCAAGACCCTCCTCTGCGGCATACATCTCCGCGGCGAGTCTTATTAACGGATATGCAGCTTCTCCGTGAAGCTGTTTTCCTTCGTACAGATAAATCCTCATTGTCCAGCACCTAATAAAAAGGGGCCCTTCCGGCCCCTCCTCTTTACTCTTCTTTTTTCTTTTCTTCGAGCCTGTCGAGCACGCGCTTATAGCCGTCTGCGCCATAGACAATGCATTTGTTGATTCTGCTTATCGTTGCCGTAGAAGCCTTTGTAATCTGCTCAATCTCGTTATATGTTTTCTTTGCTCTGAGAAGCTTGGCTACCTGTAGTCTCTGGGATATTGCGTGAATCTCATTGATGGTGCATATATCCTCAAAGAAACGATAACAATCTTCTCTGTCTTTAAGCGTCAGTACAGCATCAAAAAGCTCGTCAATTTCTTCGGAATGAAACTTGGATTCGTATGCCATATGCTTCTCCTTTCATAGCGAGTTGCAATGTATTACTTTCGACTGCTAAAGTATAACACTTTTATAAACTAAAGTCAAATGCAGTTTTTCAATTATTCTCAAGCAATATATCGATAGCTCTTGCAAGCTGTGTATCTTCAAGATCCTCTGCAAGCGGAACGATCTCCGTAGGTGCAACTCCATCGCCGTGAATCTTGTTTCCTTTTGGCGAGAAGAATTCGCGCACCGTCACGTTGACACCGGTACCATCATCATAGAAATGCATCTCTTGCATGATTCCCTTGCCGTAGGTATTTGTTCCTACAATCGTAATGCCGTAATCCTTAAGTGCCGCCGCCAGCATTTCCGATGTGCTCGCCGTCGCTTCATTTGTTATAACCACCATAGGAAGCTCCGTATGCTTGCTGTCGGAATTATAATTCACTCTGTTTCCGTTCTTGTCTTCGGCATATGATAGAACGCCTTCGGGAAGCAGGTTGTCCGCAATCGAGACTCCCACATCAAAGAGTCCGCCTCCATTGTTTCTCAAATCTATAACGAGTCCCTGTACACCCTCTGCCTCTATCGAAGAAAGCGTTGTCTTAAAAAGATTCGCCGTATCTTCACCAAAGGATTTGATTCGGATGTATCCAATCTTTCCATCCTCGAGCAAAGTGCTCTCGACCGTTGAGGTTTCTATCTTTCCGCGAACGATGTCGAATTCTATTTCCTTATCGTCTCTCTTGATCAGGAGCTTTACCTGCGTTCCGGCTTCGCCTCTGATGCATACCGCCATATCGTCAGAGTACTCGAATTCTTTTCCGTCCACCTTTAGGATATAGTCGCCGGCCTTGACGCCCAAGGTGTCCGCAGGACCGTCTTTGATAACTTCTGTAATCAGAAAGCCCTCGTCTGTCTGCATGAACCATACGCCAACTCCCGTAAAGCTGCTGTTCATGCTAAGAATGAGCGCCTCCAGTTCTTCCTCATCCAAATATCTCGTATACTGATCGCCGAGACTTCCGAGCATCGCTCTATATATCGCTTCCATCTCGGCATCCTTATCGTAATCCCAAAGGAATGTCTCGTCGATAAGGCTTTGGATGTTCATGAGTTTTTCATATTCTTTGTCGTTTCCGCTGGCGCTTTCGAGAACCTTCCTGTCGACGACAACC
>CACYQX010000013.1 GCA_902776725.1 uncultured Eubacteriales bacterium | reverse complement strand
AGTAATGACAATCTCCCTGATCACACCGATCGCTATCGAAGAGGGACTCCGTTTCGCTATTCGTGAAGGCGGAAGAACAGTAGGTTCCGGCGTTGTTACCGAGATTATTGAATAATTAAAGCCAAAAAAACGCCGTGGGCAACCAGCCCTCGGCGTTTTTAGTTATATTTTCCAATTTTCATTTTATCTTCACAAAAGATAGGTATAATTCTGCTCGACAAAGGGCCTATATCAAGGTAGAATAAGTAGTCTTGAAAAAACCATGTGATTTTACAGAAGATGATTATATCTGGTGATTATATATTATGAGAAGCGACAGAAAAGCAACTGAAGAGAGAGAGCAGCGCCTCCAGGCCAAGGAGGCCAAGAAGAATAGATCCGGGTTCTCCAAGTTCACCAAAGTGTGGGCTCTGGTGTTCCTGGGAATCAATCTTGTTTTTGGAGCAATGCTCTTTTTGGCCAATATTCTTGCGACCAAATATCTTGTGGCAGCAGGCCTTGTAGTACTGCTGTTACTTTTGATTATATTCCCGCCTTTGTACTCGTATAAGACCAAGAAGGTTCAGCGCGTACTTGCCTTCATACTTTCGTGCCTCGTGGGCGGAGTGTATGTCATGGGAAGCAGATATCTGGCAGGCACGATGGACTTTATGTCGCAGATCACCAAGATTTCTTCAACGGATGAGTATTACGTCGTCGTAAGAGATGACGATATGTTCAATGAGCTAGGCGATATCGCAGGTGAGACGGTTCATGCGTATCACAGCAGCACGAGCCACGACGAAGCGGTGGAGGATCTCAAGAGCAGGGTTGAAGTCGAGGTTGTTGACGAGACGGATATCAAGAAAACCGTAGAAGATCTTTTGAGCGGGGAAACAAATGTAATCCTTCTTAGCTCCGGCAGTTACGCATCATATAACGAGGAAAACGATTCCTTTGACGATTATACAAAGATACTCGAGTCCTTCAAAATCAAGCGCGAGACTGAGGATATCAGTAAGCCGGTATCAGTATCAAAGCAACCGTTCAATATGTATATAACCGGTATCGATACGCACGGAACGATAGATGTTACTGCGCGCTCGGACGTAAATATGATTGCGACGGTTAACCCGAATACGAGAACGATTCTTCTTACATCGATTCCGAGAGACTACTACGTATTGCTTACGGATGTTGAAACATACGACAAGCTGACTCATACGGGTGTCTATGGTGCAAACTATACGGTGTCGACGGTTGAGAATCTCTTGGGCATAGATATCAACTACTATGTTAAGGTCAATTTCACTACGGTCGTAACATTGGTTGACGCAATAGGTGGTATCGATATAGTTTCGGACTATACATTTGTGACGCGTGGCACGGGTTTCTATTTTGAGGAAGGTCTGAACGAAAACGTTAGCGGCGAGGCTGCGCTGGCATTTGCGAGGGAGAGATATGCGTTCCAGGACGGCGATTTCCAGAGAAACAAAGACCAGCAGATTGTAATGAAGGCCATAATCGACAAGATTTCGCAGAGCAGCGTTTTGATAGGCAGCTATACGGATATACTCGGCGCCGTAGAAGAAAATATAGAAATGAATATGACGCCGGATACAATCAAGGAGCTTATCCGTATGCAGACGGAGGATATGTCCGCGTGGAATATTGTGAGCCAGAGCATAGTCGGACCTACGGGTGAGGAGTATTGCTACTGGATTAAGGGCTATGCTTCCGTCGTCCTTCAGGACCAGGAAAGCATGGATCAGGCCGTTGAGAAGATCAATGCCGTAATGGCCGGGGAAAGCATAGAATAGGGTGAAATATCAATATTTTGTGGCATTCCGGGCGGATACCCACAAACTGCGGAAAAATAGCCAATTTACCGCTGAAAATGATTGACATTGACATACCCTTTTGATAATATTAGTAGGCAACTTTATGATTAGAGATTCAGAGTCGGAGCATTTCGGCTCTGAATTTAAGTACGTTATGAAAGGACGATAGAGATGAGAGTTAAAGTTACGCTGGCATGCACAGAATGCAAGCAGAGGAACTACGCTACGATCAAGAACAAGCAGAACGATCCTGATCGTATCGAACTCAAGAAGTTTTGCAAATTCTGCAAAAAAGAAACTGTTCACAAGGAAACCAAATAGGAGGCAACTAAGATGGCAAACAATAATCCTGCCAATTCCGATAGGGAAGGCGTAGGCGCTTATCTTAAGGGCGTCCGCAAAGAGATGAGCAAGGTGGTTTGGCCTACCAAGAAAGAACTCGGCACATATGCACTTGTTGTATTTGGTATGTGCGTGGTTTTTGCTGTTGGGTTCTGGCTAATTGACCTTGGCGTACTCGGTGCGCTTCGCTCAATTCTTGGAATCACTATGAACTAATAACCATAACAGAGGTATAGACTATGGGATCCGAAAGCAGCAATGTTCTCTCCCCATTGGAAGAAGAAGGTCTTCGTGGCGACGGTAAGGCCAGATGGTATGTCGTTCACACCTATTCAGGACATGAGAACAAAGTAAAAGTGAATATCGAAAAGATGGTCGAGAACCGTGGGATGCAGGATCTTATCTTGGAAATAGTCGTTCCTACTGAAGACAGAGTCGAGATTAAAAACGGCGAAAAGAAAATCAAGACCAAGAAAATGTTCCCGGGTTACGTCATTATTAAAATGGTAGTAACCAATGAGTCCTGGTACCTTGTAAGAAATACGCAGGGTGTTACGGGCTTTGTGGGACACGGCTCTGACCCCATTCCGCTAACCGACGAAGAGATAACGAGAATGGGAATTGAAAAAGTCTTTATTGACTTGGATGTCAAACCCGGAGATACAGTACGTGTTATCAGCGGACTCTTTGAGGGCTTCATGGGTGAAGTTCTCGAGGTCAACAAAGAGAAGCAGGTGCTCACCGTAAGGGTTTCGATGTTCGGTAGAGATACACCTGTCGAGCTCGAGTTCGGACAGGTGACCCAATTACTGTAATAGATTATTACAGAGAAAGGAGCGCGGAGTATGGCCAAAAAAATCGAAGGCTACATCAAGCTGCAGATTCCGGCCGGCGCAGCATCTCCGGCACCACCGGTAGGACCGGCTCTGGGTCAGCACGGCGTAAACATTATGGATTTCTGTAAACAGTTCAACGCAAAGACTCAGGACCAGCCCGGAATGATTATCCCAGTGGTAATCACGGTATATGCCGACAGATCGTTCACCTTCATCACAAAGACACCGCCAGCAGCGGTTCTTCTGAAGAAGGCAGCCGGATTGGAACACGCATCAGGTGAGCCAAACAAGACAAAGGTAGCGACGCTTACAAGAGCGCAGGCTGAAGAAATCGCAAAGATCAAGATGCCTGACCTAAACGCTGCCGACCTCGACGCAGCCACTGAAATGATCAAGGGCACAGCGAGGAGCATGGGTATAATTATTGAAGATTAGTAAGCTGGGAGGCTGTGAGACGGAAAACTCGATTCTGTCTCGGTGAAAACCGGCCGCAAGTACCAGCGAGGAGGTAAACATGCCAAAGAGAGGCAAGAATTACAAGAACGCAGCAGAGAAGATTGAAAAATCCAAGCTGTATGATGTTTCGGAAGCAATGGCAAAGGTCGTTGAAGCCGGAGCTGCAAAATTTGACGAAACCGTAGAAGTCCATGTAAGACTGGGCGTAGACGGAAGACACGCCGACCAGCAGGTCAGAGGCGCGATCGTACTGCCAAACGGTACGGGTAAGGAAGTTAAGGTATTGGTATTCGCCAAGGGCGACAAGGCCACCGAAGCTGAGAATGCCGGCGCAGATTATGTAGGCGCTGACGAACTCGCAGAGAAGATCCAGAAAGAAAACTGGTTTGACTTCGACGTAGTAGTTGCAACACCGGATATGATGGGCGTTGTAGGTAAGCTCGGTAAGGTGCTCGGTCCTAAGGGAATGATGCCGAACCCTAAGTCCGGAACCGTAACCATGGATTTGGCAAAGGCTCTCGAAGAGATTAAAGCCGGTAAGGTTGAATATCGTCTGGACAGACAGAACATAGTTCACACCGTAATCGGAAAGAAGTCGTTCGGAGCTGAAAAGCTTGAAGAAAACTTCAAAGCACTTATGGATGCTATCATAAAGGCTAAACCGGCTACTGCAAAAGGCCAGTACCTGAAGAGCGTTTCTGTAGCAACAACAATGGGCCCCGGAATCAAAGTTAATCCGGTAACCATCGGCTAAGAGCCAACCAAAAAAAAGAATACGTTGAAACCGTAGACAGCGGGTGTTCGAAAGAACTTAATTCCCCGCCGAGGTACAATACATAGATATTGAACCCTGTCTACAATTGTGACAGGGTTATTTATTGAGTACCAACCCACTCGATACTGAGCAATCGGTATCAGAAAGGAGAGAATAATGTCAGAAGCAGCAAAACAAGAAAAACAGCTGATAATTGACGAGATTAAAGGCAAACTTGAAGGCGCACAGTCCGCAGTAGTTATCGACTATATGGGAATCAGCGTTGCACAGGCTGATGCCATGAGAAAGAAACTCAGAGAAGCAAATATCGACTACACCGTTTATAAGAACACACTTATGAAGCGTGCAATCGACGGAACAGATTTTGCTCCACTCGCAGAGAGCCTCGAAGGACCGAGCGCAATCGCTATCAGTAAAGAGGATGCCACAGCTCCGGCAAGAGTGCTGGACGGCATCATGAAGGAGTTCCAGAAGATGGGATTCAAGGGCGGTATCGTTGAGGGTACCTACTACGATAAGGAAGGTATCACAGAGATCGCAAAGATTCCGTCAAGAGAGGACCTCATCGCAAAGTTCCTCGGAAGCATCCAGAACCCACTCAGCGGATTCGTAAGAGTACTTGCGGCTATTGCAGAAGCAAAGCCAGCTGATGGTTCCGCTCCGGCTGAGAAGCCTGCAGAGGAAGCACCTGCCGAAGAGGCAGCGCCTGCCGAAGAAGCAGCACCTGCTGAAGAAGCGGCACCTGCAGAGGAAGCGGCACCTGCAGAGGAAGCACCTGCTGAAGAAGCAGCACCAGAAGAAGCACCTGCAGAATAATGCAGAATCAACTATTAATTCTTAGAAAAAGGAGAATATAAAAATGGATATGAATCAAATCATTGAAGCCATAAAAGGTATGTCCGTTATGGAACTCAACGAGCTCGTTAAGGCTTGTGAGGAAGAATTCGGCGTTTCCGCAGCTGCTGCTGTAGTAGCTATGCCTGGTGCAGGCGGAGCTGCCGCTGCTGCTGAAGAGCAGAGTGAATTCAACGTAGTTCTCTCTGACGTAGGCGCTGAGAAGATTAAGGTTATCAAGGTTGTTCGTGAGCTCACAGGACTTGGCCTCAAGGAAGCTAAGGATCTCGTTGACAACGCTCCCGGAACACTCAAGGAAGGCGTTGACAAGGCTGAGGCTGATGCTATCAAGGCTAAGCTCGAAGAAGTTGGCGCAAAGGTTGACCTTAAGTAATTGCAACACGCATCATATCAAAGGACCGCTAATCGCGGTCCTTTTTTATTGCGCATACAAAGGCCTGCGTTGTATAATTGACATGTTGGTTGTTTCAATTACGTAAGAGGAGAATGTGATGGCTCAGGAACTTAGAGGTGCGCTGATTATTGGTCAGTCCGGTGGACCGACTTCTGTAATAAATGCCAGTGCTTATGGAGTGATAAGAACGGCGCTTGATGCGGAATGCATCACCAAGGTCTATGGTGCGCACTACGGAATCAAGGGCGTGCTCGACGATGACCTTTTTGTTATGGACGAAGAGGATAAAGATGAGCTCGATAAGCTGATGTACACACCGTCATCGGCACTCGGTTCGTGCAGATATAAGATGAAGGATCCGGATGTGGACGATACGGACTACAAACGCATCCTTGAGATATTCCAAAAATACGATGTAAGATATTTTTGTTATAACGGCGGAAACGATTCAATGGACACCTGCAATAAGATATCGAAGTATATGCAGAAGGTCGGCTATGAATGCCGTATCATGGGAGTTCCAAAGACAATAGATAACGACCTCTATGGAACTGATCACTGTCCGGGTTACGGTTCGGCGGCAAAGTATATTGCCACATCGATTATGGAAGTCGCCAGAGATACGGAAGTATATAACGTTGGCATGGTTACTGTTATAGAGTGCATGGGAAGGCACGCGGGTTGGTTAACCGCCGCCGCCGCGCTTGCAAATACGGATGGTCACTGCTGTGACTTTATCTATCTTCCGGAGAGGGACTTTGATATGGGCAAATTCATTTCTGATGTTAAGTCTCGTTACGAGGAGAGGGGAAACTGCGTAGTTGCCGTTTCGGAAGGCATACATTATGCTGACGGATCATTCGTTTCAGAGGCGCAGATTTCAGGAACCGACGGATTTGGTCATGCGCAGCTCGGCGGACTTGCGGCGAGACTTGCGGAAGTGGTGAAGAAGGAAATTGGATGCAAGACAAGGGGAATTGAGTTCAGCTTGCTTCAGCGCTGCGGTGCACATCTTGCATCGGGAACGGATATCGAAGAGGCTTTTATGGCAGGCGAGGCCGCGGTCAAAGCGATGCTCGAGGGAGAGACGGATAAGATGGTCGCGTTCGAGTGCACGAGAGACGGCGGGTATAAATGCAATACCAAGCTTATCGACCTTTCCGATGTTGCTAATGTTGAGAGCAAGGTTCCGGATGAGTGGATAAACGAAGAAGGAAACAATGTCCTTGAGGCGTTTTTAGATTACGCAAGACCTCTCGTGCAGGGTGAGACACCCATGAGGAAGGTCGACGGTCTTCCGGACTTCGCAAATCTGAAGAGAGTTAAAGCATAAGAAATAATAACAAAAGCCGGCTTAGCCGGCTTTTATTTATTCGTTCATTATGCTCTTGATACCTGCGAGAAGTTCATCATAGGTTTCGATTGCGGGGATATCCGGATTCTCTTTTTTGATACCCTCGGTCGAGCGGAAGAGGAATCCGCCCTTGCTTTCTTTGATCATGCCGACGTCGTTATAGCTGTCGCCGGCGGCGATTGTATCGTAGCCCATGGCCTGAAGTGCCTTGACCGTGCTTACCTTGGAATCGTGGATACGCATTCTGTAGCCTGTTATTATGCCGTCAGGTCCAACGATGAGCTCGTTACACATAATGGTTGGCCAGGCGAGCTTATCCATAAGCGGGTTTGCGAACTGAGTGAACGTATCGCTTATGATGATGACCTGGGTAAACGATCTTAACTCATCGAGAAAGTCCTTTGCTCCGGGGAGAAGATCCATTTCGGCTATGGTTTCCTGGATTTCCTTTAGTCCGAGGTTGTTCTTCTTAAGGACGTCCAATCTGAACTTCATGAGCTTATCGTAGTCGGGCTCGTCTCTTGTCGTTATATTAAGCTCCGGCAAATTCCTTGCCGCAGCAAATTCAATCCAAATCTCGGGTGCAAGTACGCCTTCCAAATCCAAACAAGTAATAAACATTTTAATCTCCTAACACTTTCTTTAAAATTACTAGTTTCAACATGAATAGAGAGAGTATACAACAGTTTTGCGATTTAATCAAGTAGAGCGATACAGTTTTTGTTAATAAGCCCTCTATGGGTGTATAATTATAATGTTATGCTACAGATCAAAAATGTTTCCAAAAAGTACATAACGGGAGAACTCGAGCAAATTGCCCTGGATGACGTGAGTCTAAATCTCAGGGACAATGAATTTGTTGCGATTTTGGGGCCCAGCGGATCAGGCAAGACCACGCTTCTTAATGTTATCGGCGGTCTTGATCGATATGATAGCGGGGATCTTGTCATAAACGGAATTACGACAAAGGCGTATAAGGACAGAGACTGGGATTCATACAGAAACCATACTATCGGTTTTGTATTCCAGAGTTATAACCTGATTCCGCACCAGACCATACTTGCCAACGTAGAGCTTGCGCTTACAATAGGCGGTATTTCCGGAGAGGAGAGGCGAGCGAAGGCAAAGGATGCCTTAGACAAGGTTGGGCTCGGCAATCAGATACATAAGAAACCGAACCAACTTTCGGGCGGGCAGATGCAGAGGGTTGCTATAGCAAGGGCCCTCGTAAACGATCCGGACATTCTGCTTGCGGATGAGCCTACAGGCGCTCTAGACACGGATACGAGCGTGCAGGTTATGGACCTTCTCAAGGAGGTTGCAAAGGATAGGCTCGTTGTTATGGTGACGCATAACCCCGAGCTTGCGGAAAAGTATGCGACGCGCATAGTTAAGCTTCGCGACGGAAAAATAGTTTCGGATACGGATCCGTTCATTGTCGGAGAAGAAGATGCGGATCACAGGAATATGGGTAAGGCGTCGATGTCATTTCTTACCGCGCTTTCGCTCAGCTTTAACAATCTAAGAACAAAGAAGGCGAGGACCATACTTGTGGCATTTGCCGGGTCAATAGGAATTATAGGTATTGCGCTTATACTCTCGCTTTCCAACGGAGTCAATAAATATATAGAATCGATAGAAGAGGAAACGCTTTCGGAGTATCCGCTCCAGATAACTAGCACGAGCTTTGATATGACATCGCTTATGGCCAGTAGGAGCGAACGATTTGATACTGAAGAAGAAGGCGATGCGGACGTCACCGAACTTCAGATAGTTTCGGATATGTTTTCGAGTGTCAAAAAGAATGACCTCGCCTCTCTCAAGAGGTACCTGGATTCATCCGAGAGCCATATCCTGGATTACGCAAAGGCTGTTGAATACAGCTATAACGTGACGCCTTTGATATATAGAGAGGATGGCGATGGAATAAGGCGCGTGAATCCCGATCCGACATTTGAGGCGTACGGAATGAGCTCGGATAGCTATAGCATGATGGGGATGAGCATGGACATATTCACGCCGCTTCCGGAAGATGAAAACCTCTATGTCTCTCAATACGACATCAAAGCGGGGCGTTGGCCAAAGGAGTATAACGAATGCGTTCTCGTTCTTTCGGGGAGCGGACATATAAGCGATTTTACACTATATACGCTCGGTCTCAAGGATGCTTCGGAACTCGACGAGATGATGAAGGCGTTTTACGACGGCAAGGTGGTGGATGTCCACGAAAGTCAATCGAAGGTTTTTGATTTTGATGATTTTATCGGCATCGAATTCAGGCTTGTGAATCCAAGCATGTGCTATACCTATGACGCAGAGTATAAAGTGTGGACGGACAAGACCGAAGACGCGGAGTATATGAAGAAGCTCGTTCTCGAGAGCGAACCTCTCACCATAGTCGGAGTGGTAAGTCCCAGTGAAGACGCAAAGGCGGCAATGCTCACAATGGGTGTTGCGTATATGCCTTCGCTCGTCGGCCATGTTATAGACAGGGCAAAGGAAAGCGATATAGTTAAAAGCCAACTCGCGAACAAGGATATAGATGTTTTCTCGGGTAAGGATTTTTCTGCGCTCGGAGAGGATGCGGGATTTGATCTCGGATCGGTTTTCTCTGTGGACGAAAATGCGATTGGGAATATGTTCAGCTTTGATATGTCTTCGATATCGTCCGGAGTGGACTTTGGTTCCTCGCTTGTGAATCTTCCGGATGCCAATCTGGGCGATGCTATCGACCTAAGAACACTTCTTCAGTCGCTTCCGGAGTTAAAGGAAGAGGATCTTCAGGTATTCCTGGGAGTTGTAGAGGCCGCGGTCGATGAAGAAAAGATGACGGGTGTCGCAAATCAACTCGCGACAGGTTTCCAATCATACATAGTTTCGAACGGCATTACAGGAGAAGAGGCGACGCGTGCCGCGATAAGCGATTATCTTGCGACGGCGGGAGCGAGAAGCATTATCGAGAGCGGAATAAGCGAGGCGATTCATACAGATGCTTTTACAGGCGAACTTGGTGACGGAGTGCGTCAAATAATCGATAGGTATACAGAGGCGATTTCGTCTTCAATTGCGGATATGCTAAATGCGGCAATGCAGGAGTATATCTCCCAGATAGAAGGCTCTCTCAACGGGATTATGGGGCAGGTCCTTGGGAATATAGGAAACGCGCTGCGAGTTGACCAGACGGCGATGGAACGAGCTTTCCAGATCAAGATGACCGAGAAGGAACTCCAGGAGCTCATGTCGAGCCTGATGTCGACGGGAGCAACGTCCTATGAATCGAATCTCAAAAAACTTGGTTATGCTGACGAAGAAGACCCTTACGCGATTACGATATACCCGAGGGATTTTGAGAGTAAGAGCAAGATTGTCGAAATCCTTGACGGATACAACGCCCGCATGGAGGAAGAGGGAGAAGACGATAAGGTTATAAGATATACCGATATTGTCGGTACGCTTATGTCGTCGGTTACGGACATTATTAATGCGATAAGCTATGTGCTTATTGCCTTTGTTGCAATATCTCTCGTGGTATCGTCAATCATGATCGGCGTAATAACATATATAAGCGTTCTGGAAAGAAAGAAGGAAATCGGTATCCTGAGGGCTATAGGTGCATCAAAGAGAAATATCTCAAGCGTATTCAATGCGGAGACATTTATAATAGGGCTTCTTGCAGGTCTCATAGGTGTCGGCGTATCTGCGCTCCTTTTGATACCGGGGAATAAACTCATCCATTATCTTGCGGACAGCAATGAGATAAATGCCGTGCTTCCGTGGCAGGCGGCGATAATTTTGGTTGCACTTTCGATAGTACTCACGTTGATAGGCGGAATTATACCGTCAAAGAAGGCGGCGAAAAGCGATCCCGTTACGGCATTGCGCACAGAGTAGGAAAGAATATATAATAAGAGCATAGAAGCAGACATAGAAGTTACAGGAAGGGAGTATTATGGCTTTTGAATGTCCCAAATGCAGAGGCGACCTCTATTACAATATCAAAAGAGGAAAGCTAAGATGCTCGCACTGCGACAGCGAAATCGCAGTCGGAAACTACGACTTAAACAATAATGCGGAGGAAACCTCGGACGAATACGGGGTAACTTCGTATACGTGCAAAGACTGCGGCGCGGAGCTTTTGAGCCCGGATAACTCCATAGTGAGCTATTGCAGTTATTGCGGCGGTGAGGCAATACTTGAGGGACGTATCACGAAAGAGGTGCGCCCCGAGTTTATCATACCCTTCCATAAGAGCAAAGAAGAATGCAAGGACGCATATAGTAAACGCATATCAAAGCTATTATACCTTCCTAAAGAATTGAAGGATCCGGATCATCTGGAAAAATTCCGCGGTACATACGTGCCGTTCTGGATGTATGAGGTCAACTTCCCTGAAGAGATAGTCCTTGAGGCAAAGAAGAAAAAGCGCTCGGGCAAGTATTATATCGAAAGCACCTACAATGTCGGAACCACAGTCGACGGAAAATATCATGGAATACCATACGACGCGTCGTCGTGCTTTGACGATACAATTTCCGATATGCTAATGCCGTTTAACAAAAAAGATCTTAAGCCGTTCAAGCCCGGATATATGGCGGGGTTCTATGCGGACAAAGCTGACGTTCCTGTGGAGCGTTACAGCGAAGATGTAAAGAACCGCGCCGCGGACGAGGCGATGGATGTAATAGATAGGCAGGTATACAAACACGAAAAGATGGATGTCAAGCTGCCGTCCGAGGGAACGAGAAGGGAAGCTCTGAATCCAACGATAACGGGTTACTGCGCCGCTCTGTTCCCGATCTGGTTCCTGACGTATAGGAAAAAGGATCGTGTTGCTTATGCGATAGTGAACGGACAGAACGGAAGGCTTTCCTGTGACCTCCCGGTAGACCTAGGGCAGTATTCTATCGGGGCCGCTATTGTGTCGGCAATTATATTTGCGGCACTTACGCTCTTTGTTTCGATGACTGCAAGGATGGCGCTCGCTCTCTGCGCGATTGTAGCGCTTGTCGTTATGGGGCTATTTGTTGCGGAGGTAATAGATATTCGAGATGCGGAGAACCATGTCAGGGATCGAGGGTTCTTTGTGCGAGGGCGCGATGTGCTCATGCCTTACGAGAAGAGGCGCATCGCAAGAGAAAGAGCTGGCAAGGGCATAAAGATTAGTGCTGCGGTTACATTCACCATAGCGACAATTGTCTTCATCGCGGTGTCGGCGGCATTGGGATTTAGCATTGCGGCAGCAAGTTATACAAATCCGGCCACGAAATTGCTCGTGGTAACGGCGATAGCGCTAGTGATAGCTGTACTGCTTCTTGTAAAAGGCGCTTCGGCATTGCATTATGTCGAAGAAAAGAGTCTGAGGATATTCCACTTTATGCCGTTTATAGGTGTGGCGGGAGCATTCGGAACGGCACTCCTAAATCCTGTTGAGGATATTTACTATTACACTGCGGCTCTGGTCTGTGCGTTCTGTGCGGCGGTAGCCAGCGTTGGCATCATAGCGTATTTCAATCTCCTGGCAACAAGACCGATTCCGGATTTCTTCGATAGAGAGGGCGGAAACGATAAATTTGAGAGAGACCGTGATGACGTAGAGGGAAACGATTCTTCCGGAAACGGAAATATTGATGCTCTAAACAGGTTTGCGACTGTGCTGCTGGCGGTGCTTATCGCGGCCGCGAGCATAATCGGAAGTGCGGTGCCGGTATATGCGGAGGACATTATCTATACAAACCCGGACACGGGTTATAAGGCATTTGTGATGGACGAAGAGGATCTCTTGAGCGATAGCGAAGAAGCTCAGTTGTTAGAGAATATGAAGCCTTTGACGGAGTATGGCAACGTAGGGTTTATCAGCTGCTATGCGACTGAATCTTCAACCAGGCTTGAGGCGGAAAAGCGATACGTCGAGACCATCGGTGGCGGTGTGAGCGGAACGATTTTCCTCATCGATATGAATTATAGAATTATCCAGATTGCAAGCGATGGCGAAATGTATAAGATTATAACAAAGGGCCAAGCCAACGCAATCACGGACAATTCATACAGATATGCGAGCAAAGGGGATTTCTACGGATGCGCCAAGGATGTCTTCGCTCAGGAGAGACAGCTTCTCAGCGGCGGAAGAGTTCCTCAGCCAATGAAGCATATAAGCAATCTCCTGGTTGCGGTGACGCTCGGTATACTTATCAACTATATAATCGTTATTGCACAGAGGGAAAAAATAAAAGAAAGCAGGAGCAAAGTGTTCGCTGCGACAACGAGCGGTACGTTGGCAACGGAAATCACTTTTACTGATAAGATTAGAGAAGTTAGACATAGAATTCATGAAAGCTCCGGCGGAGGCGGAGGCGGTGGCTTCTCCGGTGGCGGCGGATTCTCCGGTGGCGGAGGCGGTTTCTCCGGCGGCGGAGGCGGCGGTTTCTCCGGCGGAGGCGGTGGCCATAGCTTCTAAACTTCGATTGGTCTAACGGCTGAATATTAGAAGAAATATAAAAGCGGAGTTTTATAGCTCCGCTTTTTGTTATCCCTTATTTGTTATGAGTTGTTTCTTTCTGTATTCGTAGGCTTCGATTATTTCCGCCTCGTAGGTCAATTCATCGGATACATCCATGAGACGCAATAGATATTTTGCGAAATAGGGATTTAGAATTAGGAACGGTCCAAGTGAATAGGTGGCATAGAAATTGTTTTTCTTGATTCCTTCGAGCTTGGTGTCGGGGTTCATTCCGATTCCGATTTCGATATCTATAAAATGATCCGAGAAGTCGCCGTATGCAAATGAGAACTGACTTCTGTGACCTATGAGCGGCATCTCCTTGCCGTCCAAGGACGCTTTGCCCACAAACTGCGAATTGTGACGGAACTCATCCATATATCTTGTTGCTTCAAAATTAAACATCGAGAGACATGGAATGGTGCGCTCTGCATCGTGAATCGCGTTTCCGAAGATTTCGATTGCGTTTCCGGTAATCAAGAAGATTGTTCCTTTTTCGATTTCCTCGAGAATACTTTCTTTGTATGGGCGAAGAAGTTCGATTATGTTCTCCTGATGCTTTTCCGGAGTGCAGCCGAGATAGACCATATCGGCTTCGCCGCGCGAGAAGGCGGGGGCCTCGCCGTGAGTCGTCTCAATCAGATTGAGCTCAGGGCAAGAACGAAGCAGATAATCGACGTTATAACGCTCGGCATAGATGCTGCAGAATTCGGGATATAAAAGTTCTATGTTTTTCATTTTTCTCCCTTCCTTCTCTTCATTTCATCTACAATGGCGTCGCGCCAATTCTTGGCCTTTGTTTCAAAATCTATTTCGAAGAGGACGTATACCTTTTCGACATCGGTCACATCTATGAGCGATGGAACCAAAGAGTCATCCTCTACGCAGACTATTTTGTCGGGATCAACTCCCGCCAGGAGGAGTCGGAGTTTATGATTTAGATACATTTTGCCGCCGATGACAATCTGTTTAACATATGGACTTTTTAAAACCTCATAGTCCGTCTCGTAAAGCCAGGTTACAGTTTCTGTAGGATGGAATCTGTCCTGGAGCTCGTCCATACAGAAGACGAGGACTTTGTTGATGGGTTCGCTGGCGACGTATTCAAATACGATTGAGGCGGCACTTACGTTCTGAGCCTTGGCTGCATAGGTTAAGTATTCAACGCCATCAAAGAACACGGACGACTCTCTTCGCTCCGTAATCTTTTGAGTGGAGAAGAAGTCCTTTATCGTATTTTGAGAAATACCGATTGTTCTAAAAATCGTAACGGCGTTGAGGACATTAAATGCGTTAAATATTGAACCCGATAGGAGTCTATACGTTTCTTTGGAACCGTCGGATTCGGTAATCGTGATTTCTCTGCTGTCCAAATCTACGTTTTCGGCATAGTAATTTGCGTTTGCGGAAGAGTAATCGCAGGACGTGCAGTGGAAACTGCCTATATGCCTATAGAATCTATAATCGTAGACTAACTTCCCATTGCAGTGTGGACAGAGCTTGATATCGGGAGCAATGTTTTCTGCGGGCTTAAGTCCGCAGTCGTTCATTCTATAGAAAATCCTCTTGCAGCCTGCAGTCTCGCCAAGAGCCGAGCTGATTGGATCATTTGCGTTCAAAATCAAAGTGGTTCTGTCACCGAGTATATTAAGAGCCTTTTCGATTCTTGAGAAAATATAGTCGGGGTGACCATTGCGCCTCAGAGAGTCCTTGCATATATTTGTGACAAAAACATAGTTGGGAACGATTTGGTTCATCGTTACCGAAAGAGTGAGCTCGTCGGCCTCGAGAACGGATGCATCAATCTTGCATTTGTTAAAGATGTTAACCCCGCGCATAAGGTTTAAGCAATATCCCGCCTTGAGGTTGTATCCGGCAGGGTTAAAGCTGACCTTGTATCCTTGGCGCTCGAGCATTTCGTAAACAAGGGTTGATGTTGTGGTTTTGCCGTTTGTTCCCGTAATGCAAATAACGAGCTCCGGTTTTGAAATCCTGCTCAGGAAATCGGGGCAAAGCCTGTATGCGACAACGCCGGGCATGTCGGTTTTGAGTCTTTTACCTCTTAATATATAGATGAGGTATACGAATTTTGATACCCAAAGGGCTATAAAGAAACGAATCATAACACTACTCTTTTATTGGTCTCCAAATCCCATCACACTTATAAAACTTTCATCTATTCTACAAGAATAGGTATTCCCTTGTCAACGAAGTGGGAGTGTTGTACTATCTAATTAGCATACCGAAAGGGGAAAGCAATGATTAATCCAAAATTCGCATATCGCAAAATCAAATCCGTGAACTATAAGGAGATGTTTGCGACGATTAAAAGGGTAAGCAAAAAGACCGGAAAATCCGTCGTCTCAGTTACGGCAGACTTGCTCGGGTGCATCGTGCGCCACGAGGGAGGATACGTGGATTACGAAGATCTGGAGATGTATGATATGACAGAGGCCGAGAGGGCAAAGGTCCTGACAATAGGGAAGAACCTTAGGCTCTGCAGGCGTCTAAACAGCAACGAGGATCTTCATGAGATTGAGGACAAGGCATCCTTCAATAAAATCTTTGGCGATTTTCTGCGAAGGGACTGGTTCTATGCGGATGATTCGGAAGAAGGGAGCCTGGAGGCATTCAAAAAGTTCCTCGAAGGCAAGGATAGGGTTATGGTTAAACCAACGGACCAGACCTGCGGGCTCGGAATAGACATTTACCAAACCGCGGACTATACCCCTGAGGAGTTGTACGAGAAGATTAAAAGAGACGGTACGCTTCTTGTGGAGGAGGTTATAGTCCAGAGCGACAAGATGAGCGCTCTCGCGCCATACACGGTAAATACGGTTAGAATAGTGTCCATCCTCAATGGTGAAAAGGTAACGGTAATAGGGGCCGGGATCAGAGTCGGAAGAGAAGGAAACGTCGTGGATAACTACCACCACGGCGGAATTACCGCCTGTGTTGACCCGAGAAGCGGAAAAATCGTTACGGATGGATATGATAGAGGAGGAAATACATATATTACAGTCCCGGGGACGGGTGCGCCGCTAAAGGGTGAAAAGGTACCGTTCTGGGAAGATATGGTAGCCATGATTGAGAAGGCTCACCGCTTAATTCCGACACTGCGCTACGTAGGATGGGATGTGGCCCTCGACCACGACAATCAGCCTTTGTTAATCGAGGCAAATGACCTTCCGGGCAACGACGTAAGCCAAATTCCAAAGCTCGGAATAGGCACTTATGCGGTCATAAAAGAGGCACTCGGAGAGCCGCTTGAGACAAATTGAGTGACTTTTCCAATATTTTGTATTAGAAGCTATTTGGCAGGCCACATATTGTGGCCTGTTTTCGTTCAAATTTCAAGCATTTTTATAGCTTAATCCCCTTGACCGTTTGACACGGCTGTGCTATCATATTAATTTGCCACGTTAGTGCAATCTGTTAAAAATTAAGGAGTGATGAATATGCCAAAACCTATCAAAGTAGGCAGAAAAGAGCGAATGTCCTTCTCCAAAATCAATGAAGTTAGCGAGATGCCAAACCTCATCGATATCCAGACCAGCTCGTATAAGTGGTTCCTGGAAGAAGGCCTGAAGGAAGTATTCGAAGACATCTCACCGATCAGAGACTATGCCAATAATCTGGTCTTGGAATTCATCGATTACTCCCTGAGCGATCCTCCCAAATATGAGCAGGAGGAATGCAAGGAGAGAGATGTTACATACGCTGCCCCTCTGAAGGTAAAGGTAAGACTTACTAATAACGAGACAGGCGAAGTAAACGACGACGAAGTCTTCATGGGAGATTTTCCTCTCATGACAGAAAAGGGTACCTTTATATATAACGGTGCCGAGCGTGTCATCGTAACGCAGCTTGTTCGTTCTCCGGGTCCATATTTCAGCGCAGAAACAGACAAGTACAAATCCAATACGAGACTTTATTCCTCGCAGATCATCCCGAACCGTGGAGCTTGGCTCGAATACGAGACGGATGCAAACGAGGTTCTTTCCGTGCGCGTAGACAGGACTCGTAAGCAGCCTCTTACAATTCTTCTCAGGGCTCTCGGTATTGCTTCGAACGAAGAGATTATCGAAATCTTTGGCGAAGACCCGAGACTCTTAAAGACACTTGAAAAAGATACGACTACAGACTATGAGTCGGGTCTCAAGGAAATCTATAGAAAGCTTAGACCGGGCGAGCCGCCTACAGTAGATAGTGCAAGGTCTCTCCTTAATTCGCTTTTCTTTGATGCAAAGAGATATGACCTCGCAAAGGTTGGTCGCTATAAATACAATAAGAAGCTTGGTCTTGCAAACAGACTTGTAGAAGCCGTTGTTGCAGAGGATGTAATAGATCCTAACAGCGGTGAGGTTCTCGTTGCAAAGGGCGAGAGAGTTTCCAGAGAGATGGCCAAGGTAATCGAAAACTCCGGCATCGAATTTGTAATGGCTTATGGCCTTGCCGATGGATCGCAGGATGTTATTACCAAGGTAATAGGAAACCAGTTCGTAGACATCAAGCAGTATGTAAAATACGACCTTTCGGATATAAGAATCGCCGACAAGGTTTATTATCCTGTTCTGATGGAAATTCTCGCAGAGAATAAGAAAGAAGCGGACATAAAGAAGGCTCTCGTCGAGAGAAGAGATGAGCTTTCACCAAAGCATATCGTTATGCCGGATATCATCGCTTCCGTAAGCTATCTCCTGAACCTGAACTATGGTCTCGGGTCCACGGATGATATCGACCATCTCGGAAACAGAAGACTCCGTACGGTTGGCGAGCTCCTTCAGAACCACTTCAGAATAGGTCTTGCTCGTATGGAACGTGTAGTAAGAGAGCGCATGACCATTCAGGATATGGAAGTTGCAACTCCGCAGGCGCTAATGAATATCAGACCTGTAACTGCCGCTATCAAAGAATTCTTCGGTAGTTCACAGCTCTCGCAGTTCATGGATCAGAACAATCCGCTTGCAGAACTAACACATAAGAGAAGACTTTCCGCGCTCGGTCCGGGAGGACTTTCGAGAGAAAGAGCCGGATTTGAAGTGCGTGACGTACACCATTCGCACTATGGACGTATGTGCCCGGTTGAGACACCTGAAGGTCCGAACATCGGTCTTATCGGTTCGCTCACGACATACGGAATTATCAACCAGTACGGATTCATCGAAACTCCGTATAGAGTTGTGGATAAGAAGAAGTGCGTCGTAACAAACGAAATCCAGTATATCGATGCTGACGACGAAGAACTCATGATTATCGCGCAGGCTAACGAGCCGCTCGACGAAAAGGGACACTTCCTCAATGCAAAGGTTGCTGCCCGTGGACATGGCGGTGAAATAGCGATGTTCCCGAGAGAAGATGTCGACATGATGGACGTATCACCAAAGCAGGTAGTATCGGTTGCAACGGCGATGATTCCGTTCCTCGAGAACGATGACGCTAACCGTGCCCTCATGGGATCCAACATGCAGAGACAGGCTGTTCCGCTACTCGTAACCGAAGCTCCTATCGTAGGAACCGGTATCGAGTACAAGGCGGCTTGCGACTCCGGAGTAGTTCTTCTTGCAAAGAATGCGGGGACTGTTGAATTTGTCGATGCTGAGAATATCAGAATCAAGAGAGCTGACGGCAAGGGTGTTGACGAATATCAGCTCCTCAAGTTCAAGCGTTCCAACCAGGGAACATGCATTAACCAGAGACCAATCGTAAGCCACGGAGAGAAGATTGAAAAGGGCGAGGTTATTGCCGACGGTCCTTCGACCGATATGGGTGAAATCGCTCTTGGAAAGAACCTCCTAATCGGCTTCATGACTTGGGAAGGATACAACTACGAGGACGCTATCATCCTTAACGAGAGACTTCTCATGGATGACGTTCTTACATCACTTCATATTGTTGAATACGAATCCGAAGCAAGAGATACTAAACTCGGACCTGAAGAAATCACAAGAGATATTCCTAACGTAAGTGACGATGCACTTAAGGATTTGGATGAGGACGGTATCGTAAGAATCGGTGCCGAAGTAAACGCTACGGACATCCTAGTCGGTAAGGTTACCCCAAAGGGAGAGAACGATCTTTCCGCAGAGGAAAAACTTCTCCGTGCGATCTTTGGTGAAAAGGCAAGAGAAGTAAGAGATACATCCCTCAAGGTTCCGCACGGCGAGACGGGTATCGTTGTCGATGTAAAGGAATTCACGAGAGAAAACGGCGATGAACTGAATCCTGGCGTAACTAAGCTCGTCAGAGTTTATATCGCAACAAAGAGAAAAATTAACGTCGGCGATAAGATGGCCGGACGTCACGGAAACAAGGGTGTAATATCCAGAATTCTTCCTGAAGAAGATATGCCATTCCTCAAGGACGGCAGAAGTCTTCAGGTAATGCTGAATCCTCTCGGCGTACCTTCGCGTATGAACATCGGACAGGTACTCGAAGTTCACCTCGGTCTCGCTGCAAAGAGCAAAGGATGGTATATTTCGACGCCGGTATTTGACGGTGCCACAGAAAAAGACATCCGCGAGATGCTCGTTGACTGCGACGTCGAGAATGAAAACGGAAAGGTTATGCTTAGAGACGGACGTACGGGCGAATACTTTGATAACCCGGTAACCGTTGGTTATATGTATATGCTCAAGCTCCACCACCTTGTTGACGACAAGATTCACGCACGTAGTACGGGACCGTACTCACTCGTAACGCAGCAGCCGCTCGGCGGTAAGGCTCAGTTCGGCGGACAGAGATTCGGTGAGATGGAAGTATGGGCGCTCGAAGCATACGGTGCCGCATACACGCTCCAGGAAATCCTGACTGTTAAGTCCGACGATATCATCGGACGTGTTCAGACCTACGAAGCAATCGTTAAGGGTGAGAACATTCCTGAACCGGGAATTCCTGAATCCTTCAAGGTACTCATCAAAGAAATGCAGTCCTTGGCTCTGGATGTACGAGTTCTTTCCGAAGACAATGAGGAAATCGAGCTCAAGGAAGTATCCGATTACGAAGAGCAGACGGGAATCGGAAGCATCATGGACGTCGACAACAGACTGGACAGTGAACGCGGACTTGTTAATTCCGGATTCAGTCTCCAGGACGAAAATGGCGAAGCTGTTCAGACCGACGCGTCTGATGAAGAGTAAGAAAGGGGGCGAAGGATTTGATGGATAGAAATACTGTTAGAAAAGCTAACAACTACGAATTGAATCATTTTGATTCTTTGCAAATCAAACTTGCTTCTACGGAAAAAATCCTTGAATGGTCCCATGGCGAAGTAACGAAGCCTGAGACTATCAATTATCGTACCCTGAAGCCGGAAAGAGACGGACTTTTCTGCGAGCGTATCTTTGGACCTATGAAGGACTGGGAATGCCACTGCGGAAAATATAAGAGAATCAGATACAAAGGAATCGTCTGCGATCGTTGCGGCGTAGAAGTCACCAAAGCAAAGGTAAGAAGAGAGCGCATGGGACATATAGCTCTTGCTGCTCCGGTATCTCATATTTGGTATTTCAAGGGCATTCCGTCTCGCATGGGACTTATGCTCGACATGACGCCGAGAAATCTTGAGAAGGTTCTCTACTTTGCTTCCTACATCGTAACTGACCCAGGTGATACGGATCTCGATTACAAAGAAATCCTTTCCGAGAATCAGTACAGAGAAGCAAAAGAAGTTTACGGAAACAGATTCCAGGCAGCGATGGGTGCAGAGGCTATCAGAAAGCTTCTTGCGGACATCAATATCGAGGAGCTTTCCGAAGAACTTAGAGAGAAACTCGCCGATGCCAATGGACAGAAGCGCGTAAGAATAATCAGAAGACTCGAAGTAGTAGAGGCTCTGCGTCTTTCGGGAAACCGTCCTGAATGGATGGTACTCGAGGTTGTTCCGGTAATACCGCCGGATCTTAGACCGATGGTTCAGCTCGACGGCGGAAGATTTGCCACTTCGGATCTTAACGATCTCTACAGAAGAGTAATCAACAGAAACAACAGACTTAAGAGACTTCTTGAACTCGGTGCGCCGGACATCATCGTAAGAAATGAAAAGCGTATGCTTCAGGAAGCCGTTGACTCACTTATAGACAATGGTCGCCGCGGTAGAGCGGTTACGGGACCGGGATCGAGACCGCTTAAGTCTCTCTCCGATATGCTTAAAGGTAAGCAGGGACGTTTCCGTCAGAACTTGCTCGGTAAGCGTGTTGACTACTCCGGTCGTTCCGTAATCGTAGTAGGACCGGAACTCAAGTTCTATCAGTGCGGTCTTCCAAAGAAGATGGCTCTTGAGCTCTTCAAGCCTTTCATCATGAAAGAACTTGTTGCGAAGGAGTATGCACATAATATCAAGAACGCAAAGCGCATGGTCGAAAAAGTTAAACCTGAAGTTTGGGACGTTCTCGAAGAAGTAATCAAAGAGCATCCGGTAATGCTCAACCGTGCTCCGACGCTTCACAGACTCGGTATCCAGGCGTTTGAACCTGTACTTGTAGAAGGTAAGGCAATCAAGCTTCACCCGCTCGTATGTACACCATTCAATGCGGACTTTGACGGAGACCAGATGGCTGTTCACGTGCCGCTATCGGTAGAGGCTCAGGCGGAAGCAAGATTCCTCATGCTGTCGGTGAACAATATTCTGGCACCAAAGGACGGATCTCCGATTACCGCACCGACACAGGATATGATCCTCGGTGCTTACTACCTCACATATCCGGGAACAAGAAAGGTTACCTGGATTGACGAGAACGGTGACGAACAGGTTAAGTACGAGATGGACGAGTTCGTAACGAGCGGCAAGGAAAAGAAGTCCAAGGCCGACAAGAACGAACCTAAGTACGAAAGAGTTCCTGAACTCGGAGACGATAAGGTCTTCACAGATATGGATGAGATGCTCATGGCGTATCAGGAAGGTGTTGTCGGAATCCACGCCAAGGTCAAGGTAAGAAGATTTGCGGGACCTAAGGACGTAAGAGGACAGATGGTAGAATCCACGGTTGGCAGATTCATCTACAACCAGGGACTTCCGCAGGATCTGGGGTTTGTCGACAGAAAGAAAGACCCGTATTCACTCGAGGTTGACTTCCTCTGCGACAAGAAACGTCTCGGCGAAATCATAGATAAATGCTTCCACGTTCATGCGAACACCGGAACCGTTAAGATGCTCGACTATATCAAGTCGATGGGATACAAGTATTCCACAAAGGCAGCTGTAACAATCGGTATCGAAGACATGAAGATTCCTGATACCAAATGGGATATCGTAAACGAAGCCCAGGCTCAGGTAGACAAGTGGGAGAACGCATACCGTATGGGTCGTCTCTCCAAGGCAGAGCGTCTCGAAGGTATCACGAATATTTGGAATAAGACCACGAGTAAGGTTACATCGGAACTCATGAAATCACTTGAGCCGAGCAACAACCTGAATATCATGGCTACATCCGGTGCCCGTGGTAGCGAAAAGCAGATCGGTCAGATCGGTGGTATGCGTGGACTTATGGCAACAGCTACAGGTCACACCGTAGAAATTCCTATCAAGGCAAACTTCCGTGAAGGACTTTCCGTACTGGAATACTTCATCTCCAGTAACGGTGCTCGTAAGGGTCTTGCTGATACAGCTCTTAGAACAGCTGACTCGGGTTACCTCACAAGACGTCTCGTAGACGTATCTCACAACGTAATCGTAAGGGATATCGACTGCGGAAGCGATGCAGGTGTCGAGGTTAAGGCCTTTGTTGCCGGCGAAGAAGTGATGCAGATTCCTACAAAGAGAGGAAATGCAGACAAGAATATGGATCTCACTATGGCTCTCGTTGGTCGTATGTGCGCAAGCGACATCATCGATCCAAAGAGCGGCAAAGTGATTCTTGAAAAATACGAGAAGATAACACAGGAAACGGTTGCTGCCATGACAAAGGCAGAACTCGGTTCAATAGTTACCATCAACGAAGTAATCGAGTCTCTCGAGAAACGTATCGCAGGACGTACAAGTCTCTACGATGTTGTTGATCCGAAGACCGGTAAGGTAATCGTTGAGAAGAACACCGAGATTACTGACGAGCAGGCAAAGGCGATCGACGAAGCGGGAATCGATTCTGTATTCATCAGATCCGCTATGACCTGTAAGAGCAAGACGGGAATCTGTGCAAAGTGCTACGGAAGAAACCTTGCGACAGGCGAGCCTGTAAACGTAGGTGAGGCGGTTGGTATCATCGCGGCTCAGTCCATCGGTGAACCGGGTACACAGCTCACGATGCGTACATTCCATACAGGTGGTGTAGCGGGTTCCGATATCACATCCGGTCTTCCGAGAGTAGAAGAGCTCTTTGAGGCCAGAAAGCCAAAGGGATGTGCGGAAATCTGTAAGCACGACGGTGAAGTTACAGAAGTAAGAGACCGCGCAGATCAGAAGCGTGAAGTCGTTGTAAGATATGACGACGGAACCGGTGAGGATACATATCCTGTAACATCCGGTGCTGTACTCGCAGTAACAAAGGGTCAGCACGTAAGAGCCGGAGACAATATCACGGTCGGACCTCTTAATCCGCACGAGATTATGGAACTCAACGGCGTTCAGGGTGTATACCACTACCTGCTCAAGGAAGTATACAGCGTATACAAGAGCCAGGGTGTAGACATCAACGACAAACATATTGAAATAATCGTAAGCCAGATGCTCTCCAAGTATAAGATTGAGGACTCGGGCGATACAACACTCCTTCCGGGAAGCATGTACTCTCGTCAGGAACTCGAAGAGGCCAACGAGATTGCGGAATCCGAAGGAAGAGTGGGAGCGAGCGGAAAGCAGACGCTCCTCGGTATCACCAAGGCGTCACTCGCGACGAGCTCCTTCCTCTCGGCGGCATCCTTCCAGGAAACAACGAGAGTTCTTACGGACGCAGCTATCAAGGGCAAGAACGATAAGCTCCTCGGTCTCAAGGAGAACGTAATCATAGGTAAGCTCATTCCTGCCGGAACCGGTATGAAGATGTACAGAAATGTAAATCTCGATTATGGTGAAAACCAGGCATACATCGATGAGTATATGAGAGAACTCGAGGAACAGCGTGCAGCCGAGGCGGCAGCAATCAAGGCCGCTAAGGAAGCTGAGCGCGAAAGACAGCAGGCAGAGTCGGGCGAGAAGGATGATCTGGATTCTGACGAACTGGATATGACATCAATCGTGAACGAGGCCTTTGCTGCTGAAATCAACGGAACAGGGGACGGCGAGGAATAAGAATTTATCCTTGCGGACAGGCCCCCATTGTGATAAAATATCACTCGGTTTTTGGCCAAAGCGGCCCCGAAACTTGTCGGGGCTCTTTGGCTGTAAAATAGCAAAATTTTAAAGGAAAGGAGATCTTAAATGCCTACAATCAATCAATTAGTACGCCAGGGCAGAACCGATACGGTTAAGAAGTCAACAGCACCGGCTCTCGGTAAGGGTATGAATGCGCTTAGACGTGTTGCTACAGACGTTAATTCACCCCAGAAGAGAGGCGTATGCACTTCCGTTAAGACCGTAACACCTAAGAAGCCTAACTCAGCGCTTCGTAAGGTTGCCAGGGTGCGTCTTACTAATGGTATTGAAGTAACAGCGTACATTCCTGGTATCGGTCATAACCTCCAGGAGCACAGTGTTGTACTTATCCGTGGCGGAAGAGTTAAAGACCTTCCGGGTGTAAGATACCACATTGTGAGAGGAACACTGGATACAGCCGGCGTAGACGGAAGAAACCAGGCTCGTTCCAAGTACGGTGCGAAGAGACCTAAGAAGTAAGATCGGATTGCCAAGCAATCAGTAAGTTAATTGTAAGATCGTAAACGGGATAAGGTCGCCAATAAATAGATTTGGCGCCCGCGGCTTAGAAGCAGACATCATCTGTCTGTAACTATAGTCGAGTACCCTGAACGAAAAGGAGGAAGAGAAGTGCCAAGAAAAGGTAATACCCCCAAGAGGGAAGTACTTCCGGATCCGGTTTACGGTAGCGTAGTTGTCGCAAAGCTCATCAACAGCATTATGCTTGATGGCAAGAAGGGTGTTGCACAGAACATTGTGTACACCGCCTTTGACAACATCAAGGCCGCTACCGGTGAAGAACCGATGGAAGTGTTCGAGAAGGCAATGAACAATATCATGCCTGTACTCGAAGTTAAGGCAAGAAGAATCGGTGGTGCGAACTATCAGGTTCCAATCGAAGTAAGACCTGAGAGAAGACAGACCCTTGCTCTCAGATGGCTCACAGCAGCCGTTAGAGCAAGAGGCGAGAGAACCATGGCCGACAGACTTGCCAAGGAACTTATGGATGCAGCCAATGAACAGGGCTCAGCCGTAAAGAAGAGAGAAGATACACATAGAATGGCAGAAGCCAACAAAGCCTTTGCTCATTTCAGGTGGTAGTAAGAGTTAGTAGTAAGGAGTAAAGAAATGTCTGGCAGAGAGTTTTCTTTAGAGAAAACGAGAAATATCGGTATCATGGCGCATATCGATGCCGGTAAGACCACGACAACAGAAAGAATCCTTTTCTACACCGGAAAGACCCATAAGATAGGCGAAACCCACGATGGTGCCGCCCAGATGGACTGGATGGAGCAGGAACAAGAGCGTGGTATTACCATTACTTCTGCTGCAACTACCGCACAATGGAAAGAGCATAGGATAAATATCATAGACACACCGGGTCACGTAGACTTTACGGTGGAGGTAGAAAGATCGCTCCGCGTACTTGACGGTGCAGTAACCGTACTTTGTGCAAAGGGCGGAGTTGAACCTCAGTCTGAAACCGTATGGCGCCAGGCCGAGAAGTACGGCGTACCGAGAATGATATTCGTAAACAAGATGGATATCATGGGTGCGAACTTCTTCAGGGTAGTGGATATGGTAAAGGACAGGCTAAAAGCAAACGCAGTACCTGTTCAGCTTCCTATAGGAGCAGAAGAAACTTTTGTGGGCATCATAGATTTGATCACCATGAAAGCCGAAATTTATCAAGACGAACTGGGACAGAAGTTTGAAATCACAGACATTCCTTCCGACATGATGGACATGGCAAAGGAATGGCACGACAAGATGATCGAGTCTGTTGCCGAATGTGACGAAGAACTTATGATGAAGTTCCTTGAGGGCGAAGAGCCAACCGAAGCGGAAATCAAAGCCGTTATCAGAAAGCAGACGATCGCATGCGAGATGGTTCCCGTATTCTGTGGTTCAGCCTACAGAAACAAGGGCGTCCAGATGATGCTGGACGGAGTCGTTGACTATATGCCGTCGCCGCTCGACATCCCGCCAATCAAGGGAATCAACCCGTTCAATGGTCAGGAAGACGAGAGAATTGCATCGGACGATGCGCCTTTTGCTGCTCTTGCATTCAAGATCATGGCGGATCCGTTCGTCGGAAAGCTTGCCTTCTTCAGAGTATATTCGGGAACACTCGATTCGGGTTCCTACGTATATAACTCGACAAAGGGCAAGAAGGGCAGAATCGGAAGAATTCTGCAGATGCACGCTAACAAGCGTAATGAAATCGAGAAGGTTTATGCAGGGGATATCGCTGCAGCAGTAGGCCTAAAGGATGTAACAACCGGTGATACACTTTGTGACGAAAAGAAAGAAATCATCTTGGAGTCAATGGAATTCCCGGATCCTGTAATCGAAATCGCCATCGAACCAAAGACCAAAGCGGGTCAGGAAAAGATGGGCGTGGCTCTGGCCAAACTTGCAGAAGAAGACCCGACCTTCAAAACCTATACAAATGATGACACGGGACAAACCATCATTGCAGGTATGGGTGAGCTCCACTTGGAGATCATAGTGGACAGACTCCTTCGTGAGTTTAAGGTAGAGGCAAACGTAGGTAAGCCACAGGTTTCCTACAAAGAGACCATTACCACCACGGCCGATGTGGACCACAAATACGCAAAGCAATCAGGCGGTCACGGTCAGTACGGTCACGTCAAGATCAAAGTGTATCCGAGAGATCCGGGTTCGGGCTTCGAATTCGTCAACTCAATCGTGGGCGGTGCTGTTCCAAAGGAATACATCGGACCTATCGAAGAGGGAATCAAAGCCGCAATGGAAACCGGTCCTATCGCAGGATATCAGGTTGTGGACGTAGGCGTAGAACTGTACGACGGTTCATATCACGAAGTAGACTCATCGGAAATGGCATTTAAACTTGCCGCTTCCATGGCCTTCCGTGAAGCCGTTCAGAAAGCAAAGCCTGTTCTTCTCGAACCAATCTTCAAAGTTGAAGTTACGGTTCCGGAAGAATATATGGGCGATGTAATCGGAGATTTGAGTTCACGTCGCGGCCGTATAGAAGGTTCCGATATGAACGCGGGCGCAGTTGCCATTAGAGGTCAGGTGCCGCTAGCGGAAATGTTCGGATACGCAACCGACCTGAGATCAAAGACTCAGGGAAGAGGCGTTTACGTCATGCAGTTTGATCACTTTGATAAATTGCCTGACAATCTAGTGGATAAGATTAACACGAGTAAATAGGAGAGAAAAAATGGCAAAGCAAAAATTCGAAAGAAATAAGCCGCATATCAACATCGGAACCATCGGCCACGTAGACCATGGTAAGACAACACTCACAGCGGCGATCACAACAGTACTTCATCAGAGATATAAC
>CACYQX010000012.1 GCA_902776725.1 uncultured Eubacteriales bacterium | reverse complement strand
TGCACGGGGCTTTATCCGACAATGGAAATGGCAAAGCGCTTCGGCAGCAAATGCATACTTGCGAGCAACGGGAAAAACTACGAGTTTTAATTGCTTTTAAGCTTAGAAATAGTTACAGATTCCAAATTAAGAACAAAAGGTTTTGTATATGCCTGAACAGAAAACAGATACAAGCTTAAAAAGAAAAGTATTTGATACGATTCAGATTGGAAAGGAAACGGATAAGATAAGCCGCACCTTTGATTTTGTTATTGTTGCGGTCATTATAATAAACATCATTGCGATGTTCCTTGAGACGTTTGAAGAGCTTTCCGAGTATCATCACATTTTCAATACAATTGAAGTTGTAACGGTAATTCTGTTTATCCTTGAATACGTGCTGAGGATTTGGACAGCGCAATATCTCTATCCGGACGGAAGCAAAGGAAAAGCCGTTTGGAAGTTCATAACTTCTTTTGAAGGTATCGTCGAACTCTGCACGATCCTTCCGTTCTTCTTCCTCTCGGGCTTTGTTGTATTCAGAATGCTCAGAGTCGTGAGGATACTCAACCTCTTTAGAATAAACGCCAATACGGATTCCTTCCACGTAATCAAAACAGTACTTTACGAAAAGAGAAACCAGCTTCTCTCTTCGCTATTTATAATTTTTGTTCTCATGCTTTCGGCGTCGCTGTTCATGTATAGCGCAGAGCACAAGGCGCAGCCGGAGCTTTTTAAAAACGCGTTTTCGGGAATGTGGTATACGTTCTCGACGATACTCACGATTGGATATGGCGACATAAGCCCGGTAACCATTGTGGGAAAGATTATGGGTGTTCTGATCGGTTTCTTGGGAGTAGGTCTTGTTGCGATTCCGACAGGTATTATTTCCGCGGGATTTGTTGAACAATACACTCAGACCAAGAACAGCAGAACGAGCCTTGACGATATTCATCTTCACACAGTTATCGTGGACGTAGACAGTAGCTGGATTGGCTATGCCGTTCACGAGATGAAGGAATACTTTGGTGTTGTCGTAATGCTTGCCAAACGCGGCGGCGCCATAATCACGCCGAACGAGGACTATCACGTAGAGCTCGGCGACAAACTGATCGTTTATTATGAGTAGGAATATAGCAAGGAACAACGGAGGTAACCAATGTTTGTAGATGACAAAATCTATATGGGACTAGACGGAGACGGAAATCGCGTCTACCTGGAACTCGGAATGGCAAATAGGCACGGACTTATCGCGGGTGCCACAGGTACAGGTAAAACAATAACCATGAAGTGCATGGCGGAATCGTTTGCCGATGCGGGAGTTCCCGTATTTCTCTGCGACGTCAAAGGCGACGTTTCCGGAATCTGTGAGCCCGGAGAGCAGAACGAGGGGATGGAAAAGCGTATAGACAGATTCGGAATAAGAGACAGCTTTTCGTATAAAGGATACCCGACGACGTTCTGGGATATCTACGGCGAAAAAGGTCATCCGATAAGAGCTACGGTTTCGGATATGGGACCGGAGCTTCTTGCCAGAATCCTCAATCTTACCGAAGCGCAGGAAGGCGTTTTGAATATTATCTTTAGAATTGCCGATGACAATAATCTTTTGCTTATAGACCTTAAGGATCTCCGTGCGATGGTTAACTACGTCGGAGAACATAAGGATGAATATATTCTTGAATACGGAAATATCGCCAAGCAGTCTCTCGGCGGAATCGTAAGGGCGATTCTTCCGCTCGAGGATCAAGGGGGCAACCTATTCTTTGGTGAACCCGATCTCGACATAATGGATTGGATCAGAACAGACTATAACGGCAAGGGCATGATTAACGTTCTCGATTCAGTTAAGCTTGTAAACAATCCGAAGCTCTATGCGGTATTCCTCCTTTGGATGATGGCGGAGCTCTTTGAGAATCTTCCGGAAGTGGGAGATCCCGAGAAACCAAAGCTCGTATTCTTCTTCGACGAAGCGCATTTCCTATTTACGGATATGCCGAGCGTATTCATTCAAAAGATTGAGCAGATGGTTAAGCTCATAAGATCCAAGGGTGTAGGCGTTTACTTTGTTACGCAAAATCCTGCGGACATTCCTGACAGCGTTCTTGCGCAGCTCAGCAACAAGGTTCAGCATGCGCTGAGAGCATATACGCCTGCAGAGCAGAAGGCAATCAAAGCTGCGGCTCAATCATACAGAGTAACCCCGGACTTTGATACGGAGCAGGCGATTACGGAACTCGGAGTAGGTGAAGCGATCGTTTCCTTCCTCGACCTCGAGGGTATTCCGACGATGGTTCAGAAGACAAAGATCATCTGCCCGCAGAGCAAGATGGCTGCGGCAGAAGAGACGAGTCGTCAGAGCATGATGAGCCAGGACGGCATGAGTAAATACGACGGAATGGTGGATAACGAATCTGCATTTGAAGTTTTGTCGGAGCAGGCTGCGATTTCTGCGGAGCAGGCAAGACTCGATGCCGAGAGAGAAGCCTTTGAGAAGGAAAAGGCAGAGTATGCGCTTGCTCAGCAGAAGGAAGCTGAGAAGGCCGAAAAGGAAGCGCAGAAGGCTGCGGAGAAGGCTCACAAAGAAGCGGTCAAGGCTGCTGAGAAAGCCGAGAGAGAAGCTCAGAAGGCTGCGGAAAAACAGCAGCGCGAAAGAGAACGTCAGGCTTCAAGTGCCGCCGGTTCTGTCGGTGGAACTATCGGAAGAGAAGTCGGTAAGGCTCTCGGAAGTTCGTTCGGCAGCATAGGCAAGAAGGTTGGAGGAAACCTCGGAGCAACGCTCGGAAGAGGATTCTTTAAGAACCTTATCGGCAAGAAATAGCAAGAGATAGCGTTGTTAATTCCGCAGAAAGATATAAATCGGGTATTGGAAAAAGGTCGGAGCGATTAAAGCCGAGTGAGAAAAATGGAAGAAAAGAAAATCGAAGAAACAATCGAGAAAACCGAAGAGGGTTTAGGCAAGAGAAACAGGCTGATTGATAGGGCTGAGTTCAAGCTGGGATTAACTATCTTTATCGCCGGGGCGCTACTGATTATCTTCTATCAGATTGTTGCGCATTATACCGGGTTTAAGTCGGGTCTTGTCAATCTGGGAAGAATCATATCGCCTTTTGTTTATGGCTTTGTGATGGCCTATCTATTATCACCGGTATATAACCTGATAGTTAAGAAACTCTATCCGCTTCTGACAAAGGGTGAGAGGGTCAGCAGCAAATCTGCGCTAACATTATCCAGAATCGTGGCGTCAATCGTATCGATTCTACTTCTCGTGGGAGTTGTAGGCGGTATGGTTGCACTTGTGGTACCCCAGCTCTTTGATAGCGTCAGCAGAATCAGTGACACACTTCCTAGTGCGTTTAACAGATTTGTCACCTGGGTCGAAAAGTATACGACCAATATGGGTAACCAAGACCTGGCCGCGCAGATTGAAGAAGCCGTAGACAGCTTAAGAGAAAACGTCGTCAGATGGGTTCAGGATATCATCCTTCCGGGAGTTGGAACACTGGTGCAGAGGGTTTCCACGAGCGTAATGCTTACGTTGAGAAGAATGCTAAACATGGTGCTCGGTATTGTTGCGTGCGTATATTTTCTTAACGGAAAAGAAAAGTTCAGGGCGCAGATCCATAAGACATCGATTGCGCTTGTTTCGCCAAAGAGGTCAAGGGAACTCGAAGACTTTGTTACATTCACAAACAAGACATTTGGCGGATTTATAAACGGAAAGATAATCGACTCCCTCATAATTGGAATCATCTGCTTTATAGTGATGACGATATTTGGGTGGCCGTATCCGATACTGGTAAGCACGATAATAGGCGTTACCAATATCGTTCCGTTCTTTGGTCCGTTTATAGGAGCAATACCGTCCGCGCTTATCATAGCAACGGTTGACCCGTGGACCGCACTTTGGTTCCTGATTATGATAGTGGTTCTGCAGCAGCTCGACGGAAACGTAATTGGACCTGCGATACTCGGACAGTCAACCGGGCTATCGAGTTTCTGGGTAATGTTCTCCATCGTAGTGTTTGGTGGCCTGTTTGGATTTGCTGGAATGCTTCTCGGTGTTCCGGTGTTTGCGATTATCTATTACTACTTCAGCAAGATTATCGACAAAAGGCTTGAGACGCGCGGAATGGACGTCCTTACGTTTGACTACGAGGACTATGATAAATATGCGATAAACAAAGACGACCTTCGAGTTAATGAAGAAAAGAGCGAAGAATTAAAAGGCGACAATTAATAGAGTGCGAGAGGAATACTTGATGACGATTATCGAACATGCCGATATGAGTAAATATACGAGTTTCAAAGCGGGTGGTACCGCAAAGAAACTCATAGTCGTTGAAAGCCCAGAGGAACTTCTCGGGCTTCTTTCCGAGTTGAGGGAAAGCGGTGAGCCGTATGTATTTTTGGGTAACGGAACCAATACGCTCTTTCTTGACGGAGAATACGAGGGCACTGTTATCAAGGCAGGGGGAGATTTTGATACGATAGGCCTTATTCCTCTCGGTGAATGCGGTGTTTGTGAGGATTGCGAAATCGAAGCGGACTGCGATGGATCTTTGGGATGCCATGCGCTTACGGCGGGCTCTGCGATGCTCCTATCAAAGGTCGCACGCGCCGCCGCATCAGCGAGTCTCACGGGGCTTGAGTTTGCGGCAGGGATTCCGGGGAGCGTAGGTGGCGCGGTCTTTATGAACGCGGGCGCCTATGACGGGGAGATAAAAGATGTGCTCCATTCGGTATCGCTCATTTCGGAAGAAAACGGTCAATTTGTGCTTAAGACGGTCTCCGCGGAGGAGCTTGAACTCGGGTATAGGCATAGCAAGATCATGGACACGGGAGATATAATCCTATCCGCCATATTCATACTAAAGAAGGGCGATAAAGAAGAAATTGAAGCCAAGATGAAGGACTTTGCGGAGAGAAGATCAAGCAAGCAACCTCTTGAGTACCCGAGCGCGGGGAGTTTCTTCAAGAGGCCCGAAGGCGATTTTGCGGGACGCCTTATAGAAGCCGCGGGACTTGCGGGATTCTCGGTTGGAGGTGCGCAGGTGTCCGAAAAACACTGTGGATTTGTAATAAATACGGGCGATGCGACAGCGAGCGATATAGTCGAGCTGATGCATGCCGTTCAAGATAAAGTGTGTGAAGAGTTCGGCGTAATGCTCGAACCGGAAGTAAGATTTATCGGAGAGATTTAATGGAAAAAATGGAAGTCGTAATCCTGACCGGGCTTTCCGGAGCGGGAAAAACAAATGCTATTGACTGGTTTGAAGATCAGAACTATTACTGCGTCGACAATATGCCGCCTTCGCTGATAACAAGTTTTATCGACCTAACGATAGCTTCAAAAAAGAAGATTCACAAAGCGGCCTTCGTAGTTGATATAAGAGGCGGAGTTTTCTTTGATGACTGTAAGGAATGTTTGGAGGAACTCAAGAACGATCCCAAGGTGGATTGCAAGGTGCTCTTCCTTGATGCTTCAGAGAGAACTCTTGTAAAGAGGTTCAACGAGACGAGAAGAGACCATCCGCTTGCGGCGGGCGGTCCGACAAATCGCGCGGTAATCGCAAAGGAAAAAGAAATGCTTGCGGATATAAGAGATATGTCCGACTACATAATCGACACGACCAATCTCAAGGTCAGCGATCTCAAGGGTGAGATAGGACGTCTCTTTGGGGGAGAAGGCGATAGCGTCTTTGCAATAAACGTAATGTCCTTCGGTTACAAGAGAGGGCTCCCGTCGGAGTCGGATGTAATCTTTGATATGAGGTTTATTCCCAACCCGTATTACGTGCAGTCGCTTCGCAAATTGACGGGAAGAAACAAAAAGGTTTTTGATTACGTGTTTAAGCAGCCTGTAGCCGTAAAGTTTGCAGAGGATCTCGCAAACCTTCTCGAAGAGATGATCCCGAGTTACATCAAAGAAGGCAAGCAGCATATCAATCTGGCCTTTGGATGCACGGGCGGTCAGCACAGATCGGTTGCGATGGCAGAAAAAATGAGTAGGGTACTGAAGGAAAGAGGTTATAGAATCACCTTGGAACACAGAGATATCAAGTAGGAGGAGAAAATGGAAAAGCTAATTATCAGTTCCTGCATCTGCGGTGCAGAAGTAACAAAAGAAAACAACCCGGCAGTTCCTTATACGGTTGAAGAAATCGTGAGAGAGGCAAAATCCGCCTACGACGCGGGCGCTGCACTCATCCACCTTCATGTTAGGTGGGATGACGGAACTCCTACACAGGACAAAGGCAGATTCCAAGAGTGCATTGATGCAATAAGAAAAGAATGCCCGGATGTAATCATACAGCCGTCTACCGGCGGAGCCGTAGGAATGACAGATCTCGAGAGACTTCAGTCTACGGAGGTTACGCCGACGCCGGAGATGGCGACGCTCGATTGCGGTACCTGCAATTTCGGCGGAGACGAAATATTTGTTAACACGGATACGACGATAGAAAATTTTGCGAGAATTATGCTCGAGAGAGGAATCAAGCCCGAGCTTGAGGTTTTCGACAAGGGAATGATCGACCTTGCTCTTAGAGTTGCTGACAGAAAGGGGCTCCTCGTTCATCCGCTTCACTGGGACTTTGTTCTCGGTGTTCAGATGAGTGCGAGCATAAGAGACCTCGTGTTCATGGCGGGCTCAATTCCGCAGGATTCCACATGGACCGCAACCGGAATCGGAAAGGAAGCCTGGAATATAGCTGCGGCTACTATTGCAATGGGCGGACACGTAAGAGTCGGATTTGAGGACAACGTATATCTGGAGAAGGGCGTCCTCGCAAAGAGCAACGGAGAGATGGTCGACAAGGCAGTATCGATAGCCAAGCTTCTCGGAAGACCTATCGCTTCTCCCAATGAGGCCAGGGAAATACTATCGCTTCCTATCAGATAAATTCTCTCGGGCGTTAGATAAAACCCAATCAAAGGTGCAAAATGAGTTTTTCCAGTGAAGTGAAAAATGAATTGGCCAGAATCGAGCCGGAGAAGAACTGCTGCGAGCTTGCGGAGATTTCAGGGTTCATAAGAACCGCGGGAAGTCTAAGGCTCGAGGGCGGAGGAAGGTTCAGAATCGTTGTTTCGACGAGCGACCCCGCAATAGCGAGGCATTACAAGAAGCTCATCAAGAATTATTTTGATACGCCAACGGAACTCGAGGTTGAGGATGGCGGAAATCTCGGAAAGGGCCATAAATATATTCTAAGCATAGGACCGGAGGACAGAAGCGAGCAGATCCTGAGAGAGGCCGGCATCCTTATGGTGCGAAAGGGAAACAACTATATTTCCGACGGAATCTACGACGGAATCGTTCGCTCCAAATGTTGCAGAAAGGCATATCTCAGAGGGGTTTTCCTCGGTAGCGGCACGGTGTCTGACCCTGCCAAAGCCTATCACCTCGAGATAATCTGCGGCAGCAAGGTTCTTGCGACCGACCTATGCAAGCTTATTAATACCTTTGTTGACCTGTCGGCCAAGATGGTTGAGCGCAAGGGTAAATACGTGGTCTATATGAAGAAGGCCGCATATATAAGCGACACGCTGGCTATTATGGGGGCGCATTCGCACGTCCTCGCGCTGGAGGATGTCCTTATAAGAAAACAGATGAGGGGCGAGGCCGCAAGGATGACCAACTGCGACAGCGCCAATACAGATAGAATCCTGGATGCCGCGGGAAACCAGATTGAGGCCATAAACAGACTAAAGGCCTCGGGGCGGCTGGAGCAGCTCCCTTATAAGCTCAGGGAAATGGCAGAACTCAGGGTAGAAAACCCCGAAGCGAGCCTTACGGAGCTCGGGGAAATGCTGGAGCCGCCACTCAAGAAATCGGGCGTAAATAACCGCCTGAAAAAGCTCCTGGAAGCGGCGGCGGAAATAGGCTGAATTAGGCTAATTTTCAAAAGAAATCATTTGCCGAAGGGCTAAAAATGTGGTAATATATTCGGCAAAGGTTAATTTTTGACTAAGGAGAATGAGAGAACGGTCGAGAATGCCATCAGACGCGTAGCAGGGGTACTCAAAAAGGCTAAATTTCAAGCTTTTTAGGTATCATTTGTTGCAATAAGACTGACTTGGATGCTCTCGTGAAATGATTTCTCATCACTACCTTTTTGGTGGGATACGGCTTCACTCGAGCATTTTTCTATTCACTCGCCTTATAAGTTATTATTTTAGCTTTTTATTAGTACAGATTCCATATAAAGGAGGTGCCTATGGAATTACAGATTCAAGATCTTGTGTCCTCTATACGTAAAGAAGGTTTAGAGGCGGCAAGCGCCGAAGCAGAATCTATCATTGCAGAGGCAAAGAAAAAAGCCGAGTCCATAGTTAATGGCGCAAAGGCTGAGGCACAGCAGTTTAAGGATGCGGCAGAAAAAGAAATCGCAATCCTAAAAGAAAGTGCGGAAGTCGGAGCTGAGCAGGCCAAGAGAGATGCTCTTCTTGCATTCAAGACAGAGATCCAGGGCGAATTTGAAAAAATTCTTACTGCTGACGTGCGCAAAGAACTATCGGGCGAAGGCCTCGGCAAACTGATTCGTGCGGCCATTGCCGGCGAGAATGTTGCAGATTACGCTGCGGAAGTATCCGAGGTAAGCGAAGTGCTCAAGAAAGAGCTCGCTGAGGAAATCAAGAACGGACTAGAAATCAGACCGACCAAGGGCGTACAGCAAGGTTTCCGCCTTGCAGCCAAGGACGGATCCGGCTATTTCGACTGTTCGGATGACGGAATCATGGAGATGCTGATGCCATACTTCAGAGAACTGGATTTCCAGTAAAGAAGGAGGCGTAGCATGGCTTCGTATTATTATCTGATAGCAAGCCTGCCGGAACTCAGAGCAGATGGAGAAATGCCGCTAACCTATGAGGAATTTCTCAATCTATGCCAAGGAAATGTGAGTGACGAAGAGTACGAACGTCTCAAGAATCTCACGCTTAACTCCAGCGAAGGACCGCTTATAAAAGAGTGGGCAAACTTCTACGGAATGCTTACCAAGGAAATCAATTATCAGAGGAGCATGAATCTCGGAAAGAGTTATTCGGCGGCCTATGATAAGGATGGTCTAATCGCACAGGTTGCGTCGTCCGCAATCTCTGCAAAGAACCCTTTGGAAGCGGAGAGAATTCTTCTTGAGTACGAATTCGAAAATCTCGATTCACTCGTCGGACTACATATGTTTGATGACTATGTGCTGTTCGGATATGCAATTAAACTGAAATTGCTCGAACGTCTGACAAGTTTTGAGCAGGACAAGGGCAAAGCTGAATTCCAGTCCCTTTTCGATGGGATACAGCAGCAAGTATATAGTTTGTAACAGGAGCGTTATATGAAAGTAGAAACAGGTTATGTAACCGGGGTCAACGGAAACCTCATCAATGTAGAGTTCGATGGCTCCGTGCGCAAAAATGAAGTCGGTTACATCCTCGTTGACGATAAGCGCCTCAAGGGAGAGGTCATCCGTATCAGAAACGGGGAAGTAAGTATGCAGATCTACGAAATGACGAACGGCATCAAGGTCGGTGACGCAGTTGAATTCACCGGCGAGCTGATGAGCGTAGATCTGGGTCCGGGACTACTAACACAGGTATTTGACGGCCTGCAGAATCCGCTTCCGGCACTTGCGGATCAGTGCGGATTCTTCCTGGACAGAGGTGTGTATCTGGATGCAATTCCGGATCGCGATTGGGACTTCACACCGGTCGCAAAGGTTGGAGATCGCGTTAAGGCGGGAACGACAATCGGAACAGTTCCGGAGGGACTTTTCACACACCACATCATGGTTCCATTCACACTCAAGGGTGATGATTGGACAGTTAAATCAATCAAAGAAGCAGGATCCTATAACGTGCATGCGACAGTTTGCACGATAGAGGACAGCAAAGGCGAGACAAAGGATCTCTCGATGGTATTCACACAGCCGGTTAAGCAGGCTGTAACATGCTACAAAGAGAAACTTCGTCCGACCGAACCGATGGTTACAAAGATCAGATGTATCGACGCATTCCTTCCGGTTGCAAAGGGTGGAACATTCTGTACACCTGGACCGTTCGGAGCAGGAAAGACGGTACTCCAGCACATGCAGGCTAAGAACTCCGATATCGACGTAGTAATCGTAGCTGCATGCGGAGAGCGTGCCGGCGAGGTAGTAGAAGTTCTTAAGGAATTCCCTGAACTGACAGACCCGAAGACCGGACGTTCACTCATGGAAAGAACCATCATCATTTGTAACACATCATCCATGCCGGTAGCGGCAAGAGAAGCATCCTGCTATACAGCGGTTACTCTTGCTGAATACTACAGACAGATGGGACTCGACGTACTTCTTCTCGCAGACTCCACAAGCCGTTGGGCTCAGGCGATGCGTGAAATGTCAGGACGTCTCGAAGAAATCCCTGGTGAAGAAGCATTCCCGGCTTACCTGGAATCCACAATCGCTGCATTCTATGAGAGAGCGGGCCTCGTTCGTTTGGATAGCGAAAAGATCGCTTCCATCACAATCGGCGGAACCGTATCTCCTGCAGGCGGTAACTTTGAAGAACCGGTTACACAGGCTACCCTTAAGGTAGTAGGTGCATTCCACGGTCTCTCAAGAGAGCGTTCCGATGCACGTAAGTATCCGGCAATTCACCCTGTAGATTCCTGGTCCAAGTATAAGGGCGTAGTTGATACAGATCGTATGGAAGCTGCAAGAAGAATGCTCGTAAGAAGTATCGAAGTTAACCAGATGATGAAGGTAGTAGGTGAGGAAGGTACTTCTTCAGACGACTACATCATGTATCAGAAGGGCGAACTTCTCGACGCAGTATATCTACAACAGAACTCATTCGATCCGATCGATGCTGCATGCGCGCCTGACAGACAGCGTAAAGAATTTGATGTTCTCTACGATGCCATGACACAGAGCTACAATATCTCTGACAAGCGTGAAATCCGTTCCTTCTTCAACCAGCTAAGACAGGAATTCCTTGACTGGCACGGAACAGAGTGGGATTCACCTGAGTTCGCAGCACAGGAAAAGAAGATTTCTGACCTTTATATGTCAAAGGTCGCTATGTAGGAGGTCGGAAAATGCAGAAGATATATACAAAGATAGAATCAATAGTCGGTAACGTAGTTACCGTACGTGCGGAGGGCGTTAAGAACGGCGACCTTGCGCTCGTAGGCGACAGCTACGCTAACGTAATCAAATTGGATAAGGACATGGTTTCTCTTCAGGTATTTGCTGGAGCACAGGGCGTAAGCACGACTGACCCCGTAAGATTCCTCGGAAGACCGATGATGGTTTCCTTCTCCGATCATCTGCTCGGCCGTATCTTTGACGGCGCAGGTGTACCGAGAGATAACGGTCCTGCACTTACCGAGAATATGATTCCGATTGGCGGACCGTCGTTTAACCCTGCTAAGCGTATTCTTCCATCAAAGATGATACGTACCGGTATTCCGATGATCGACGTATTCAATACTTTGGTAGAAAGCCAGAAGCTTCCTATCTTCTCGATTTCAGGTGAGCCGTATAACCAGCTCCTTTCGAGAATCGCCATGCAGGCGGAAGTAGACGTCATCATCCTCGGAGGCATGGGTCTCAAATACGATGACTATATGGAATTCCGTGACACCCTCGAAAAGGGCGGCGCTATGAGCCACACCGTAATGTTTATTCATACGGCTGCAGACCCAATCGTAGAGTGTACACTGGTTCCTGATATGTCCCTTGCTGTTGCAGAGCAGTTTGCTCTTGAAGGAAAGAGAGTACTCGTACTCCTTACCGATATGACAAACTTTGCCGATGCTCAGAAGGAAATGGCTATCACGATGGAGCAAGTTCCATCCAACCGTGGATACCCCGGAGATCTCTACAGCTGCCTCGCATCTCGTTATGAGAAGGCAGTAGATATCGAGGGAGCCGGTTCCATCACAATCCTCGGCGTTACAACAATGCCTGGTGACGATGTAACACATCCGGTACCTGACAATACGGGATACATCACAGAAGGTCAGTATTATCTCAAGAGCGGTCACATCGAACCATTCGGTTCACTGTCTCGTCTAAAACAGAACGTTAACGGCAAGACAAGAAATGACCACCGTGCACTGATGGACGGTATGATTCGTCTCTACGCTCAGTACAACGAATCGCTTGAGAAGAGGTCCATGGGCTTCAATATGACTGAGTGGGATGAAAAGCTCCTTAAATACGGCGAATTGTTCGAGTCAAAACTTATGGATCTCTCCGTAAACATTCCGCTTGAGGATGCGCTCGACCTCGGTTGGGAAATTCTCGCAGAGTGCTTCGAACCGAATGAGACAGGTCTTCAGACCGCGCTCATCAAGGAGAGATGGCCGAATCAAGCTGCAGTTAGTTAATTAAAAGGAGCGGTTCATGGCTATCAAACTCACAAAGAATGAACTGAAGAAGCAGAAGGAAAACCTGAAGCAGTTTGAGCGCTACCTACCGACCTTGCAGCTTAAGAAACAGCAATTGCAGTCAGTAATAATGAGCGTTCGCAATGAACTGGAACAGAAGGAAGCCGAACGCATTCAGATGATTGGTGATTTGGACGATTGGATAGCTGTTTTCGCAGAAAATGAAATCTTTGATGAAGAAAAGAGGCTTGAACAACTTGTTCAACCGGACAGAGTAATCTGTGGTGAGGAAAACATCGCCGGTGTAACTGTCCCTTCATTCGAAGAGCTAACGTTCAAAGATATCAATTACGATGTGGATGACTATCCGCTCTGGGTTGATACTGCAGTCTTCAAACTTCGTGATATTGCCACGTTGGACGCTTTGGCCTCGACTCTCAAAAAGCAGGTTAGCCTGCTGGAGTCGGAGCTCAGGACTACATCGCAGAGGGTTAACCTCTTTGAGAAAGTCAAAATACCTGAAGCAAAGGAAAATATCCGCGTGATTCAGGTTTATCTGGGAGACCAGCAGACGGCGGCCGTTGTACGCGGCAAGATCTCGAAGAAGAAACTGGAGGAGGTGGCAAGATAGATGATTGAAAAAATGAAAATGGTTCACATCGTCACATCTGCCTCCGGTAAAGAAGAGATGCTCAAAGGTTTACGCGATATAGGCGTAATGCATCTCGCAGAAAAACAAAGTGCAGATCGCGAAGTTATAGATCGCTACCAGGCGCTTTCAAGAACCGCAATGGCTCTTAAGGACTATGCGGATCCTAAGCAAAAGGGAAGCAGTGAAGTACTCGCGGATGACGAATTTAAGAAAATGTATAGCGGAGTGCTCGAGGCACTGGAAAAGAAGACGGTTCTCAACCAGGAAATCAGCGCCGCAAATGCAGAAATAGACAGAATATCGGCGTGGGGAGATTTCTCACCCGAGGAGCTGGCTGAACTTAGAAAAGAGGGATTTGATTTCCACTTCTATCGCATAGGAGATAAGGAATATCAGGCGGCGGCCGAAGATGAAAACGTTCGCTTTATAAACCTTGCTCCGATAGATAAGCAGCGTGCCATCGCTGTATTGGGAACACTCCCGCAAGAGATTCAAGCGACGGAGTTCATGGTTCCGGAGCGCAGCATGGCGGATTTAAAACACGACATAGAGCTATCGCGCGAAGGAATCACAGAATGTGATGCTGTACTAAAAGATGCATCCGTCTACGACAAGAGCTTCCAGCAGGAGATGATCAAAGTTAACAACGAAGTGAAATTCTCCGAAGCAGAAGCGACAACTTCGAGCGATGACGACTTTGTCTGGATATCGGGATATATTCCTGAAGATGACTTGGACGTTTTCAAGACGATGGCGGCCGAGAAGGGCTGCGCATGGTCAATCGACGATGTGGCGGACGACGATGAAAAGATACCGACCAAGGTTAAGTACAACAAAGTATCGAACCTGATCAAACCGGTATTCGACATCTTGGGCATCACTCCGGGATACAGAGAACAAGACATATCACTTTGGTTCTTCTTGTTCTTCATCCTGTTCTTCGCCATGATAATCGGTGACGGAGCCTATGGCGTATTGATCCTAGTCGGAACAATCGCGCTACACTTAAAACAAAAGAAGATCACCAACGTGACATTCTTGCTCTATGTGCTATCGATAGCAACGATCATATGGGGCGCGGTAACCGGAACCTGGTTCGGTATGCAGAGCGCTATGGAAGTACCATTCCTAAAGGCTTTGGTAATCCCAAGCTTTGCTACATATCCGGAATACTTTAACCTTACAAGTACCGATTCGCAGAACGCGATCATGAAGTTCTCGTTCTCGATAGGTGCGATACAGATGGTGCTCGGATCGATTCTTTCCATAAAGAAGAAGATCACGGAAAAAGACCTCTCATGGGTTGCAAATCTGGGATGGACAATCGCGATTATAGCGATGTACCTCCTGTCCTTGAACCTGGTAATCCACGAGAACATTCCACTAGTACCGGTATTCGTAATGATAGGCGTGGCATTCCTCATGGTTATACTCTTTGGTGGAATGGCCCCCGGAAAATCATTCGGAGAAGGTCTAAAGTCCGGACTTGGAGGAGCGTTTACAGCCTTCCTTGATACCATCAGTTGCTTCGGTAACGTAATGAGTTATATCAGACTGTTTGCAGTAGGTATGGCGGGTGTAGCTATCTCTCAGAGCTTTAACGGAATCGCGGCAAGCATGAGCGGTCCGCTACTGGTACTGGGAGCGGTGGTTGTAATCATAGGCCATGCACTGAATCTGGTCATGTGCTTCCTCTCCGTAGTGGTTCACGGCGTACGTCTGAACGTACTCGAGTTCTCAGGACAAGCAGGTCTTGAGTGGACGGGCATACCGTATGAGCCGTTTGAGGAAACAAATAAAGTTAGCTAAGTGAAATAATATATTAGCATAATAAGAAAAGGAGAAATTATTATGAATCTTGCATTTATAGGTATGGCTGCAGCTCTTGGTCTATCAGCTGCAGGTTCCGCATTCGGAGCTGGATTTGGCGGTATGTCCTCTGTAGGAGCATGGAAAAAATGCTATGCCAGTGGTAAGCCGGCACCGTTCATTATGATCGCTTTTACGGGTGCTCCACTTACACAGACCATTTACGGATTCCTTCTTATGAACTTCATCAAGAGCGCAGTTGACAATGGCGCAGACGCAGGTCTCGCACTTGGTGTAGGTATCTTCGGTGGACTCGCAATCGGTCTTTCCGCTCTCTTCCAGGGCAAGTGCGCAGCAGCTTCCGCTGATGCTCTCGGTGCAACAGGAAAGGGTACTGCGAACTACTTCATTGTAATCGGTATCGCAGAAACAGTAGCTCTGTTTACACTCGTATTCAGCTTGCTGCTCCTGAACAGCTAATAGCAAAATAGAGTTTTAGGAATCTAAAACTGGGACGGTCTCATATGAGACCGTCCTTTTTTGTTTGCATTCGAAGGTAAAGGGAAATTCTCTTATATGGTAAATATTGACATATACCTTTTGCTCTGATATATTTGTTTTGCCAGGAAAGGCAGAGCTAAAGCGGCTGATCCGACCGATCCGTTTTTACCAGCTTCCCACCCGCCAAGGAGGTGACGCGTATGGTGGAGACTAGGAAAGGAAAGATTAGAGATGAGGATTACGATCTCGGTCCCTATATGGGGGCTCAGGGTGACTATCAACATTAAAAAAGCCGCCAAAGCCTGTAACTAAGGCGGCGACGCGTATAGTGTCGGGTTAGTCGCTAAGCGACTTCCTTTCCTGGCGACATTATACATCATGACGGTTTAAAAAACAATATTAAATAAAAAGCTGTTTAGATAAAAGGAAGACTCGGGAGAGTCTTTTTTATATGTTATACTTTAAGTGTAATTTGGAGAGATAAAATGATTGGATTGGAAAAAGGCGATACTATTACAATTGAAATAACGGATATGACGGAAGAGGGCGCGGGCGTCGGCCACTTTAAGTCCGAAGGCGACGGCGCGCAGGGTCTTACCGTTTTTGTAAGCGGTGGTGCAGTTATTGGCGATACGGTTTCGTGTGAACTAACAAAGGTCAAGAAGAACTATGCACTTGCGAATCTAAAGGAAGTTATAGAGTATTCCAAGCATAGGCGTGAAGACGTTTGTTCATATATAAACGACTGCGGAGGCTGTGCATTCGGTATGCTTAATTATGATGCGCAACTTGAACTCAAGGTTAATCAACTTAAGAATAAACTAGTGCGTATTGCCGGAGTTGAAAGTCCTAAGATCAATCCGATGATTGCATACGAGCCATATCTCGAAGGCCGCGAAGGTGCATACCGTAACAAAGCTGTAATGGCGGTCGGCGAGGACGAGGATGGTAATCCTATCGTCGGTTTCCGCGGAGGAAAGAGCCATCGTATAGTAGATTGTGAAACTTGCCTTATTCAGCTTCCGCCTGTGATGGCGCTTGCAGATGCCTTGAGAGAGTATATGCGCGAGTATGGAGTGCGGGCATATAATCCGAGGGCTGATAAAGGGCTCATAAAGAGCCTGATGGTCCGCACGACTCATGCAAGAAAAGAAGTTATGGCAGCCGTAAGTATAAATGGAACCAAACTGCCCGAGAAAGAAGAATTTGCATATATACTCGATGACAGTATCCAATCCCTCGATGATGAATACAGTTTGGAGAGCATCATTATTATCGGAAGCAACGGAAAGAGCCGCGTGCTTGCGGGAAAGCAAAGAATAAGAGATGAACTCATGGGACTCAGATTCGATATTTCCGCGGAGTCTTTCTATCAGGTGAACAGCGAGCAGACGGTCAAGCTCTACGAAGAAGCCCTTAGAATGCTCGACGCCAAAGAGGGCGAGAGGATTATCGATGCGTATTGCGGAATAGGAACGATAGGTTTAATCGCCGCATCGCGCACCAAGGCCGAGTTTCTTGGAATAGAATCCGTACCGCAGGCTGTTTTGGACGCAAACAAAAATGCGATAAGAAACTTAATCGTAAATGCTTTGTTTGTGGAAGGGAAGGCGGAAGAAGTACTTGTTAAGCTGGTTGCAGACGCGAGCAAAGAAGTCGATAGTGATTATCTAGAGCACTTCACATCACCGGACGCCGTCATAGTGGATCCGCCAAGGGCGGGCTGTGCACCTGAACTCATAGACGCAGTAGTAAAAGCAAAACCGATTCGCATAGTTTATGTATCATGCGATCAAGGTACGCTTGCACGCGATGTTAAACTTTTGATCGATGGCGGATATGAATTGAAGGAAACAACACCTTGCGATATGTTCCCTGACACCGGCGGCCTCGAAAGCGTATCGCTGCTTATGCTTCGTTGATAGCGTGTCTTATTGGGCAGTCAAGTCTAAAGCACAACAAGCTAATACAACTAAAATATATAAAAAAGAGCTCGGATTATTCGAGCTCTTTTTATATCCGCTGTTTTATATCCGCTGTTTTATATCCGCTATTGTTTTTCTTCCTTCGGGAAGAGCACGCGGATCTTGGTGCCTTCTCCTTCTTTGCTGTAGATTTCTGTTGTGGCATGTCCCATCTCGCGCAGTCTCAAGAAGATATTCATCATTCCGGTGGATTGGTGTTCTTCGGAGCCGTTTCCGCTGAGGTTGACCTTCTTGACCGGTTCGGTTAGGACGATTGGGTTTCCGTCCTTGTCAAGAAGCGTAAGTTTTTTCATTACATCGCTCATGGCTGCAGCCATGACTCTGTTGGATTCGATTCCGAGCTTATCTTCGGCATTGGTCTGGACGGAGAATATGCGGTTTGCGTCTTCGGGACTGAAGCCTATGCCTGTATCTTCAACTTCGATGACGTTATAATTGCCTTCCTCGTAACTTCTGAGCCAAACTGTTCCGCCGCCGGCCTTTTTGAAGATGCCGTGCTTGATTGCGTTTTCGACGAGAGGCTGTATGGATAATGGCGGAACGGTAAAATCGTCCTTTGTGATTTCGTATTTCATCTTGAGTCGATCGCCAAAACGCACATTTTCTATATTGACGTAACTCTTTATATGACTGACCTCGGAAGCGAAACTGATTCCGTCGAGGTTGGTTACGTTGTCTACGTTCGCGCGCAGATAATTTGAAAAATCGTAAATCATATCGTAGGCGACCTGCGGGTCTACCATTACAAGAGTACGTATCGAACTCAAGGTGTTGAAAACGAAATGCGGTTGAATCTGACCCATCATGAGCTCGAGCTGGCTCTCCTGCAGCTTTTGAGTTACGCGGGATCTGTCCTGGACTACAAGGAATGTCCTCCAGAGAACAAAGATTAAGTAAATCCAAGAATAGAGAAGAGCGCCGGTTCTGAAGTATATACTCGCTTCTGTCCATAGCATATTGTGGTAGAGAAGGACCTCCAGAATGCTCGCGACAGGAAAGAGCATATTTGAATAGAATTCGGCTTTGTCCAAAATGATTTCAGTTCTGCTGTGAGTATGCGAACTTTTGCCGTATGCACCGCTAAATAGAAGATATCCATTCCAAACAAGTGCCGTGCAGGCCATGAAATAGGAAAGCATAGCCATCGTCTCTACATCATAAGGAATGAAGAAACAACTTATTACGATTAAGACATCCGCCACAAAGCAAAGCTGCGCTCCACTGAGCGATATGTTTCTGTGTTCGTGATTTCTAAAATATGCATAGAGGAATAGGCAAGGCGATACGAGAAGTAGCGCCATCAGGGCGGTTACGTATACTGCACTTGATTCTGTTGAGAAGATTGGCATCTTTGCTCTGTTGGTAAGCCAGAAGCCAAAGCAAAGAAGCGCGCCGCCCATTGCGGTGTTAGGTGCCTGGTTTGTATGTTTTCTATAGATTATACTCAGGATTATTAGTATGAGTCCGATGATGGACATATTGAGGCCCATGCCGTAGCCAAGCGATGTCATGGAACGGATGTGCTGGACGAGTGAATTGGCATCGCCGTAATAGAATTCACCGATATATCCGCTAAATAAGAATATGGCGGAGTTTGTGAAACTTATTTCTATTTCCTTTCCGGCATACTCAGGCAGCAGATCGATCAGAAGCCATTCATCGCTTATGATGTTTCCGATTCTGTCCCATCCCTCGTTCGGGTAAGCAAAAACTATCTTCCCGTCAACTTTGACTTCGAGAATCTGGTGATAGTTTCTTGTTATTAGGCCTGTGTCTACAGGGATGGAGTCCGGAAGTGTATTCCTGAGAGTAATCGTCTCGTGATACTTAGTTTTGGCGCGGAATGGAAGCTCGGGTTTAGACTCGCCATTTTTTGTGACAGCAGTCCAACCATCGTTGTACTCCATATAACGGTCTCTGTATCTGGCGTTGGTGTCGTCATATTTAAGCACAACAAAAGCGACAATACTCAGAATGAGAAATATCGCAATAATTATGAAAGCTACTATTAGATTTTTCTTCCACGCATTGTTGTTCACTTCTATATTATAACACAAGCGTAACGATTTAGGGGCTTTGATATTGGAATTCTTTAGTGTGCGTAGGGGCGGACTTTGTGATAAAATCAGGTGGGAATACTGTTAATTACCTCAGATTTGTGAAAGGGAGTTCGGAAAGCTATGAAGAAACTGAACCTAAAGAAATACACGGATTTTGCGCTCGAAGAGGCCTTAAAGCTACTCTCGGTTGACTCTCCGACGGGCTATACCAAGGACGTGGCAGACCTAGTAGTAAAGGAATTCTCCGCGCTGGGATATAAGCCGGAGAGTACCGTAAAGGGCGGAATCCTGATAAAACTCGCAGGCGGTGAGGCCGTAAAGCCGGCAAAGGGAAAGTCAAAAGCCAAGGCTACGCCCAAGGGCGGACTTCTCCTCGAGGCTCACGCGGACACCCTGGGCGGCATGGTAAAGACCATCAAGGGCGACGGAAGGCTTGAAATCACTCCTCTCGGCGGGATGAACCCCAACAATGCCGAGACGGAGAATGTAAGGGTTGTGACAAAGTCTTCGGGCATCTACGAGGGCACATGTCAGCTTGTAAACGCATCGATTCACGTAAACATGGAATATAGCGAAACCCAACGTAAATGGTCCACCGTTGAGATAGTTCTTGACGAGAAGGTTAAGAGCAAAGAGGACACCGAGAAACTCGGAATCGCAGTTGGCGATATAGTATGCTTTGAGCCTAGGACGAGAATAACAAAGAGCGGATATATCAAGAGCCGCTTTCTTGACGATAAACTGAGCGTAGCGATTCTTCTAGCATACGCAAAGTATCTGAAGGAAGAAAAGGTTTCTATAGATAGGGACGTATGGGCTTATGTGACGGTATATGAAGAAGTCGGTCACGGCGGAAGCGGAAGCGTTCCCGCAGGGATTACCGAAGGAATCTCCGTTGACATGGGCTGCGTAGGCGAGGGGCTCACTTGCACGGAGCGCCAGGTTTCGATCTGCGCAAAGGACAGCGGTGGCCCGTATAACTACGAGGTCGTAAAGGCTCTTACGGAAGCAGCAAAGAAAACGGGCGCAGACTATGCCGTGGACATCTATCCGGGATACGGTTCGGACGTTGAAGCGACGCTTCGCGCAGGACACGATATCATCCACGGCCTGATAGGTCCGGGTGTCTATGCATCGCACGGATACGAAAGAAGCCATAGAGATGGTGTTGAGAATACACTGAGACTTTTGGTCGGTTATACGGTCTATACAATTTGAATTTAGTGGAGTTCGCCCGGGTTTTCGTTTTCCGCGCCGCCTTTTTGTACGCCGTAGATACCGACGAGTATCATGACGCAGAAGATAAAGCCGAGGAAAGAAAACGGCTCGTGCAGGAATACGGCTCCCGCAAATACCGAAACCGCGGTCGTGAGATTGGCGAATGCCGAGAGCTTTGCGACGGTTAAGTGCGCAATCGCATAACTGTCAAAACCAAAGCTTGCAACCGAGCAGCATAGCGACAAGAAAAGTATGCTTAAGAGATAGCTCTTTTCGCCCATTGGTGATATAAATGCGGACATATCGCCTTTGACGGAAACAAAGGCGCATGCCGTAAACACGATGGCGGAGATTGCCATCATGCTATATGTTCTTTCGAAAGCGGTGAACTCTGTGCAGACGCTTCTGGATATCATAAGGTAGCCGGCCGCCGAGCATACGGCGATGATGAGCGCGATTACGCCGCCGAGTTCAAGGACGCCCGAGTTCTTGCTCATAAGGCCGATTCCGATTACGCCGGAAACGGAGAGAACGCTGAACGCGAGCTGTGTGAGGGTTGGTTTTTCCTTTAGAATCGGCGCGGCTGCGAGGGTTCCGACTATTGGAATTAGAGCGATCATGACGCCCGAGAAAATCGTGGTTGAGTGCTGGATTCCGTATTGCTCGCCGAGGAAGTAGATGACGGGCTGGAGTATGGATAGTGCGATTAAAAGATGGATGCGCTTGCCCCTTAGATTTATTTTTACAAGGCCGAGGATAACAGCAACGCTCATCGCAAGAGTCGCAATTATAAAACGATGACTCAGAAGAACGAACATATTTGTTACGTTGAGAGCCGTCCTGGATGCAAGAAAACTAAAGCCCCAAAACACGTGGGCTATAACTACGGCTAGAATTACTTTATAATTGGTTTTATTATTCATAGTGTCTATTGTAATTTAGGAGAAGGAAATGTCAATTAAGAAAATCGGTATAGTAATTGCGATAGAAAGAGAGCTAGAGGCGTTTCTAAAAAGCAGTTATGAGATTGATGAATTGGATAGCGAGACCTTTAAATGCTTTAGGGCGATTGTAAAGGGAAATGAGGTTTATGCCATCAAATCCGGGTGGGGGCTTATTGACGCCGCCATGGCGACGCAATACCTCATTACCAAATATGGTGTGGAAATTGTGCTTAACTTTGGCGTCACGGGTGCATTGGATCCATCACTCAAGGTTTCAGATTTATTCTATGTAAGCAAATGTATTAATTTTGACTTTGACACATCTAGTATAGACGATGTGGTTAAGCACCAGTATGGCGATATGGAGGATGAGTTCGTACCCCTAGACTCAGGTCTTATTGATTTGGTTAAATCCATCTATCCGGAGATCAAAGAGGCGGTGGACGCTTCCGGCGATATATTTGTGGATAAAAAAGAAGATAAGGAAGCGAGGTTTAACGCAGGCTGCAATATATGTGATATGGAAATCGTGGCAATTGCAAGGGTTTGCCTACTCAATAATGTAAAATGCCTTTCGATAAAATGCATCTCGGATGAGTATGATGGCGACGGCAGTGATTTTGAGGAAAATGTAAAGGCATCTGCAGATAAAGCCTTTAAACTTATTGATAGAATCCTGCAAAAAATATAGCTTTTTAGAGAAATACTTTTGTTATTTAGTGCGCGAAAGCGCACTTTTCTTTTTGCTCAAAAAGTGTATAATAATGCGTCTGGTAATGTTATCACTAATAAGGAGGAAAAATGAAAAAGCTAGTAGTATTATTTCTAAGTGTATTGCTAGTGCTTTCGCTTGCTGCTTGCGGACAGAAGGCTGATCCCACACCTGCAGATGGTGGCGAAGCAATATACACAGCCGGAACCTACAAAGGAACAGGATCCGGTTTTGGCGGCACACTTGAAGTAGAGGTTACAGTTTCCGAAACTGCAATCGAAGACATTCAGATTGTAAGCGATTCAGAAACTGCCGGACGTGCAGAGACTGACGATGCCAAAGAAATCGTTATCGACGATATCATCACAAACGGCACAACAGAAGTTGACGGCGTAACCGGCGCTACAATGACAAGTGATGCTATCAAAGAAGCGGTAGCTATGGCTCTTGCTGAGGCATCAGGCGAAGCACCGGAAACTGCGGATGAGCCTGCTGAAGGCGGTGCTCTATTCACAGCCGGCACTTATGAAGAGACAGTAAGCGGCCGTAATGGCAAGATGACAGTAGAAGTTGTTCTGGGAGAAGACAAGATCGAAGCTGTCAATGTTAAGGATCATCAGGAGACAGCAACTGTTGCAAGTGTTGCTCTTGAGAGAGTTCCAAGCAAGATTGTTGAACTGCAGACCACAAACGTTGATGCTGTAACAGGTGCAACTGTTACAAGTAACGCTATCATCTATGCAGTTAAAGAGGCAGTAAAAGAAGCCGGTGGTGATCAGGCTGCTTTGGATGCTATCGATGGAAAAGCTAAACCACAGGATACTATTGAAAAGACTGCTGACGTTATCGTTGTTGGCGGCGGCGGAGCCGGTATGGCCAGCGCCCTTGCTGCAGCCGATGGTGGAGCATCTGTTATCCTCATTGAAAAGACTTCAATGCTCGGTGGTAACACAGTTGTTTGCGGTGGTGCTATGAACGCTGCAGATACTGAGTGGGCTGCACAGTTTGATCCTGTAGCAGGCGAAGATACTACATTGGAACAGTATGCATCCGTTGATGTTAATACTCTTCCCGAAGAGTATCAGGCTGATTTCTTAACCTTAAAGGCACAGATTGAAGAATACTTGGCCGGTGATAGATCCAAGCACTTTGATTCTGTTGAGCTTCACAAATTCCAGACAATGTACCATGGTCTGCGTACAGACCTGAATGGCGAAACCGTTTATGGTAACTACGACCTGGTTAGCGTTCTGACCGAAAAGGCTATGGATGCTATTGCTTGGTTAGGCGAAAAGGGAATCCAGTGGGATAATTCCAAGGTAACCCAGCCTACAGGAGCTATGTGGCGTAGAGGCCATAACACTTCAATGATCAAGGGTACTGAATACGTTGTTGCGCTTGAGCCAGTTATTGCTGCAGCCGGCGAAATAATGTATGAAACAGCAGGTAAGGAACTGATTATTGAAGACGGCAGAGTTGTTGGCGTTAAGGCCGAGCAGGCTGACGGAACAGAAGTTATCTTACATGCTAACAAGGCAGTTATCCTTGCTTGCGGCGGTTTTGGTAACAACATTGAAATGTGTCAGGAATACAATACCTATTGGGCTGAAATTCCAGATGATATGAAAACTACCAATGCCAGCGGTCAGACCGGTGATGGTATCAAGATGGGTCTCCAGGCAGGTGCTGCTTTAACAGGCATGAACTTTATCCAGCTGATGCACGTTTCCGATCCGGTATCCGGAGACTTGTTCACAGGACTCATTCCGCAGCAGTCAGCTAACTACATCATGTTTAACCAGGAAGGTAAGCGTTTCGTAGCTGAGACTTCACCTCGTGATACTATTGCTCAGGCTGCAATTGATAATGGTGGACTCTTCTTCTTGATTGCTGACATCGACATTGCTGAAGAAGCTAGATGGCTCTCAGATTGGGAAGTTGAAGTTGAAAATGGCCGTGCTTATAAGGCAGACACTCTTGAAGAATTAGGTAAGTTAATGGGCTATGACGATGCAACCATCGCAACATTCGTTGAAGAAGTTGAAAAGTTCAACGGATATGTTGATGCCGCTAACGATCCTGACTTCAACAGAACTGCATTCGATCAGAAGATTGACAACGGTCCATTCTTCGCTACACCGCGTAAGCCGGCTATCCACCACACAATGGGTGGTCTCGTAATCGATACAGATGCACACGTATTGAACGAAGCCGGTGAGATTATTCCTGGACTCTATGCTGCCGGCGAAGTTACCGGTGGAATCCACGGCGGTAACCGTCTCGGTGGTAATGCTGTAGCTGACGTAATGGTATTCGGTAGAATCGCCGGAACAAACGCTGCTGCAGAGGAATCTGTTGGAGAATAATAAAACTGAGCAATTGGTTTAATGGAGGGGCTAAGGCTCCTCCATTTTTTATGATCCATTTGCTAAAAAAAGAAGGCCATCCGCATGGATGACCTTCTTTTATATTTTCGTCTTGTATTACTTTTCTATTGTTTTAACTTATCTAGTTTTAGCGCCAGCGTTACGTAGTGGCAAAGGAATCCGATGAGCACACCGCTTATAATTCCTGAGAACATGAGTATTGGTAGATATGCGAACATCTTTAGGTCGGATACGACTGCACTTGCCACCAGGATTTGGCCTATGTTATGTGCTACACCTCCCGCCATGCTGACACCCACTATGCTGAAGAGGTCGGTTTTCTTTAGGAACCACATAACCATGAGGGAGAGCATTCCCCCTGCGAGGGAGTATAGAATTCCGAACACGCCGGAGAAGAGCAGGCCGCTTATGACTATTCGCACCAGATTGATTGCGAGCGCGTATTTGAAATCCAGTTGATAGAGTGCGATGAGTATTACCAGATTGGCAACACCGAGCTTTACCCCGGGGATTGCGACAGGTGAGGGTATCATCGCTTCTACGTATGAGAATATGAGCGCAAGTGCGGCGAGAAGTGCCGCCATGGCGATTCTACGGTTTTTAGTTTGAGAGGACATCTACTTCCTCCTCTCCGTTAACAATCGTTACAACGACCATATTTGGCAGGCAGACAATAGGGATACTGCTCTTGCTTATGGTTCCTTGACGTACGCAGAGCTGGTTATCACAGTTGGCTTCGTGCATGTGAACTTGTCCGTCTTCTATTACCACCTGATTGAAACGACCATCCTGTTCAATATTAATTGTTTTGTCCTTGGAAAGAGGGTAGGTTCCATAGACTTTGCCTTCAACAGTGATGAGGACTTGGGTTTTGTCGGAACTTCCCACGAGGGATCCCACAGTAAGAACGGCCCCAAGAAGGACCAGGACGATAAACAAAATTATATCGGCTTTTTTTATAATGTTCTTCATGATGCCAGCTAAAGTTTCCTGCAAAAATCCTAATGCGCCCGATACATAAAAACGGGGGCATAATTGGCCTCCGTTTTATTTGGTGCGCGATCAGGGGCTCGAACCCTGGACACCCTGATTAAGAGTCAGGTGCTCTACCAACTGAGCTAATCGCGCATATGCTTATATGGGTTTGCGCCAATTTAACGCAAGGGTTATAATATCACAATGAATAGCACTTGTCAAATTGAAAAATAGGGCTTTGTGCCGATTTGGAAAAGGCTTTTGGAGGTTTAAATTTTGGCGCTTCATGTGGTTTTGGTGGAACCGGAGATTCCGCCCAATACGGGGAATATTGCGAGGAGCTGCGCGGCGACGGGGAGTGTGCTCCATCTTGTAAAGCCACTCGGTTTTTCTATTGACGATAAGTCGCTTAAGCGTGCGGGTCTCGACTATTGGCCCTATGTTACGCTTGAGGTTCACGAGTCGCTCGATGAGTTCATGGAGAAGTATCGCGACAAATGTGAAGAGGGCAGAATGTTTCTCGCGACGACCAAAGGAAAGCATAGGTTCACGGACATAGAATATCGCGACGGCGATATGTTTCTCTTTGGTCGCGAGACCGCAGGACTCCCACGGGATTTTATTGCGGAGCACGAGGAACAGTCCATTAGAATTCCTATGAGCGCGGAGACTCGGCTCAGGTCGTTCAATCTTTCTAACTCGGCAAACATCGTTCTTTTTGAGGCGCTGAGGCAGCTTGGTTTTCCTAACCTGGAATAGATTAAAAACTCAAGCATACACTCTTTTGATGAAGTGATGAAGTTTTTGTTTTTTACTTGCAAAAAACGGGCGCGTTCTTGTGGCAACAAAATACTTATTGCCGCAAGGCGCTTTTTTGTTGCGCTATATCTTTGGAATCATTGACTATAAAATATGGCGGTGATACACTCATTTTGGAAACGGGAATAGGCCCGTTTTCGATAAATAAATTGCAATTTATTTAAGAAGAAAAGAGGAAGTCAAAATGGCCAATTTAGTTCAGAAGTACATTGACATCGCCAAGGAAAAGAACGCTAATGAGCCTGAATTTCTTCAGACTGTAGAGGAAGTTCTCACATCAATCGAGCCGGTACTCGAAGCTCATCCGGAGTATATCGAAGCCGGTCTCATCGAGAGACTCATCGAGCCGGAAAGAGGAATCATGTTCAGAGTTCCTTGGGTTGATGACAACGGTAAGGTTCAGGTTAACCGCGGTTACAGATTTGAGTTCAACAGTGCTCTTGGACCATATAAGGGCGGTCTCAGATTTGCACCAAACGTATATCCGGGAATTCTTAAGTTCCTCGGATTTGAGCAGATTTTCAAGAACAGCCTTACGGGTCTGCCAATCGGCGGTGGTAAGGGTGGCTCGGACTTTGATCCTAACGGAAAGTCCGACGGCGAAATTATGAGATTCTGCCAGTCGTTCATCACTGAGCTTTATAGACATATCGGACCGAACACCGACGTTCCTGCAGGAGACCTCGGCGTAGGCGGAAGAGAAATTGGCTATATGATGGGTCAGTATAAGAGAATTACCAACCAGTACGACGGTACTTGGACAGGTAAGGGAACATCTAACGGCGGTCTCGCAGGAAGAACAGAAGCTACAGGATACGGAATCGTATTCTATGCTCGCGAGATGCTGAAACACTTCGGCGAAGAGCTTAAGGGTAAGACAGTTGCCATCTCCGGATTCGGTAACGTAAGCTGGGGAACAGCAAAGAAGCTTACAGAGCTCGGCGCAAAGGTTATCACAATCTCCGGTCCGGATGGATATATCCTTGACGAAGAAGGCGTAAGCGGCGAGAAGATCGACTATCTCCTCGAGCTCCGTGGATCCGGCAAGAATATCTGCTCACCATATGCAGAGAAGTTCCCGGGATCAAAGTTCTTTGCAGGCAAGAAGCCGTGGGAAGTTAAGGCTGACCTCTATATCCCATGTGCTACACAGAACGAAATCCATATGGAAGACGCTCAGACAATGGTTGCTAACGGCTGCAAATTCCTTTGCGAAGGTGCTAACATGCCTACAACCAATGAAGCCATCGCTTATCTCCAGGAGAACGGCGTAGTAGTTGGTCCATCAAAGGCTGCAAACGCAGGCGGCGTAGCATGCTCCTGCCTCGAGATGAGCCAGAACGCTGAGCATATCATCTTCTCGGAAGAAGATGTTTACAGACAACTCGAAGGCATCATGGTTAATATCTTTAAGCTCTCCGTAGACGCTTGCGAGCGCTACAACCTCGGTGACAACCTCATCGCTGGTGCAAACATCGCAGGCTTCGAAAGAGTTGCGGAAGCTATGATGATGCAGGGTATTGTATAAGCAAAAAATATAAAGGACCGGCCGCGCGCCGGTCCTTTTTCATTTGCTTTAATCGGTTGCCTCGCATACTGCTTCAACGTCTTCCTTGGAGAAGCCCATGGCAATTATCTCCTCGGGAAGGAGTTTGGTGAGCATCTTTTTGATGGCCTCGCGGTTTCCGGCAACAACGCCAGCTTCCATGCCTTTTTCCATGCCTTCACGGTATTTACTTTCCAATTCCCATTCAAATGTCATATACTTTGCCCTCATTCCTTTATTCTGTAATCATTATACATTGCCTGCGGGCTCGCTGGAAAATAAAAAAGGTGAGGGACTTTGCCACCTCACCGGATACATATTTTTTATCATATTTTTTGCTAAATGTCAAAATTTTCCTTGACTCGGGGGGGTACTAAAGTAGAGTGAAATTGGAGGAACGGTCAGTAGTTTTAGGGCCGGAAGAAAGAATGAGTAATTCTAGAAAAATATTATCGCTGATACTTGTTACGATGCTGGCAGTATGCTTGGTTGCATGTAGTAAAGAAGACACAGCACATCCTGAAGAGTCTGTAATGGAAGAATCCCAAGATAATATAGAAGTTGAAATCGATGCTGAAGAGGAACTTGTGTCATTTGAAGTAGTAACAATCAGCCCGGCAATGATTAAGGTAGAAACCCTTCCTGAATGGCTATCTGAATCTGATCTAGAGAACGGGCTCATTTCTACTCATAAACTAATGGAAATTGCAAAAAATACGGGAACAGACCTTGAATTAGAGTCTGAGGGTAAGATTTATACAATAAAGCCTAATATGGTGTCGCATAATAGTGTAGAGACTGCAGCGGTGCAGGAAGAAACTGAAATCTTGGAAGAAATTATAGAAGAACCGACTGAAGTAGCAGCAGGGACACCGTCTCAGCCTGCACAGCAAGCACCTTCTCAGCCGGCTCAGACACCCCTTAGTCAGCCGGCGCAGCCCTCTCAGCCAAGCGCACATGAGCATAATTGGGTGGCTGTAACAACAACTGTGCATCATGATGCTGTGACAGAAGAAGTGTGGGTAGTTGATGTTGAAGGACAGGATGCTTATGATGAAATCTATCATGAGGATGAATGGTATGTTGTAGGATATAAAACAGGCGACGGCAAGATGTGGGCCACGGAGGAGGAAGCGCAAGCCCACATGTTTACCTTGCCTGTCGCCCAAAGACATTACAGCACAATAATGGATTATATACCGGGTGAGCAAAAAATAATTCACCACGAGGCAGTACCTGAACAGGGACACTACGAAACTGTTGTCGCTCAAGAGGCTTACGACGAAGAAATAGTGACCGGATATAAATGTTCCTCTTGTGGAGCGCAGAAATAAAAAGAAACGTGGGCACATATACCGCATTTTTAAGAGCAGTTATACAGGACTGCTCTTTTTTCACAATAAGGCTTTTGTTCCGAGATATGGTTGCAGTTCGCCATGAAAAAGGCTAAAATTATCTAGTAAAGCCACAGGTAAAATCATCGTGGAGGAACTATGGATAAAAAGTATTTTGAGGATTTGGCGGCTGGCCTAAGGGTTGACGTCATCAAGGAAGTGTATAAGGCGGGCTCCGGTCATCCGGGCGGAAGCTTATCCGCGGCGGATATTATGACGGCGCTCTATTTTAACGAAATGAATATCGATCCGGAGAATCCGGACAAGGCCGACAGAGACAAGTTTGTTCTCTCCAAGGGACATGCGGCTCCGATTCTCTATGCGGCGCTTGCCAATAAGGGATTTTTCCCAAAGGAGGAACTCGGAAACCTGAGAAATATGGGTTCAATCCTTCAGGGACACCCGAATATGCATAAGGTTCCGGGAGTTGAAATGTCAACGGGATCCTTGGGTCAGGGTATCTCGGTTGCTGTTGGCATGGCGCTCGCGGCCAAGATGGACAATAACCCGGGTAGAGTATATGCGCTCCTCGGAGACGGTGAGCTTCAGGAAGGTCTCGTATGGGAGGCTGCAATGTCGGCGGCTCATTACGGACTCTCCAATATGTGCGCAATCGTTGATAACAACGGTCTCCAGATAGACGGAAAGAACGACGACGTAATGACGGTAAATCCGATTGGAGATAAGTTCAGGGCATTTGGCTGGAACGTGATAGAGATTGACGGTCACGACTTTGATGAGATATTTGCGGCGTTTGAGGGTGCGAGGGCAGAGAAGGAAAGACCTACCGCGATAGTTGCCAAGACCGTTAAGGGCAAAGGCGTATCGTTCATGGAAGACAAGGCCGGCTGGCACGGCAAGGCGCCAAGCGAAGAGGAAGCCAAGAAGGCAGTCGCTGAATTGGGAGGTGAGTGGTAATGGCAGATAAGAGAGCAACAAGAGAAGCTTATGGCAAGATACTCGCCGAGCTCGGAGCCGAATTCCCAGAACTAGTGGTAATGGATGCGGACCTCTCGGGCTCCACCAAGACATCGGTCTTTGCAAAGGAATTCCCTGAGAGATTCTTCAATATGGGTATCGCGGAGCAGAATCTCTACGGTGCTGCGACGGGACTTGCGCTTTCCGGAAAGACTGTCTGCGCGTCCACATTTGCGATGTTTGCGAGCGGCAGAGCCTTTGAAATCGTTAGAAATTCAATAGGTTATACGGGCGCCAACGTTAAGATCTGCGCTACTCACGCCGGAATCACCGTAGGTGAGGACGGTGCGAGCCACCAGACATTTGAGGATCTTGCGCTCATGAGAACAATTCCGGGTATGACGGTCGTAAATCCATGCGACGGAAACAGTACGGAAAAGCTCATGCGCCAGGTCGTAACTATGCAGGGACCTTGCTATGTGAGACTCGGAAGGGCTTCGGTACCCGAATTCTATAACGAGAGCGACGAAATCGTACTCGGAAAGGGCAATCTCCTCCGTGAAGGCCGTGACGTTACGATTATCGCGACGGGAATCATGGTATCCGACGCCATGGAGGCTGCCGCTGAGCTCGCGGAGCAGGGCGTAGAGGCCAGAGTCATTGATATTCACACGATTAAGCCGCTTGACGAGGATATAATCGTGAAGGCTGCAGAGGAGACGGGAAGGATTGTAACCGCTGAAGAACATTCGATTATCGGTGGTCTCGGATCCGCGGTTGCAGAGGTTCTTTCAAGGAGATGTCCGGTGCATATCGAGATGGTCGGCCAGATGGATACTTTCGGCGAGTCCGGAACCCCGAACGAGCTTAAGGAAAAATACGGAATGACCAAAGATGCCATCGTCTCCGCAGTCAAAAAAGTATACTAAACAAAAACACACTAAATATAGGAAAATACTTACGATAATTCTCAAAATATGGTAAGTGCTATGAAAAACGCCTCAGTAGAGGCGTTTTTTGTTGTTTTCTTCACATAAAATTCACCCTTTCAACCTTAGAAAATAGCCATTTTCAGTTCACAAAGCGATCCTTTTGATGTATACTTATGATGTATTAATAGCGAGAAAAGGGGTCGCATATGATAACATTTGATAATGTTACCAAGATTTATGACGGTAACAACGTAGGGATAGAGAATGTGAGTATCAAAATCGATGAGGGGGATTTTGTTTTTTTGGTCGGACCGAGCGGTGCCGGCAAGTCCACTTTCATCAAACTCATCCTCAAGGAAATCAATGCCGATTCCGGAAGCATAAGGGTTGACCGCCAAGAGGTTACCAAGCTTAGCAACCGGGAAATACCTAAGCTCAGAAGGAAGATCGGAATCGTCTTCCAGGATTTTAGATTGCTTCCGAAGAAGACGGTTTACGAGAATGTAGCCTTTGCTATGGAGGCGATGCATGAGCCGAGGAGGCGCATAAAGAGCAGGGTGCCGCAGGTTCTTGAAATCGTCGGAATCGCGGACCAGGCCAACAAATATCCAAACGAGCTTTCGGCGGGCGAGCAGCAGAGAGTTGCAATCGCAAGGGCTATCATTAACAAGCCGTCGATTCTGATTGCAGACGAGCCCACGGGAAACCTTGATCCGGACACGGCGCAGGGAATTATGGAACTCATTGAGCAAATCAACGAGACGGGAACCACGATTGTGATGGTAACCCACGCAAAGGATATAGTTGACAGGATGAAGAAGCGCGTAGTCGCGATTGAAGCCGGTCACATCGTCAGGGACGAGACCGGAGAATACGGTTATACTGAAGCCTTGATTGACGAGGCAGTGCTGGAGGAGGAATAGGATGGGAAGTTTAGGCTATAACATCAAACAGGCCTTCCAGCAGATCGGAAGAAACTTTGGAATGTCCATGGCATCGATATTTGCGATTACCGCTATGATGCTGATACTGGGGATATTCTTCTGTGCGATGGTAAATACAAATCTCTTTACGGAGATGATCAAATCGAATTATGACGAGATCGAGGTTTTCTTGAATGACGATATCACGGGAAACCAGACAAATCTCCTCATAAATACGGTTAAGAAGATTGATGGCGTTCACTCGGCCGAATACAGAACAAAGGAAGAGGCTCTAGACATCATGAAAGCAAGGTGGGGAGAGAACGGATACCTCTTGGATTCTCTCGGTGACAACCCGCTTCCGAATTCGATTCTGGTTGAGGTGGACAGCCTTGAGACAGCCGATGCGGTAAACGCGGAGCTGCAGAAACTTGAAGGCATCGAGGACATCAGGTACTACAAGGAAACCGTCGACAAGCTCACCAAGGTAACAAAATTCCTTCAGACGGCGATGCTCGTTGTAATGGCGTTCCTCGTAATAGTTTCCATAGTCGTAGTTGCAAACACGATCAAGCTTACGGTTGTGGCTCGCTCAAAAGAAATTTCAATCATGAAATATATCGGTGCCACCAACTGGTTTATACGCGGGCCGTTCCTGATGGAAGGCATAATAATCGGCATCATATCGTCGCTTCTTGCGGCAGGCGTTACATTCCTTCTCTACTGGAAGTTTGTCGATGTTGCAGGCAAGCAGATAATGACGATACTGAGTTCGCCGCTCGTTCCGGCGACGTATCTGGCTATTAATCTGATAATAATCTTCCTCGCTATGGGCGTTGGAATCGGAGGAGCCGGAAGCGTAGTCTCGATGAGAAAGTATTTGAACAAATAAGAAAGAGATGGAAAGTGCCGCATGGAGGAAATATCTTTTGTGCGGCAGATTGTTTCATGAAGCATACTAATCGCGAAAACAGAATATTGGGCATAGTGCTTGCCGTCGTTATGGTTTTGGCGGTGGTTATGGCGTCTTTGATTCCCGCCTTTGCCAGTGAGTCGCAGGATCAGCTGGACGAGGTAGAGGAGCAGCAAGAAGCTGCAATGTCAGAGCGTGCTGATCTGGAGGCTCGTCTTGTCGAGCAGCGTGCGGAGGTCGATAGGCTTAACGCGCAGGTCGATGCAAAGCAGGCCGAAATTGACGCGAAGCAGGTCGAAATCGATGCCATGATTGCGGATATTACAGAGCAAAGAAATAGCATCGATGATCGCAAGGAAGGACTTTACGACAGGCTGCGCAGCATGTACAAGAAGGGCTCAGTGGGATTCTTGGATGTACTTCTGAGTTCGACGAGTTTTTCGGAGTTCCTCTCCAATATGTCGATGCTGCAGATTATATATCGCCATGACCAGGATACATTGGAGGCTTTGGAGGAGCAGTATGCCAAGCTAAAAGACTCTATGGCCAAGCTGGGAAAAGCAAAGGCGGAGATGGAGTTTGTTCAGGCCGAACTCGAGGAAGAAAGAAATTCTGCGGCGACTGCCGAAGCGGAACTCGAAGAGACGCTCGCATACGTCCAGGCTATGATAGACCAGCTCGAAGCCGAAAAGATCGAACTTGAGGCAATAATAGCTGAGGAAATCAGGCAGGCGATGGCTGCAGGCTATGTATATACGGGCGGAGAAGGCATGTATATCTGGCCGGTAAGCGGACCGGTAACATCGTATTTTGGCTACAGGCCTCCTGAAGAAACAAACTACGCGGGAACGACGGACCATGCGGGAATAGATATATCGGTTCCGACGGGAACACCGGTATATGCATCCGCCGAGGGAACCGTATCTTCGGCCACAGGCTGGTGGGGAGGATATGGATATGCGGTAGTTATAAATCATCCGAACGGAACTTCTACGGTATATGGACACAATTCGTCCATAGCGGTAAGTCCCGGAGAGTACGTGGCCCAGGGGCAGGTAATCGCCTATGCGGGATCTACGGGATGGTCGACGGGCCCACATGTGCATTTTGAGCTGTTGATAAACGGCGTAAACGTGGATCCGCTGGCATATCTGTAAATACGCCAATAGGCGCGTGGATTTGAAATAATCAAGGATTTTTGATAAAATATATAGATGCTTTAGTTGGGATATTGGGGATAGGTACGACATTATGAAGAACAGAAAAGATGTCAAAAGAATACTGAAGGCTATGCTGGCTACTCTGGTAGCTCTTCTTTTGGTGTTCCAGCTTGCACCTGTTCAAGCCTTTGCGGACAATACTGACGGAGATTCCGCCGAGTCGTCCGGCGAGGAGGGCGAGAGCACGGAAATTGATTTGGACGCAATGCAGTCCGAGCTCGACAAGATCGACCAGGAGATGGATGCCGCTCAGGCCGAGATGGACGCACTCAACGCGCGCGTTCAGGAGAAGGAGCAGGAGGTCGGCAGAATCAACGACGAAGTCGAGCAGAAGCAGGATGCAATCCAGCGCAAGCAGGACGAGATAGAGATGCAGGCCAAGAAAATCGAAAAGCAGCAGGAAAGCATCGAAGAGCAGTACGAGGGTCTTGGAAACAGGCTTAGAACCATGTACAAGAACGGATCTATCGGTTTCATAGACGTACTCCTTGGCTCATCGAGCTTTTCTGAGTTTATGAGCAACCTCGAGATGGTACAGCTCATATACGAACACGACAAAGCTACGCTTGAGGATCTCCACGAGCATTACGGCAAGATGAAGGAAGCCCTGGATGAACTCGCTGCTATGCAGGAACAGCTCACGCAGGCAAAGGACGAGCTCCTTGCTGAAAAGGATAATGCGTTGGCAGCTCAGGCGGAACTCAGTGAAGTAATGAATGTTGTTCACGAGAAGATTCACGAACTTGAAGAACAGTCAAGAAGCCTTTCCGGAACGATTTATGCCGAGCAGCAGAGAATAGAAGCGGAACTCGAGAAAGCCCGCGAGGAAGCTAGGCTGAAGGCTCAGGCAGAGGCTGAAGAAGCAGCAAGAAGAAAAGCCGAAGAGGAAGAAAAGCGTGCTGCCGAAATCGCTGCCGCAAAGGAGCAGGTTGCGGAGCTTGACGCGGAGGCAGAGGAGATTGAGGCTTTGATATCTGACAAGCAGGCCGAGGTCGATGCAGCTTCAGAAGAAGTGGCAAATAAGCAGGCTGAGATTGATGCCGTGCAGGAAGAAATAGATAATGCCGGAGAAGAGGCCGATACGACTGCGCTAGAGGAAACAAAGGCTGCGCTCGAGGCCGAGAAGGCGGAGCTGGATGCCGTTTTGGCGGCGCTTCAGGCTGAGCTCGACGAGCTTGAAGCACAGCTTGCGGCAAACAGAGCGGCAAGGGATGAGATATATGCAACCTTGCCTGAAGAGAGCGACGGCGGCGGTGACGGATCCTCCTATGTTGATCCGATTACCTATACGGGCGGACTTCTTTCGTGGCCGGTATACGGAGGATTTATTTCATCGTACTTCGGTCCGAGACCTCCTGAGGCTACGGACGGAATAGGAAGCACCAACCATGGTGCAATCGATATAGCGGTACCTAGCGGTACGCCGGTTTATGCGGCAGAGTCCGGAGTGGTTATGCAGCCGAGCGGAATGAGTGACGACGGTTGGTACTACGGCTATGGATACGCGGTACTCATTTATCACGGCGAGGGCGTAAGTACGCTTTACGGACATAACAGCAGTCTTGTTGTAAGTCCGGGAGAATATGTGAGCAGGGGACAGTTAATAGCATATGCGGGATCGACAGGATGGTCTACGGGACCTCATGTACATTTTGAGGTAAGAATCGACGGTGTACAGGTAGATCCGCTGAACTATTTGCCCTAATGGAGTAATATGCAGCTTAACAGTGCAATAAAAAGATTATTGGAAGTAAGAGGAATCTCCGCGACTGACGATGTCGCGGAGTTTCTATCGGAAAAACCCCAAAAGACATACAATCCATTTCTTCTTCCAAATATGGAAGAAGGGGTGGATTTAATATTATCGGCGATAGAGGACGAAAAGAAGATCTGCATCTACGGCGATTACGACAGCGATGGAGTAACTTCGGTCGGTCTTCTCAGAAATGTCCTTCAGGAGCTCGGTGCGGACGTTACGTATTATATTCCGTCGAGGTTTGACGACGGATACGGACTTAACAGCGTCGCGCTCGACAAAATCAAAGAGGCGGGCGTGGAACTGGTTATCACGGTGGACTGCGGCGTTACGTCGGTAGCCGAAGTAGAACACGCAAAGTCAATCGGCCTCGATATAATGGTTACGGACCACCACACGCCAAAGGAAGCGGTGCCCGACTGCATCGTAATAGATCCTTTGCTCGAGGGTTCTGAGTATCCGTTCAAATATCTTGCGGGGGTTGGCGTTGCGTTCAAGCTTGCGCAGGCGCTCGTTGAGGCAACGGGAGAATCAAAGGAAATACTCACAAGAAATCTCGACCTTCTCGGCATAGGAACAATAGTGGATATCGTTCCTTTGGTTGATGAAAACAGAACATTTGCCAAATACGGACTACGCGCGCTAAACGTGACGGAGAGAGCGGGCATCAAGGCTTTGCTCGATAAGCTCGGAATAAAACAGGGCGAGATAACATCGCGCACCATATCATATATAATCGGCCCGCATATCAATGCGGCGGGACGCGTGGACAATGCGACGCTCGCGGCCAGGCTTCTTCAGACGGAAGATTACGAGCGTGCGCTAGAACTCACGGATGAACTCATAAGCTGCAATATGCAGAGGAAGAAATTTCAGGACGAGTTACAGACCGTTTGCTATGAGAGCATAGACGATGATTCCATAGCGAGAGACAAGTTCATACTTCTTTCGCCAAAGGATGCGCATGAAGGTATAATAGGAATCGTCGCAGGAAAGCTAAAAGAAGAAAAGAGCGTGCCTGTTCTCATTACCACGCCAATCGGTGACGGAATACATAAGGGTACGGGGAGAAGTCCGTCGGGAGTAAACCTTTTTAGGCTTCTTACATCGCATTCGGAATTGTTTACGAGGCTCGGTGGACACGCCGCGGCCTGCGGATTCAGCATAGCGGAAGAAAACCTGCCGCTTCTTAAGGAAGCCTTGAGGCGCGATATGGAAGAGATTCTGCGCGAGAATCCAAATGCTCTCGACAGCAGTCCGGAAGCTGAGGTTACTATGTATCCTGAGGAAATAACAAAGGATTTTATCGTTCAGCAAAGGCTTCTTGAGCCGTTTGGAAAGGACAACGAAGAACCGATGGTGGGCATAGAACTCTCGCCGTTTGAAATCGCACGCATGGGAGAAGGTCGTTTCCTTCGATTCAACGGAAAGCTAGGAAACGGAAACTCGATTCGCGGAGTGGATTTCAGAAAGGCGGACGTGCACGAAGAAATTATTCGCAATGCCGAAAAAGAAAAAGACAGTATTACGGCAATAGGCAATTTGGATATACAGAACTGGAACGACAAAGAATATATTCAACTTAATTTAAAAGCGATTAAACTCTAAGGGGAGTACAACGCAATGGAGAGAAGAACAAGTACAATAGTATCGCTCATTCTGGTGGTTATAATTTTGACGCTTGCTGTTGTCAGCGTTGGTGTTGGAATGTACCTAAAACTCGGCGACAAGGTTGTCGTCGACAGGAAGGTTCTTGAAAGCGCCAGCGGAAACGACAAGGAATATGAAAAACTCATGAACATCCAAAGCCTTATAGACGAGGCTTTCCTCTGGGACTACGATAAGGATGCCGAGATGGAAGCGATATATAGAGCGATGCTCGGAAGTCT
>CACYQX010000011.1 GCA_902776725.1 uncultured Eubacteriales bacterium | reverse complement strand
GTGACAATGCTTATGGCGGGCTGTGGAAAGAAGGTAGAAGAAGAAGTTCCCTATGATTACAATTTGGATGAGTATGTAAAGGTCGCTGACTATCATGGACTTCCTTATGTAAGTATTGCTGCGGAAGTAACCGATGAAGACGTTGAAAATGAGATCCAGAGCATGCTTGAATATGCGGCGACGGTGGAAAATTCCACGACGGGTGTTGTTGAAGACGGAGATACGATCAATATCGCCTTTGCCGGAAGAATAGACGGTGAGCTCTTTGATGGCGGATCGTCGGAATCATACGATCTGACCGTCGGAACGACATCCATGATAGACGGCTTTGTTGAAGGACTAATCGGAAAGAACGTAGGAGAGACGGTTACGTTGGATCTCCAGTTCCCGGAGGAATATCACAGCGCCGAGGTTGCGGGAAAACCGGTTGTATTTGAGGTTACGATTAACAGCAAGAGAACGGTTACAGTTCCTGAGTTCAATGACGAGTTTGTAAAGGCAAACTCTGAGTATCAGACGACAGAGGAGTATAGGACAGCCCTCAAGGAAGCGCTTACAAAGCAGGCACAGGAGAGTCTCGATGCCGAGGTTAAGGATGCGCTCTGGCAGGTTATAGTTATGGGTTCGGAGGCTGTTAAGTATCCGGAAACAGAACTTGCGGAAGCGGTTGCCACGACCGACGAGATGGAAGCGGAATATAAGAACGAAGCGGCACTCTACGGCCTCGAATGGGAAGATTATCTGAGTATTCTTTGGAATATGGACGCAGAAGAGTTTGCGGCCATGAAGGAAGAGTATGCCAACAATATAGTTCTTTCCAATATGGTTCTATACAAGATGGCGAAGGACGAAAATGTTTCTGTAACCCAGAGTGAGTTCGAGGAAAAAACAAAGGAAATCCTTGATGGAAGCGGATTTACGGAGGAAAGCTTCCAGTCTTCATACGGAATGACCATATTCGAATATGCGGAGCAGAACGGATGGAAGGAAAGCTTCCTGATGGATAAGGTTTTGGATAAGGTTATCGAATACGGAAAGGAAGTCTCCGAGGAAGAATTCGAGGCATATGTAAACGAGGCACTCGGATATGATGTGCTCGAAGAAGAAACAGCGACTGAGGAAACAGATGCTGAGGCTGATTCCGAAGAAGAAGCTGAAGATGCCGAGGAAGAAGACGGCGAGGGCAATTAAACCTCTGAAAAGACCTCGAAAATGGCATATATTGAGGGCAGTTTGGAAAAAACTGCCCTTTTTGCTTATATATAGGTATTTTTTTGTGGAAATGACAGAAGATTTATTGTAAAATATTGTGGGACTTTATGTTCATGTCTAGTGGCAATTCTAACGGTTATTGAGGGATGGAGGTTAATTATGAGATGCCCCTTTTGTGATTATGAAGACAGCAAAGTAATCGATTCGAGACCGAGCGAAGAAGGTCGTGCGATCAGACGCAGAAGAGAATGCGAAAAATGTGGAAAAAGGTTTACCACGTATGAGAAGGTGGAAGCCTCCATTATCATGGTTATAAAGAAGGACGGAAGCAGAGAAGCCTTTGACAGAAACAAACTGATGAACAGTATCGTAAAGGCCTGCGACAAGCGTTCTGTATCCATGTCTGAGATCGAGAGAGTTGTCGACGAAATCGAACGCGGTCTCAACAATATGATGGAAAAAGAAATCAGCAGCTCCTTTATCGGAGAACTGGTTATGGATAAGCTCAAGGAACTCGACGAGGTTGCCTACGTAAGATTTGCTTCCGTATACCGTCAGTTCACCGATGTAAACACATTCATCCAGGAAATCGAAGAACTGGTCGGAAGAAGAAAGAAACAGACAAAGAAGCAGTAGGAGGTACGACTGTGACAGAAGATACTAAGCTTTTGAGAGTTGCGATAGATGGTCCGAGCGGTGCAGGAAAGAGCACGGTTGCAAAGCTTATAGCAAAGGAATTCGGAATCGACTATGTTGATACCGGAGCCATGTATAGAGCGATGGGCCTCAAAATAATAAACTGCGGAATCGCCTGTGAAGAAGGCCCCGAGCTCGACGAACTGTTGGAGAACACCGATGTCGACTTCAGAGATTGGAAGGTCTATCTCGACGGCGAAGATGTGAGCGATCTTATCAGAACGGAAGAGGTATCAAAGATGGCCTCAGACTGTTCCGCCTTTGCTTCAGTGAGAAGCAAGCTGGACTCAATTCAGAAGGCCATTGGAAGAAGCAGAAGCGTTGTTATGGACGGCAGGGATATCTGCACGATAGTAATGCCGCACGCGGAGTATAAGCTATATATCACCGCGTCTGCCGACGAGAGGGCGAGAAGAAGGTATCTGGAACTTAAGGGCAAGGGACAAAACCCCGATTACGAACAGGTTCTGGAGGACATAAACCAAAGAGATTATAACGACACGCATAGAGAGGTAAATCCGCTTGTGGTTGCAGACGACGCAATAGTCATTGATACGACGGAGATGGATATAGATCAAGTCGTAAGCTATGCCAAGACAATCATAGACGGCGGTGAACTTGAATACGTAGAAGGATTCAGTGTGAGGGAAGAACTCTAAAGGTCGCCAAGATCACAAGGAGTTCAGCAAATATATTGAGTTGCGGCAATCTTGATGCGAGTGGGTCCAAGGAGGAAACATGAGCATAAAACTTTTGCCGGAAGAGGAGCGCCCTGTTGAGAAGGCGTTACACAAAGGATTAAGCACATTGTCAAACGGAGAACTGTTGGCTTTGATACTCAGGACCGGAACCTCGAGCCAAACGGCTATGGGGCTTGCGGAAAGCATTCTGATGTCGGTCGACGGAGGTCTTGCGGGGCTTGTTTCACTTACACCGCAGGAGCTTATGGGAATAAAGGGCGTAGGCAGGGCCAAGGCCTGTGCGGTGGCTGCGCTTGGGGAACTTGCGAAGCGCATACATCTAAAACCCATAAGCGATAAATACAGGGTTGACTGTGCGAGCGATGTTGCGGGATTCTTCATGGAAGAATTGCGCTATGAGAAGAAAGAGCATTTTAGGATTTTGATGCTGAACGCCAAAGGCATTGTGATAGGTGCCGACGGTGTTTCGGTAGGAGGCCTAACTTCGACGGCCGTTCATCCAAGAGAGGTCTTCTCGCCTGCCATTAAAAAGAATGCATCGACCATCGTATTGGTGCACAATCATCCGAGCGGAGATCCGACGCCGAGCAATGCGGATATAGAGCTCACAAAGAGGATACAGAGTGCGGGCAGACTGATAGGCATCAAAGTTTTGGATCATGTGATAATCGGAGACGGAAAGTACGTAAGTCTCCTGGGTGAGGGATACATAAAAGAGGATTAGTGGAGGAAGTAAGAAATGATGAGCTTTTTGGGCGCAAAGGATATGGGAATAGATTTAGGGACTGCCAACACCCTTATTTATCTTAAGGATGCAGGCATTGTTCTTAACGAACCCTCTGTTATAGCGATAGACAAAAGGCGCGATGTTGTTGTCGCGGTTGGCAAAAAAGCCAAGGCGATGATAGGAAAGGCGCCGGCAAATATTAACGTGATAAGACCTTTGCGTGACGGAGTTATTTCTGACTTTGAAAGAACTGCCGATATGCTGAAGGCTTTCATCGATAAGGCTGTAACATCAAACCGCATAAGAAACTTCAGAGTTGTTGTGGGAGTTCCGAGCGGTGTAACAAACGTAGAGCAGAAGGCTGTAGAGGAAGTTGTTCGCCAGATGGGAGCATCGGACGTATACATTCTTTCGGAGCCGATGGCTGCTGCGCTTGGAGCGGGTCTTGACGTCGACAGTTCCACTGCTTGCATGATTGTGGATATCGGCGGTGGTACGACGGATATAGCAATAATAGACCTTGGCGGAATCGTAAACAGCACATCGATAAGACATGCCGGAGATAAGTTTAACGAGGCCATCATAAATTACGTAAGAAAGAGATATTCGCTCAATATCGGTGAGAAGACGGCAGAGCGTCTAAAGATAGAAGTCGGTACGGCTTGCATGGACTTGGATGAGGACGGAAACGAAATCATAGAATCTGTTTCCGCGAGCGGACTCGATCTTTTGACGGGGCTTCCAAAGGCGATTGACATAACGAACAGAGATATAATGCTCGGACTCCAGGAATCGATCGATATGGTGATTGACGGAATCAGAGCTACGATAGAAGAAGCAGAACCTGAAGTCGCTGCCGATATAGCCAATAACGGAATGGTGCTTACGGGCGGAGGCGGACTCATTCACAATCTCGACAAGCTAATCGAAAAGAGAACCGGAATCAAGGCCAGAGTGGCAGAGAATGCATTCGAGGCTGTTGCGATGGGTACGGGCCTCAGCTTTAATGACGTTGAGAGATTAAAAGTTCACGCATCCACGGTAAAGAGAAGATAGGGCGATAAATATGTTTTCCAGATGGATTAAGGAACACAAAATAATAAGCATTCTGGTGGTTCTGCTTCTAGTTGCCACGGTTCTTCTCGGTGTAACAAAGGCATCCGGAGGAACCGTAAAACTTGGCCCCCTGAATCGCTTGTATATGCTGATTGAAAAACCGATGACCACGCTCGGCACGCAGATAAAGGAAAATGTGTCGGGCCTTTTTTCCTACAGAAAACTCCTGGCTGAAAATGAGGAGTTGAAGGCTGAAAACGAGTCGTTAAAGAACGAAATAAGCCAGCTCACTTTTTCTGCGAAGGAACTTCAGCGTCTAGAGGAATTGTCTACGGTCCTCAATTATGAATTCGTACAGGGCGGAATGGATATAGTAACGGCAAACGTAATTTCGCTTGACGTTGCAAACTGGACAAACTCATTTGTAATCGACAAAGGAACAGAAAGCGGAATCGAAGTCGGTGACATAGTTATCTGCGGAAGGGGTCTTGTCGGAAAGATTACCGCAACAGACACAAATTGGTCAAAGGTAATTCCTATTATCGATGAATCCAGTCGCATAAGCTTCTATGTGGAGGCTACGGGAAATATGTTGGGAATTATCGAGGGATCCGAAAACGGCAAGATAACCGGATATATGCTGGATGACACGGTGGATATAAGCGAAGGAGATAGGCTTATCACGTCTGGAATAGGCGTATATCCTGAAGGAATAGTTTTGGGCAGGGTAACGAGGAGCTGGTATGACAGCGCCAAACAGCTTACAATGCTCGAGGTTAAGCCCGAGGTCGATTTTGGATCGATAGACAAGGTGAGCGTAATACTATGAAGCTGAAGACGGCAATCATATTAACCATAATAGCCATTGTCATGCAACCCCTTTTCTTGAGCATGCTTCCCGAAGCGATGGCTCCAAATCTGGGGTTTTGCATTTTGATTGTCTGTGTTGCTTCAATGGACGAGAGGTTGGCGATTATACCGCTGATGATTGTGACGATTACATCGCTTTTTATAGATTTGTTTTCAAATCAATTTGTCGGCGCTGTAGCGATATCTATGCTTCTCGTGGCGATTGTGGCATTTCTCGTGAGAAGGCATTTGGATTTGGAAAACCCAATCTATCTCTTGGGATTTGCGCTTGGGACGCATATTCTCTATGAGATTGTGTACTGGGTGATTTACAGAATAATGGGGACACCTTACGGCTTCCTCTATATGCTAAAGAATATTCCGGCAGGAATATTTGTGGACGTAGTTGTGACCTTTATCGGACTTTTCTTTGCGGGACGACAGCTGGGCAAGTTGAGAAGAGAAAGCTATTTCAAGGAAATGAAACTATAGACTTGGTATGAACAGAAAACCGGAGCATGCAGATATAAGATACAGGAATATAGTTGCTTTTATAGTAGTGCTGATGCTTCTTTTGGCGCTGAGACTTTTTGTGCTCACGGTTGTCCAGAAAAATAAATGGGATTCCGCAGCCTCCGCGCAGACTGCCAAGACGCTTTATTCATCGTCGCCACGAGGCAATATCTACGACAGAAACGGAACGCTCATTGCGGGGAATAGGCAGGTATTCAGCGTTGAGTTTAATGCCAGCAATTTGACCACCGATGAAATCAACAGTGCGTCGCTTACGCTTATTAATAAGCTCATTGAGAACGGCGATGAATACATAGATGATTTCCCAATCAAATTCAACGAAGTTGGGCAGATGTATTACAGCTATGATCAGCAGCTTGACAAATGGCTCCAAGACAACGATTATCCGACGGGAACAACGGCTTCCGAGGTATTTGCGAGGACATGCGCCTACTATGGATTGGATGCCGAGGCAGATAGATATGAAGCCATGAATACTTTGCGCGAGAGGCATAATGTGTATTTGCCAATCAATGTGCGCAATATGAAATACACCTATATTGAGAACAAAGAGTATTTCTGGGAGAAGTTTGGAATATACGGAATTGATCCGGAAGTCGGTTTGAGTGCCGACGAGTGCTTTGCTATACTGAGAGAGAATTATCTGATTGACGAAACTCTTAGCAATTGGGAAGCGCGTAAGATATTTGTCGTAAGGAATAAGATTGCGACCAACAGTTATCAGAAGTATATACCGCTCACCATAGCTACGGATATAAGCGATATGTCGGTAGTTTTCTTGGAGGAGAGCAATCTTCCGGGAGTCGATGTAGTGTCGTCGACAATGCGCTATTATCCGTATGGTGTTACGGCATGTCATTTGATAGGATACCTCGGATATATTTCGGACGACGAAGTCGATTATTATGTGAATCAGCTCGGTTATTCCGTCAGCGATATGGTTGGAAAGGCCGGAATCGAGGCAGCACTCGAGGAAACCCTCCACGGAACGCCAAGCATAACCGAGGTTCAGATAAACAGCAATGGCGAATATGTATCCACGCTCAGCGAACAGGCGGGAGCAAAGGGCAAGGATGCATATATGACCATAGATATCGATCTCCAGATTGCTACCGAAAAGGCGCTTGCAGAGCTAGTTACGACGAATAAGAACAGCCGTATAGGATCGGCGGTTATGCTGGATGTTAAGACCGGAAATGTACTTGCGATGGCAAGCTATCCGGGATTTGACATAAATGCCTTTGCCGATGGAATCTCCGACGAAGAGTGGGCTGCGGTGCAGCGTGAAAACCCGAGAGATTCATTGTCGCCGGCGCCGCTCTATAACAATGCGACGCTTTCGGCCTTTGCTCCGGGATCGATTTTTAAGCCTATTACGGCATTTGCCGCGCTCAGATGCGGCCTCGACCCGGATATAGAGATTAAGGACGAAGGGTTTATAGAAATCGGTGAGCTGGAGTTCGGATGCTCGACCTGGAACGAAAGCAAGACCACAGACGGCATAGAAAACCTGGAATGGGGACTGGGTAACTCCTGCAATTTTTACTTTGCATGTATTGCCACAGGATATGATTGGGGAACAAAGACATCACTTGGCTATACGATAGAAATTGACGATATTATCGAGGAAGCCAAAAAATTCGGTCTATACGAGAAGACGGGAATAGAAATCGGTGAGGTTTCAATGCGTCCGGTTTCGGCCGAGACTAAGATGGAAAACTATAAATACGGAGCATGGAATGCTCTGTACGAAGGAGCAAACAAATACTTCCCGCAGGAGGTATATAGGGATACGGAAAAACTCGAAGCCAATATAGATAAAATCGCAAGCTGGATAGAGGAGAATCCGGAATACTGGGACCTTGTGGAACGTCTGCGTGCGGAGACGGACGTCATATACGATATGGCTGAGGATTGCGCATTGATGGTCAAGTATGACTATTTCAATATGGCGGAGTGGACGACATACGACGTATTCAACACATGTATCGGACAGGGTGATAACGTCTATACGCCTATCCAAATGGCAAACTATGTTGCGACTATAGGTAACAACGGAAAGAGAAATAAAGTAAGCATCGTATACGGCGTAGAAGGCGAAGGGAAAAAAGTAAAGGCTGAGCCATATGATACCGGAATAACGGAGTACCAAAGAGAATGCGTTCTCAAGGGAATGCGCAGGGTATGTACCGACGGAACGCTGGCGGCATCGTTTAAGGATTATCCTATTGAGGTTGCTGCAAAGACGGGAACCGCCGAGTACCAGAGTATCAAACAGCCTGCGGATGAGAAGGAATACATAATCAATCACCTGCATCTCATAAACGCAAAGGCCGAAACTGCAATAACCGTTGAGGAATTTGAGAACAAGATCAAAGAACTCATGAAGAGCGATGCCAATAAATACCCGACGGAGAGCGATACGGCGGACGAGGCTTTGATCATGCTTAGTGACTATAGAATAACGCAGAGTATGATAGATGCATATAAGAGCGGTTATGAGACCATGTCTTCCATAGTCGCCCTGGCTCCGTATTACGATCCGGAGATTGCAATCGTGGTACAGCTGCCGGAAGGCGGATACGGAGCTGAATCCGCATCTGCCGTCAAAGCGATGCTAGATGCATACTTTGGTCTTGGGGAATATAAGAATGATGACGTCGTCTATGTTAAGACCGATGACGACGGCACAAACAATATACAGTAATACTATTTTTAGGAGGAACCTGATGGGAAAGGTAATAGTTGTAGCTTCCGGAAAAGGTGGCACGGGAAAGACGATGTTTTCGGTGAACCTGGGGGCAACGCTCGCAAAGATGGGAAGAAGCGTGGTTATGATAGATCTCGATATGGGACTTCGTAATCTCGACCTCTATTTTGGTCTTGAGAACAACGTGGTTTACGATGTTCACGACGTGCTTACGGGCCTTTGCAAGATTAAGCAGGCCTTGATCAAGGACAAGAATTTCCATGGACTGTATCTTATGGCTTCCTCTCCGGACAGAAGTGACGGATATCTTACGCCGCTTCATATGAAGGTTCTTTGTGACAAGATAAAATCGGAATACGATTATGTTATAGTCGATGCGCCTTCGGGAATTGACGACGGACTCGTGCTTGCTGCCGCGGGAGCAGACCAGGCAATAATAGTCTGCACTCCGGATTATTCCGCAATCAGGGATGCCGACAATCTGGATAGAGAGCTTCTGAAGCTTGGAGTTACAGACAGAGTTCTGATTGTAAACAATGTCGATGCGGAACTAATGGCAGAGGGATATGCTCCAAGGCTCAGGGATATTACGGGAATGCTCAAACCTGAACTTATGGGGGTAATCCAAAACGACCAAAACATCAGGGTATCAACCAACCTCGGTGTCCCGATTGTAATAAAGGACGGGACCTATATAGCTGAGAACTTCAGAAATATTGCAGAGAGAATAGAGAATAGATAGAACAAAAGAATCCGCTATAGTAGCGGATTTTTTTCTCTTGAATAGATATTCATTACCAAGGCAACTGCCAGTACATTGGCGATTACCGACGATCCTCCGTAGCTGAGGAAGGGGAGCGTTATGCCCGTTACCGGCATCAGGCCCATTGTCATGGCGATGTTCTCAAAAATTTGGAAGGTGAACATTCCGATGACTCCGGAAATTATAAGTGCTCCGTAAAAATCTACCGATTTGTGGAGAATCTTCATCATCCTTACAAGCAGGAATCCAAAGAGTGCTATGATTGCTACGCCTCCAACGAGTCCGAGCTCTTCTCCGATTACGGCAAAGATAAAATCGCTGGTCTGTACAGGAATAAAATCAGTATCCTTCAGAGTTCCGTTAAAAAGACCTTTGCCAAAGATTCCGCCGGAGCCTATTGCGACCTTTGACTGCCAAACCTGGTAGTTTCCGGGGAGTGAGAGGTTGTTCGGATGGAGAAAGGCCTCGAGCCTGTCCTTCTGATAGTCGTGCATAAAGAAGTATCCGACGGGTACCATGGCTGCGACCAGAACAAAGAATTTTGCAAATACCTTGAGGTCGATACCCGCGTAGAAAACCATTACGAGCCAAATTGAGGCGAATACCATGGCGCTACCGAAGTCCTCTTTAAGGACTATTACTATTATGGGAGCGGCGAGAAGTCCTGCCTTAACCAGGGATCCGAAGGTGTTCAGCTCCTTGTGGTGCTTATTGAGATAGTCGGCCATTATGAGTATAAATATGAGTTTTACAACCTCTGATGGCTGGAAGGTTACGACTCTAAGATCTATCCATGCGCGCGCTCCGGAGACCTCGAGTCCGAGACCCGGAACATAGACGAGCATGAGGAGACCAATTCCCAAGATATATAGTGGGATGGTAAATTCTTGAAAAATCTTATAATTTACTGCCATCAAAACGAGGGCGGCCGTGATTCCGATGACATATGCTGCCATCTGAACAATAACGCTCCTCGAAAAGAAGTTGCTGTTCACGCTTGTGCTGCCTATCATAAGAATGCTCACAGTAGCCAGAATAAGCACTGTGAGGCATATGAGCTTGTCAACGCTTTTTAAATAGGAAAAATACTTCATGATTTGGGTTTTGTTTCCTTGACATAATGTTGTGGGAAACATTATAATATAATTTGTGTAAAAATGGCAAGTTATATTCAAAAATCAGACTTTTTTAGATATAGGAAAAGTTAATATTTTAGAGAAGGAGGTACTGAAATGCCACCGGTAGTAATGACTGTATTGTCAGCTGTACTAACACTGGTCCTTGGACTGTTTATCGGATACATTCTCAGAAAAAACGTAGACGAAAGAGTTAGAGGAAATGCCGAACAAGAGGCAAAAAACCGTATTTTGGACGCCGAAAAGAAGGCGGAAGCAATCAGGAAGGAAATAACCCAGGAAGCAAAGGATGAGGCCCACCGCATAAGAAATGACGCGGACAGGGAGGTAAGAGACAGAAGAAACGAGGTAAATCGCTCGGAAAGAAGGATTCAGCAGAAAGAGGAATCCATTGACAGAAAGCTCGAGAGCATCGAGAAAAAAGAAGAAAATATCAACAGGCAACAGCAAGAAATTGCCAATAAGAAGAAGGAGCTTGACAGCTTTGTTGAGAAAAAGGTAGTGGAACTCGAGAAGATCTCGGGACTTACCGCTGACGAAGCCAAGCAGATACTCCTCGATGAGATTGAAAAGGATGTAAGACACGACGCATCCGTAATGATTAAGGATATCGAGCAAAAGGCCAAGGAAGAGGCAAATTCCAAGGCAAGAGATATAATCGTCGGAGCTATCCAGAGATGTGCTGCCGACCAGGTTGCGGAATCAACGGTATCCGTTGTAGCCCTCCCGAACGACGAAATGAAGGGAAGAATCATCGGACGTGAAGGAAGAAATATACGCGCAATCGAAACTCAGACGGGCATGGAGCTTATCATAGATGATACTCCTGAGGCCGTAATCATTTCCGGATTCGACCCCGTAAGACGCGAAATTGCGAGAGTCGCTCTGGAGAAACTGATCACAGACGGAAGAATCCATCCTGCTCGCATAGAGGAGATGGTTTCCAAGGCTGAAAAAGAAGTTAACAATACGATCAAGGAGGAAGGCGAAAGAGCGGTATTCGAAGCCGGAATTCATAACCTTCATCCAGAGCTCGTTAAGCTTCTCGGAAGACTTAAATACAGAACATCTTATGGACAGAACGTTCTGAATCACTCTTTGGAAGTTAGCCACCTTGCCGGACTTATGGCCGGTGAACTCGGACTGAACGTAAAGCTTGCCAAGAGAGCAGGCCTTCTCCACGATATAGGAAAGGCGCTCACGCACGAGTCCGAAGGAACGCACGTGGATCTCGGAATTTCGGTTCTTACCAAGTACAAGGAATCCGACCTAGTTATCAACGGCGTTGCGGCTCACCACGGTGACTATGAACCAAAGACTCCGGAAGCGGTTCTCATAGCTGCGGCGGATGCTCTTTCGGCAGCGAGACCCGGAGCAAGAAGAGAAACTCTCGACGCATATATCAAGCGTCTCGAGAAACTCGAGGAAATCGCAAACACCACGCCTGGCGTTGAAAGATCCTTTGCTATTCAGGCAGGTCGTGAAATCAGAATCATCGCAAATCCGAACGAGGTTGGCGATGACAGCATAGCGCTTCTTGCAAGGGATATTGCCAAGAAGATCGAAGGCGAGATGGAATACCCGGGCCAGATCAAGGTAAACGTTGTAAGAGAAACGCGCGCAACAGATTACGCAAAATAGGTCCAAACAGGGTTAACTATGATCGTTTATCTGGATAACAGTGCAACAACAAAAGTATATGATGAAGTAGCTGAGAAGATGGCTGCCGTAATGCTCGATGCTTACGGCAACCCATCTTCTCTTCATACTTTGGGGCTTGATGCCGAGAAACTCCTGAAGGAAGCGAGAAAGACCGTTGCTTCCGTTTTTGGTGCGGACGACAAGGAAATAGTATTCACGTCGGGAGGCACCGAGAGCGACAATATGGCGATAGTTGGTGCATATAACGCACGCAAGCGCGAGAGCAATCATATAATTACGACGACGATTGAGCATCCCGCGGTGCTTGAAACTGTTAAGAATCTCGAGCGCCAAGGGGCAAAGGTCACATATATCGACGTTGACAGGAATTCGATGCTCGATATGGATGCGCTTCGCGAAGCTATATCGGGTGGTGCTGCCGTTATAAGTGTGATGGCGGTAAACAATGAGACGGGCGCGATGATGCCGCTTTGCCTTGTGAATGAAGTCAAGGGCAATGCGATTCTTCACTGTGATGCCGTTCAGGCCTTTTGCAAAGAAGAGATAGAGAATCTTCCCGCGGATCTGATTTCGGTCAGCGCACATAAGATTCATGGACCAAAGGGAATAGGCGCGCTCTATATTAAAAACGGCGTCAAGATTCCTTCGCTGATAGAAGGTGGCGGTCAGGAACGAGGCCTGAGATCCGGTACCGAGAACCTTCCGGGCATAGTGGGAATGGCTGAAGCCGTTAAGAGAACTATGCAGGACAAGGACGGATACGAGAGAATAAAGCGACTCAATCTTAAATTGCGAAATGGTCTTGCGGAAGAAATATCAGATATAAGATTTAACAGTCCGGAAAACGGCGTCCCTTATATACTTAATGTTTCCTTCCTCGGAACAAAGGGAGAGGTCCTGCTGCATAAGTTAGAGCAGGAAGGAATCTATGTTTCGACGGGATCTGCGTGTTCATCCGGAAGAAACGGAAAGGCAGGGAGCCATGTTCTTAAAGCGATGGGGCTTTCCAAGGAAGAAATAGAAGGCGCAATTAGATTCAGTTTTGGCGCATTCAATACAGAAGAAGAGATAGATTACGTAATAGATAAAGTGGCAAAGGCTGTCGGCGAGTTCAGAAAGCTCGGCCGCTATCAGTAGGAGAGAAATCTTGGACAAAGATAGGATTTTGATTGTGCGCTGCGGAGAGGTGGCGCTCAAGGGAATGAATAAGCCGTATTTTGAGAGGATGCTTACGGAGCGCATAGGAAAGCGCCTTAAGGCATCCGGCTTTTCTGCGGATGTAAAGAGGCATGAGGGTCTTATCTTTGTTAGATATAATCACGAGATAAATACCGACGCAATTGCAGGAGAGATTTCCAAGGTCTTTGGCGTAGCATCGATAAGCCCTGCTGTCGAAGCGAAATCCGATATGGACGATATCGGAAGAGTCGCTGTTGATTTCATGAATACTTTGATTGCTGAGCGCGGGGTTAAGACCTTCAAGGTAGAAGCAAAGCGTGCAGACAAGAACTTCCCGATAGAGTCGCCTGAAATAGCCAGAATCACGGGCGCAAAGGTACTCGTCGGTTGCAAAGTGCTAAAGGTTGACGTGCACAATCCCGATGTAAAACTCTATGTCGATCTTAGGCATGACGGCAGTTTCATCTACGCGGATAAGATTTCGGGATTCGGAGGACTTCCGCTCGGAACAAACGGAAAGGGCCTAGTTCTTCTCTCAGGAGGAATCGATTCTCCGGTTGCGGCATGGATGATGGCAAAGCGCGGAATGCTGATAGAAGCGGTTCACTTTCATTCATATCCATATACTTCTCCTAGGGCGCAGGAAAAGGTTGAGGAACTCGCGAGGATTGTTGCGTCTTACTGCGGCAATTTCAAGATGCACGTGGTAAATCTGCTGCCTATTCAGGAGGAGATTGTCAAGAATTGTCCTGAGGCGGAGACCACGATTCACGTGAGGAGATTCATGATGAGAATCGCAGAGAGAATCGCCGCGGAATGCAATGCAATGATGCTTATTACGGGCGAAAACCTTGGACAGGTGGCAAGCCAGACGGCGGAGGCTCTTGTTGTAACGGACGCATCTGTTAATCTACCTGTAATGAGGCCGCTGATTGCGATGGATAAGTTCGATATCATGGCAAAGGCCCAGGAAATTGGGACATTTGAGACCTCGATTGAGCCCTATGAGGACTGCTGCACGGTATTCTTACCAAAGCATCCAACGACCAAGCCAAAGCTATCAAAAATCCAGGAGTCGGAGTCCAAGCTGGACGTCGAAGCTCTTATCGAGAAGGCCTTTGAAAGCAGAGAAATCATAGATATCAAAGCATAAGAATATTAGGTAATAATACGAGAATGCAACGCTTTTGGTTCGCTGAACCGATTTCGGTGCATTCTTTTTTTATGTGCAATTTCAAACCTTCTTGGCCTAAGGTAGCCTTGAATTAGGGTGGCAATAATGGGATACTATAATAGAATTGGTATGTATATAACAAGGAGGCATATAATGAACTTTCAACTGACGAAGGAACAAGAATTCGTAAGAAAGATGGTGAGAGAGTTTGCCATAGCCGAAGTTGAACCTATCGCAGCCGATATCGACAAGGAGCATAGATTTCCTGTCGAGACGGTAGAGAAGATGGGAAGATACGGGCTTATGGGAATTCCGTTCCCGACTGAATACGGCGGAGCGGGCGGAGACAATATCTCTTATGCCATCGCCGTAGAAGAGCTCGCAAGAGTGTGCGCATCCACAGCCGTAATCGTATCCGCACACACCTCACTTTGTTGTTGGCCTATATATCACTACGGCACAGAGGAACAAAAGAAAAAGTATCTGCCGGATCTCTGTTCGGGAAAGAAACTCGGCGCCTTTGGTCTTACGGAGCCGAATGCGGGAACCGATGCGTCGGGACAGCAGACGAGAGCTGAACTCGACGGCGACCACTGGGTACTGAACGGAGCAAAATGCTTCATCACAAACGGCGGCTATGCAGATGTGTTTATCGTTATGGCTATGACAGATAAATCACAAGGGACACGCGGAATCAGCGCATTTATCGTTGAGAAGGGCGACAAAGGATTCTCAATCGGAAAGACTGAGGACAAGATGGGAATCTGTGCATCTTCAACAACGGAACTCATTTTCCAGAATTGCCGCATTCCTAAAGATCGTCTGATCGGCGGTCTCGGAAAGGGATTCAAGGTTGCTATGACAACGCTCGACGGCGGTCGTATAGGCATAGCGTCACAGGCGCTCGGAATTGCACAGGGTGCGCTCGACGTGACCGTGGAATACATGAAGCAGAGAAAACAGTTTGGAAGAAAGCTTTCACAGTTCCAGCACCTGAGCTTTATGGTTGCTGAGATGGCTACAAAGATAGAAGCGGCAAGGCTCCTTATATACAAGGCGGCATATAACGAAACCGCAGGACTTCCTTACGGTGTAAATGCCGCGATGGCTAAGCTCTTTGCTGCGGAAACGGCAATGGATGTTACGACAAAATGCGTACAGCTTCACGGAGGTTACGGATACACCAAGGATTATCCGGTTGAGAGAATGATGAGAGATGCCAAGATAACGGAAATCTACGAAGGAACCTCGGAAGTTCAGAAGATGGTTATCGCAGCAGCGGTCATTGGTAAATAGGAGGAGGGTCTAGACATGTTTAACATTATTGTATGCGCAAAACAGGTTCCGGATACCAACGAAATCAAAATCAATCCGGAAACCGGTACGCTTATAAGAGACGGCGTTCCGAGCATCCTCAATCCCGACGATGCCAATGCGCTCGAAGAAGCACTCAAGATAAAGGACAAGGATCCCGATAACGTTCACGTTACCGTTGTTTCGATGGGTCCGCCACAGGCACAGGATATGCTTTTTGAATGCCTCGCCATGGGAGCCGACGAAGGAGTTCTCCTTTCCGACAGAGCAGTCGGAGGTTCAGATACATGGGCAACGAGCAACGCTATTACGGCCACAATCAAAAAGCTAAAATACGATATTATCTTTGCCGGACGTCAGGCTATCGACGGAGATACCGCACAGGTTGGCCCGCAGATTGCCGAGAAGCTCGACCTGCCACAGGTTACCTACGTTCAGAACTTTGAACTTTCAAAGGACAAGAAGAGCGTAAAGGTCGAGAGACAGCTCGAAGACGGTTATGAAGTAATAAAGGTTAATCTCCCATGCATGCTTACATGCATCAAGGAGTTAAACACGCCGAGATTTATGAATATTGGCGGAATCTTCAATCCGGATAAGGATATCAAAGTATGGAGTGCGGCAGACGTAGAGGTTGATCTTAATACGGTAGGTCTCAAACCGTCTCCGACAAATGTATTCCGTTCGTTTACACCAAAGCCAAAGGGAAAGGGCGAGATGCTCGAGGGCGATAGCGACAAAGACATCGCCGAGAAACTCGTCGGAAGCCTTAAGCAGAAGCATATAATCTAAGGAGGTAGAAAAATGGCAGAGAAAAAAGTAAGCAAAGCTGCAAAAGCAAAGACTGCTGCGAAGGCCAAGACCTCCGCAAAGAAGGCACCTGCAAAGAAAGCGCCTGCAAAGAAGGCACCTGTAAAAAAGGCTCCAAAGAATGATTTTGATCAGTATAAAAACATTTGGGTATTTGCCGAGCAACGCGACGGAAAGATCATGAACGTTGCGCTCGAACTTATAGGAGAGGGTAAACGTCTTGCAGCAGAGCGCGGTGACGGATGCAAGGTAGGAGCACTTCTGGTTGGCGACAAGAAGGATATCGAGCCGCTCGCAAAGGAATGCTTCAAATACGGAGCGGACATGGCGTATATCGTTGCCGACCCGCTACTCAAGCAGTTCACAACAGACGCATATACCAAGGTAATCACACAGGCTATCGAAGAGTTTAAACCGGAAATCATCCTCTATGGAGCAACTCATATAGGAAGAGACCTGGCACCTCGCGTAGCAGGTCGCGCAAACGTAGGACTGACAGCAGACTGCACGCATCTTGATATTTCGCTTGCGAGCTATATCGAATTCAATGAAGAGAATACGACGCTCAATACGGCAGGTCTTGCAAACGAGGATCCAAAGGATACCAGGCTCAAGATGACACGTCCTGCATTTGGTGGAAACCTTATGGCTACCATCGTGAGCCCGACATCGCGTCCTCAGATGGCAACGGTAAGACCGGGCGTTATGCAAAAACTCGAGCCTATAAAGAACGCAAAAGGCGAAGTCATAGAGATGAAACCCGAGATTTCCGCAAAGGATATCAGGGTTCAGGTAATGAAGGTTGTTAAGTCGGCAAAGGAACTCGTTTCCCTTACGGATGCGGATATAATCTGCTCCGGAGGACGTGGACTTGGCGGCCCTGAAGGATTCAAGCTTATGCAGAAGTTTGCCGACAAGGTCGGAGGAGTTGTCGGCTCATCGCGTGCATGCGTAGATTCCGGTTGGATTGGTCACGATCATCAGGTTGGTCAGACAGGAACCACGGTAAAGCCAAAGATTTACTTTGCCTGCGGAATCTCCGGTGCGATTCAGCACCTAGCGGGAATGCAGAACTCGGATTGCATAATTGCAATCAACAAAGATCCGGATGCTCCAATATTTGAAGTTGCAGACTACGGAATCGTAGGAGACCTCTACAAGGTGATTCCTGAAATCATGGAAGCATGGGACAAGGCTGAGGATCTTGCAAAATAATCAAAGCGTTTAAACCCAATCTCAAAAAACCAAAAAACGGACCTTCTTATGAAGGTCCGTTTTGATTTGTAATACATAAACTATTCTTCGACGATTTTCATTCCGGAGCTTGTTCCGATTCTGTCGGCACCGGCATCTATCATTGCGAGTGCGGCTTCTTTGTCTCTTATTCCGCCGGATGCTTTTACCAAAACGTTTTCGGATACGGAAGCTCTCATAAGTTTAACCTTGTCAAGTTCCGCTCCGCCATGTCCAAATCCCGTGGATGTCTTAACAAAGGCGGCGCCGGCATTCTCCGAGAGTTTGCATGCTGTTACGATTTCTTCGTCGCTCAAAAGTCCCGTCTCAAGAATTACTTTGACTATTGCGTCGAATTCTGCGGCAGAGGTTACAACCTGATGAATATCATCTTCTACTGCGTTGAGATTTCCGGACTTGAGCGCACCAATATTCATAACCATATCGATTTCTCCGGCGCCTTCTCTGCAGGCGACGTGGGTTTCATATACCTTTGCCTCTGTTGACATTGCACCTAGCGGGAAACCTACTACAGCGGCGATTTTGACATCGCTTCCTTCGAGAAGAGAAGCACAGAGCGGTACCCAATAAGAATTTACGCAGACGGAGTAGAAGTCGTATTCCAGAGCTTCCTTGCAGAGCTTCTCTATTTCCGACTTTGTTGCGTCCGGTTTCAAAAGGGTATGATCTATATATTTGTTTATCGGCTTATTCATGAGCGTCCTCCTTATACCAATTAATTCACCTATCAGTATACCACTTGACGTATTGACATTCCAATGTATTTGTGATAGAAATTGACGAACGCATTTTAGGGGCGAATTTTAGGAAAAAGAGGGACAGTAATGGAAATTGAACTCAAATACCATATTGAGAGCCGTGAGATTGCGGATTCGATATTTGAGTCGGACGAGATTAAGTCGATCACGGATCCCAATTCCGATGAGTCGATTGCTATGAAGGCGGCTTATTTTGATACGGAAGACAGGCGTCTTTCGCGTGAACTCATGGCATTCAGGGTGAGAAAAGAAGGTTCCAAGATAGTTGGAACTCTAAAATGGAACGGGCAGGGCGAAAACGGCCTATATGAGAGAGAGGAGCTTAATGTGCCGGTTCTAGACGAATCAAAGATGGAAACTCCGGATATAGAGATATTTGCCGAAACCCCAATGTACGAGGAACTTAAGGCCATCATAGGCAAGAGAGAGCTCGCTAAGCTGATAGAGGTGGAAGTGATCAGAAGACAGGCTAGAATCGACACGGGCAAGGCAATTTGCGAGATTTCTTACGATGAGGGCAAGGTTTTTGCCGAAGATAAGGAGGCGCCGATTTCCGAGCTTGAGATAGAGCTTTACTCCGGAGATAAGGAGGATTTGGAGCGTATCGGTGAGGAATTGGCAAAAAAATTCAATTTGGAGCCGGAAACCAGGAGCAAATTCAAGCAAGGTATGGATTTAACCAGATAAATTGAGAAAAAACGCGTATAAAATACGAAAAAACGGTCCAAGAAGGACCGTTTTTTATATATAAAAGGGTGAAAAAGGGCGATTTACTGCCAAAACATGATAAAAAACCATCCTTTTCAGGTATTAAACTGCCGGTATATTTACTTTTTTGTCGAAAAATGATAGAATTACTACTCAGTGTGGGTATATATGTCCCACAGGATTTCAGGAGGATAATTATAATGAAGACAACTTTTATTTCCAAGGAAAACAATGTAGCAAAATTCACCATGGAATACACTGCCGAAGAATTTGAATCCGCAGTGGTAAAGGCTTATCAGGCCAACAAGAATAAATTCAACATTGACGGATTCAGAAAGGGTAAAGCCCCAAGAAGCATTATCGAAAAGCACTATGGTGAGGGAGTTTTCTTTGAGGATGCAATAAATGAACTTTTGGGAAAGGGTTACCCGGAAGCAATCGACGAACTCAAGCTCGAGGTAATAGATTATCCGAAGGTTGATACGGGCGAAGTCAAGAAGGGTGAACCACTTGTAGTTAACATCACAGTTGACGTATATCCAAAGGTCGAGGTTAAGGATTATAAGAACCTGACTGTCGAGCAGACCATAGCGGAGGTTGACGAAGCTGCGGTTACGAGAAGACTCGAGATGGAGCAGAAGAAGGTTGCTCGTTCGGTTCCGGTAGAAAGAGAAGCAAAGAACGGAGATACACTAACGCTTGACTATGCTGGCTTTGTAGGAGAAGAGCAGTTCCAGGGAGGAACAGCGGAGAACCAGACTCTGAAACTCGGTTCCGGTCAGTTCATACCGGGATTTGAAGATCAGCTCGTGGGAGCAAAGCCGGGAGACGATGTCGACGTTAAGGTTACTTTCCCTGAGGAATATCACGCCGAGAATCTCGCGGGAAAAGAAGCGGTATTCCACTGCAAGGTTCACGAAATCAGAGAAGAGCAGCTTCCTGAGCTCGACGATGAATTTGCAAAGGACGTAAGCGAATTCGACACACTCGAGGAAATGAAGTCTGACATCAGATCCAAGATTCTCGAGATGATGGAGATGCAGGTGGTTAACGATGCCAAAGACGATCTTGTGGACAAGATTTACGAGAATAACAAATTTGATCCGCCTGCAGCAATGGTAGGAGATGAACTAAACAGAGCGCTCTCCGAGAGAGATCAGCAGATGAGATATCAGGGAATTACTCTCCAGCAGTTCCTGCAGTATACCGGCGCAAGCATCGAGGATATGATCAACGAGATGAAGCCCGAAATCGAGAAGCGTGTTGCAAGCAGAATTCTTCTTCGTTCGATAGCGGAGCAGGAGAATCTTGAGGTTACCGACGAAGATCTCGACAAGGAACTCGCTCGCATGGCAGAGATGTATTCCTCAGCGGAAAAGAAATACGACGTAGAAGAGATGAAGAACCTCCTCGGAAGTGAACTCGAGAACTTCAAGAAGGATATCATAATCACCAAGACGATAGATTATCTCTACGACAACGCAAAGGTGAAGAAGGTCAAGAAAAAAGAAGAAAAAGACGAAAAGTAAACTGAGAGAATAAACCGAGGTAATACAAGAAAGAGAAGGAAGACGCATGCTTATACCATATGTAATTGAGCAGACAAGTCGCGGCGAGAGATCGTACGACATATATTCCAGACTTCTAAAGGACCGCATTATATTTATCGGTTCCGAGATAGATGAGAACGTGGCGAGCCTTGTTGTTGCGCAGCTTTTGTTCCTCGATGCCGAGGATAGCGAGAAGGATATAAACATCTATATCAATAGCCCGGGCGGTTCGGTTACTGCCGGAATGGCCATTTACGACACCATGAACTATATCAAGGCAGACGTATCCACAATCTGTGTGGGAATGGCTGCGAGCATGGGGGCACTTCTTCTGTCCGCGGGAACAAAGGGAAAGCGCTACGCGCTTCCAAATGCCGAGGTTATGATTCATCAACCTCTCGGCGGCGCTCACGGACAGGCGAGCGATGTTGTGATTCACGCCGAATGGCTCAAGAAGACCAAGGCGAAACTCAATAAGATATTGAGTGAAACAACGGGAAAGAAACTTAGTGTAATAGAAAAAGATACGGAAAGGGATAACTTCATGACAGCGGAAGATGCTGTAGAGTATGGACTTATCGATGAAGTTATCAGGAGAGATTAATGGCAAATAAAAACGGAGAAAGAATAGCTTGCACGTTTTGCGGAAAGACTCAGGACCAAGTCAAAAGACTTATAGCGGGTCCAGATGTCTATATTTGCAATAACTGCATAGATATGTGCAACGACCTCCTCGGATACAAAATTTCACCGGACATGTATGATGTTCCGCAGGTTTCTTCGGAGGAGTACGCATATAAGGCGGGTCCGGCAAGCGGTAAGTACAGACTTCCAAAGCCAAAGGAAATCTATGACTTCCTTTCGGAATACGTAATCGGGCAGGACGAGGCAAAGAAGGCTCTTTCTGTTGCTGTTTACAATCACTATAAGAGAATAAATAACCTCGGCGGAACCGATGATGTAGAACTCCAGAAGAGCAATATCGTAATGATAGGTCCAACGGGATGCGGAAAGACGCTCATAGCTCAATCTCTTGCAAAGATTTTGGATGTTCCCTTTGCTATTGCCGATGCGACCACGCTTACGGAAGCAGGATATGTCGGTGAGGACGTTGAGAATATTCTCTTGAGACTCGTTCAGGCTGCGGACTACGACATCGAAAAGGCAGAGCGCGGAATCATCTATGTCGATGAGATAGACAAGATTGCAAGAAAATCAGAGAATCCTTCTATTACGAGAGATGTAAGCGGCGAGGGCGTACAGCAGGCACTCCTCAAGATACTCGAGGGGACAGTTGCAAATGTTCCGCCACAGGGAGGAAGAAAGCATCCGCATCAGGAATTCCTTCAGTTTGATACGACCAATGTGCTTTTTATCTGCGGAGGTGCCTTCGATGGAATGAACAGCATCATCCAGAGAAGAATGGGTGAAAAAGTCATCGGATTCAATTCGGACGACGACTCGGTAAAGGTCGACAAGGACAATGCACTGTCCTTTATCGAGCCACAGGATATTCTGAAGTACGGTCTCATACCGGAACTCATCGGAAGACTTCCGGTTATAGTGACATTGGATGAACTCGATGAAGATGCGCTTATTCGCATAATGAAAGAACCGAAGAATGCGCTCGTAAAACAGTATCAGAAACTCTTTGGTATGGATGATGTTGAGCTCGAGATAACGGACGATGCGATTTCCGCAATAGCCAGGAAGGCGATAACGAGAAAGACCGGAGCGAGAGGCTTAAGGAGCATCTTCGAGAAAATCATGAGCGATATCATGTATGAGATTCCTTCGAGGAACGATGTACAGAAATGCATCATAACAAAGGAAACGGTTGAAGACGGCGTAAAGCCGCAACTGATTCTTCATGGAAAGAAAAAGGAAGCAAACGCTTCCTAAAACAGAGTAGGCGGCTTAGGTCGCCTACTTATATAAACGGAGATTAATATGTCAGAGAAAGAAGTAAAAACAATATATCCATGCGTGCCGCTCAGGGGAGTGTCGATCTTCCCGAATACGGTTGTTCACTTTGATATCGGAAGAGACAAATCGATCAAGGCGCTCGAGGCTGCTATGGCAGATGAGAGAATTCTTTTTGTGTCTTCGCAAATGGACGAGAACATACTTATCCCGACCTTTGACGATATCTATAAAGTCGGAACTCTAATAAGAGTTAACCAGATGCTCAAGATTAACGGGGATGCCGTAAGGGTCTTGGTTACCGGTCTTGCGCGCGCTGAGATTGAAGAAGGATTTGAAGGCGGCGACTTTATGTCATGCACGCTCAAACAAATAGATGATGATTTGGGAGAGGACGGTCTTTCTGTAGAGGATAAGGCCGGCCTCAGAGTGCTTACGGATCTCTTTATCGAGCATGCGGCACTTTCGCCGCAGCTTACGGACGAGATAGTGGACAAGACTTTGGCAGAAGATGATCCAATTGCCCTTGTCGACAAGATGGCTTCGGAACTTGCGATTTCCGTACAGAGAAAGCAGGAAATCCTTGAGGCTATTCCTTTCAGCGAAAGGCTTAAGCTCCTCATTTCCGTGATTACGGAGGAGAATGAAATTGCGGAGGTTGAGAAGGAACTCGCGCAGAAGGTGAAGGAAAACGTAGACAACAATCAAAAAGAATACTTCCTCAAGGAAAGGATGAGGGTCATTCAGGAGGAACTCGGGGAGGATGAGAACGCGCAGGCTGAGGCCGACGCGTGGCTCGAAAAGCTCGATGAACTCAAACTTGACGAGCTCGTCGACACGAAGGTGCGTAAAGAGATTAAGAGGTTTAGCCGCATGGCGCCGTCATCAGCGGAAAGCTCCGTAATACGCACCTATGTTGAAACGATACTTGAACTTCCTTGGAATTCGGCGAGCAAGGTTAATACCAATCTGAATAAGGCCTCAAAGGTTCTCGAGAGAGATCACTACGGTCTCAAGAAGGTAAAGGAAAGGGTGCTTGAATATCTTGCGGTAATTCATCTTTGCAAGACTATCAAAGGTCCGATTCTCTGCCTCGTAGGTCCTCCGGGAACAGGTAAGACTTCAATCGCAAAGTCTATTGCTGAATCGACGGGAAGAAAGTTTATCAGAATGTCCCTCGGCGGAGTAAGAGACGAAGCTGAGATAAGAGGTCACAGAAGAACATATATAGGAGCTATTCCGGGAAGAATTATAAACGGCATCAAGGAAGTGGGGGTTAATAACCCGGTATTCCTCTTTGATGAAATAGATAAAATCGGAGCAGATTATAAGGGCGATCCTTCGTCGGCACTTCTGGAGGTATTAGATCCAGAGCAGAACAATACCTTTACGGATCACTTCCTTGAGGTTCCATTTGATTTATCAAAGGTCTTGTTCATAACGACAGCAAATACGCTTGATACAATTCCGAGGCCGCTTCTCGACCGAATGGAAGTGATAGAAGTAAGCGGATACACCGAGCAGGAAAAGATTCAGATTGCGGAGAAATATCTCCTTCCAAAGCAGATCAAGGAGCACGGTCTCAAGAAGGATGCCGTAAAGCTTTCAGAACCTGCACTTTCCGATATCATCAATTATTATACGAGAGAATCCGGCGTAAGAAATCTGGAACGCGAGATAGGAAGCATCTGCAGAAAGGCTGCCTTCCTTACGGTCACATCGAATAAAAAGACGTTTACGGTTTCTCCGAGAAACCTCGATAAATTCCTCGGCAAGAAAAAGTATCACTACGATACCATCAAAGGAGTTTCAGAGGTTGGAGTTGTAACCGGAATGGCGTGGACATCCGTTGGCGGAGATACGCTTTCGGTTGAGGCCTCATTTGTGCAGGGGTCAGGTAAGCTTTCACTTACGGGAAACCTCGGCGAGGTTATGCAGGAATCCGCAAGGGCAGGAATTACATATATAAGATCTATCGCGGAAGAAATCGGAGTCGATCCCGAATTCAGCAAGAATATGGATCTTCATATTCACGTTCCCGAGGGTGCGGTTCCAAAGGATGGTCCTTCTGCAGGCGTAACGATGTTCACCGCTGTAGTGTCGGCACTTACAGGTGTTCCCGTGAAGAAGGAAGTTGCTATGACGGGAGAGATTACTCTTCACGGAAAAGTTCTTCCGGTTGGCGGAATCAAAGAAAAGGTTCTTGCTGCGCATAGAGCCGGCATCAAAACAATTCTTCTGCCAAAGGAGAATATGAAGGATACAGAGGAGATACCTGCATCAGTTCTTAAGCAGCTTAAATTTGTTCCGCTTGAATATGCCAAGGAAGCGCTTGGGCATGCCCTTGACGACAAAAAGCATCCGAAAAAGAAAACCACAAAGAAATCCGGAGGAAAGAAATGAGGATAACAAAATCCGAACTCGAATGTGTGGCGGTAAAGCCCGCACAATATCCGCCGATGGACTTGCCTGAGATTGCCTTTGTTGGAAGATCAAACGTGGGTAAATCGTCGCTCCTCAATTATCTGACGGGAAGGAAGTCGCTCGCGAGGGTCAGCGGAAGTCCGGGAAAGACAAGGACAATCAATTTCTATCGCATAAACGATAGTTTTAGGATTGTAGATCTTCCGGGCTACGGCTATGCCAAGGTTTCCAGAGAAATCACCAAGGACTGGGACAAGATGATGGCGGATTTCTTTGATAAGAGGGAGAGTCTCAGGCGCGTTGTTCAGCTTGTGGATATCAGGCATGAGCCGACGGCGCAGGACGTGGAAATGTATGATTTCCTTCGTGAATACGGGCTTTCCGGTGTTATTTGCGCCACTAAGGCCGATAAAGTTTCGGGAAATGAGCGCCAAAAGAGCATTTCTGCAATTAAAAAGAAACTAAAACTCACTTCTGATGATATAATAATACCAGTATCGGCTATGAAACGAACGGGCGGCGAGGAGCTGCTAGCGATTATTGAGAGGGAACTGAGCGATGATAGCGAATAGAGAAACAATGGGAAAGATTCTCTTTACCGAGGAACAGATTAGAAAGAGGGCTGAAGAACTCGGAGAAGAGATAGCCCGCGATTACGAGGGCGAGGAAGTAATACTTCTCGGCACCCTTAAGGGATCCGTTGTTTGGATGGCAGATCTCATGAAGGAAATTCCGCTCGACGTCAAAATTGATTTTGTTTCGGCGAGCAGTTACGGTTCGGCTACAAGCACGAGCGGCGTCGTTACTATAACAAAGGACGTCGATATGGACCTCTTTAATAAGCATGTTATAATAGTTGAAGATATCGTTGACACGGGAACAACTTTAAATTACCTAAAGGAATACTTAAAAGAAAGAAATCCGAAGGACGTAAAGATATGCACGCTTCTCGACAAACCCGCAAGACGCGTGATTGATTTAAAACCGGATTATATCGGATTTACGGTCGACGATTTATTTGTCATAGGTTACGGACTTGATTACGATCAGAAGTATCGCAATCTTCCGTATATAAGTTATTTGGAGAACAATGAATAAAAAGGGCATGGCAAAATATGCCCTGCTGATCGTTTTGCTCCCTATAGCAATTCTGATTTTGAGCGGTAACGCGATGCTTAGGGTGTCGGCGACATACGGATACTATTTCAACGACATTCAGGCATCGGACCTGGTTGACAGCAGCTTGAACAATTCGGAGCTGGCGGGAGAAATCACAGGGTATTTCAATTCATTTGGCGATGAAGAATTCCAGATATACGAGCAGAACGGGGAGTTTTTGGATCCCGTCTTTGACAATCTGGAAGTGCTTGCGATGAAGCGTGCCAAGCAGGTGATGCAGTGGACGCTAATCGGGGGCGGTGTCGCCCTTGTTGCCGTGCTTGCTTCTTACATCTATCTTACAGTCAGAGGGGAGAAACGACACCTTAGGACTAGCGGCATTCTTGCTGCGGTCGCAACGGTTGTTGCCCTTATCGTTAAGATAATACTCGTGAGGAGCCAAGGTTTTAGAGCAAGCCTATATGAACGTTTTATAGGAGTCACACTAAACGACGAAGCGTCGCTTAAACTGATTCTTGGAAGTCCGATGGAAAATGTCTATCTGGTATTCTCATCGGTGTTTGCAATCATATTGATAGTTTTGTTCTTGTATCTGCATCTTGGAATGACTAGAGAAAAAGGAATGTTCAAGAGCAAATAAAAATTTAATAAAAGTGCATAAGGTATAGTTGGAACATTAGGAGAAGTGGAGAAAATGATAGAAGAATATACCGCCAAAAAAATAGCCGCAGCCATTAGAACGGAAGATGATTTTAGCACAGCGCTAAAGAGCCGGGTTGATGTTATTTTTTTATTATACTCAAATATTATAAACGTCGGAGACAGAGTAAAAGCCGTGCACGATGCCGGAAAGAAGGCGCTCGTGCATATGGACTTTGCCGAAGGTATTGGAAAGGATAGGGCCGGAGTCGACTTTCTCGCGAGGCAGGGAGTGGACGGGATACTTACCACGAGAACCAATATCGTCAGAATGGCAAAAGAGTTCGACCTCGTGACGGTTCAGCGATTCTTCCTTGTGGACTCGCATTCACTGGGAACATCTGCGGAATCGATAAAGCTATCAAAGCCGGATATCATCGAACTTATGCCGGGAATAGTAACAAAGAAAATAAGAGAGTTTGCCTCGATAACGGATACGCCGATTATCGCAGGAGGAATAATAGAAACGGAAGAAGAGGTAAGGGCCGCACTCGAAGCCGGAGCGGATATAGTTTCGACGGGCGAGTTTGGACTTTGGGATTTGGAAATCTAGTAAGGAGATAAGATTATGAAAATACAATTTGCGGGCGCTTCAAGCGGAGTTACGGGATCGTGCCATCACCTGACATCGGGAGAGCATCAGATACTTCTGGACTGCGGTCAGTTCCAGGGAGGAAAGGCGCAGGAAGCTCTAAACTATGAAGAATTTCCGTTTAATCCTGCGGAGATAGAATGTGTGGTTCTTTCGCATGCTCATATAGACCACTGCGGCAGACTTCCGCTTCTCGTTAAGCGCGGATTCACGGGGAAAATTTACTGTACGGATGCGACGGCCGATCTCCTTGATATTATGCTAAAGGACAGCGGATATATTCACGAGAAGGAAGTTGAGTGGCAAAACAGAAAGGGTGAGCGTGCGGGACGCGAGATGCTTGAGCCGCTCTATACATATGAAGACGCGGTTGACACCCTGCAGTATGTGGAGCCCGTAAGATACGACCAGCAGATCGATATCAACGACAATATGAAGATCGTGTTCAGCGATGCGGGTCATATCTTGGGATCGGCAATCGTTGAGCTTTGGGTTACCGAGGATGGAAACGAATCGAAACTCGTTTTCTCGGGCGACCTTGGTGTTCAGGGAAGACCGATTCTGAAGGATCCGACCATGATCAAGCATGCCGACTATGTAATCATGGAGAGCACATACGGAAATCGTCTGCATCCGGCAAACGAGGCGAGCATCCAGGATCTTCTCGATATCGTTATAAATACTACAAAGCGCGGAGGAAACGTAATAATCCCATCCTTTGCCGTAGGAAGAACTCAGGAACTTATCTTTGAATTCAACCGCTTCTATAACGAGAGCGAAAAGTACAGAGAAGAGCTGGAAAAAATCAAAGTATATATAGACAGTCCGATGGCCACAAATGCCACGGAGATATTCGAGAAGAATGCACAGGTATTCGATGATGAAACCAAGGAGTATATATTGAATGGCGACAATCCTCTCGATTTCCCGAACCTTGAGTTTACGAGGAGCAGCGAGGAGTCGCAGGCGCTCAATATGGATCCGACACCAAAGGTAATAATCTCCGCAAGCGGAATGTGCGAAGCCGGACGAATCAGGCATCATCTGAAGCATAATCTTTGGGATAAGAAGAACAGTATAGTCTTTGTTGGATATCAGGCAGAAGGCACACTCGGAAGAGCCATTATCGAAGGCGTGGAGAGCGTAAGTCTATTTGGCGAGGACATAGCGGTAAATGCCGAAATTCACAATTTGGAAGGCTTTTCGGGACATGCTGATCAGAACGGACTCTTTGCTTGGATAGCGTCGTTTGAAAACCAGCCCAAGCAGGTCTTCCTCGTCCACGGTGAAGAAGAGAGCAAGGTTGACTTTGCCAAACTCGTAAAAGAGAAACTCGGATATGAACCTGTCGTGGTTCTGGGAAATTCGGAGTTTGAGCTTGATATGGAGACGGCTACTCTGGTTAACTACGCAGAGGCGAAGGAAGAGGGTGCTCTCTACGAGGAAATCCAGCAGGTAAGGAATAAGATTTCCAACGTGCATTCGGATATCGAGCAGATCCTATACAATGCAAATCTTGCTATGGGCAAGGATATTTCAGAGGAACAACTCGTTCAGATTAAGAATATCGTTCAGGAACTCGAAAAGGCCACGATAAACCTCGGAACTGCCGTCACAGAGCATTTTGCCGACAGGTGGATAGTGGATGAGGAGAGAGAGGACGAGCTCGACAGAAAGCATCCGGGAGTGAGGCACTATTAATACTTCGCCGATCGATTAACATATTGACACATTTTCCCATTTGGGATAAAATGTAAAAGCGCAATACGAGTGGCTTTCGATATTTACCGAGGGGGAAGCGAGGTAAATATGTCGAGAGAATGGCAGCAAACCAGAATGTCTGAATACGTCATGCCGAATGCTGTTTATTATCAATCCATCTGGGCCGTGCGAGATTTGGAAAGGATGGAACAAAGACTAAAAGAGCTTAACCGAGCAGCGATGCAGGAGGGCGATATAGGCGTCCTGATGGAGCGTGAGGCCGGCTATAAGGAGAGCAAAGTCGAGCGTCGCGCTATGGAAGCGGCAATCCTTTCGGAGCGAGTCGAAGGAATTAAAAACGCTCTGGGAGATATTCCTGAGCGCTACAGAAAATGCATCGTGGATAATATAGTTTATAATGAGCCGGTAAAATATCCGGGGAAGCTCTGGAAACTTTGGAAGCAGAAATTCTTATATGGTGTGGCGATGAATCTATCGCTTATGTGAATTAAAAAGCCCTTTGCCGTCGGCAAAGGGCTTTTGATTATGTGTTGGTTATACGTTGAACAGGAAGTTCATTACGTCTCCGTCCTTTACGACGTATTCCTTTCCTTCGGAGCGGATGAGGCCCTTTTCGCGCGCTTTGGCGAGACTTCCTTCGCATTCCATAAGTTTGTCGTAGGCGATGGTTTCGGCTCTTATAAAGCCTCTTTCAAAGTCCGTATGAATCTTTCCTGCGGCCTGCGGGGCCTTGGTTCCGTCCTTAATCGTCCATGCGCGGCATTCGTCTTCTCCCGCGGTTAAGAAGGAGATTAGGTTAAGCAGTTTATAGGATGCCTTTACGAGCTTATCAAGTCCCGACTCGGATACTCCGAGGTCCTCAAGGAACATCGCTTTTTCTTCGGGGTCAAGCTCCGAGATTTCCTGCTCGATCTCCGCGCAGATTACCACGACTTCTGCGCCTTCGGTAGCTGCGAATTCGCGGACCTTCTTTACGTTCTCGTTGCTGCCGTCGTCCTTTGCGTCTTCCTCGGATACGTTAACGACATAGATTACGGGTTTATATGAGAGCAGGTCAAGCGTCTTTACGAACTCGGCTTCGTCTTCCGAAAGGTCCATGGATCTCGCGGAAAGACCTTGGGCGAGGTGGTCGTTGATTCTGTTCAGTATATCAATTTCCTTCTGGAGACTCTTGTCGCCCTTTAGATTCTTGGTCGCCTTGGTGATTCTCTTTTCAAGTACTTCCATATCGGCGAGGATGAGTTCCGTATTGATGGTTTCAATGTCGTCTAGGGGATCTATGCGACCCGAAACGTGGACGATATTGTCATTCTCAAATCCTCTCACAACGTGGACGACTGCGGCAACCTCACGGATATGGCCCAGGAATTTGTTTCCGAGTCCTTCGCCTTTGCTCGCGCCCTTTACGAGACCTGCGATATCGCAGAACTCAATCGTCGTATGAGTCGTCTTTTTGGAATTATAAACCTCATGGAGCTTGTCCACGCGCTCGTCCGGAACCGCAACTACACCGACATTCGGCTCAATGGTGCAGAAGGGATAGTTTGCGGCCTCGGCTCCGGCCTTGGTTATCGCGTTAAAGAGGGTGCTCTTTCCCACGTTTGGAAGTCCAACGATTCCTAGTTTCATTTATGCTAAATCTCCTTTGATTTCAATGGCAGTAGAGTTTGGTGGTTTCATTTTACGCCATTTTTACGCCATTTTGTAACGGGCCTATTATACCATTGAGACGGCTTTCACTCAATAGTGTAGGGATTCTTAAAAACTCAAAAAATTGAGGGGGATTATGGTATACTAAATACAGAGTACGAGGTATATTTAAAGGAGTATTTATGTCAGAAATAAAAACTAAAAGCACAGGCAACAAGCAGGAAGAATCGGGAAAACCAAGGTCTAGAAGCTCAGGCAGCCAGCAGAAAAAGGTTGTGGCGCTGTTAAAGTATTTAAAAGAAAACACCGATAGTGAGCACAAGGTTAATCCTGAAGACATTAGGGCGGCATTTGAATACAGCAAAGTAAAGATAGGTAATCCAACGACCTTGCATGATCTTATAGTGCATCTTGCGAATGCGCTAAACTGTGATGAGGATGAGCATCCCATAAATCAGGATGATTGGAAGATAGTTTTTGATGACTATTTAATTAAGGAACATGAGAAAGACTCTTTGCAAATAAAGAACCTATATTATAACCACGAGTTTTCTTACGAAGATATAGATGCCATTGTTGAGGCAATTCGATTCTCGCCGACAATGGAGGTAGAAAGAGCGGAGCGATTGGTAGATACTCTGGAGACGAAACATACTTCTAAGTATTATAAGCAGAGTCCGCGTCATATATGTAAGGTTAAATCTAGCGGCAATCACGACAGAAAGACGATTAAAGAAAACCTCGCCATTATTCAGCAGGCAATAGATGGTGGTGTAAAGATTCAGTATAAGTTTAACGGATATGATAACAAGGGTAATCTTGTGCCTGCGGGTGACTATTTCAGAATCGCAAGCCCATATTATTTGGTGGCCGACAGAGGTCGATACTATCTTTTGGCGGCAAACGACAAATATAAAACGGCATACATACTCCGCGTGGATCTTATGAGTGATGTTTCTATACCCGAGAGAAGTGAAAAAAAGAATGGAATTAAACACATCAAAAAGTCAGAGGTTAAGTACCTTCCGCAAAATTGGGAACCCGAATACCCACTTACTCATTACAATATGTCATACGATAATCCACAATGGATCACACTGAGAGTTTTAAATGAAAAGGATGAAGAAGGAAATCCGATAAAACCAAACTATACATTCATTCATGATGCTTTTGGTGAAGATTATCTTTTCCAGAGAGTGGACAAAGAAGATTCAAACTACGATATAGTTATGATCAAATGCTCGCCCTTCGGCATGTTTAACTTTGCAATGCAATATAGCGATAGAGTAGAAGTGCTTGAACCTAAAGCGTTGAGAGACAAGATTGGGGAAAGAGTGGCGGAATTATACGATAAATACGATGTAAGAAATATGAAAGATTCAGATAAGGGGCGTAGTTTATGAGTTTTATTATTTCTGGGGATACTCATGGAACAATTGATCTTAGGAAGATTGTGCTATTTTTTAATGAGCATGAGAATGAATATACATCAGACGATTATTTAATAATTTGTGGTGATGTAGGTGTGTGTGGTTTTTCGACTTCTGACGAAGCGGAAGCACGCAGAGTTCTCAGAGAACTGCCAGTAACGACTCTCTTCGTAGATGGAAATCACGAAAACTTCGAACAATTGAATTCCTATGGTGTGGATATATGGAATGGGGGCAAGGTACATTTTGTTGAGAGCAAGATTATACATTTAATGCGTGGACAGGTATTTGATATAGATGGTACACGATTTTTTACTTTTGGTGGAGCACATAGCATAGACAAGAATTTACGTGCCGAAGGAATTACGTGGTTTCCAGAGGAAATACCTACAAGAGAAGAATATGAGGAAGGCTGGAATAATCTTGAAAGGGTTGATTTTCAGGTAGACTATATTTTAAGTCACACAGGTCCGCGAGAAGTTGTTGCCGCGATGGGATATGGTGAACTGTCTGATGACGAAGTTGAACTTCGACAATACCTTCAACGAGTGGCCGACAATACAGAATTTACCGCATGGTACTTTGGTCACTTCCACGAAGATACGGAAGTGGAAGATACCTTTTTCTGCCTATATGATGAGATGATTATTATAGATTAGAAAGAATAATCATATCGCAATTGATTGCGGCTGTAGCATGAGGGGCTCTTTAGCAGCAATTTGTTTGGATACAGGAGAGGAGTTTTATGTATGAGTGACAATCTTTACACGTATTGTGTCATAGATAAGAAGAACAAAGAAGTAAAATTGGGGAGCCAGGAATTTAAGGACTGGCAAGAGCAGTATTGCTGTGACTTTAATCGTTCATACGTGGATTTTGATAATGATCCTTTAGATATACAAAGATACTACTGTGACCCGGATAAAACATATAAAAAAGCCTATGATCATGCTTTTTTTGAAAAACTAGTATTATTTCTTAAAGAACGAGAGAACGAATTTCAACGAAAGAAAAAACTCTCTGGAGAGTTCAGTTACCAATTTGTTGAAGATGAGGGCATAAAAGTTTCGAGAAAGAATGAATGTGGTCAAGATATAGAATTGTTTTATCTACGCTCCGATCAGTTTGGCTTTTCTGCTCCATCCAACGAAAAATCTCATCCCTATGACTTGTATATCATGGATAGTGAGGACAAGAAAGAGGCTATCAATAAGGTGGCGGAATGGATTTCCATATCAAGAACTATAGGAGGATCCTTTCTATGGCCAAGACCGTTCTATGATAGTTATAATCCTCAAAGAGGTGGAAAGATTAATTCCAATCGGCAGTACTATATTCAAGATCGTGTAGATTTGACATTGTGGGAACTGTACTATTGGTATGAAGAGAGAGATAAAAACACAATATTGAAAAGATGTAACGAACCGAATTCCAACCTTGATTTATGGTTGGGCCATTTTAAAAACTTCAAGACATATATCGATTTCTTCATTTTTAATATATTTGTTGATGAGCATTATAAACCTGTAAGCGTTTTGACAGGAGAGGTCGAAGGTGTCAAATGGGGCCCAAATGGGAAGAATCCCCAAATAGAAATAAATAAAGCCTTAAGTATTGATAAACTTGAAGACATGCTAAATCGAATCAATAGTTTAATTGGGGAAAGATCACGCAACATACAAGCTATACTTAAACAAAGCAAATAGGACTAAAACCTTTAGGCAAATAACCGCACCGGATTACAAATTTGGGCGGTTTTTTTATTTTTTCTCAAAAAAACTCAATTTCTTGAGGCTGCGATTTGTATAATTCAACTGTAACGATATAACTCTGTCACAAAAGGAGAATACATGATACTGAGAGAAATTAAGAGAGAAACCAAGAAAATGAAAAATGTGAGTGATGTTGATGAGATGGTTAAAGCACTTGGTTGGATGGGTTACACGGAGGCTGAAGGTGTTCTCAAGAGAACGATATCCTTGATTGCGAGTATTGAGAAGGTGATTCAGGCTTCCGAAAAGGGCGAGGAAAGAAACGAGTGGTTCTGGGACGAAGTTGACTTTACTGCAGAAAGTCGCCCGAGCATGGTGTATGGCAAGGTGTATGACCTTATGTGGTTCAGACGCGGAAACGTTTCCATTACAATCACCTACAATATGTATGGTGATTCAACAAAGTATGTCGGATACCGCACGGGAGTAGCCACTCCGCTTGCAAAGATGAGGAACAGAAAAGAGGTTGCGGAGTTTCTGAAGAATAAGTTGTCGGATTGAAAACTTAATTGATAAGTTTAGGAAAGTGTAGAGGGGCTATGTTGAGTAGCCCTTTTGTTTAGAATATAATATATAACCGTACAGGCTATTATCACGCAAAGGCTAAGTACCTGAGCCTGCTTAAAAGGTCCAATCATAAGGCTGTCGGTTCTCAGGGCTTCGACAAAGAACCTCTCCGCGGAATAGAGCATTCCGTAGAGCAGGGCAATCTGTCCTGAGAACTTTCTTTTTTTGCAATACCATGTCAAAAAGATGAATAGCAGGAAGCACCAAATTGATTCATAGAGGAAGGTGGGGTGGACTTTAACTCCGTCAACCATGATTCCCCAAGGAAGATCAGTCGGGCCTCCATGTGCCTCTGAATTGAAATAGTTTCCCCAGCGGCCGATTGCTTGCCCTAGGGCTACATTTGGAAATACGACGTCTACCAAGTCTCTTAATTTAAACTTATGGTAGCGCGAAACTGCCCAAGCTACGATTAGGCCTGCGATGAGTCCGCCGTGGATTGCGAGTCCGCCGGAGCGGAAATCCAGAATCTTCCTGATATCACCGGCATAGTATTCCCATTCGAATATTACGTAGTAGAGTCTGGCACCGATTATGGAAATCGGAATCATAAATATGCAAAAATCCAGGACATGATCCGGCTCCATGCCTACTATCGGCGCGCGCTTATACGACAAATACACGGCAATCATAAAGCCGAGGCCGACCAGGATGCCGTACCAGCGTATATCCATCCCCAATATTGAAAATGCAATAGGATTCGGTGCACTCATAATACGTTCATTATAGAGCAAAATACTGTTGACTTTCAACCTTTGCTTTGTTAATATATTCCTTGCAGTAATTCTGCGGCGAATTGTGGCGGTGTAGCTTAGTTGGCTAGAGCGTCCGGTTCATACCCGGAAGGTCGGTGGTTCGACTCCACTCGCCGCTACCATATTTTACTTATGTGGGCGCTTAGCTCAGCTGGGAGAGCACCTGCCTTACAAGCAGGGGGTCACAGGTTCGAGCCCTGTAGCGCCCACCATTTTTTCTAAACATTGCGGCCTGGTAGTTCAGTTGGTTAGAATGCCAGCCTGTCACGCTGGAGGTCGACGGTTCGAGCCCGTTCCAGGTCGCCAATCTACGCGGTGGGTATCGTCAAGTGGTTAAGACCCAGGGTTGTGGCTCCTGTATACGTGGGTTCGAATCCCACTACCCACCCCAGCAAGTAAAACTGGCGACATAGCCAAGTGGTAAGGCAGAGGTCTGCAAAACCTTTATTCCCCGGTTCAAATCCGGGTGTCGCCTCCATATAATGGGGTATCGCCAAGCGGTAAGGCAACGGATTCTGATTCCGTCATCCGCAGGTTCGAATCCTGCTACCCTAGCCAAGAAAAAGGACGAGATACCTCGTCCTTTTTTCATGCTGCATATTTCTTGTAATCCAAAGTAGGGCCGGGCTTGGACCTAATCGTCCCAAATCAAATCCATCATCAATATCTCTTCGTCCAAAAAATGATCGATAAGTGCCGAAAGCTCATTTCTGCAGCCGCCGCATTTATCGCCGATCTTCATCGTCTTCTGGAGCGCTCTGAGAGAGGTGATATCGTTCTTTTTTATTATGCTTATGACGTCCCGGGTTTTGATATGTCTGCAAAGGCAGATTTCATAGTCGGGGTTAAGGATTTTTTCCATGTTTGTGCCCATAAGTATCCTCCGTAATCTGCTGTCTTTAATATACCACAAGAAGCGCGTTATTATAACTCAAAAAGAAAAGCAGGCGATAAACACCTGCTCTGGCAGCAATTATACCATCGAAATCTTATTCGGTGGGTGCTACGCTTTCTTCTGCAAGCATCTTATCATATGCCGCAAATATCGCATCCTTGATTCTGTTTCTGAGTTCCGAAACGAGCGGGTGAGCGATATCTCTGAAATCGCCTTCGCCCATCTTGCGGCTTGGCATGGCAACAAACAAACCGTTTTGGCCATCGATTACCTTGATGTCATGAACGACAAATTCATCGTCAAAAGTAACTGATGCGACGGCCTTCATCTTCCCTTCGTCGCTGATTTTACGGATGCGTACGTCTGTAATGTTCATAGTGTCTCCTTTATAGATTATCTAGATAAGGTGATTATATTATCATTTTTGACACAATGCAATGTTTGTAAAGAAGATTTTTTTCGCAAAATATGATATAATATCCTCAAATTACGCGAAAAAGCGGTAATATTACTCTTTTTGGGAGGTCTCATGACTGAACAGGAATATATGTTAAAGAGGGAGTCTTATCGTAAAAAGGCTCTCAGTCTTATGGAATCGGGAGTGAATTTTGTTGATTTGGACAGCGTCTATATAGACGATGAGGTCCAAATAGGAAAGGGAACTTTCGTGGGTCCTTGCGTTACACTGGAAGGCAGTACCTTTATCGGTGAGAATTGCGCAATCTATCAGAACACCAGAATTGTTGATTCAAAAATTGCATCGGGCACAACCGTCCAAAGTTCGGTAATCCTTTCGAGTGAAGTCGGGGAGAACACTTCGGTCGGTCCTTTTGCGTATATTAGACCGGGAAGCAAAATCGGAAACGATTGCAAGGTCGGTGATTTTGTTGAAGTTAAGAATTCGACCATGGGCGACGGAACAAAGTCCGCACACTTGACATATATCGGCGACGCGGATCTTGGGAAGAATATCAACCTTGGCTGTGGTGTTGTCTTTGTTAACTATGACGGAAGCAATAAGCATAGGTCTACGGTGGGAGACGGTGCATTCATCGGATGCAACAGCAATATCGTTTCTCCTGTCGAAATCGGAAAGGGCGCATATATAGCGGCGGGTACAACAGTTACCGAGGATGTTCCTGACGATGCAATGGCAATCGGAAGGAGCAAACAAGAAAATAAGCAAAACTGGTCCAAAGAAAAGGGCCTTTATAGAAAATAAAACTAAAGTTCAAGGAAACGTAAAGGAGTAATTGATGAAGAACGGCGTTTACACGGAGTATAAGGTTTTTGCCGGAAACTCGCACAAGGAACTTGCGGAAGAGATTTCTTCCATTATGGGTAAGCCTCTTGGCAAATCCACGGTAACCAAATTCAGCGATGGTGAAATATCCGTAAGCCTTTGGGAAACCGTAAGAGGAATCGATGTGTATATCATCCAATCGACATGCGATCCCGTAAACGACAACCTCATGGAACTCCTTATCATGATAGACGCGATGAAGCGTGCGTCGGCGGGAAGAATCAATGCGGTTATTCCTTATTACGGATATGCCCGTCAGGACAGAAAAGCAAAAGCCAGAGATCCGATTACGGCAAAACTCGTCGCCAATCTTCTCACGGCGGCAGGAGCTGACAGGGTTCTTTCCATGGACCTTCACGCAAATCAGATTCAGGGATACTTTGACATCCCGGTTGACCATCTTGTGGGAATGCCGATTCTCGCAAAATACTTCAAAGAAAAGAATCTCGACGATGTATGCGTGGTTTCTCCTGACCACGGCAGCGTAACGAGAGCAAGAAATATGGCTGAGTTCCTCAATTGCCCGATCGCAATCGTAGACAAGAGAAGACCTGAGCCGAACAAGAGCGAAATAATGAATATCATAGGTGATATCGAAGGAAAGAACTGCATCATCCTCGACGATATGATTGATACCGCGGGAACTATAACCAACGCAGCAAACGCAATCAGCGAAATGGGAGCAAAGAGTGTATACGCGGCGGCTACGCACCCGGTTCTCTCCGGTCCCGCGATTGAGAGACTTGAGCAATCCGCGATTGACGAGATTATTCTTTTGAACACTCTTCCGGTTCCCGAAGAGCATAGGCTTGAGAAGATGACATTCCTGTCTGTTGCGCCACTCTTTGCGGAAGCTATGACGAGAGTCTTCACAAATGTATCGATAAGCAAACTCTTTGATACGGAAAAATAATATGTATGCCATCATAGGTCTTGGAAACCCCGGAAAAGAATACGAAAATACTAGACATAATATGGGTTTCAAGACCCTTGATATTTTAGCGCAAAAAACAGGAGCCAAGATCGAGAAGATAAAATTCCGTTCGCTCATAGGCGAGACGATGATTGCCGGACAAAAAGTAATCCTGGTTAAGCCGCAGACGTTTATGAATAACAGCGGAATCGCAGCGAGGGAAGTTCTCGAGTATTACAAGATAGAAGAAGAGAATCTTCTTGTGATTTACGATGATGCAGACCTTGATGAAGGGACCATCAGGATTAGACCGTTTGGAAGCTCGGGTTCGCATAATGGCATGAAGTCGATAATATATCAGTTGTATTCGGACAGATTTCCGAGAATCAGAATTGGAATCGGAAAACCCGAATACGATATGATTAATTATGTGACCGGAGGACTTCCGAAGGAAAAGATGGAGGAGTTTGCAGCCGCTTGGGAAAATGCCGCGGATGCCGCGATATGCTTTGTCGAAAGCGGAATCGAAACTGCCATGAACAAATACAATCCGCCCAAAAAGAAGAAAGAGGAAAAACCGGTTGAAGAGAGTTAATATCACGGGGGTCTCTGGAAGCAATTCCGCTTTCGTGATATCGGACCTCTTGGAAAAGAATAGACAGTGCTTGGTAGTGGTTTCAGGAAGGAATCGCGCAGAAAAACTTGCTGCGGACCTTTCTTTTTTTAGTGAGAGAAGAATACTCGTAATGCCGCCGGAGGAAGATGTTTTCTTCCGCTACGATGCAAAGAATAACGACAAAGAAGTGGAACGTACGAGGGTGCTTAAGAGTCTTGCCGAGGATGATGAGGTTATAGTTATCGCACCGGCTTCTTCTGCCGTAAGAAGGCTGCCGCCGCATGGACTCTTTACGGGAAGAGGCGTTGCCATAAAGCTCGGAGACGATGTTGATATAGAGAGCATCAAAGAATCGCTCGTCGGCATGGGTTACGAGAGGACGGATCTCGCGCAGTTCCCGGGTCGATTCGCAGTGCGTGGAGGAATTCTTGATATATACCCACTGGATGCCGAGGAGCCTTACAGAATCGAATTTTTTGATACCGAGGTGGATAGTATCAGAACTTTCGATCCCGAAACTCAGAGAAGTACGGGAAAGTTGGATTCTGTTCAGATACATCCGATGAACCTTATGTCGGATCAGGGAATCGAAGAATATCTTAAGGGTGAGCGCCCCGACGTTGAGCATATCTGGGACTATATGAGGGATGGGATTATTTTTGTTGACGATCTCGACAGGATAAGAGAGCATCTCGAGCTAAATGAGAAGGAAGCGTTTAACGATTTTGAAATAATGCTTGAGCGCGGCGAGGCTGAGAAGGGCGACGAGAAGTATATAGTCGGCAAAGACGAGCTCGTCCCGATGTACAAAAAAGAGGATATATATTTCCTTCAGCCGTTTGCAAAAACGTATCCGGAAGAAATAATTTTGACCGATAATTACAGCCTCTCTGCAAGACCCGTGATGAGCTATAACGGGCATCTCGACGTGCTTGCAAAGGATATAAGGACATATATCGCGGAGGGCTATGAAGTTACGCTTTCTGCGGCTGCGGATGGAAGAGAGAAGTCGCTCCGAGAATTCCTGCGCGATAACGATATAGACGCTGTCGTCAAGATAAGGCGAGGCACACTGTCTTCGGGTACGATACTCCCGGATAAGAAGCTCGCCTTCATAAGCGAAAACAATATATTTAATGAAACAAGGCTGCCCAGGAAGAGAAAGCATCCGAAGGGAAGAAAACTCGAGACATTTGCCGAACTCAAACATGGAGACTACGTCGTGCACGACAATCACGGCATAGGAATATTTATCGGAATTGAGACATTAAAAAATCAGGGCGTAGTACGAGACTATATCAAGATTAAATATGCGGGACACGGTGTGCTCTATGTGCCCGTGGACCAGATGGATGTCGTCCAGAAGTATATCGGCTCGGAAGGCGCGGCGCCAAAGCTAAATAAGCTCGGAAGCGAGGAGTGGAAGAGAACAAAGGCGAGAGCCAGAGCGGCGGTTGCCGAGATGACCGACGAACTTGTCGAACTCTATGCAAAGCGAAAGGCGGAGAAGGGGTACGCGTTTTCTCCGGATACTGTTTGGCAGCAGGAGTTTGAGGAGGATTTTCCTTACGAGGAAACTGAAGACCAGCTGAGATCTGTTGCGGAAATCAAAGCCGATATGGAAGATGATGAACCCATGGACAGGCTGCTCTGCGGAGATGTCGGGTACGGCAAGACAGAGGTTGCCGCAAGGGCAATATTTAAATGTCTGGTTGAGGGAAAACAGGCGGCTGTTCTCGTACCCACGACCATCCTCGCAAGCCAGCATTATGAGACGCTTAAGGATAGATTCAAGAACTATCCGTTTAAGATTGAAATGCTTTCTCGCTTCAGGAGCGACAAGGAACAGGATAAGATTGTCGAAGCGCTATCCAAGGGTAAAGTCGATCTTATTATCGGCACGCATAGACTCTTGTCTCAGGATGTGAAATTTGATGATCTGGGTCTTCTCGTTGTAGACGAGGAGCAGAGATTTGGCGTTGCGCATAAGGAAAGAATAAAGGGTCTTAAGACCGGGGTTGACGTATTAACGTTATCGGCAACCCCGATTCCGAGAACTCTCAATATGTCTCTCACGGGAATCCGTGACATGAGTCTCATAACCGAACCTCCGGAAGAAAGATACCCGGTACAGACCTATGTATTGGAGCAGGATGATGTTCTGATAAGAGAAGTTATAAATCGCGAACTCGACAGAGGCGGACAGGTATTTTTGGTGTTCAACCGCGTGCGCGGAATTCTTTCGGTTGCCGACAAGATTAGAGAACTTGTTCCCGATGCCGAGGTTGCCGTTGCGCACGGGCAGATGAGCGAAAGCACTCTCGAATCGGTGATGCATAAATTCATCGACGGAGAAATAAATGTACTTGTGGCGACTACGATAATAGAATCGGGACTGGATATTCCAAACGCAAATACCATGGTTGTTCTTGATGCGGATAAATGCGGACTTGCCCAGCTATACCAGCTGAGGGGCCGAGTAGGGCGCTCCAATAGAATGGCTTACGCCTATCTGATGTACCAAAAGGATAAGGTGCTCTCTGAGCTTTCAGAAAAACGTCTCCGTGCGATTAAGGAGTTTACCGAGTTTGGTGCAGGATTTAAAATCGCCATGCGAGATATGGAACTCAGAGGAGCCGGAAATATTCTCGGAGCCGAGCAGAGCGGACATATGATGAACGTCGGTTATGAGCTCTATATGAGACTTGTCGACGAAGCTGCTCGAAAGGCGCGCGGAGAGTTCATACCGCAGAAGACAGAGGATGTTTCGGTTGAGATTAAAAGTACCGCCAATATTCCTTCTTGGTATATAGAAAACGAAATAACAAAGCTTTCCATGTACAAAAAGATTGCGGATATAGATTCGATAGATGAAATGAATGATTGCCTCGATGAACTTGTGGACAGATTCGGAGAGATACCAAAGGAGACAAATAGCCTTCTTAAGATTTCTCTCATAAGAGCTCTCGCGACCAAAGCTTTTGTTGAAAAGGTGTATGAGCAGAACGGAAAAATCTATATCCCGATTTCGGGAGTAACGAGCATAAGCGCCTACGATATTTTTAAGATGAACGAGGAATACGAGAACAGGATTTCATATCATGAGGGAAGGGGGGCGTATGTCTCTTACTCCGTTCCTCCGAAGGACTATAAGGCAGATAAACTTGATATGGCCATAGGTGTTTTGTCAATTTTGCGCGAAGGTCAGATTGAACGCGCCACGGTGGGAAATAAAGAAGATTTGTGATATAATGTGCTGTCAATATTGTTAAAGGATTAGGCATCGATGGAAGAACAAAGGCCGACAAGTTCAAGCGGAAAGACTATGATAAAAGGCGCTGCTATTATCAGCGGTGCCGGTATTGTCGTTAAAATAATTGGTGCGTTTTTCAGAATACCTCTTACCAATTGGATCGGCGAACTCGGTATGTCGTATTACCAGGTTGCCTATACTATTTATTCTGCGCTTCTCATAATGGCAACGGCGGGATTTCCGGTTGCGCTCTCGAGAATGGTATCGGAAAATATCGCGGTAGGAAGAAACAGGAACGCGCATAAGATATTCAATATCTTCTTGGTTCTGATGACCGGAGTCGGACTTTTGTTTGCTGCCATATGCTTCTTTGGTGCAGAAAGCCTTTCTAACTATATAGGAAATCCGCTTGCGGTAAAGGCCGTAAGATCGATTGCTCCGGCAATCTTCCTGGTATCGCTTCTCTCTGCGTACAGAGGATATTTCCAGGGAAGACAGAATATGAACCCGACGGCTCTAACGGAAATACTTGAGCAGCTCGTAAGGGTAATCGTCGGACTTTCGCTTACGGGAATCCTTATTAAAAAAGGTCTCGACAGCGCAGCCTCCGGGGCAGCCTTTGGTGCGACTGCCGGAGCTGCGGCAGCGCTTGCATTTATAATCTTCATCTACTATCTACACAGGAATAACATCAAGAAGAAACTTGCCACAGGCGATCAAACATGTGACGAGACGAGCAAGATCATACGTAAGATTTTACTGATATCCATACCGATTATGATAGGCGCAGAGGTTCTG
>CACYQX010000010.1 GCA_902776725.1 uncultured Eubacteriales bacterium | reverse complement strand
TTGAAGCTCTTGAATTGAGAGACGGCGACAAAAAGCGCTATGACGGTAAGGGCGTTCAGAAGGCTGTTGACTATGTTAACAACGAAATCGATGATCTGCTCTTTGGTATGGACGCATCTGACATCTATGCCGTAGATCAGGCGATGATCGACGCCGACGGAACCGACGACAAATCAAAATTCGGTGCAAATGCAATTCTGGCTGTTTCTATCGCGTGTGCGAGAGCTGCAGCACAGTCACTCCAGATTCCGCTATATAGATTCCTCGGTGGAGTCTCAGCTAACACACTTCCTGTTCCTATGATGAATATTCTTAACGGCGGCGCACATGCCACCAATACCGTTGACACACAGGAATTCATGGTAATGCCTATTGGAGCACCGACATTCAAAGAAGGACTCCGCTGGTGCGCGGAAGTTTATCATAAGCTCGGAAAGATTCTCAAGGAAGAAGGTTACGCTACGGGAGTAGGCGACGAGGGCGGATATGCTCCAAACCTTTCGAGCGACGAAGAAACTCTCGACTATATCATGAAGGCCATCAAGGCTTGCGGATATAAGCCGGGCAAGGACTTTGTTCTTGCGATGGACGCTGCTGCAAGCGAATGGAAGGGCAAGAAGAAGGGCGAATATCTCCAGCCGAAAAGCGGAAAGAAATTCACTTCCAAGACTCTCGTTGCTCACTGGAAATCGCTCGTTGACAAATATCCGATTTACTCGATCGAAGACGGTCTCGACGAGGAAGACTGGGCAGGTTGGGAACTCATGACCAAGGAGCTCGGCGACAGACTTCAGATCGTCGGCGACGACCTCTTTGTTACCAACACCAAGAGACTCGCCAAGGGAATCGAGAAGGCTTGCGGAAACTCTATTCTTATCAAGCTCAATCAGATCGGTTCCGTATCTGAAACGATTGAAGCAATCAAGATGGCTCACAAGGCAGGTTTTACCGCTGTTGTGTCGCATAGATCCGGCGAGACAGAGGATACGACAATCGCCGATCTCGCAGTAGCACTTAATACCGGACAGATTAAGACAGGTGCTCCGGGAAGAAGTGAGCGTGTGGCCAAGTACAACCAGCTCCTCAGAATCGAAGAGGAACTCATGGAAAGTGCTTGCTACGCCGGAGTAAAGGCATTCAATCAGAAACACTAATTGTTAAGGTATTCATCGGAGGTAATGATGAAATTTACGTGGGTGGAGAACGATCAAAAAGTAAACGCCGATTACGAGCTGCGCTTTGTTCTCAATGATAAGATAGAAAACTGCCCCGACAGGGAAACTCTGGAGATGCTCGGATTCAAGGATGGGTCCATCTGTGATCTTCCCGAGGCCAGAAGAGTGTATGTCAGCCTAAAGGATACCGCGCCGGAGACGCTCAGGCTCGGAATCGCAAAGGTGATGAATGCGCTCAAGGGCCACAAGATTAAAACAATCCAGATGCAGAGGCTTATATCCTCTGCCGCACAGGGCGGAACAGGGGCAGCGTTAAAAGAAATGCAGAATGCACTCGCCGCGGTCGCGGAAGGCTTTACTCTTGCGGCATACAGCTTTGATAAGTATAAGAAAGAAGCGGATAAGTGCGGCATCAAAGAAGTATTCTTAAGCGTAACCGGATGCGACAAAGAAACGGCAGAGTCCGCGCTCAAGAGAGGACGCGCGATTGCTGAGGCCACAAACTACACTAGGGATATCGTAAACGAAATGCCGCAGGTTTACACACCTGAAAAGATGGCGGCCGATTCCGAAAAACTCGCGGAAGAGTATTATAACGTTAAATGCGAAGTCTTCGGTAAGGACTATCTCAAGGAGCAGGGAATGAATGCATTTCTTGCGGTAAATCAGGGAAGCCCACACGAGCCGAGGCTTATTCACCTCTACTATAGACCGGGCGGAAGATATCAGGGTAAGATTTGCTTTGTTGGAAAGGGACTTACCTACGACACGGGCGGACTTTCGCTTAAGCCCGGCACATCGATGTACCATATGAAATCCGACAAGGGTGGAGCGGCTGCCTGCATGGGAATCATCAAAGCAGCTGCTGAACTGGAGCTTCCGTTTGAGGTCCATGCTGTGCTCGGCGCAACGGAAAATGCAATCGGAGGAAAATCGTACAAACCGGATGATGTTCTGAAGGCAAGAAACGGAGTCACGATAGAGGTCAACAATACGGATGCAGAGGGAAGGCTTGTGCTTGCGGACTGTCTGTCCTGGGCGCAGGATATGGTTCAGCCGGATATGATTATTGATCTGGCTACGCTTACGGGTGCATGCGTTGTCGGTCTCGGCGACTATACGGCAGGAATAATCGGAAACAATTACAATCTGCAGATGGATTTCAAGAAGGGTTCTGCGCTCAGCGGCGAGAACTATACAATCCTGGAATTCAACGACCATCTGAGACCGCTTATAAACTCCGATGTTGCAGACGTGAAGAATTCCGTACCCGGAGGAATGGGCGGTGCGCTTACCGCAGGAATCTTCTTGGACAAGTTCATAAACGAAGACTATAAGGATAAATGGTTGCACCTCGATATCGCGGGTCCCGCGTTCAGCAGCAAAGCTTGGGGTTATAACCCTGTCGGCGCAAGCGGTGCGGGCGTACGAGGCTGTGCATACTTCATGATTTCTAAAGAAGTTTAACAACGCTTAATTAAGAGGGCAAAGCATGGAGAATATAATTGTTATAGGAATAGCGGGCGGCACCGGTTCCGGTAAGACCACCATCACGAGAGAGATAGTCAATCGCCTCGGAGAAAACGTCACGGTAATAACTCACGACAGCTTCTACAAGGAAAGGCACGATCTTACTTACGAGGAGAGAACGAAGCTCAACTACGACCATCCGAATGCCTTTGATAATGATATGATGGCAGAGGCTATCGCGAAGCTTAAGAATGGCGAGCCTGTTGAGATTCCGATTTACGATTATACAATTCACGATCGTACGGACAATACGATGACGCTTCATCCGACACCGGTAATCCTGGTGGAGGGAATCCTCATCTATTATTCGGAGGAACTCAGAAATCTCATGGATATCAAGCTCTTTGTAGATACCGATGCGGACGTAAGAATCCTAAGGCGTATCGTGAGAGATATCAAAGAGAGAGGGCGCTCGCTCGACAGCGTAGTGAGTCAGTATCTCAATACGGTCAAGCCCATGCATGAGGCCTTTGTTGAGCCGACAAAGAAATACGCAGACATAATCATTCCGGAGGGTGGAGAAAACCTCGTTGCCCTTGAGATGGTTGTGCACAGAATAGAAGCCCACCTGAAGGGCAAGCTGGAGTAAAGGAGAAAGTTTATGGCAACACCGCATATCAGAGCAGAGAAAGGCGACTTTGCAAAAGTAGTTATTATGCCGGGCGATCCGCTTCGCGCAAAATGGATAGCGGAGACCTTTTTGGATGATGCAAAGCTCGTTACCGACGTCAGAAATATGCTCGGATACACCGGAACATATAAGGGACATCCGGTATCCGTGATGGGAAGCGGAATGGGAATGCCGTCGATAGGTATTTACTCATACGAGCTTTTCACAAAATACGATGTCGACGTAATCATCAGAGTAGGTTCCACCGGTGCTTATGTTGAGGAACTGGATCTTAACGATGTAGTTCTTGCGGACAGCGCTTGGAGCGAATCCTCCTACGCAAAGGTTCAGGGGGGATGTGAAGACGATATTCTCTATCCGGATTTAGAACTCAACGCGAAGATTGAGGCGACTGCAGAGGAGCTTGGAATTAAGCTTAAGACTGCACGAGTTCATTCGTCGGACGTATTTTATAGAGAGGACAAAAGTCCATACCACGAGGGACTTATCAAGGAAAAAGGAACGCAGGTGGTAGAGATGGAGAGCTTTGCGCTCTTCCACAATGCGAATGTTACCGGAAAGAAGGCGGCTTGTCTTCTTACGGTTTCCGACTCCTTTGTTAAGAAGGGAGAGCTGACATCGGAGGAGAGACAGAATTCGATGAAGCATATGATGGAAGTGGCATTGGAGACCGCTATCAGATAAAATGTCTCAAACAACTACCAGGGATATGACAAAGGGAGGTATCCTGTCCCAGTTAATACTGTTTGCGCTTCCGCTCCTATTGGGCAATGTATTTCAACTCCTCTATAACACCGTAGATACGATAGTTGTGGGGAATTACGTTGGAAAAGAAGCGCTGGCTGCGGTAGGTTCCACGACCATGATCATCAACATGGTCGTGTTTTTCTTCAATGGTTTTTCTATTGGAGCGAGCGTTGTAATTGCTAGAAGTTTTGGAGCAAAGGATTTTGAGAAGCTTCATAGGTCAATCGAAACGACTATGTCTATGACATTGATACTGGGGGCGTTCTTTACCGTGTTTGGGGTTCTTTCCGTAAAACCGATGCTTAGACTCATGGCGACGCCGGACGATGTAATGCCCGACGCCACGATTTATCTGAGGACGTATATGGCGGGAATCTCAGGGCTCATGATCTACAATATGGCGAGCGGAATACTGAGGGCCGTGGGAGATACCAAGAGACCGCTGTACTTCCTTATAGTCTGCAGCATTCTCAATATCGTTTTGGATATTGCATTTGTGGTTCTTTTTAAGATGGGAGTTATAGGCGTTGCGCTTGCAACAATAGTTGCGCAGTTCATATCGGCGGCGCTCGTAATAACCCTGCTTACTAAGACAAAGGATATATACAAGCTCACGTGGCCGGATTTGAAAATAGACAAGGGAATACTTTCACAGATTGTAAAAGTTGGTCTTCCCGCAGCTATTCAGAGCACCATAACCGCGCTTTCAAATACATTCGTTCAGTCGTATGTAAACTATTTTGGATCATCGGTCATGGCGGGATGGAGCTGTTATAACAAGCTGGATCAATTTCTCTTTCTTCCGATAAACAGCATGTCAAATGCTGCGACGACATTTGTCAGCCAAAACATGGGGGCGAGAGATATACAGCGTGCGAACAGAGGAACAACCGTGGCGGTCAGCGTTTCCTTTGGCGTGACGTTTGTGATTTCGATTTTGCTGTTTACATTTTCCACGGAGGCAAACGGAATATTTACGAAGGATGCAGAGGTTATAAAATACGGATCGATGTTTATTAAGGCAAACGTATTTTTCCTCCTTGCGAACAGCATCAACCACACTCTTGCGGGTGCGGTAAGGGGACGCGGCGACTCCAAGGGGCCGATGTTCATCATGATATTTGGATTTGTTATCGTTCGGCAGATTTATCTGTTCCTTATAACGCGTTTCTACGCAAACACACCTATAACCGTAGCAAGAGGATATCCGGTAGGTTGGGTTGTATGTTGCGTGACGATGGTTTTATACTATCTTTTGGTGGTAAAAAAGAGAAAGCACGAGTTTACCAAGTGATACTCAAGTGATACTTAAAGAGGAGTTTATGGAGCAATATCTTGTAACAGGAATGAGCTGCGCCGCATGTCAGGCCAGAGTTGAAAAAGCAGTCAGCAAGGTTCCGGGAGTGGAGTCGTGCTCTGTTAGCTTGCTCACAAACTCTATGGGAGTCGAAGGGACTGCATCGACCGAAGATATAATTGCGGCGGTTGAGAATGCGGGCTATGGTGCCGCGCTAAAAGAGGAAGAAATGCTTGCTGATCGCGAGACACCGATTCTTAAGAAGCGCTTGATTACATCCATCGCCTTCTTGGCTCTCCTCATGTATATCTCCATGGGACATATGATGTGGGGCTGGCCGATTCCTTCATTCCTTGAGAATAACCATATGATTCTTGGCGTACTTCAAATGATACTTGCCGCCATAGTTATGGTTATAAACAAAAAATTTTTTACGAGCGGATTTAAGGGTCTGATTCACAGAGCGCCTAATATGGATACGCTCGTTGCGCTCGGTTCCGCCGCCGCGTTCGGCTGGAGCGTCTATGTGCTCTTTGCACATGGCAATATGCACGATCTCTATTTTGAATCCGCCGCAATGATTTTGACTCTCATTACCGTCGGTAAAATGCTTGAGGCGCGTTCCAAGGGCAAGACGACCGATGCGCTTAAGAGCCTAATGAAGCTTGCGCCGGAGACTGCGGTGGTTCTTCACGAGGGGATAGAAGTAGAGATTCCGATTTCGCAGGTGAAGGTGGACGATGTGTTTATCGTACGTCCCGGAGAGAACATTCCTGTCGACGGAATTATAGTTGATGGAACGAGCGCCGTTAACGAGGCCGCTCTCACGGGCGAATCCATACCGGTGGATAAGATTGTCGGCGACAGAGTTTCCGCCGCAACCACAAATCAGTCCGGATATATAAAATGCCGTGCGACTCACGTAGGTGAGGACACGACTTTGTCAAAGATAATCAAAATGGTCAGCGATGCCGCCGCGACAAAGGCTCCGATTGCAAAAATCGCGGACAGGGTTTCCGGAATTTTTGTTCCGGTTGTTATAGGAATAGCGCTTGTAACGCTCACAATTTGGCTTTTGGTCGGACAGACTGCGGGGTATGCGCTCGCGAGAGCGATTTCTGTCTTGGTTATAAGCTGTCCTTGTGCGCTCGGCCTCGCTACACCTGTTGCGATTATGGTCGGTAACGGCGTTGGAGCCAAGAACGGAATACTGTTTAAGACCGCCGTGTCTCTCGAGGAGACAGGGAGGGTGGATATAATTGCACTCGACAAGACGGGAACTATTACGAGCGGTGAACCGCGAGTTACGGACATCATACCGTCCGAGGGAGTGGACAGAGAGGAACTCGTAATTGCAGCCTATGCTATCGAAAGAAAGAGTGAGCATCCTCTGGCAAAGGCGATAGTCGCAGCCGTGGAAGGAGACAGAACTCGAGAGAGTCTGTTTGAAGAGAAAGCTTCTTATTCGATTAAGAAGCATGTTAATGCGGATGAGTTTGAGGTTCTTCCGGGGAACGGTCTGCGCGGAGTTTTAAAAGACGATTCGGAATATGCCAAGAAATCGCGCTTTAACGGGTATGCAATCTCGGGCGGCAAATTGGAATTCATAGAAGATGTTGCGGAAGTTGGCGAGGATATGAAATCGCAGGCGAATACGCTTTCGGAAGAAGGAAAGACCTGCCTTTACTTTGCTGCGGACGACAGGCTTCTCGGAATTATCGCCGTTGCGGATACAATTAAGGACGATAGTCCGCAGGCGATCAAAGAACTTCAGAATATGGGCATCAAAGTCGTGATGCTCACGGGAGACAATGAACGCACGGCGCAGACGATTGGAAGTCAAGCCGGAGTCGATCAGGTTATAGCGGGCGTTCTTCCCGAGGGTAAGGAGGAGGTTATCAGAAACCTTCAGAAAGAGGGCAAGGTAGCAATGGTCGGCGACGGCATCAACGACGCGCCTGCGCTCACCCGTGCAGATATGGGTATAGCTATCGGTGCAGGAGCGGATGTTGCGATAGACGCTGCGGATGTCGTTCTCATGAACAGCAAATTGACGGACGTATCGGCTGCGGTCAGACTTTCTCGCGCGACGCTTAGGAATATCCACCAGAATCTTTTCTGGGCATTCTTCTATAACGTAATCGGAATACCGCTTGCGGCGGGCGCACTCATTAAACCGTTTGGACTTGAGCTAAGCCCGATGTTTGGCGCTGCCGCCATGAGCCTTTCCAGTTTCTTTGTGGTAACAAATGCGCTGAGGTTGAATCTATTTAATATACACGATGCGAGTGGAGATAAGCCTAAGAAACAGAACGAGAATAAAATGAGCACTGAGGCAGCTGTAGATGCCAATGCCGAAACGATTGAAAGCGAAACGATAGTTAATAACGATGAAAATAACGGAGGAAACAAAATGAAAAAGACAATGAAAATCGAAGGTATGATGTGCATGCACTGCGAAGCCGCAGTCAAGAAAGCGCTTGAAGAAATAGAGGGTGTTGAATCCGCTGAAGTAAGCCACGAGGCGGGTACCGCCATCGTAACCGCAGAAGAGAGCGTAACCGACGAGGTGCTCAAGAAGGCGGTGGAAGATAAGGAATATGTGGTTCTTGAAATAGAATAATATTAGGTATGAACGAGCAGAAGAATCCGCTTTGGACCAGGAATTTCACAATAATCACGATCGGGTCTGCGGTATCGCTATTCGGAACGGTTATTTCCGGATTTGCGTCGGGACTTATGATTTTGGATTTCACTGAATCGGTATTTTTGTTTTCGCTGTTTATGATTGCGACGACGATACCGAGTATTATTGTGCCGACAATAGTAGGTCCGCTGCTCGATAAATTCTCGCGCCGTAGAACTATATTTATGTTGGACTTTACTTCGGCTGCGATATATATGACGTTTGGTATTATTCTTTCCAGGGGATCGATTACATATCCTTTGCTGCTCCTTGGATGCATAACACTGGGGTGCATCAACGCGACGTATAGGGTTGCGTTTGAGAGCCTTTATCCGATGCTCGTTACGGAAGGCAATATGTCAAAGGCGTACTCGATATCGAGCACGCTCGACTCTTTGATAATGGCCGTCACGCCGGTTTCGGTTTTTCTCTATCATAATATCGGTATTGCAAAGCTCTATATGGTGGACGCGGTATTCTTCTTTGTCGCGGCACTCTTTGAGATGCAGGTCAAGGTCGACGAGAACTATACCAAGAAGAAGGAAGAACATTTCGGACTCAAGCAGTACAAAGAGACCTTTGTCGAAGGTATGCAGTATCTTTGGTCGGAGAAGGGTCTTTTCTTTATTGCCGTTTACTTTTTCTTCTTGAATTTGGACGGCGGTGCAGGACAGGTTGTGGGACTTCCGTATTTCCGAGAGCGCTTCACTAATGGTGACTATATTTTTATTTTCATACAGGGAGCATCGGTGCTCGGAAGGGTAATCGCCGGAGCTTTCCATTACAAAAATAAAATACCGAAAGAAAAGAAGTTTAATATTACATTCTTTGTTTATGCTGCGATCACCGTAATTGCGGCGACATATTTGTTCACACCGATAGTTGTTATGATTATACTGATGGCGCTGTCTGGAATGCTTTCGATGACATCATACAATATCAGGATATCGACGACACAGTCATATGTTCCGAACGAAAAGAAGGGACGTTTCAACGGAGCGTTCCAGGTTATAAGCACGACGGGTTCGCTGCTTGGACAGTTCTTTGCGGGACTCATGGCGGATCATATGGATAAGAGAATGGTTATAGTTATTTTTGCGGTGCTGGATCTCGCGATGCTTTGGGCGATTCTCTATCGCAAACGCGAGCATGTCAAGGCTGTGTATAATAGGGATGCGTAGGAGGTAAACGATGAGAAACATTACTCTCGGCAGAAGCGGTATAACGGTTCCGCAGAATGCGTTTGGTGCGCTCCCTGTGCAGCGCGTAACAAAAGACGAGGCTGTTAAGATACTTAGACGTGCCTATGATGGCGGCATGAGATATTTTGATACGGCAAGGGCATACTCCGACAGCGAAGAAAAGCTCTGCGCGGCTTTCTCGGGAATGCGCGATAAGATTTATATCGCAACAAAGACTCAGGCCAAGACTCCGGAAAAGTTTTGGGAGGATTTAGATACATCTCTCAGGACTCTCGGGACGGACTATATTGATGTTTATCAATTTCATATGGCGGATAGATGCTATGCGCCTGATGACGGAACGGGAATGTATGAGTGTATGGTTAAGGCCAAGGAACAGGGCAAGATAAGGCATATCGCGATTACCGCGCATAAGCTTCAGGTTGCCTACGATATTGCGGAGTCCGATTTATATGACACGCTCCAGTTTCCGTTCAGTTATCTTTCTTCGGACAAAGAAATCGCACTTGTTGACCTTTGCAAAAAGAACAACGTCGGATATATTGCCATGAAGGGACTTGCCGGAGGACTTATCAATCGCTCTGACGCAGCCATGGCGTTCATGATGGAATACGATAACGTGCTTCCGATTTGGGGAATTCAGAAGATGAGCGAACTCGAGGAATGGCTCTCGTATATGGATGATACGCCTGCGATGACAGATGAGATTGCGGAGTATATAGCCAAGGAGAGAAAAGAACTCGCGGGTGAGTTCTGCAGAGGATGCGGATACTGCATGCCTTGTCCGATGGAAATTACAATAAACAACTGCGCGCGCATGTCGCTCATGCTGAGGCGCGCTCCGTCAGCGGCATGGCTCTCGGAACATTGGCAGAACGAAATGAAGAAGATAGAGGACTGCATAAACTGTCATCAATGCAGTTCCAAATGTCCTTATGAACTCGATACGCCGGAACTACTCAGAAAGAACTATGAGGATTACAAAAAGGTTTTGGCAGGCGAAGTAAGCGTAAAATGAGGTGGCCCATGTTGGAAGTAGGAATCAAAGGAAGAAAAGAGGAACTTGTAACAAAGGATAATACAGCGAAGAAACTCGGAAGCGGATCTATAGATGTATATGCTACGCCCGCGATGATTTTGCTGATAGAAGATACTGCGCAGGCCAGCGTTGCGGCTGAACTGGAAGTTGGTCAGGGTACCGTGGGTACAGAACTCAATATAAAGCATCTTGCCGCTACCCCTGTTGGTATGAGAGTGGTTTGTGAAACCGAACTCGTCGAAGTCGACGGAAGAAGACTTTTGTTTAATGCGAATGTATATGACGAGGTTGGAAAGATTGGAGAAGGAACGCACGAACGTTTTATCGTGGATTGTGAAGAATTCCAGAAGAAGACTGACGAGAAACTGAAAAAGTGAGTTACGAAAGAGAAACAAAACTATATAACGTAGATTCGGGAGATGGCAGGGAGAAGTATATTCTCTTTGCCGTTTCTTGTGGTGAAGAGGAAAAGGCTGAGGCATCGATAAACGAACTCGCCGAGCTCCTGGATACCGCGGGCGGTGAGACCCTCGCATATATGATTCAGAATATGGAGAAACCGGACAGAACCACGTATATCGGTAAGGGCAAAGCGCTCGAGCTGAAGGAGATGGTTGAGTTTCTCGAGGCTGACGGGGTTATCTGCGACGATGAACTCACGCCTTCGCAGCATAGAAATCTCGCGGATATACTTGAAACCAAAGTTGTGGATAGAACCATGCTGATTCTTGATATATTCGCAGGACGTGCGACCACGGGCGAAGGAAAGATTCAGGTTGAGATGGCACAGCTAAAGTATAGGGCTTCGAGGCTCACGGGACAGGGCACAGCGCTTTCTCGTCTCGGTGGCGGAATCGGTACACGTGGTCCCGGTGAAACGAAACTTGAAACCGATAGGCGTGCGATACAGAGGCGCCTCGATAAACTGACTGCCGATGTTAAATCGCTTAAGCATGTGCGAGAGACTACGAGGAAGAAACGCCTTGAGAGTTCAACGCCGATAGTTGCGATAGTCGGATATACCAATGCAGGAAAGTCGACCCTTCTTAACAGACTTACGTCGGCAGACATACTTGCGGAGGACAAACTCTTTGCTACTCTCGATCCAACGACGAGAGTCTGCAGACTTCCAAACGGAAGAGAAATTCTCTTCACGGATACCGTAGGCTTTATCAACAAGCTCCCGCATCAGCTTATCGATGCGTTTAGGAGTACGCTTGAAGAAGCAAAGTATGCCGACGTGATTCTGCATATGGTCGATGCGACATCGGAAGATGCGGAGCTACACAAGGAAGTCGTCTACGACACTCTTGAAACGCTTGGGGTTAAGGATAAACCGATCATCACCGCATTCAATAAGATGGATCTGCTTAAGGATTGCGGTGAACTTCCGCTCATGGATGAAGAGGCGGATGCTGTTATAGAAATAAGTGCGGCAACGGGCGAAGGGATAAACGATTTATTTGAAGCGATTGAAAATGCGCTTCGCGGGGACAAGGTGTATATTGAAAGAATAGTGGCGTATAGCGAAGGCGAACTCTTTAAGCGCATCAGGAAATATGGCGAGGTACTCGAGGAAGAGTATCTTGAGGACGGCGTTTCTATAAAGGCCTATGTGCCGAATAATTTGATTAAATGACAGTTTGATTAAATGACAAAGAAAGAGGGCAAGGCAAAGAGAATAATGTATATAATCTGCGGCGTGTCCGTCGCGGTTATTTTGTTTGCCTTTGTTTGGAGCAAGTGTTTTGCAAAGGACGATTCCGAAAGCTTGTCTTGGAACGAATATGTGAAGTCTTCTGTTTCGGAAGAGAGGGCGGCCAAAAGGGACAATAATCTTGTTGCGGCATCAAAAGAAACAAAGGATATAATTCGGGAGGCGAACGCGGACAGGGAAGAAGCGGCGAGGATTGAGGAAGAAACGGCGAATCTGGATATAGCAAAGTATTTGGTGGTCGTGAGCGACGCTTATCCTATCACACAGGAAGATATAGACGAGAACTTCGAGGTTATAGATGTTGTGAACGACCGCGGGCAGGAGAAGCAACTAGAGGAGCGGACTTGGTATTATTACAGAAAGCTTAAGAAATATCTCGAGAAGGAGGAGGGGATAATAGTTGATCTGGATTACGGCTATCGAAGCATACAGGGGCAGCAGGATATCATAGATGAGCTTACGGCTGAACATGGTTCTGCATATGCCCTGTATTATGCGGCGGCTCCCGGAAGCAGCGAGCACCATACAGGCCTTGCGGTTGATCTTTGCCTTATTGTCGATGGCGTGGTTATAGACGAGAACGTCGCAATGAACGCCCAAACCGAGATATTTGGCATGATCCACGCGGTTTTGCCTGAGTTTGGCTTTGTTTTGGACTTCCCGTATGAGAGCTGGCATATAAGATTTGTGGGCACTCCTGAGGTCGCAAAGGCCTATTATGCGAGCGGAATGTCATTTGAGGCGTTCGCGCCTTGGTATAGCCGAAATCTTGAAAATGCGGATATTTAGGCATTTTCAAGCAGGGAAACACCACATATTGTGCATAATTTACACATAAAACGAACGCCTAAATACGTGTACGGAATACGAACCCTAGAGCCCTTGAAAACAGGGCTTTTTTGATCTAAAAAAGTCAGACAATTCGACCTAAAAAAATTGCAAAAAACTCTTGAATTTAGTTTTTCATTATAATATACTATGAAGGCTTGCTTTAGGCGTTGAAGCGGGAAGTTGCTGAGCTATCAGGTAATTTCCGCCGAGAATTGTCTCCGCATGACGGAGGCGAGGGCCTTTCGCCGATTTGATTTGCGTAAAAAACAAAGAAACGCACGGACGCGTGTACCGAGCAAGCGACCTGCTGAACAGCCAGCTATAAACATTGAAAAATAGCCAAGAATCAGCAATCAAAACACGCGCCGCAAAATCGGACAAGAAAAGCCTTGTACGAGAATAGCGAAAACAGTACAGAAATTTAGGAGGAAGAAAATGAGCGAACTTCAAAAAATCAGAATCAAGCTTAAGGCGTATGATCACGCGCTCTTAGACCAGTCCGCTAAGAAGATTGTTGAAACGGCAATCAAGACTGGAGCTGACGTATCGGGACCGATTCCGCTACCGACAGAGAAGGAAGTGGTAACAATCCTGAGAGCGGTTCACAAGTATAAGGACAGCCGTGAGCAGTTCGAACAGAGAACTCACAAGAGACTGATTGACATCACAAACGCCACGATTCAGACAACCGATGCACTTACGAAGATTGATCTTCCGGCAGGCGTCGACATCGAAATCAAGCTCTAACAACTGTAAGAACGCGCTGAGCTATGAACTAAAAGCGAGATGCGCGGTCCAATGCAAAGGAGGAAATGAATGAAAACCATATTGGGCAAGAAAATCGGAATGACTCAGATTTTCGCCGAGTCCGGCGAGGTCATCCCGGTAACAGTAATCCAGGCAGGACCTGAGGTGGTTACTCAGGTTAAGACAGTCGAGACCGACGGATACAATGCAGTACAGGTCGGTTACGAAGACCAAAAGGAACAGAGAACCAATAAGCCGATGAAAGGTCACTTTGACAAGAGCGGCGTAGCTCCAAAGAAGTATGTTGCGGAGTTCACCGTAGAAGAAGGCGAGACCTATGAAGTCGGACAGGAAATAACAGTTGCCGATTTTGAAGAAGGAAGCCTGATGGATGTAATCGGAACATCCAAGGGTAAAGGAACCCAGGGTAACATCAAGAGACACGGCCATCACAGAGGCCCTATGACTCACGGTTCCAAGCATAAGAGACTTCACGGCGCGCTCGCCGGTGGTACCTATCCTTCGAGAGTATTCAAGGGCAACAAGTCCCCGGGTAGAATGGGACGCGAGACCGTTACAGTACAGAATGTCAAATTGGTGAAAGTAGACACCGACAGGAACCTGATGCTCATCAAGGGTGCGGTTCCCGGAGGTAACGGAAGTCTCGTAAGAGTCCGCTACGCCATCAAGGGCCAGAAATAGGACCGGGGAAGGAGGAATAGAAAATGGCAAAGATCACAATGATGAACATGGACGGTAAGGAAGCCGGAACCATTGAACTCAGTGATGAGATATTCGGTATCGAACCAAATCAGGATGCCGTACACGCCGTAGTAGTTAACTACTTGGCAAACCAGAGACAGGGAACCCAGTCCGCAAAGACAAGAGGCGAAGTAAGAGGAGGCGGACGCAAGCCTTTTAGACAAAAGGGTACAGGTCGCCACAGACAGGGTAGTTCCACAGACCCTTCGCAGGTAGGAGGCGGTGTGGTATTTGCACCAAAGCCAAGGGACTATAGCTATGCGGTTCCAAAGAAACTCAAGAGACTCGCTCTCAAGTCGGTTCTTTCGGCAAAGGTTCAGGACAAAGAAATAATCGTCCTCGACAAACTCGAAGTTGAAGAACCAAAGACAAAGAAGATGGTAGAAATCCTCGGCAACATCGGAGCAGAAAAGAAAGCTTTGATCGTAACCGCGGATAAGAACGACAACGTAGTTCGTTCAGCAGCAAATATTCCGGGAGTCAGAACTGCTCTCGCAACTACCATGAACGTTTATGAAATCGTAAACCATGGAAGCCTGATCCTCACAAAGGATGCTGTTGAGAAAATCCAGGAGGTGTACAAGTAATGAGAAGTCCATACGATGTGATACTTAAACCGGTCATCTCCGAGCGCAGCATGGGACTGGCACCGGAAAAGAAATACACTTTCAAAGTTGCGGTTGACGCAAACAAGACAGAAATCAAACAGGCTGTCGAAGAAATCTTTGAAGGCGTAGAAGTAAAGAAAGTAAACGTTGCCAATTATGACGGCAAGCTGAAGAGAATGGGTCGCAACATTGGAAGAAGAGCTGCTTACAAAAAAGCAATCATCACTCTCTCTGCTGACAGCAAGCCCATCGAATTCTTCGAGAATCTGTAATAGGAGGTAGGAATAATGGGAGTTAAAAAATATAACCCGACCTCACCGGGACTAAGAGGAATGACGGTCTCCACATTTGAGGAGATTACGACAGATAAGCCGGAAAAGTCCCTTACAGTAACCCTAAAGAAACATGCAGGAAGAAATTCGAGGGGTAAGATCACTGTAAGACATAGAGGCGGCGGCACAAGACCTAAATACAGAATAGTAGACTTCAAGAGAAATAAGGATAGCATTCCTGGTAATGTTTCTACTATAGAATATGATCCGAACAGATCAGCCAATATCGCGCTCGTGACCTACGCAGACGGTGAGAAGAGATACATCATCGCTCCGAACGGTCTCAAGGTAGGAGATGTAATCTTCTCCGGTCCGGAAGCCGATATCAAAGTTGGAAACGCACTTCCGCTTGCAAACATCCCTGTAGGTACAATCATCCACAACATCGAGATGAAGCCTGGAAAGGGTGCACAGCTTGCAAGATCAGCAGGAAACAGCGCACAGCTTATGGCAAAGGAAGAGAAGTATGCTCAGGTAAGACTTCCTTCCGGCGAAGTAAGAAAAGTTCTTCTTAACTGCAGAGCCACAATCGGTGAAGTAGGAAACGAAGAGCACGGAAATATCCAGATTGGTAAAGCGGGACGTAAGCGCCACATGGGCAGACGTCCTCACGTAAGAGGTTCAGTAATGAACCCGAACGATCACCCACACGGTGGTGGTGAAGGTAGAGCTCCGATCGGACGTAAAGGTCCTGTTACACCTTGGGGCAAGCCGACACTGGGATATAAGACGAGAAAGAAAAACAAACCGTCTAACCAGTACATCGTTAAGAGAAGAAATGAGAAGTAAGGAAGGAGCATAGACAATGAGCAGATCTATTAAGAAGGGTCCTTTCATCGAGAAGAAGCTGCTTAAGGCCGTTGAGGAAATGAACGCAGCAAACGAGAAGAAAGTCGTAAAGACCTGGTCAAGATCCTCCACCATATTCCCTCAATTTGTAGGACATACAATTGCGGTTCATGATGGAAAGAAACACGTTCCGGTCTATGTTACCGAGGACATGGTAGGCCACAAACTCGGAGAGTTCGCTCCGACGAGAACATTCAGAGGCCATGCCGGAGACAAGAACTCAAAGGTTAAGTAAGAAAGGGAGATATATATTATGGAAGCAAAAGCAATTGCAAAATATGTGAGAATGTCTCCTAGCAAGCTGAAACCTATTGCAGATCTTGTTAGAGGCAAGAGTTTGGACGAGGCCCTTACAATCCTCAAGTTCACACCGGGTAAGGGTTCCGAAATCTTTGAAAAGGTTGTCCTTTCGGCAGCAGCAAACGCAGAGAACAATCACGAGATGAATCGTGACGAGCTCTATGTAGCTGAGATCTACGCCAACCAGGGACCGACCATGAAGAGATGGAGAGCCGGAGCCAGAGGTAGCGCATCCAAGATTCTTAAGAGATCAAGCCACGTAGGCGTAACTCTTAAGGAAAGAAATGCAGAGTAATAGGAGGAATCAATGGGTCAGAAAGTAAGTCCACATGGATTGAGAGTCGGCGTCATCAAAGACTGGGATTCCAAATGGTATGCCGGTAAGGGTGTCTTTGCCGATATGCTGGTAGAAGATAACCAGATTAGAAAATACATCGAAAAGAAGCTCTATGCTGCAGGCGTTGCAAGAGTTCTTATCGAGAGAGCCGCTGAAAACAAAGTAAGAGTTACTACACTGGTTGCAAGACCCGGTATGGTAGTAGGAAAGTCCGGAACAGGCGCTGATGAGCTCAAGGCAGCTCTCGTAAAGCTCACCGGAAAGACCGTTGAACTCTCCATCGAAGAAGTTAAGCGCGCTGAGCTCGATGCAAAGCTCACAGCAGAAAGCGTAGCTCAGGCTCTCGAAAAGAGAATCTCTTTCAGAAGAGCTATGAAGCAGGCCATTCAGAGAACTATGAAGGCCGGAGCAAAGGGAATCAAGGTTGTTTGCGCAGGTCGTCTCGGCGGCGCGGAAATCGCCAGATCCGAAAAATACTCAGAGGGTAATGTTCCGCTTCATACAATCAGAGCCGACATCGATTACGGTTTTGCCGAAGCTGATACCACATACGGAAAGATCGGTATCAAGGTTTGGATCAACCACGGAGAAATCCTCGACAAGGGTCTCCAGGGAGCCGTAAGAGAAGAAAAGAAAGAGCAGCGTTCCGAAGGCAGAGACGGAAGAAGAGGAGACAGAAATCGTCGTGACAGAAGAGACGGCGACAGAAGATCTTCCCGTCAGAGCAAGGAAGGCGGTCGTCAGGGTGGCGAGCGTCGTGAGCGCACTCCGAGAGATAACAAGCCAGCCATTCCAAAGGCTGCTGAACAGAGAGTAAGAGCCAAGAAGGTTGTTCCGGTTGTCGAAGAAGAGGGTCAGGTAGATGGACCACAGACAGAAGGACAGGTTGAAGAGGCTCAGGTAGAAGAAGCTGCTCAGGAAGTAGTTGAAGAAGTAGTAGAAGCTGCTCCGGAAGCTGCTGAAGCAGTAGAGGCTGCCGCTGAAGAAACAGTTAACACCGAAGAGTAACAGGAAGGAGGAACTTCGCCATGTTAATGCCAAAACGCGTTAAACACAGAAGAGTTCATAGAGGCAGAATGAAGGGCGTAGCCACCAAAGGTAATACTGTTACCTACGGTGATTACGGTCTGGTAGCCACTGAATGTGGCTGGATAACCTCCAATCAGATAGAAGCTGCTCGTATCGCTATGACCAGATCTATCAAGAGAGGCGGTAAGGTATATATCAAGATATTCCCGCATAAGTCAGTGACAAAGAAGCCTGCCGAAGTCCGTATGGGTTCCGGTAAGGGTGCTCCTGAGTACTGGGTAGCAGTAGTTAAGCCGGGTCGCGTAATGTTCGAGATCGGTGAGGTTACAGAAGCTCAGGCAAGAGAAGCTATGAGACTGGCGAGCCACAAGCTCCCGGTTAAGTCCAAATTTATGGCGAGAGAAGGCTTAGCAGAGGGTGGTGAAGCATAATGGAACTGAATAAGATCAGAGAAATGACAGATGTTGAACTCAGCGCTGAGCTCGATAAGATGAAGCAGGAACTCTTTAACCTCAGATTCCAGCATGTTACCGGTCAACTCGAGAACCCGGTAAAGATGAGAGAGGTTAAGAGAAACATAGCAAGAGTTAAAACAATCATCAGAGAGAAAGAGCTTGAAAAGGCTCGTGCCTAACGGAAAGGAGGATAAGCAAAATGGCAGCAGAAAGAAATAGAAGAAAAAGCAAAGTCGGCGTCGTAGTAAGCGACAAGATGGACAAGACTGTTGTAGTTGCTATCGAAGATTTCGTAAGGCATCCTCTCTACGGTAAGGCCGTAAAGAGAACCAAGAAACTCAAGGTTCACGACGAAAACAACGAATGCAACGTAGGCGACAAGATCAGAATCATGGAAACAAGACCTTTGTCCAAGGACAAAAGATGGAGACTGGTCGGAGTCGTAGAGAAGGCTAAGTAAGGAGGCACGGAATGATTCAGACTGAAACAAGATTAAGAGTTGCTGACAATTCCGGAGCCAAGGAATTGCTTTGCATCAGAATACTTGGCGGAACATCCCGTCAGTATGCCAATATCGGCGACGTTATTGTCTGCGCCGTAAAGGATGCCACACCAGGTGGTCTCGTTAAGAAGGGCGACGTAGTCAAAGCGGTAGTAGTTAGATCCAAGAAGGGTGCAAGACGTGCTGACGGCAGCTATGTGAAATTTGATCAGAACGCTGCAGTCATCATCAAGGATAAAGAAGACAAGACTCCTGTAGGAACTCGTATCTTTGGACCGGTAGCGAGAGAGCTCCGTGACAGAGGGTTCATGAAGATTGTCTCCCTTGCACCGGAAGTACTGTAGGAGGTTTGTGATGCGAATCAAAACAGGAGATACAGTAGTGGTCATCGCCGGAAAAGATAAGGGAGCCACAGGAAAAGTGCTTCGCGCTTATCCGAAGGACAACCGCGTTATCGTAGAAGGCGTAAACGTACAGACCAAGCATCAGAAGCAGACCAGAAAAATTCAAGAAGCACAGATTATGCATGTTGAAGGTCCTATAGATGCTTCCAACGTAATGCTTTATGACACCAAGGCCAAGAAGGCCGTAAAGGTCGGTTACAAGGGAACTGGCAAAGAAAAAGTCAGAGTCAATCGTAAGACCGGCGAAAAAATAGACTAAGAAAGGAGGAGAGAATTTTGGCAGCAAGACTTAGAGAAACCTATAAGAAAGATGTGTTCCCTGCACTCAAGGAAAAATTCAAATACGAAAACGTAAATGAAGTTCCAAAGCTTGTAAAGGTAACAATCAACATGGGACTTGGCGAAGCCAAGGATAACTCCAAGATTATGGAGTCTGCAGTTCAGGAATTGTCAATCATAAGCGGTCAGAGACCGGTTATCACAAAGGCAAAGAAGTCCATCGCTAACTTCAAGGTTAGACAGGGAATGCCTGTAGGCTGCAAGGTCACACTTCGTGGCGACAATATGTACGAATTCATCGATAAGTTCTTCAACATCTCTCTTCCGAGAGTTAGAGACTTTAAGGGTGTCAGCAAGAATTCCTTTGACGGTCGTGGAAACTATTCCATGGGTATCAAGGAACAGCTCATCTTCCCGGAAATCAACTACGACGATGTAGAATCGATCAAGGGAATGAACATCGTATTCACCACAACAGCAAAGACGGACGAAGAAGCTCAGGCTCTGCTTGAACTCCTCGGAATGCCGTTTGAGAAGTAGGAGGATATCATGGCAAAGACATCACTTAAGGTAAAACAGCAGAAGACACCAAAGTACTCAACAAGAGCATATACAAGGTGCAGAATCTGCGGAAGACCTCATGCCGTACTCAAGAAGTATGGTGTCTGCCGTATTTGCTTCAGAGAACTTGCTTATAAGGGCGAGATTCCTGGAGTTAAAAAGGCAAGCTGGTAAGATAATGATTTTTGCGTAAGCGGCCTCGGCCGAACTGCGCGAGAAGGGAGAAAAACGATATGACTATGACAGATCCCATTGCGGATATGCTAACAAGAATCAGAAACGCCAATATCGTAGGTCACGATACAGTAGAGATTCCCGCATCAAAGATGAAGAAGTCTATTGCGGAGATCCTTCTGAACGAAGGCTTCATTAAGAACTTTGAGGTAGTTGAAGACAATAAGCAGGGCATGATCAAAGTTGAAATGAAGTATGGCGCTAACAAAGAAAAAGTTATCAACGGAATCAAGAAGATTAGTAAGCCGGGCCTCAAGGTTTATGCCAAGGCCAACGACATCCCAAAGGTACTTGGTGGACTTGGTATCGCAATCATCTCCACATCCAAGGGTGTTGTAAGCGACAAAGAAGCTCGTAAGCTCGGAGTCGGCGGCGAAGTAATCTGCTATGTTTGGTAGGAGGTAGAAGGATGTCCAGAATAGGAAAGAAACCTGTAGCCATACCTGCCGGCGTAGAAGTAAAAGTCGACGATAACAACTTGGTTACAGTAAAGGGTCCCAAGGGCGAGCTCCAGGGACAGGTAAGCAAACTTGTAAAAGTTGAAATGAAGGAAGACGGTCTGGAAGTAACCAGAGATTCCGATGAAAGAACCGTAAGATCGCAGCACGGTCTTGCGAGAACCCTTATCGCCAACATGGTAGAAGGAGTTTCTCAGGGATTTGAGAGAAAGCTTCTGCTCGAGGGCGTAGGCTACAGAGCCGAGAAGAAGGGTAACACGCTCGTAATGCAGCTCGGATATTCACATCCTGTTGAGATGGTAGATCCGGAAGGCATAACCACCGAAACTCCGGATGCCACAACCATTTTGGTCAAGGGCATCGACAAGAGCCTGGTCGGAAATTACGCGGCTAACATTCGCGCATGGAGAGAGCCTGAACCATATAAGGGTAAGGGTATCAGATATGAAGGCGAACAGATCCGTCGTAAAGAAGGTAAGACCGGCGCCGGCGCATAATTAGGAAAGGAGTGAAGTGAAATGGCTAATATGAGCAGAAATGACAGACGCATAAAAAGACATAAGCGTGTCAGAACAAATTTAACCGGAACTCCTGAGAAACCAAGACTATGCGTTTTCAGGTCAAACAAAAACATATCCTGCCAGATTATCGATGATGTGAATATGACAACACTCTGTGCTGCATCTTCAATCGATAAGGATCTCGGAATCGAGAATGGTGGGAACAAAGAGGCCGCCAAGAAGGTAGGCGAGGCGATTGCCAAGAAGGCACTTGCCAAGGGAATCGAAGAAGTGGCCTTTGATAGAGCAGGCTTCCTGTATCACGGCCGTGTGAAGGAACTTGCTGAGGGCGCTCGTGAGGGCGGACTTAAATTCTAACAGGAGGGAAAGAATGCGTAATACAATGGATACATCCAAGCTGGAACTTACAGAAAACATCGTCAGCATTAGACGTGTTGCAAAAACTGTTAAGGGCGGCAGGAATATGAGATTCAGCGTAACCGTAGTTGTGGGTGACCACGCCGGACACGTTGGAGTCGGTCTTGGAAAAGCGCAGGAAATTCCTGAGGCTGTAAGAAAAGCGACCGAAGACGCAAAGAAGAATCTCATCGAGGTTCCGACAGTTGGTACAACAGTACCGCATAGAGTAACCGGACTTTATGGAGCAGGAAGAGTTCTGATCATGCCTGCAGCTCCAGGTACAGGAGTTATCGCAGGATCATCCGTGAGAGCAGTGCTTGAAGCTTCCGGCGTTCAGGACGTAAGAGCTAAGTCTCTTGGATCCAGCAACACGGGAAATATGGCTATGGCTACCATGGAAGGACTTAAGAATCTCATGACCGTAGAGAAGGTTGCTAAGCTTAGAGGCAAGAGCCCCGAAGAAATCTTGGGTTAGGAGGCACGTGAAATGGCAAAAATGTTAAAGATAACTTTGACCAAGAGCGTAATAGGTTCAAACCCCAAGCAGAGGGCGGTTATCAAAGCTCTTGGACTCAAGAAAATGCATCATTCAGTTGAACTTGCCGACACACCTGCTACTCGCGGTGCTGTGGCAAAGGTAACGCATCTCGTTACTGTTGAAGAACTGTAGGATAGGAGGTGCGAATATGAAACTGCATGAACTAAAGGCACCTGCCGGTTCAACAAAGAATCGTAAGCGCAGGGGTAGAGGTACCGCTACAGGCCAGGGTAAAACCGGTGGTCGCGGTATGAACGGACAGAATTCCCGTTCCGGCGGCGGAGTAAGACTCGGATTCGAAGGTGGTCAGATGCCACTCTATAGACGTCTGCCGAAGAGAGGATTCAATAATAAGTGGGCTACGGTTTACACAACTTTGAACGTAAGCGATCTTAACAGATTTGAAGCCGGAACCGAAGTAACTCCAGAACTTCTCAAGGAAGTTGGACTTGCTAAGAAGGTTGTGGACGGAATCAAGATTCTTGGTAACGGAAATCTGGAGAAGGCACTTACAGTAAAGGCTCATAAGTTTACCAAAGTAGCCGAAGAGAAAATAAGTGCTGCCGGAGGAAAGGCAGAGGTGATCTAATATGGATATGCTCAAAACGGTATCCCAGGCTTTCAAAGTTCCGGAGATGCGCAAAAAGATCATATTCACAATACTGATGCTGGTCGTATTCAGAATCGGTTCTTGCATACCGGTTCCCGGAATGAACAGAGAGGCGCTCTCTGCAGTATTTGCCGGAGACAACGGACTTTTCAATCTGTTCGATCTCTTCTCCGGTGGATCATTCAGCAATTACACGATCTTTGCGCTTTCCATCACACCTTACATCACGGCGTCCATCATAATACAGCTATTAGCAATGGCATTCCCGTATTTCCAGAGACTCGCCCAGGAAGGTGCTGAAGGCCGCAAGAAGATGGCGCAGATTACGCGTTATCTGACCATAGTGCTTGCACTTATTCAAGCTACCGGTCTTACCGTTGGTCTATTCAGAAGTGCAGTAGCCGATCAGAGCCCATTTAACTTCATTGTAATAATCATGGTGCTCACCGCAGGTACTGCGTTCCTGATGTGGCTCGGAGAACAGATTAACGATAACGGTATAGGAAACGGTATCTCGCTTCTAATCTTTGCCGGAATCATTTCCAGAATTCCGACCGATATAAGAAGCATTTGGGATCAGTATAGAGACGGAGGCATCAGCCTTCTCGCTTTGATACTCTTCGCAGTATTTGCAATCATAGTAATCCTCGGCGTTATCCTGATTAACCAGGGAACAAGAAAGATTCCTGTGAGATATGCAAAGAGAGTTGTTGGCCGCAAGATGTACGGTGGACAGTCCACACACATTCCGCTAAAGGTCAACCAGGCAGGTGTTATTCCTGTAATCTTTGCTCTTTCGATACTGCAGTTCCCGCTTACAATTACATACTTCCTTAAAGCGGATTCGGGATTCACTGCTTTTGTAAGCAAGTGGCTCTCGCCGAATGGGAACCCGGGTGTATGGGTATATGTAATCCTGAACATTTTGCTCATCATTGCATTCAACTTCTTCTACACCACGGCAACATTTAATCCGATCGAAGTGGCTCAGAATCTGAAGTCAAACGGTGGCGTTATTCCGGGAATCAATCCGGGACGTGCGACGGTTGGATATCTTCAGAAGACCATGAACAGATTGGCGCTCGTAGGTGCGATATTCCTCGCTGCGATTGCTACTCTCCCGACACTCATAAGCCAGTACACCGGAATGAATATAAGATTCGGTGGTACATCGCTCATCATCGTAGTCGGTGTAGCAATTGAAACAATGAGGGCTCTCGAGAACCAGATGGTAATGAGAAATTACAAAGGATTCCTTAAGTAGGACCGGAAAAGAGGCGTAAGATGTTAAGAACGATTCTGCTTGGAGCGCCGGGTGCCGGAAAAGGTACCGTGGCTGCAAAGATAGTCAAAGAGTATAACATCCCTCATATTTCTACGGGAGATATCTTCAGGGACAATCTGAAGAGAAAGACCGAGCTCGGACTTCGCGCCCAGGAATATATGACAAGGGGCGAGCTTGTGCCTGACGATCTCACATGCGAGATTGCGACAACGAGACTCTTGGAGGATGACTGCAAAAACGGCTTCCTTTTAGACGGTTTCCCGAGAACGGTTTATCAGGCGGAGAAGCTTGATGAATTCCTAAGGGAACACGGTCAGTCTCTCGACAAAGTGGTTCAGTTGGTTGTGGATGACGAGCTCCTCATCAAGAGGCTCACGGGAAGAAGGGTCTGCAAGAACTGCGGAGCAACCTTCCACGTAATCACCATCCCGCCAAAGGAAGAAGGAATCTGCGATAACTGTGGACATGAGCTCATTCAGAGAGCAGACGACACAGAAGAGACCGCAGTAAACAGACTTAAGGTATACGAGGAACAGACTTCACCGCTCGTTACATATTACGAGGAAAAGGGACTCCTCGCTCCGATAGACGGCGCGGGAACTCCTGAGGAAGTATTCCAGAGTATATTGGATGTCCTGGGTGACTAAAATGATAGTTATCAAATCCAAAGAAGAAATCGATATCATGCGCGTTCCTTGTCGCATGACAGGCGAACTTCTAAACGACCTAAATGATTTTATCAAGCCGGGAATATCTACATTGGATGTTGATACATTCTGCGCGGAGTATATAGCAAAGCACGGAATGGTACCGACATTCAAAGGATACGGTGGTTTTCCCGGAAACGTATGCGTATCCGTTAACGAAGAAGTCGTTCACGGAATACCGGATAAGGAAAGGATCCTCGAAGAGGGAGATATCGTGAGCGTCGACGTCGGAGCCATCTACGAAGGGTTCACGAGCGACGCCGCGAGAACTTACCCGGTAGGAAAGATAAGTGAAGAAGCCGAGAAACTCATAAGGGTTACGAGAGAGAGTTTCTTCTCGGGTATGGACTTTGCCAAGGTGGGATGCAGATTATCCGATATCTCACACGCGATTCAGGAGAAGGCGGAAGGCGAAGGCTTCTCGGTGATAAGGGACTTTGTCGGACACGGAGTCGGAAGGGATTTGCACGAATCTCCGGAGATTCCAAACTACGGTAAGGCGGGGAGAGGGCCCAGGCTCGTTCAGGGCATGGTGCTCGCGATAGAACCGATGATAGCCGTAGGAGCGTACGAAACAGATACGCTGCTCAATAATTGGACCGCAGTGACGGTAGACGGAAAGTATTCCGCTCACTACGAAAACACCGTGGCAATCACGGAAGATGGTCCTGAAATACTGACGCTGGTTGAATAAGAGGTGAATGTATGGCGAAAAAAGACACCATAGAAGCCATCGGAACCGTAGTCGACGCTCAGCCGAACGCAATGTTCAAGGTAAGGCTTGAAAACGGATTCGAAGTATTGGCCCACATATCCGGCAAGATCAGGATGAACTACATCAGGATTCTTCCGGGAGATACGGTTAAGGTTGAGCTTTCACCTTACGATTTGACAAGAGGCCGTATAGTATGGCGTGACAAGTGATATCGAAAGCTTAGGGAGGATATAATAATGAAAGTTAGAGCATCAGTAAAACCTATCTGCGAAAAGTGCAAGGTTATCAAGAGAAACGGAAAAGTAATGGTAATCTGTGAGAACCCGAAGCATAAGCAGAAACAGGGTTAATAGAATTGTCAAACAATCCGGATCTGTGAGAACCGGGTCCACGGATCTTTGAATTTGTTTTTTTAGAAGTTCCTGTCTATATCACCCCCGGAAGGTGACGGAAGATAGGAGAAGGAGGAAAGTATGGCTAGAATAGCCGGTGTAGACTTACCAAGAGAAAAAAGAGTTGAAATCGGTCTTACCTATATCTACGGAATAGGAAGACCAACAGCAGCTATCATCCTCGAGAAAGCCGGAGTTAATCCTGACACAAGAGTTAAGGATCTCACGGAAGAAGAGGCTGGTCGCATCAGAAAGATTATCGATACCGAGTACTCGGTAGAAGGTGACCTCAGAAGAGAAGTTAACCTTAACATCAAGAGACTCATGGAAATCGGTAGCTTCAGAGGTATCAGGCATAGAAGAGGACTCCCTGTTCGCGGACAGAGAACTAAGACAAATGCCCGTACAAGAAAAGGCCCCAAGCGTACAGTGGGCAGAAAGAAAAAGTAGGAAGGAGGTAGGATAAAATGGCTAAACAAGTTAAGAAGACTAACGTAAGAAGAAAAAGAAAAGACCGTAAGAATATAGAAAAAGGCCAGGCGCATATCCAGTCCACCTTCAACAATACATTGGTGACTCTCACCGATATGGATGGCAATGCCCTTTCCTGGTCCAGTGCAGGCTCACTGGGATTCAGAGGATCTCGTAAATCCACACCGTTTGCTGCACAGAGTGCCGCAGAGGTAGCAACAAAGGCTGCTATGGAACATGGTCTCAAGACTGTAGAAGTTTATGTAAAGGGTCCGGGAGCAGGCCGCGAAGCCGCAATCCGTGCTCTTCAGGCAGCAGGTCTTGAAATCACGATGATCAAAGATATCACTCCTATTCCTCACAACGGCTGCAGACCGCCGAAGAGAAGAAGAGTTTAAGAAGGGAGGAATATAGAACATGGCAGTTAATAAAGATCCAATCCTTAAGAGATGTAGATCACTTCAGTTAGATCCCAGCCATATGGGAATTTACAAAGAATCAAGACGTAAGCCAAAACAGAGCTTCAGAAAGATGAGCGACTATGGTCTTCAGCTCAGAGAAAAGCAGAGGGCAAAGTTCATCTACGGAGTTCAGGAAAAGCAGTTCAGAAATACTTTTGAAAAGGCTGCAAAGAAGAAGGGTATCACAGGTGAAAACCTTCTCGTAATGCTCGAAGAAAGACTGGACAACGTCGTATATAGAATGGGTCTTGCTATGACTCGTCGCGAAGCCAGACAGCTGGTAGTGCACAGTCACTATACGGTTAACGGTAAGAAGGTAAACATTCCTTCCTATCAGGTTAAGCCGGGCGACGTGATCGCAGTTAAGGCAAAGAGCCAGAGCTCTCCGAAGTTCAAGGAAATCAAAGAGATGCAGGTAGGCGTTCCCGGATGGCTCTCTGTTGACAGAGAAAAGCTTGAAGGAAAAGTACTTGCGGATCCAGCAAGAGATCAGATTGATACTCCGATCGAAGAGCGTCTGATAGTCGAGTTGTACTCCAAGTAATAGCGTTTAAAACGATAATGCTGTTATTAGGGAAGGAGGACTTTAATGATAGAATTCGAAAAGCCGACAATTAGCAAGACAATCAGTGATGACGGTACTTATGGAAAATTTGTTGTAGAGCCGCTTCAGAGAGGATATGGTCTTACTCTTGGCAATTGCCTGAGAAGAATTCTCCTGAGCTCCCTTCCGGGTGCTGCGGTTACTTCCGTAAAGATTGATGGTATTCTTCATGAGTTCAGCACAATCCCGGGCGTCAAAGAAGACGTTACAGAGATTATCCTGAACTTGAAGAAGCTCGCTATCAGACTTGACGGCGAAGACACAAAGCGCGTTATCATAAATGCTGTGGGACCAAAGGAGGTTACCGCGGCCGATATAATCGGTGATTCCGATCTTACGATTTATAACCTCGATCAGCACATCGCAACACTCGAAGAGAATGCGACGCTGGTTATGGAAATCAATATCGGAAAAGGCAGAGGTTATGTTCCCGCAGAGCAGAACAAGACCGACAGCACGCCGATTTCAGTAATTCCGGTGGATTCAATTTTCACACCTGTTCGCAGGGTTAACTACCTCGTAGAGGATACCCGTGTAGGCCAGGTTACGGACTTTGATAAGCTCACATTGGAAATCTGGACAGACGGATCTGTTTCTCCTGAAGAGGGCGTTTCAATCGGCGCCAAGATCATGCAGGAGCACCTCAATCAGTTCATCAGCTTGGACGAAGCAGCAAGCGGAATGTCCATCCTGGTTGAGAGAGAGGAAGATCAGAAGGAAAAGGCACTCGATAAGACAATCGACGAACTCGAGCTTTCAGTGCGTTCCTACAACTGTCTCAAGAGAGCGTCCATCAACACGGTTGAGGAACTCACAGAGAAGACAGAAGAAGATATGATGAAGGTCAGAAACCTCGGAAAGAAGTCTCTGGACGAAGTCAAGAAGAAACTTGCTGAGCTGGGTCTTAGCCTTAGACCTAGCGATGAATAATAAGGAGGAAGCAAAATGCCGGGATATAGAAAACTTGGTAGACCTTCTGCTCATCGCAAGTCCATGCTGAGAAATCTGGTTACAGACCTGCTCAGGGAAGGAAGAATTCAAACTACGGACACGAGAGCAAAGGAAGCAAGACGCGAAGCTGAGAAGCTAATCACTCTTGCAAAGAATACTACTGAAGAGACAAACGTAAAGAACAGACGTCTGGCTATGGAATACATCTTTGATGAGGACGTAGTCGCAAAGCTGTTTGACGAAGTTGCTCCAAGATATAAGGACAGAAACGGTGGATACACCAGAATCCTCAAGCTTGGACCCAGAAGAGGAGATTCCGCAGAAGTAGTATTCTTGGAACTCGTATAGTTCAGCATTTAGGACGGCGTAAGCCGTCCTTTTTGTTTGCTTTGTTCTATTGGTTTTGTTATGTGCTATAATGTATCAATTAAAGTAAACAGAAAAGAGGGAAATATGAACAATAATTATGCGGAAAGCCTATCCAGAATGATTCAAAAGGAAACGGTGTCCGAGAATGGTAAGCTGAATATTGAAAAGTTCAGCGAGTTCCAGGAACTTTTGAGAGAACTGTTTCCGAATATTTTTGCGGTATGCGAGTTTAATGATTTTCACGGAAGCATTCTTATGAGGTGGCCGGGAAAGACCAGCCCGAAGCCGGAGAATCAAGGTTTAATGCTGATGAACCACCAGGACGTCGTAGAAGCGAGCGGTGATTGGAAATACCCGCCGTTTTCCGGTGAGATTGCAGAGGGAAAGGTATGGGGCCGTGGAGCTTTGGACGACAAGGGCGAGCTATGGGCAATGCTTCAGGCGGCAGACGAGCTTGCGGCTCAAGGCTTTGTTCCCGAGAAGGATATATGGTTTGAATCATCGTCGACAGAGGAGATAACGGCGGAAGGCGCGAAAGAGATCTCCGCATACTTATATGAAAACGGATATCGCTTTGAAATGATTCTTGATGAGGGCGGAATGATACTTAAGGAGCCTTTTGCCGGAGCACAGGGCAGCTTTGCCATGGTCGGAGTCGGCGAGAAGGGATGCGTTGATATAAAGTTCACGGCCAAGTCATCGGGCGGCCACGCCTCGGCACCGCCAAAGGACACGCCGCTGGTGCGCCTCGGAAAATTCATGTCCTATGTGGATAGACACGAAGTGTTTGATGTCGAGCTTTCACCGGTCGTTTGCGAGATGCTTAGGCGCTTGGCTCCTAATATGGAAGGAGTTACAGCCAAGGCCATGGCGAGGCCTGAGCAATTTGCACCTGTTATAAAGTCTGTGATGAGCAAGATGAATCCGACCGCAGGGGCGCTCCTCAAGACCACATTGGCATTTACGCGCTCCCAGGGATCAAACGGAAACAACGTGATTCCCGAAGAAGCATATGTTATAGGAAATATGCGATATTCGCACCACCAGGGAAAAGAGGGGAGCCTTGCGGCAATAGAGAAGGTTGCAAAGCGCTACAATCTTGAGATGGAAATCCTGGACGAGGGGGCCGATTCCGGAATAAGCGATTGGAATTCGGATGCGTTTAAACTTATGGAAGAGGCAATCAAAGATGTGTTCGGCGGAGTTGAGGCTATTCCGTATCTCATGACGGGCGCTACGGATCTTAGATTTATGGATGCGCTAAGCGATAATTGTCTGAGGTTCGCCCCATTCCGCGCAAGCGAGGAGCAGCTCTCGTCAATTCACGGAATAAACGAAAACGTCGATGTTGAAGCATTGGAACCGGCGGTAGAATTCTATAAATACATAATTACGAATTTTAAATAGATTAGTCGTGAGCGGCATATTGGTAGATGAGTGCATTCACGATGTGGATTGATTGAACGATGCGAGAATCGATATGGAGAAGAAAAAGGAAAAAGGCGGACTCGATATAAGCGTGAAGTCCTTCATAACGGCGATAGTTGTAATCTTTGTTCTGATGGTAATCGCATATGCGATGACATTTGTTGTTCCTTCGGGAGAATATGCGAGGACCATAAATGAGGCGGGGCAAAGCATAATCGATACGGAGGCGGGATTTAGCTATGTGGATGGCAATCTTCCGCTTTGGAAGTGGATTCTTTCGCCGATCCTCGTACTCACGGGAAACGGAAGCGGAACCCTGATAGCGGTAATCATATTCCTCCTGGTAATAGGGGGTGCCTTTAACTGCCTCGATAAGAGCGGAATAATGAACCATCTCCTGAATACTATAACAAAGAAATACGGGGGCAGAAGGTATACGCTGCTCAACGTGGTTATATTCTTCTTTATGGCTATGGGAGCCTTGGTCGGTTCTTTTGAAGAGGTTGTACCGCTAGTTCCAATCGTGGTTGCGCTAGCCATAAGACTTGGATGGGACTCTGTGACGGGCATGGCAATGAGTCTCCTTGCGGTGGGCTGCGGATTTGCTGCGGGAGTAATGAATCCGTTTACCGTTGGAGTTGCGCAGAGCCTTGCGGGGCTTCCAATGTTTTCGGGAATATGGTTTAGAGCGCTTAATTTTGTTTTGATCTTTGCACTGCTTTTGTTCTTTGTGAGGCGTTATGCCAAACGGGTAGAGCAACCCGTAAAGCAGATAGCGGAAGAAGGAGGAAGCGGAATTGGCAGTGTCGGCTCCGATTCCGGATTGATGGATAGGGCGCTTAAGACTTTCATCATCATAATGGTTATAGGAATCCTGTTTGTACTTTCGTCGACTTTTATAAAATCGCTTCAGGATTTTACGATGATAGCGGTTGCCCTTATGTTCTTGGTTGCCGGAATTGTTTCGCCTATAATCGGTGGATTCAAGGGCAAAGAACTTGGAGGAACGTTTATCAAAGGCGTGACGAGCATTCTTCCGGCGGTACTCATGATACTAATGGCATCGTCGATAAGATATACCCTGGAGGAAGCAAAGATTCTCGACACAATCCTTCACGGTGCGGTTGGAGTCGCGGACACGCTACCGAAATGGAGCATCATACTTTTCATTTATCTAATCGTGCTCGTGATGAATTTCTTCATAGGGTCGGGATCCGCAAAAGCGTTTATGCTTATACCGCTAATAGTTCCTCTTGCGCAGATATTTGGAGTGTCCGCACAGTTATGTATAGTTGCATTTGCGTTTGGAGACGGCTTCTCAAATGTTTTCTATCCGACCAATGCAGCTCTCCTGATTTCTTTGGGACTTGCCGACGTGAGTTATACAAAGTGGGCGGCATGGTCTTTCAAATTTCAGATTGCAAATTTGATTCTCACTTCGCTGATGCTTTTGTTTGGACTTGCGATAGGATATTAGTGAAATTTTGTCGATAGAACCCCGAAGAAATTCGGGGTTTTTTTAGCGAAAAAATCGAAAAAATTTTTTTGTGTTACTCCGCTTAAATCACACAAGGGGAACACTTCTCCAAAACGTGAAAATGGGCGTAAATGTTGAAATTTCAATGTTTTAGCATAAAAATGGCTAAAAATCAAGGTTTTTGAGGGCAAGAAGTGTTACTTAAAGGTGAATTTGAAAGTAACAAAACGGTAGTAGAAATAGCACATTTCAGTCATAAATGGACCATATAATAAAGCTATCCTAATGAATAAAGTATGGTTTACCGAAAGGGCAAAACAATGAAGAATTCAATGAAAGCATTCACAATAGTAACTCTGATCGCACTCCTCGTTATGAGCATCATGATGGCAAGTGCGGTTTTCGCTTTAGATAATACAGCTGCTCCGGAACTTCCGTCAGTAGCAGGAGAAACAGAAGCACCGATGCTTCCTTCAGTGGATGGTGAGCTTGCAGCTCCGCAGCTTCCAAACTGTGCTCCAACAATCAACATGTAATAAACAACTAAGGACTATAGGATTAGGAAATGCTCGCAAGACGGACTTGCGAGTTTTTTTATGTTAAAATATAAAGGTACGAGGAGACGAGATGGATTTAAGCAAGTTAAATGACAAGCAGCGCGAAGCTGTTCAATATATAGACGGACCACTTCTTATTCTCGCCGGCGCAGGTTCCGGAAAGACGAGCACGATGACGCATAGAATTGCGTATATGCTCGAGCAGGGAATAAGACCATATAATATTCTTGCGGTTACGTTTACAAACAAAGCTGCCAACGAGATGCGCGAGCGCGTCGAAAAACTTACGGGTAATACTTTTGGTATGTGGATAATGACATTCCACGCAATGTGCTTAAGGATTCTCCGTCAGGACGCGGATGCGATTGGCTACGACAAGAATTTTGTTATCTATGATACGACCGATCAGAAGACTCTCGCAAAAAATATAATCAAAGAACTGAATCTGGATCCTAAATCTTTTAAGCCTGCTTACATACTCGCCGTAATAAGCGAGAAGAAGGAGCAGGGAATTACGCCTGAGGACTTTGAAGAAGTGTCGGGTTCCGATCCAAAGTCAACGGCGCTCGTAAAAGCATATAAGCTCTACGAGAAGAGAATTCAGGAGAACAATGCGATGGACTTTGACGATCTTCTCCTGAATGCGGTTAAGCTCTTGGAGAAGAGAAAGGATATTCTGGATAAATACGTAAGGCGATTCCACTATGTGATGGTCGACGAGTATCAGGATACGAACCATATTCAGTATAAGCTGATCAAGATGCTCGCAAAGGATCACAAGAATATCTGCGTGGTCGGTGACGATGACCAGTGCATCTACGAATGGCGCGGAGCTGACATAAGAAATATTTTAGATTTCGAAAAGGATTTTCCAAACGCAAAGATCGTTAAGCTGGAACAGAATTATCGCTCGTTCGGAAATATCCTCGCGGGTGCTCATTCCGTAATTGAAAACAACAAAGGAAGAAAGGATAAAAAACTCTGGACCGACAAGGAGTCCGGAGAGAAGATTGTCTACGAGCGCGCGGATACAGAGAAAGAAGAAGCCCAGTTTGTCGCGAGCCAGATTGCGCTCTTTGTTGATGGTGGAAGACCCGATGGCGGAGATTGGCATTATAAGGACTTTGCTATTCTCTACAGGACCAATGCGCAGTCCAGACAGTTTGAAGAGGCTTTGACCGCGAGAAGCATACCGTATAGGGTGCTCTCGGGACTCAGATATTACGACAGAAAAGAAATAAAGGACATCATGGCATATATGCGCCTTGTCGTAAATCCGAAGGACGATATGTCTCTCAGGCGTATCATCAATGAACCAAAGCGTGGAGTAGGCGATAAGACGATTGAGAAGCTTCAGGCATTCGCGGGTGTGAGAGGCGAGAGTATGCTCGAGGCGCTCGCAAGCGAAGAAGTTCTTGCGACTCTTCCCGGAAAAGCATATTCGGAAGTCAAGAATATGGTGGAGATAATAAATCTCTGCAGAAGCGAACAGGAGAATCTCAGGGTGTCCGATATCTACGATCAGCTCCTCGTTAAGACGGGATATCTTGCGGCGCTCGAGAGCGAGAAGACTATCGAGGCCGAAGGAAGAATCGAAAACCTCATGGAATTCAAAACCGTAATCTACGACTACGAGCAGGAGATGGGGATGGAAAGGCTCGTTGACGCCGAGATGGATGTTCGTGATGGCTATTCCGATTTCGTAGATGAATTTGGTGAGGAGAGCGAAAGCGAGGGGCCGACGCTTGCGGGCTTTATGGAAAAGATTTCTCTCATGGCGGATGTCGATAACCATGACGAGACGCAGGATGCGGTCGTGATGATGACCATGCATAGTGCGAAAGGTCTCGAGTTCCCCGTGGTATTTCTTCCGGGCATGGAGGACGGACTCTTTCCGGGACACAGGAGCTTTGATTCAATTGAAGAGATGGAAGAGGAGCGCAGGCTTTGCTATGTCGGCATGACTCGCGCCAAGGAGAGGCTCTTTATGACGAGCGCTGCTATAAGAACCATGTACGGACGCACGGAGTATACGAGGGAATCGCAGTTTCTTCGCGAGATAGATCCAAAGGTAATGACGGGCGACTCGATTTATGTGAGAAACGACGACTATGGCATGGGTAGGGTCGCCGGGCCGGGAGTTCCTACAGGATCCTTTGACGGATACGCGAGCGACGATTATGCCGGATACAATCCTTTCAATGCGCTCAAGGCTGCAAAGGAAGCCCTCAAAAAGCAGGTCGCAAAGGAAGAACGCGAAAGCGATTTTGAAATAGGAGATATCGTGGAGCACGCCAAGTTCGGAGTAGGCCACGTTACGGATATGACGGATAGTACCGTCACTGTAAACTTTGCGAGCGTTGGAACAAAGAAGCTTGCAAAGGGCATAGCACCACTCAAGAAGATTTGATTATCACTCACTACCGAGGAGAAGAAATGGACAACAAAAAACCTGACATCAAAAAACTGATGGAAGAAAAAATCCGCATCTTAAACGAAGCGGCAAAGGCATATTATGTCGAGGGCAGAGAAATCATGTCCAACTTTGAGTATGACAAACTGTACGACGAGCTGGTTGCACTCGAAGAAGAAAGCGGAATGATTCTCGCGGGCAGCCCGACGCAGCAGGTTGGATACGAGGTGCTTTCCGAACTTCCCAAAGAAGCGCATCCCAAGAAGATGCTTTCCCTCGACAAGACCAAGGATAGAGACGCGCTCGCAGAGTGGCTGGGAGATCAGGAGGGCCTTCTTTCGTGGAAACTGGACGGACTCACAATAGTTCTCACATACAATAATCAAAAAATTGAAAAGGCGGTTACGAGAGGAAACGGAGAAATCGGAGAAGTAATAACCGCGAACGCAAAGACCTTCGTAAATCTTCCGCTATCCATTCCCTTTGAAGGAGAACTCGTTATACGCGGTGAAGCCGTAATCACATACGAAGACTTTGAAAAGATAAACGAAAGCATCCCGGAGCTTGATGCCAAGTATAAGAATCCGAGAAATCTTTGCTCGGGTTCCGTGCGCCAGCTTAACAGCAAGATTACAGCGGAGAGGAGAGTGCGCTTCTATGCGTTCTCGCTCGTGAGTGCGGTTGCGTCGGGCGATGGTGCGGCTGCGTCAACGCTTCTTGATTTGGCAGGAGGTAATGGGAATGCACCTGACTTCTCGAACAGCCGCGAGGAACAGATGAAGTGGCTTGCGAGTCAGGGTTTTGATGTTGTCGAATACAAGAGAGTTAATAGAGGAAGCGTCGTATCGATTGTAGGAGAGTTTGAACGCGCGATTGAACATAATCCTGTTCCGTCGGACGGACTTGTCCTTGTCTATGACGACATCGCTTACAGCGCGTCGCTCGGAACGACGGCAAAATTTCCTCGCGACGCCATAGCGTTTAAGTGGCGCGATCAGATTGCGGACACGACGCTGAGAGAAATCGAGTGGAGCGCATCGAGGACAGGCCTGATTAACCCGGTTGCGATTTTTGATTCCGTGGAGCTCGAGGGGACTACGGTATCGAGAGCGTCGCTCCATAATATAAGCATCATGGAGGATCTCCAAATTGGAATAGGAGATACCGTCCAGGTATATAAGGCCAATATGATTATCCCACAGATTGCGGAGAACCTGACGAGGAGCGGAAATCTACATATTCCGGAAATCTGTCCGGTATGCGGAGGTCCGACCGAGATTCACAACGATACCGGAGTCAGGACGCTCTTTTGCGTCAACCCCGAATGCGCAGCCAAGAAGATAAAGAGCTTTACGCATTTTGTTGCCCGAGATGCCATGGACGTGGATGGGCTCTCGGAGATGAGCATAGAGAAGCTTATTGCCCACGGCATCCTAAAGACGCCCGCGGATATCTTCCATATGGACAGATTTAAGCAGGAAATCGTCTCGATGGACGGGTTTGGGGAGAAATCCTATGAGAAGCTTATTTACGCCGCCGAAAAGGCGAGCCATACGACTCCCGACAGGCTCCTGTATGCTTTGGGCGTCCCGGGAATAGGTACCGCCAACGCCAAGGTGATTGCCAAGGCCTGTGAGAACAGTTGGGATAGGATTCAGAATATCAGCTACGGCGAACTTCAGACCATAGAGGGCGTCGGAGAGGTCCTGGCGCGCGGTTACAGGGACTTTTTCGATAATATCGATAATCAGGCCGAAATCGCAGAACTCCTCTCTGTGCTCAAAATAGACGAGACATTCGAGGTGGGGCAGGAGTTTATGAAGGGCCTTACCTTTGTTATAACGGGGTCTCTTAACCATTATGCGAACAGAGATGCGCTGGTGGCCGACCTAGAGGCCTGTGGCGCCAAAGTGGCGGGCTCCGTGAGCGCCAAGACGTCTTATCTCATAAATAACGATGTTTCGTCGAGCTCCGGAAAGAACAAAAAAGCCAAGGACCTCGGCGTCCCGATAATAGACGAGGAGACGGTCATTAGATGGCTGGACAAGGGCTTTTACGAGGACCCCGTTCGTTGACAGTAAAGGCCAAAAAACATATAATAATTAGGTAATTAAATATTGCCTTTTAATAGCTTCGTATGGCATGGTTTGGGTCCTGCGCAATGTGATGCCGTGAACCTTGTCAGGTCCGGAAGGAAGCAGCAATAAGCGGATTTTTGCATGTGCCGCAGATAAGCCTTCTCCTAACCTGCGGAGCTATTAAAGGGCAATATTTTTAGAATGCGTGTGGCGATTTGGCGCTGCCGAGCCACTTAACAGGAGAAATATGTATACAGCACTCTACAGAACAGAAAGACCTGAGACCTTTGATGAAATTCTGGGTCAGGAACACATAGTAAAGATACTCAAGAACCAGGTTGCGACAGGGACGGTCGGTCACGCCTATCTTTTTGCGGGAACGAGAGGTACAGGTAAGACATCGACCGCGAGAATTCTCGCAAAGGCCGTGAACTGCACGGGCGAGGGTGAGGTGCCTTGCGGAGTATGTCCGTCCTGCCGAGCAATCAAAGAGGGCTCATTCATCGATATGATCGAAATCGACGCAGCATCCAACAACGGTGTCGATAATGTGCGCGAGCTTCGCGAGAGCGTAAACTATCCGCCTGCGGTCGGAAAGAAAAAAGTGTATATCATAGACGAGGCGCATATGCTGACCTCGCAGGCACTCAATGCGCTTTTAAAGACACTGGAGGAACCGCCGGAGAACGTAATGTTCATACTTGCGACGACGGATCCGCAGAAGCTCCTTCAGACGATACTTTCGAGATGTCTTCGTCTCGACTTCAGAAGAATCCCGGACGCAAAAATCGCGGAACATATGAAGAAAATTTGCGACGCGCGCGGTGTTACGATAACGCAGGACGCGCTGAGGCTTCTTGCGTCCAATGCGGACGGCTCAGTTAGAGACGGACTCTCGCTCCTCGACCAATGCCTTTCGGGCGGAGGGAATTCTCTCGATAGAGACACCGTTCTAGAATATCTCGGAACGGTTGCCGATGATTTCTTTATCAAGCTTACGGATTTGGTTGCAAGTGGCGATGCTGCGTCTGGAATCGTGATGCTGGACGAGATACTTCGCGACGGAAAAGACGTGAAGCTTCTCGTATCGGATTGGCTATCTCATTACAGATCGCTTCTCGTAAGCAAATACGTGGATAGCCCGGAGAACATTTTGAATATGTCCACGGAGAACGTGGCTAAACTCATGGAACAAAGCAAGGGCATGGACCTTGCGGATATAGAGCGCGGAATCCTTCTTCTATCAAAGACGGTAAACGACGTAAGATATTCAAGTCAGCCGCGCATCCTTATGGAACTAGCAATCGTGATGATCGCGGGAAGTGTTTCGGAAGAAAGTGGAGCAGGCGGCGGTGGCTCGCGAGTCAATTTGAAGAAAAATGCCGAAAAGACCCGCATTTCGGAGAAAAATACGGTTTCTGACCAAGAAAATGCCAAAAAAGAGCTAGCTGGCGGGTCAAATCCGACAAAAAGTACAGAAAAGACCCGCATTTCGGAAAAAAATACAGTTTCTGACCAAGAAAATGCCAAAAAAGAGCTAGCTAGCGGGTCAAATCAAGTAAAAACTGCAGAGCAAGCGGCGCCTGTAGCGCCGGCGAGCGAGTCAAATCAAGTAAAAACTGCAGAGCAAGCGGCGCCTGTAGCGCCGGCGAGCGAGAATCTCTCCGATATTTGGGATGAGGTCTGGGACAAAGTTGGAAGCCGCGGATCCATGGTTATGGCGAGATTAAACAGCTCGCTTGCAGGAATAAGCGATAGCGACTTCAAGGTCATCTTTACCAACAAATACGCCATGGAGCAGGTCGATAGAAATGCCGAAACGTTTATGAATGCGATGGAGGAAGTGACCGGAAAGCAGCTCAGGATGGTTACGGTATTTGCCGAGCAAAGCGAGGAAGAACCTGCGCAGCAAAGCTTTCTCGGAGAAGAGGTTCCTCTAAAGGATATAGAGAGTGTCGGTGCGAGCGAGGACGATGATTCCGACGGCACTTCAGACGAAGAATTTGAGGCATTGGCAAAGGCTCTGGAAGACGAATTTGATATCAAGGCAAGAATAGAATAAACGCAAGCTAATAAAAACAAGCGAACAGCGGATAGAAAGGAAACAGAAATGGGAAAAGGAATGAAGGCCGGAAAGAAACCAAAGAGTAGACCTGCGGGCGGCTTTGGTGGCGGCGGAAATATGCAGAAGCAGCTTCAGCAGGCTCAGGCCATGCAGCGGCAGATTGAACAGCTTCAGGCCGAGCTCGAAGAAAAGGAATTTACTGCAACAGCCGGAGGCGGAGCCATCTCTGTAACGGCAACGGGCAGTAAAGAAATAAAGTCACTCACAATCGACAAAGAAGTTGTAGATCCGGACGATGTAGAAATGCTTCAGGACCTTATTGTCGCAGCCGTTAACGAGGTTATGCGCCAGGTAGAGGAGGCATCCGAAGCCGCAATGAGCGGTATCACAGGAGGACTCAATATTCCGGGCATGATGTAATGAAACAGTATCCAAAATCTCTGGGCAAATTAATAAACGAATTGTCAAAGCTTCCGGGAATAGGCGATAAGACGGCGCAGAGGCTCGCTTTTCATGTGCTTTCGCTCAGCGACAAAGAAGCGGAAGCTCTTGCCGATGCCGTAGTCGAAGCAAAGCATACCCTTAAGTATTGTTCGTGCTGCGGAAACTTTACGGATAAAGATCCATGCGATATCTGCGCAGACAAAGAACGTCGTCAGGATGTGATTTGCGTAGTTGAGAGTCCCAAGGATGTTGTTGCCATTGAGAGAGTCGGAGAATACGACGGTAAGTATCACGTGTTGCACGGAGTGATTTCCGCGATGGAGGGAATTGGACCGGAAGACATAAATCTCAAATCGCTTATCACGAGGCTCCAAAACAGCGAGGTGCAGGAACTCATAATCGCAACAAACCCAACCATTGAGGGTGAGGCGACCGCGACGTATCTTGCAAGACTCATTAAGCCTGCCGGTATCAAAGTTACTCGTATCGCGAACGGAATTCCCGTAGGCGGCGATCTCGAATTTACGGATAGAGTTACGCTTCTAAAGGCAATCGAAGGAAGAAGAGAAATATGAAGTTTGTGGTGCAGAGGGTTTCTTCCGCAGATGTAAAAATTGAAGGAGAAATCGCAGGAAAAATAGATAAGGGATCCCTGGTGCTGATCGGAGTGAGCGCGGCAGATTTGGAGGGCGATGCCAAGGCTATTTCGGACAAGCTCGTAAAGAAACTCGTCAACCTCAGAATCTTTGACGATGAAGAGGGAAAGACCAACCTCGATTTAAACGCGGTCGACGGCAAACTGCTTCTCATTTCGCAGTTCACTCTTTATGCGGATTGCAAGAAGGGGAATCGCCCGAGCTTTATAAATGCCGGAGCGCCCGGCCCCGCAGAGGAGGTTTACGGATATATTATAGATAAATGCAAAGAAGAATTTGGTTCGGACCGCGTTGAATGCGGTGTATTTGGTGCGGATATGAAGGTTAGCCTTGTTAACGATGGTCCATTTACGATCATACTTGACTCGGCGGAGATTTTTTAAGAAGAACAAAGCATGGTACAGATTGATTTCTTTGATAAGGATATAGTAAGCGCACTTCTCCCTGTTGCAACCATGGAGCCGGATAAAGTGTGCTTTTTGATTGATAAGAGGAGTATCACGGGTAAGGGACCTAAGAATGTCGAGGAGGCGATAAGAAAGCGCCTTCCAAATACGGAGGTCGAATTTGTTCCTGTTGATACAGACAGTCTCGCGGATATATACGAGAATCTAACGCGTGTGATCAATGCTCACGAAGGCGAGGTAGGATGTATAGATCTGACCGGCGGGAGCGAACTGATGAGCGCGTGCGCTTACAGAGCGGCGCGAGAGTTTGGTATAACCGCAATATATGTTGATGCAAGACGAGAGAATGTACTTAACGTTGAGACCGGTGAGGTTATCAAAGCAGTCAATCATCTTACGCTTGATGACTGTCTGAATGCGATCGGAGCAAAGCGTCTACGCGATTCGAGAGAACTGCCAACGGAGGAAGAATTCGACGATATTATCGCGGTGTCGGAAGTAATCTTTGATCATATAGTTGATTGGCAGAAGCTTTGTCAGCATATTGCAAACAGAATCGCGCAGACAAACGGAATGGAGATAGAAATTCCGGCGAACGTCTGCAAGAGCAAGAAGGGACTTTCGGCGATTGAGGATGCGTTTGAGGATTACGGTCTTTGGACTAGGGTTGATCACGGCGAGAGCGATTCGCAGAGGGTTTATAGATTTGCGGACAAGAGGAGAAGGGGATATATTACGACCTTTGGAATCTGGCTCGAATTCTATATTTATATTCAGGCTCTCAGAGTGTATGAGGAGGCTGCGGTCGGAGTTGTGATCGACTGGTACGAGGGCGACAATATCGATACCGAAGACAACGAGATAGACGTAATGGTAATGCGTCGCTCAGTTCCGATTTTTATTTCCTGCAAGATGCGAAAACCGGTGTCCGGCGATCTCTATGAAGTCGGATTTATGGCGAGCAAGCTCGCGGGCGCAAGAGCAAAGGGCATAGTCGCAACCACGTATCCCGTCAAGGAATACGGAACGAGCCCCAAGCGCATGTATCAGAGGATGAAGAAACTAAAAATTGGCCTTATACAGGCAGAATCGTTTAGAGACAATAAGCCTGCGGATGTGTTTAACTCTGCGGTGCAGATGACGGAATAGAGGTGCGAGATGAGTGAGATATATGTAAGACCTCTTGAGGCGCAGGACATACCCAAGGTGATGGATCTACTTGTGCAGGTTAATCTTGTGCACTATAACGGTCGGCCGGATATATTTAAGAAAGATACCAAGTTCACCGCGGAGGACGTTGAACATAATTTTGTAGGGAGTGAGATGAATCCCGTATTTGTCTGCGTGGGAGTTGACGACGCCGGAAACGAAACAGTGCTCGGTCATGCTTTCTGCGAGATTCACGAAAATCTCGGAAACAGCGTGCTTCAGGCAAAGCGCTCACTATACATAGACGATATTTGTGTGGATGAAGAGTCGCGTGGGCAGGGCATAGGAAGGAAACTCTATGAGTACGTACTATCCTATGCGGAGAAGGACGGAGACTTTGACAATATCCTGCTTAATGTCTGGGCATTCAACGAGGCTGCGTATAATTTCTATACGGAGCTCGGTATGAAACCGCAGAGAATATTTATGGAGAAGGTGCTTGATAGGCGCGAGGAAGTAAGCGATAACGATGAGCCGATTGATGTCGAGGACTCAGAGAGCGACAAGGAGTAATAATGGAATACGATAAGAAGATTCTTTTAATCGGAACCGGTGGAACAATCGCGTGCAAGGAGACAGAGGCGGGGCTTATGCCTGCGCTTACCGCGGAGGAGATACTCGAATACGTCCCTGAGGTCAAGCAGTATGCGTTTATAGAAACGCTTCAGGTTTGCAATATCGATAGTACCGATGTCACTCCGAACGAGTGGATGCTCATCGCGGCAGCCATCAAAGAAAACTATGACAAATACGACGGGTTTGTAATTTGCCACGGGACGGATACGCTCGCATACACTGCGGCTGCTCTTTCGTATATGATCAGGCATTCAGTAAAGCCGATAGTTGTTACGGGGTCGCAGAAGCCGATAAACTCCGCGGATACCGACGCGAGAAGAAACCTAAGAGACAGCATCGCGATTGCGGCGAACGACGATTCACATCGCGTTATGATAGTATTCGACGGCAAAGTTATCGCAGGAACAAGAGCCAAGAAAGAGCGCAGCAAGAGCTTTGATGCTTTCTCGAGCATAAATTTCCCGAATCTTGCGGTGGTGCAGGACGGAAAGATTCATAGATATATCAAGGACTTTGATTTGTCCAAGCCGACAAAGTGGTCGGAAAAGATGAGCGACAAGGTTTATATTCTCAAGATGACGCCGGGAATGTCCGCGGATGTTCTGAGGTATCTCTTTGATAAATACGATTGCATAATCGTAGAGAGCTTCGGTGTCGGAGGAATTCCAAATTACCTAATGGAGGAATTCAAAAAGCAGGCATCGTCGCACGACGTTCTCGTCATCGTCGCAACCCAGGTAGTACAGGAGGGAAGCGACATGGGAATCTACCAGGTAGGACATGACGTAAAGGCAGATTTGGATCTTTTGGAAACCTACGACATGACGCTTGAATCCGCGTATGCCAAAGCCTGCTGGCTCATGGGCATGAAGGAAACCGACGGCCTTACGCGCGCCGAACTGAAAGAAAAATTCTACAAGCCGATAGGCTACGACATAACATTCTTTGAATAGGTTGACTAAGGGTATAAGTCTTGTTAGAATACCCTTTGTGCCGGTGTTCGAAACCATCCACCGGAAGCGATGTGCGCATAAACCTGAAAGGGCGCGCGTTCGCGAAACAAAAAAACTAGGGAGAGTTATTTTATGAAGAATCAAAACGGACTTAGGGCTGCCACCTGGAAGGGTGACAGAATCCTCTATATTACTCAGGCAGGTATTATTGCTGCAATCTATGTGGTTCTGACGGTGGTGTTTGCGCCGCTTGCTTTCAAAGAGATTCAGGTCAGATTCGCGGAGATGCTGACCATACTGCCTTTTTTCTTTCCAGCGGCGGTGCCGGGAGTATTTATCGGATGCATCATCGGGAATATCTTGGGTGGTGCGGTTCTTCCGGACGTAATATTCGGGAGCCTGGCGACTCTTATCGGTGCGCTCGGAACATACTTCATAGGGAAGGCATATAGAAGAAAGGCCGCGGCGCAGCACGAGCAAGCTTTTTCCGCGGCGCAGCACGAGCAGGCATTTGCCCCTACGGACGAAATAAGGCCGCCCACCAGGTATCTCATCATCGCGGCAATCCCGCCAATTATTGCAAACGCACTCATAGTTCCCTTCGTGCTAAAATATGCTTACGGAGTACCGATGGCTATTCCACTAATGATGTTTACGGTAGGTGTTGGAGAGATCGCATCATGCGCAATATTTGGAGTTATGTTGGGACGCATCGTTTATAAATTTACAGTCTAGTAAGAGTTGCCATAAGGCAACTCTTTTTTGATATAATAGTGTTGATATATAGGAATTATCGCAGAAGAAATAAGGTGACGATATGGATAAATATATTATGGCGCTCGACCAGGGCACTACAAGTTCCAGATGCATTATCTATGACAAGCAGGGCGATATCGTAAGTGTGGCCCAGCAGGAGTTTGAGCAGATATATCCCGAGCAAGGATGGGTAGAGCACGACGCGAACGAAATTTGGTCGTCGCAGATGGCGGTCGCCTTTGAGGCTATTCTCAAGGCTAACCTTACGTACAAAAACATCGAGGCAATCGGCATCACAAACCAAAGGGAGACGACGGTCGTTTGGGATAAAGCTACGGGAGAGCCAATCTACAATGCTATAGTTTGGCAGTGCAGAAGAACTGCAGACTATTGTGATGAACTTAAGAGCCGTGGGCTGGAGCATACAATTAAAGAAAAGACGGGCCTTATCATTGACCCTTATTTTAGCGGAACCAAGCTCCGCTGGATACTGGAGAATGTCCCCGGTGCGCGCGATAGGGCGGAGAAGGGCGAGCTCCTCTTTGGAACTATCGAGACCTGGCTCATCTGGAAGATGACTGGTGGCGCGGTCCACATCACTGACTATTCCAATGCGAGCCGTACTATGCTATTTAACATCCACACTCTTAAGTGGGATGATGAAATCCTTGAGGAACTCAATATACCAAAGTGCATGCTGCCGACTCCAAAGCCGTGCAGCGAAGTCTACGGAGAGACAAAGGAAGACCTCTTCGGCGGCCCGATAAAAATAGCGGGAGCAGCCGGAGATCAGCAGGCTGCGCTCTTTGGTCAAACCTGTTTCCAAGAAGGTGAGGCAAAGAGCACATACGGAACGGGAAACTTCTTGCTACTCAATACAGGTGATAAACCTATCTCATCCAAGAACGGTCTCCTTACGACTATCGCGTGGGGACTTGACGGAAAAGTGACGTACGCTCTCGAAGGTTCTGTATTTGTCTGCGGTGCTGTCATCCAATGGATAAGAGATGAAATGAAGATGCTTGAGACCTCCGCGGAATCCGAAGCGGTTGCGCGCTCGGTAGAGGATACCAACGGAGTGTATATAGTCCCTGCATTTGTCGGGCTTGGCGCGCCATACTGGGACGCGCGCGCACGCGGTGCGATTTATGGTCTGACTCGCGGTGCCGGAAGGGCACATATCGTAAGAGCTGCGCTCGAGTCGATTGCTTATCAGTGCCACGACCTCATCAAAGCTATGGAGGCCGATATGGAACGTCCTCTGGCTTCGCTCTATGTTGACGGAGGAGCATCCGCAAATGACTTTTTGATGCAGTTCCAATCAGACATACTTAATCTAAAAGTTATTCGACCAAAGAGCGTAGAAACAACCTCGCTTGGCGCGGCATATTTTGCGGGACTTGCGACTGGATACTATGAGGATCTTGCGGATGTCGACGACAATTGGCAGAAGGACAGGGACTTCACGCCGAACATGGACGAAAAAACCCGCGAAGAGCTTCTTGCGGGCTGGCGTGATGCGGTTAAACGCACGTTGGTTTAGTTTGTTTAGTTTAATTTATTTATAACTTGCATTAAACGGCAAAGGATGTATTTGGATTGAGTGCATCCTCAAGCCGTTTTTTGTGTGCATATTCCATTACTTCTTCGTAAATTACATGTGGATTCTCTATTCCGAGAAGCCCCAGGATATACTTGGCAAACGCAGGATTCATGATGAGAAGAGGACCGTTCAGATAGGTTCCCATGAAATTTCTTACGCGCACGCCTTCATCGACGGAACTGTTTTCTGTGTCGCGCTCTTTGATGGTTTTGAATAGGTGAGAGTCGTCGGAAACACCATAAAGCTTTGTGAACTGAGATTTGAATCCAACAATCTGTATTTCACCTGCGCCAAATCTATCGTCGACAAAAACTCCGTGATACATTGAATTATATCTGTTCACCATATCGCGTTTGGCGTAGCCATGATATATGCCGAGCGTTTCTATTCTTTCTTCAAGGTCGGTCTCTATATAGTCCCCCATGATTTCAAAGGCGTTCCCCGTGAAGAGGGCTGGGCGGCCCGATTCTACGTAGTCGGAGAATGAATCGCGGTATTTTGCAAGAAGGTTTATGGCGAGTTCCTGATATTTCTCGGGCATTGCGCCCATGAAAACAAAATCTGCGTCTCCGGAAACAAAAGCAGGTTTCTCGCTTAGATGTGTCTCTGTTATCCTTATCAAATCCGGATAGCTTCTATAAAGAACCTGAGGATTGAATGCGTCACCGTAGAGGTTGGCAACTTCGGGGTAGAGGACTTCTATGTTAATCATGTGCGGCACCTCCCTCCAACGCCTGCTTTACGATCTCGCGGGCTCTGATATTGGTAGCAACCTGATAATTGTCGTATAGAAAATAGATTGCGGTTCCGCGCTTATAGCTCAGGTACTTATCTATTTCTTCTATACTTCCCACCTGAACCATCTTTTCTTCGGGCACACCGGCAAACAAAAATCTGAGATAGAATTCCTGCGGGCGTTTTCCCACGATGATTATCTTGTTGATTGAAGGATTGTTAAAGTATTCGAAATCCGTCTCATACATATATGCGTTGTTGTCGATTGTGTGCGGATCCTCTATAAAGATCACGATTTCCTTTTCCTTTGGTCTGCTCGTGATATAGTCGAAGATTGCGGAGCAGGCGGGAGCGATGAGACTCTTTGTCATATTTGAAGTGAACTCGACGCCGTCAATTGTATCTGTGAGATATCTGCTGCCGACAACCTGAATACTTGAGAACGCATTCTGGTCCGTATTCCATAAAGAGTGAAATGGCGGCAAGCTGATCGTAGGTATTAAAGATGCCGTCGGAAACCATATTGAACTCTAGGGCTTTGCCTTTACAGTTGATGCGGATAATTCTGTTCTCATAATCGATATCGGTGAGCAGGTAATCGGCCTCGGGCGATGTGAATCCGCATTTATCGCAGTGTGCATGACCGATGTGGTCATAGCGCGTATAGTCGTAGGTGAGATGGTTGTTGCACACAGGGCAAACTTGTGCGTCGTTAACCATACTGTTTTTAAGAACATCAAATGGCTGCCTCGCGATGCTGTAGTATGTGCGTGGATTGTCCTTCTTGAGGCTCGAACTAATCAAATCGTCGGCGTTCAGAATCATCTTTACGCCGTCCGGAAGGTTTTCGTTTACAAAATCAAAGATATAGTAGGGGTGCGCATTTCTCATCATGGAATCTCTCGTAAACTGCGTGCATACGAGATAGTCGGGCGTTATGCGACTATAGATTCTCTTGGAACTCTTTTCGTCGACCTCTATGACGGCAACCTGCGCGTGGGATCTGTTTGAAAGAGTCGAGTTTTCCGCGAGAATCGATGCAACACCAGGTTCCATATTGGATCCCCAGCGATTGCTTATTACTCGGTAACCCGCGTGCTGAAAACCATCGGAGAGCATATTGCTAAGCGTTGTCTTTCCGTTGGTTCCTGTGACCGCTATAACAAGCTTGGGCCTTGCGGCGCGCGCAAGAAAATCGGGACATATCTTTAGTGCAAGCTGTCCCGGAAAATGACTCCCTTCGGAGTGGGTTATAGGTTTTAGAATTGTTATGGCTAGCTTGGCCAGTTTTGCAGCTAGTAGCGCAACAAAGAATCTAAGCATCAATATGTCCCTTATACTTTATTTCTTTGGGAAATAAACCTTCATAGTTGTTCCTTCGCCTTCGCGACTCGTTATTTCGATCTTGGCATTGGACATCTCTCGGAGACGGATTAGCACGTTCGTTAGCCCTGAGGATTTGTGTTTGGAGTCAGTGGATGCCGGAGTGCTGCTTATTTCGGCAGCCTGGTCTTCCGGCTTTACGGGGCGTACCGTAATTCTGTTTCCATCCGCATCGTAGAGTTCGAGTGACTCCATGACGCTCCTCATAAGTTCCATATTGATCTGAGTGGTTTCTCCCCTCAAAACACTGCTCTCATCGGCAAAGGTACCAAAGACGCGATTAGCATCAGCCTGATTGAAACCGATTCCATCATCGGATACTTCCACGACATCGAAGTTAGCCATCGCATAGCTCTTTAGATATACGGTTCCGCCGCCGATCTTCTTTCTGATACCGTGCTTGATTGCATTTTCCACGAGTGGCTGAATCGAAAGAGGCGGCACTATAAAGTCGTCGTCGTGAATATCGTATTCAACAACCAGTCTGTCGCCGAGCCTTACCTTTTCTATTTCGACGTAGCTCTTGATATGTTGTACCTCGGAGGCGATAGGAATTCCGTTCAAATTGGTCATATTGTCCACGTTCGCCCTGAGGTAATTGGAGAAATTGTAGACCATGTCGTAGGCGACATCAGGGTCAACCTTGATTAATGTTCTTATTGACGATAGCGTATTGAACATGAAGTGTGGCTGAATCTGTCCCATCATGAGTTCGAGTTGGCTATCGTGAAGTTGCTTTGTAACATTGGTTCTATCCTTGACGACCAGGAATGTTCTCCAGAGAATAAATCCGAAGTATATGATTGCGTAGATTGTCATACCGAACATAAACGGCATACTCCACTCTGTCCAGAGCTTGTCGCTGTATTTAATTACCTCAATGAGTCCCAGCGTCGGATATATGAGAGTGGAGAAGAACTCCGCACGGTCAAGGCGCCTGTCGATTTTGCTCTGTAGCTTGGATTCTTTGCCCCAGCCTCCGCGGAAGAGGGAGTATGATGTGAGGAGCATCGCAAGCACGCTCAAGAAATACGAAACCGGTGTTATATACTCCACGCTGAAGTTGATGAAGAAGCTTGCCAATATGAGGAATAGATCTGCGGCTATGCAAAATCTAAACGCAAACAGCGCAAACTTTTTGAATATATTGTTTCTGTAATACGAGTAGAGGAATAGGAATGGTGCGACCAGCATGAGGCACATGAGTGACAGCCAGTACACATATGTTGAGTGATTTGGGAAGACGCTCATTTTGACGCGGTTGATTATCCATACGCCAAAGCAGAAGAAGGCGATGCCCATTGCGGTGTTGGTGCTCTGCTTGGTATGTCCTCTGTAGATAAAGCTTACTATGAGAAGGAGAGCGCCGATTCCGCTTATGATGATGCCTAGAATCAGTCCCCAGAATCCCTGGTGTTTTACAAATGATACGAGTGCATTATCTGTTCCGTAATAGAATTCACCGACATGCGCGGAGAATTTGAAGACCGGAGCAGATGTGTTTTCGAGGCTTACTTCTATTGTCTTTCCCGCATATTCGGGTTTGATTTCCACGAGACACCATTCATCGCTTATGAGGTTACAGAAACCGTTCCAATCGGCATTCGGATATGAGAAGATTTCATCTCCGTCAATCTTAACTCTCAGCCACTGATGATAGTTCCTTGTGATGAGGGCCATGTTTTCTTTGATCCCGCTCGGGAGAGTCTTTGTGAAAACAACGGATTCCGGACTATGTGTTGTTACCTGGGTCGGGAGGCTTACGTTTTCCGTAGTGTTCTCGTTTAGCGTTAGAGTCCATCCGTCGTCAAAGGAAGAATAGTGGTCGCGATATTCGATATTTGTTTTGTCGCCAACAATCAAAAAATACCCTAGCACTGACAGTGATAGCAGGAACAGAATGGATATTAGTATTAGAAGCATTTTTTGTTTGGATAGATTCATTTATTGCCTCTTGAGAATTTGTTTAAACTCTTCGATTACAGGCGTGATATTGGCGCAACTCATAAAGCAGATTACCTGCCCTCTGTGTTTTAGGAGTGTATCAAGTGTTTCTGTGCTTATCTTATCGCTGTTTCTGATTTTTGATATAAGGGCATCGCTGGTAACGCCGGGATAATCCTCGGGGCGTTCTCTGTCGCATTTGATGTCCATGATATATGAATAATCGAATTCGTTGAACACTTCGGCAAACGAATCCATAAAGTCCTTGGTTCTTGAATATGTATTCGGAAGGAATACCGCTACGATGCCGCGGCCCGGATGCTTCTGGGTTGCGGCGTCGAGTGTCGCGCTGATTTCGGTAGGGTGATGAGCATAGTCATCGATGATGATGGTTTTTCCAATCTTGGTCTCGTTGAAACGTCTTGCGGCACCGGAGAAGTTTATTAGCTTTTCCTTTACGATTTCTTTGTCGACGTCGTAGATGATGGAAACCATGATCGCGGCGAGGCTGTCGAGTACCATATGCTTTCCAAATACGTTGAGAGCAAAGGTGTCGTAATACTCACCGTTAAAATATGCATCAAAGGTCGTGCCTTCGTTTGAGTATTGAACATTTTTGGCGACAAGGTCGTTGGATTCGTCAACGCCATAGTAGAATGTCTTCTTATCGCTCTTGATTTTTCTTACGTTCGGGTCATCGCCGCAGAGCACGAGATACTCGTGTGTCTGATTGGCGAGGAGGTTGAAGTTATAGATGATGTCGTCGAGGTCTTTATAGCATTCCGTATGCTCAAGCTCGATATTGGTGATTACAAGTGTCTCCGGATAGTACTCGAGGAAATGTTTGTTGTATTCGCATGACTCCAGGATGAACATTTTGTTTTTTGGATTTGCGTGGCCGCGTCCATCGCCGACAAAATAGTCGCAACCAAAAGCCTCGTCCATGATATTTGAAATCATGAGGCTGGTTGTGGTCTTTCCATGTGTTCCCGCTACGGAGATTGTTTCAAAGCGAGTGGTGAGGGAACCGATGAGATCCTGATATCTGATGAGCTTAAGTCCAAGCTCCTTCATTCTGATGATTTCGGGATGACCGTCTTTGATGGCGTTTGAATAGCAAACCATAAAGTCGCGGTCTGGCGTAAAACTTGCATCATGGTAAATCTGGATGCCGCGCTTTTCGAGACCATCGAGTGTAAACTTATATTCACTGCTGTCGTCATATCCGACAACAGTATTTCCCAGATCGTAAAGTATTCCGGCCAGGGCACTCATGCCTGCGCCTTTGATACCCAAAAGATAGTATTTCAATTGAAAGGTCCTGCTTCCTGTTTATTTTTTGGTCGGCAAATATGCTTTTCCAACATATTATTATAGCATATTTGGCGAATTGAGGAAACCATGCCGTATTGATTTAGATTTCGGGGCCGTATCCTTGAGCCAATTCGTCCGCAAGAGCGGCGATTTTGCTGCGATTTTCGTCGGTGAGGGCAGAAAGTATCGTGATTTCGTTTTCCGCGAAGTTTACTTCCTTAAGGCCTTCGAGTTTGGCTTTCATGGCTTTTATAGCCATAGGCGCCCATGAGCCGTTTTCTATCAGGGCGACGGTACGCTTTTGGTAGTTCCTCTCGCGGAGCATTTCTATGAACTCGCGCATAAAAGGGAAGACGTCCGCGTTATATGTCGTTGTAGCGAGGACGAGCTTGTCGTAACGGAAAGCGTCCTCGATGCATTCGTGGATGTCCGAGCGTGCAAGGTCGTTAAGCGCGACTTTGGGAACACCGCGGTTACGCAGTTCTTCGGCAAGGAGTTCGGCTGCCTCTTTGGTATGTCCATAGACAGAGGTATAGCAGATGCAAACACCCTTTGTTTCGGGTTCGTAGGATGACCACGTGTTGTAGATGCCGAGGTAGTAATCGATATCATCGTCGAGCACAGGGCCGTGAAGAGGGCAAATTTTAGTGATTTCAAGCTCTGCGGCCTTTTTGAGAACGGCCTGAACCTGCGCACCGTATTTACCGATGATTCCGAAATAGTATCTTCTGGCTTCGCACGCCCAGCCTTCAGGATCTTCTGTGTCGAGCGTACCGAACTTACCAAAGCCGTCAGCGGAGAAGAGAATCTTATCTGCTGCGTCGTAGGTCATCATGACCTCGGGCCAGTGAACCATTGGAGCAAAGATGAAAGTAAGCTCGTGGGTTCCGAGGCTCAAGATTCCGCCGTTTTCCACCTCTAGCTTATTTGCAATTGCGAGCTTGGGGAAGAACTGCGAAATCATATTAAAAGTCTTCTTGTTTCCGACAACAGTTGCGTTTGGATATGCAGCAAGGAATGCGGCAATCGATGCAGAGTGATCAGGCTCCATATGATGGATGATTAGATAGTCCGGGGTGCGGCCGGAGAGTGCTTCGTTTAGGTTGGCCAGCCACTCGTCAGTCTTATGCTGGTCGATCGTATCCATTACGGCAATCTTATCGTCAAGAATCATATATGAGTTATATGACATGCCCAGAGGCACCTCAAAATGCCCCTCAAAGAGATCTATATCGTGGTCGTTTGCGCCAATGTAGAGGACGGAATCGGTAATTTTGCTCATTGTGTTTCCTTTCTGTAGAAAATGTTATTGGTATGGGAATTATCCGATTGTTTGTTGTCGGGAAAATCCCCTTTGTTCTGTATATATGGGAATTTTCCCAAAGAAAATAATATCACAGAGGCAGGTTTTTTGCTGCAAGAAACCTGAAATATTCACTGAAATATATGTTGACATCCGCTGAAAAAGTGGTACATTATAGATAGTGATTAGCACTCTTGTGAGAAGAGTGCTAATAAAATGGAGTGAATTATGGAATTAACTGAACGAAAATTAAAGATTCTCCAGGCCATAATTAGTGACTACGTAAAGACAGCGGAGCCGGTGGGGTCGAGGACGCTTTCTAAGCGTCTTGATATGGACATTAGTCCTGCGACCATCCGAAACGAGATGAGCGACCTTGAGGAGATGGGTTATCTCACGCATCCTCATACGTCGGCGGGAAGGGTTCCTTCCGACAAGGCATACCGTCTCTACGTAAATCAGCTGATGGAAAAGCCGGAGCTTTCCATAGAGGCCAAGAGAAGTATCGCGAACGAACTTCAGGCGGACATAAATGAGTTTGAGAGAACGATTAGGCACGCAGCGAGGATACTTTCAAGGATAACCAATCTTACGTCCTTTGCTGTAACGCCGACGAGAAACGATGAGACTCTCAAGTTCATCAATCTTCTCCCGGTGGATGATAACACCGTGGTCCTCATGATAGTTTCCGAGAGCGGGGAGATTTCAAACACGGCGCTTAAACTTAAGAGGCCGTGCAAGCCCGAGAACCTTCAGCTTCTCGCAAAGAGCATGACGTATAACTATCGCGGAAAGACGATTACGGAAGTTCTTAGAGGCGACATCATCGAAAGCTTTGAGCATAACGCGGAAGCAATGAGCGCACTCTCACAGGACATCATGCCTGACTTCATGAAGACGCTAGAGGATATGCTGAACGTTCAATTGTATATGGACGGCCTCACCAATATCTTTGATCTTCCGGAGTACAGCGACATAGAAAGCGCAAAAAGTTTCATGACGCTCCTCGATCAAAAGGAAGACTTCCTGCAAAAGGTTGTTGGTCGTGATGACGGTGTAATCGTAACAATCGGTGACGAGAATATGGACGAACAAATGGCGGACTATTCGGTAATCACCGCGACATATACGGTAGATGGAAAGACGGTCGGAAAGATCGGCGTCATCGGACCAAAGAGAATGAAATACGGCGAGGTAACTTCAGTCATGGAATACCTAACCGAGAATCTGAACAACAGCTTTAAGCTTGAAGATAGAGAAATAAAGAAACTGGAAGGCGGAGGAAATACAGATGACTGATGAAATGAAAAAAGACGGAGTGGAAATTCCAATAGAGGATGGAACTGAAGAAGTTATCGATGAGGCAGTTGATGCTGCAGAGGAAACTGTAGAAACTGCAGAAGAGTTTGCGGATGCAACAGGCGGTGCTGATGCAGAGGCTGACGCAGAAACAGAGGCAGAGGCAGGCGATACAAGCGCGGACGCCAGCGCAGATGCTGCAGAAGGCGACGACATGCAAGCAAAATACGTTCGCCTGATGGCTGAGTTCCAGAACTACAAGAAGCGAACCGCAAAAGAAAAAGAAGACATCTACGCATTCGGTGCAGAAAAAGTAATGCTGTCGCTCATGGAAGTTCTTGATAACTTTGATAGAGCACTCGAGCAGGGATGTTCGGATGAGAAGCATGCTGAAGGAATCAAGCTGGTTCACACACAACTCATGAACGCCCTCAAGAAGAACGGTCTCGAAGAGATAGAAGCGCTCGGTGAGGACTTTGATCCTAATTTCCACAGCGCGGTTATCATGGAGGACACCGATGAATACGAAAGCGGAAAAGTCTGCTTTGTTGTTCAGAAGGGATATAAATTAAACGGCAAGGTCATCAGACCTGCTATGGTCAAGGTTGCAAACTAATTGCGGATTGCTGAGCGTGTCAGTCAGCATGTCAAGCACGCAAGGCACAACGCTACCACACACAACCTGTTAAAAATCGCTTAAGCGCCCAGAGCGTTCAAATATAAAAACCAAACCAATTTAGAAAAGGAGAAAAATAAAATGGCTAAAGTAATAGGTATAGATTTAGGAACAACAAACAGCTGCGTATCAGTACTCGAAGGCGGCGAACCAGTAGTAATTCCAAATGCGGAAGGTAACAGAACAACCCCGTCCGTAGTTGGTTTTGCAAAGAACGGCGAGAGACTCGTCGGCGAAACAGCAAAGCGTCAGGCGGTTACAAACCCTGACAGAACAATTTCATCCATCAAGAGACATATGGGTGAGAACTACACCGTTCAAATTGACGGAAAGACTTATACACCGCAGGATATCAGCGCGATGATTCTTACAAAGCTTAAGACCGACGCTGAAGCTTACCTCGGCGAGAAGATCAACGAAGTAGTTATCACGGTACCTGCATACTTCTCGGATTCTCAGAAGCAGGCAACAAAGGACGCAGGCAAGATTGCCGGTCTCGATGTAAAGAGAATCATCAACGAGCCGACAGCGGCAGCGCTCGCTTACGGTCTCGACAAGGAAGCGGGAACACATAAGATTCTCGTTTACGATTTGGGCGGCGGTACATTCGACGTATCCATCCTCGAACTCGGCGACGGAGTATTCGAAGTTCTTGCAACAAACGGCGATACACATCTCGGCGGCGACGACTTTGATAACGTAGTTATGAACTATCTTGCGGATGAGTTTGCAAAAGAAAACGGAGTTGATCTCCGTCAGGACAAGATGGCTCTTCAGAGACTCAAAGAGGCTTCCGAGAATGCCAAGAAGGAACTCTCCAGCAAGCAGACCGCAAACGTAAACCTTCCGTTTATCTCCGTAACAGAAGCCGGTCCGCTTCATATGAACTACGATCTTACAAGAGCAAAGTTTGAGCAGCTCACGGCAGACCTCGTAGAGAGAACAGTAGGACCGATGGAGAAGGCTCTTGCCGACGCAGGCGTAACTTCCGCAGACCTCGAGAAGGTAATCCTCGTAGGCGGATCCACACGTATTCCTGCAGTACAGGAAGCGGTTAAGAGAGTTACGGGAAAAGAACCATTCAAGGGAATCAACCCTGACGAATGCGTTGCGGTAGGCGCTGCAATTCAGGCAGGCGTACTCACAGGTGAAGTTAACGACATCCTGCTTCTCGACGTAACACCGCTTTCGCTTTCAATCGAGACACTCGGCGGAGTTGCAACAAAGCTCATCGAGAGAAACACAACAATTCCGACAAAGAAGAGCCAGATCTTCTCAACAGCCGCTGACAACCAGACGGCAGTTGACATCCACGTAATGCAGGGTGAAAGAGGAATGGCTGCGGACAATATCACACTCGGTAGATTCCAGCTTGCAGGTATTGCTCCGGCTCCACGCGGAATTCCGCAGATCGAAGTTACATTCGATATCGACGCCAACGGTATCGTAAACGTAAGCGCAAAGGACCTCGGAACAGGTAAGGAGCAGAAGATTACTATTACATCTTCAACAAAGCTCAGTGACGAGGAAATCAACCAGAAGGTTAAGGAAGCCGAGCAGTATGCTGCAGAGGATGCTGCAAAGAAGGAAAGCATCGAAGTCAGAAACCAGGCAGAGTCCATGGTTTACCAGACAGAGAGCACACTCAAGGACATCGCTGACAAGATTTCAGAGGAAGACAAGCAGGCTCTCGAAGATGCAAAGGCAGCACTCAAGAGCGCACTCGATGCAAACAATCCTGACGACATCAAGGCTAAGATGGAAGCACTCACAGCCAAGTTCAACGAAGTTTCCACAAAGCTCTATCAGCAGGCGGGAGCTCAGGCTCAGGCTGACGGCGCTTATGCGGGAGCTGACCAGGGCGCAAGCTATGATGCTGGTGCGGGCTTCGGCGGCACAAGCGATGCAGGCGCAGGCTTTGGCGGAAATGCTGATGACAACGTAGTTGACGCGGACTTCACCGTAGTTGACGAAGATCAGCAGTAATATAAACTATACGGGGCCGGCCCTTAATGGGCCGGCCCAATGGAGCTATTATGGCAGATACTAAAAGAGATTATTACGAGGTGCTCGGACTTAAGAAGGGCGCGTCGGAAAGTGAAATAAAGAGCGCCTTCAGAAAGATGGCGCTAAAATACCATCCGGACAGAAACCCCGACGACAAAACCGCCGAGGAAAAATTCAAGGAAGTAAACGAAGCGTATAGCATTCTTTCCGATCCGGATAAGAAGGATAAGTATGACCGATTTGGTCATGCGGGAGTTGACCCCAACGCAGGATTCAGTGGTGGGGGCGGTTTTAATTACAGCGATTTTGGAAACTTTGGCAACTTTGGAAGCGGAAGCTTCAATGGAAGCTTTGATGATATATTTGATATGTTTGGCGGAATGTTCGGCGGCGGGTTCGGTGGTAAAACCTCGTCCGCCAGGAGGAACGGACCGCAGAAGGGCAGAGACCTCCAGAGAAACGTAACGATAGAGTTTACGGAGGCGGCGTTCGGCGTCAAAAAAGAAATTTCCGTGACCAAGCAGGTCAAATGCGGAAAATGTAACGGCGAAGGTGCAGCACCCGGAACGCAGAAGAGAAGCTGCAGCAAGTGCGGCGGAACCGGAAGCGTAACGAGTGTGCAGAACACGGCCTTTGGTGCATTCCAAACGAGCAGGGCTTGTCCGGACTGCAAAGGCACAGGATTTATAATCGATACACCGTGTCCCGACTGCAAGGGCGCAGGTCAGATTAGAAAGACACTCAAAATCAACGTGGATATTCCTGCGGGCGTGGACAACGGCTCAGTTATTCCAATCAGAGGTCAGGGAGAACCGGGTGTGAACGGCGGATCCGCAGGCGATCTATATATCGTTCTCGAAGTGAAGCCGCATAAGATGTTTAAGAGAAGCGGATCGGATCTTTATCTTGAGGTTCCGATTACGTTCGATCAGGCGGCGCTCGGTGCGGAAATTACAGTGCCCACTTTGGAAGATAAAGTGTCGTATAAGGTTCCTGCGGGCACGCAGCCCAATACAGTTTTCAGGCTCAAAGGAAAGGGCGTCAAAAGCGTCAAAACGGGCCGTAAGGGCGATTTATACGTAGAAGTAACCCTGGAAGTTCCCAATAAATTAAACGCACGCCAGAAGCGCGCCATAGAGGACATGGCCAAGGCGGTTGACGCAAATTGCTATCAGGAACAGAGCGGATTCAAGCGTAAACTGAAAGAGATATTCGGGATATGAAATACTTAGAACTTACGATCAAAGCTGAATCAAATTTTGTAGAATGCCTGCTTAATGAATTGTCATTGGCAGGCATTTGCGATGCAGCGATTGATAATCCTTCTGAGATTGCGGAGATGGTTGCGGGCCTTGGGGATACCGAGTGGTATGATGCCGAGCAGGTGCAGGTAAGTACGAGTGAACTTGCCTCGGTTACTGTTTATTGCACCGACGATGAAGAAGGAAATGTTCGAGCGGACTCTGTGCGAGCCATTGTCGCAAAACTGCAAGGAGAAAACTGCGACATTACGCTTACGGAAACCGTGCGTGACGACTCGGAGTGGAAGGACGCGTGGAAAGAATACTATCATACTGCGCAGGTGTCAGAGAAGTTTGTTGTCAAACCCACGTGGGAAGATGCGCACGTGGACGACGGACTATTTGTGATTGAAATTGACCCCGGCATGGCATTCGGAACCGGTACACATGAGACGACATCGCTTTCGCTAAAGCTGATGGAAAAACACGTCAAGCGTGGCGATAGGGTTTTGGATGTCGGAACGGGCTCGGGGATTCTCGCGATAGCCGCAGCAAAGCTCGGCGCTTCGGATATTCTCGGAATCGACATCGACGAGGATGCGGTGCGCGTCGCAAATGAGAATATCGCAAACAACATCGCGCCGACATCCAATGACGCAAACGTCCGCGCTGTCGTCGGTGACCTTACGGAAGGAATCGATTTCACGGCAGATGTCGTTGTCGCAAACCTTCTCGCAGATCTTGTTATGAAACTTACGTCCAGTGTGGCAAAGCATATGGCAGACGATGCAATATATATTACGTCGGGAATTCTCGTCGAAAAACAAAAGCAAGTCGCCGAATGCCTTACGGAGAACAACTTCACAATCGTCGAAATCCTCGAAGACGGAGAATGGTGCGCAATTGCCGCCGTTGGAAATGACGATTGATAATGCGGGATGGGGATGAGATAACATTCTGCAGCAGCTGTTAACAATCACTCAAAATCACGAAAAAAGACCTTCGCTAGAATTTGGATACTGTTTGAGCCCGAAGGGCGAGTTTATCCAAATTCCCGAAGGTCTTTGAGTTTTGATGTGATTGTCAGCTGCGAGGACGTTATCGAGTCCTCTCTCGCATTAAATTAATCGTTATTCTTATTGACTGCTTCGTTGAGCTCTTCGCCGACTTCGAGGAGTTCTTCCATTGCGCTGTCGAGTTCGGAAGAAGCGACTTTTGCTTTTGCTGCGCGAGCTGCGTCGCGAGCTGCGATTGCTGCGGCTGCGGCTTCTTGTGCTGCTCTTGCTTCTTCAGCTGCTCGGAGAGCTTCTTCGCGAGCCTTTTCGGCTGCTGCGAGTTTTGCTGCCTCGAGTTCGGCCTTGGTGACCACGCTGCCTTCGCTTATCGGCGTCGTGTCAACAAATACTTCTTCGACAGGTTCTTCTGCGGCTGCGGTAGCTACTGCGCCCGCTGCGAGGGCTTCTGCGTTTCTTGCTTCGGCTTCCGCGATTCTTCTGCGGCGTTCAATTCTTCTTTCGCTCATGCCCGCTTCTTCGTCGTAGACGTTATCGTTCGTCTTCTTGCTTGCGAGCTTGGAAGAAACTGTGCCCTTGAGTCCTGCGAGTGTGGACATGAATTTGTTATCGGAAGCATCGTCGTCTTCATCATCAAAGACCGCATAGCTGCTCTTTGTTTTCTTGCCGCCAAATTTGTCGCGGAAGAAGAGGTAGAGAAGGGCAGCAATGAGTGCGAGGATGAGAAGAAGGATGAACCAGAGAAGACCTTTGCCTTTTTTCTTTGTATCGGCAGGTTTGGTTTCTGATTCGGCAGGCTCGGTTCCTTCTGCGTTTGGATCCTCGGTATTTGCTTCGGGATCTTCCGCTGCATTAGCTCCGCTGCCTGCGCTAAGAGCGCTCAGTGTATTGCTGTTCGGATCGTAAACCTGATAGCCTGATGCGGATTCAGGACCGCCGTATACCAAATCTACGTCGTTCTTTACCACAACGTATTTATTTCCGTCAACAGTGATGATTTCGGAAGGAGCAAAGCTCTGTGTTTCCGGATTGAATACAAACCATGAGGCTTCGGAATCCTCTTCGCCGTCAGGAACGAGACGAATGATGTTTACGTTTCCGTCACGGCTCTTGAGAACGTTGAGTTCCTTTCCGTTGTAATTTATTTTGCTTGCAAGGAAACCTGCAGGAACTTCGGATATGTTCTGGTTGGGAGAAGGATTGTAAAGCGTACCGTCATAGATGATTGCGCCTGTCGGATTGGTTCTTGTGATTTTGATGCTGTAATCCTTTTTGGTTCCGTCTTCAGCTACTACCGTAACAGTTCTCGTAACCTCGTCCTGTGTGAGGACAGGGGAACCACCAAATTCAACATATGCATTATCATCTTCTGGGATTGCGGTAATATCTACGTCTGTCTCTGTAGGACCGGCGGTTACTGTATAGTTAGTGATCTCCGGCGAGAAGGCAGGCTTGATTTCTCCGCATGCGATTGAAAGATGAGAAAGATTTGCGTTTGAAGATTTTGGTCCGTCATCCTCGTCATCGTCATCGCTGCTTGAGGTATTGCTCTGAGTCTGTGCGCTCGATCCACCCGCGGTAAAACCGGCAGAAGCAGTCGCTCCGCCGAGAGAGTTTCCGTCGTAGTTATAGATGTCGGATGAATAAGCTGTTACGCTGCTGGATCCTGAACCCACTACGGTGAAATAGAATGTAATGGCCATGCTGCTATCACCGCTGGTCTGGAAGTGTGAGAAAGAGAGCTCACCGTTTCCGCCGTTTACATTGTCTTCGGTTGAATCCTCATAGCGAAGTACGGACGGATCGTAAGAGAGTGCTCCGTCAACAGAACCAAAGGAATCGCCTGAATAGTAAATGGTTACGGTAAAACTGTCGCCTACATCGGGCTCGCCGTCACTTATTGATACGGACGAGGATGCAGCGAAGGTCTTTTCCCAGGTGATTGGAATCATCACCATGAGCGCTACCAGAAGAAGTACTAAGAACTTCATCAAAAACTTTTCTTGAGATTTCATTTTCATCTTTCTACCCCTTAATCTTTAAATTCTAATCCCTCTATATGAAAACTATTACCAACTAATTGTGTAGGTGCCGATTGAGAAGCGCTGCATCAGCAGTGCGTCGGCTGAGTTGTATTTTCCGTCACCGTTTATATCGGATGCCGCGAGGGCAGCTCCCGAGAGAGTCAGGCTGCCTATGCTGTGTCGCTGCGTTCTCAGTGCGTCTGCGGAATTGACCTTGCCGTCCCCGTTGTTATCGCCTTTGATTACTACAGGATAGCTTGACTTTTCTGCCCCAGTGCTGTCGTAAACCTTTACGATGACGCCGGTTCCGACTACGGATCCCGAAGCGACTTCTTTTCCGCCCGCATCGACCACCTTGGCAGTTCCGTTTGTAATCGCCATATTGCTGACGAGCGAGGAGACCGTTGTACCTGCAGGAACACCGGTGATGTTGGTTCCGACTTTATACGATCCAGAGGAAATCGTTGGTGTCGCAGGAGCAGGAGTCTGCTTGGAACTCTCGGAGCTACTTGAACTGCTAGAACTGCTACTCGATCCACCGGAATTATTGGATTCCTCCCTAGGCGGGATATCTATCGTGGTAGGGAGGGGGCATGCGCTTGCCGGCATATTTTCGTATACCGGAATCTCAAATGAGATACCTCCGTTAAGAAGACCCTGATAGCCCTCCGCCATCATTTTGCCCTCGGTTGCCGCGCCGTAAATAGCCGTCATATACTGACCGGTTCCCACGTTGGACATACCGTTCATAACATTGTATTTCTTAAAATAAAGCGTCGATTTATTGTTGTAAACATAGTTGTTTGCGTAAATCTCTGCGCCGCCCAAGATGGATTTGTAAGGGGAGTCCCAACCTTTGCTCTTGGCGTAGATGAGACCGTTTTCCTGGGCGCTTCTTCCGCCGGATGCATAGGCGCCGATGTGGAAGAAATTATAGTATCCTTCGTAGCCGGGGCATACGCCGGAGATAGAATCCGTTCCGCCGCTTGTGCCTTGCTCGACTATGAGCATGGATGCGATGGTGAGGGGGTTTACTCCTGTTGCCTTTCCTACGTCGTAGATGAGTTCGGCGTAGCTCGCGTAGTCTCCTCCCGGCTTGCGTGATGCCAGATATGTGCCATCCGCAATCGCCTGGACGCCTGCCAAAGTCTGAGTGGAGGCGTCAAATTTATTGGACATGAACTGGAAAATCGTTTCCGCTCCCAGGTTGTTTCTCGGATCCATATAGTAGGCGACACCGTAGCTATTTGCTGCGACATATCCGCCCGAGTCAAAGATATAGTATTTTCCGGTCGCGGCGTCAAAGGCGGCCGCTTCTCTAGATTTCCATGAATCGCTCCAGCTGTTTGGCACGAGGCTTCTGCTTACCGGATGGGTTTCTCTATAGATAACCTCAGTCCAGTCGAGACCCGTGTGCATAGCGATAAAACGCCAGTTTGGATAGCTAGCGTGTAGTGATCTAAGATATGGTTTATAGCTTTCGGGGAACTCCTGGGCCGTTAGATACTCTTCAAAATCCGCGTCGGTGGAATAAGAAACGTCGTGTCCCGTGGAACTTGAGTTTCCGGAACCCGTGCCGACTGTGATGTAGTAGGAGCAAACATAGCCGGTGTAGCCGCCGCCGTAGCTCGTGGACACATGGTACCATTTGACGCCGTCAGAAGCGGTTGCTTCGCCTTTGATGGTTACGACCGTGCCAAAAGGTAGGCAGTCCAAATCGTCGTAGCTTGTTCCGGCTCCCGTTCTGATATAGAGTCCTTCCTCAGCGTTTACCGTACCCGTGGAGTCAGCAAAAACAAAGGCAGTTGCCCCAAAAATAAAAATCATGTTGATTGTCAATGTTAGTATGAGGAAATTTACTGCAATACCCCTGGCAGAAATAGCCCTCTGTTTAAAAGTATTCAAAACATACCTCCCCCTGAACTATCAGATAGGTATGATAATACTACCACATTACGCGTGATAAATCAATGTAGAAAGTTCTAAATCCAATGGATTGGTGATTTTTATGTTCTCGGAGGAGCCGGGAACGATTTTGACGGGGATTTTTGCAGCCGCAAAGATTCCACAGACGTCGGTAAGGGCTGCGATTTGGTCATTTGACAGGGAAGAATAGGCCTGGCGGAATAAGGAGAGCCTAAAGCTCTGCGGAGTCTGGATGTTATATAGCAAATTTCGGTCGAGAATGGCCGAGGTGAAGGGTTGGTCGGGTGCGCTTTCGCCCAGGTCGGGGCTATCGCTCGCGCCCGCTTCTGTGCCTATCTGTGTGCCCACCTGTGAACCCACATGTGCAATCGTGTCAGTCGTTGGAATTGCAACGCTTGCGGCACCGTGGACGGCAGCCTCGGAGACGCTATCTTGGATCATTTTGACCGTAACAAAAGGCCTCACGGCATCGTGAGTTACTATGATTGGGTCGAACTCTTCTACATGGGGATTATCCGAGCCATCATAGGCGGTATCCGAGGTAATTGAGTCGCGGATATCGCTCTCGATTGCCTCAAGTACGTTAAGAAGCGTTGAATTTCTATCGTCACCGCCGCGGATTATGTGAATTTGGGGTATCTCCGGTGCATTTTTGGTAATTCTTGCCGAATAAAGGAGATTTTTCATATAATCCGCCCAGTCCGGGTGAATTCCAATATAAATCGCATCAAAACAGCCACTTTCCAACAGTTTGGAGAGAGAATGCATGATAATCGGTCTGTCGCCGAGTTCGATAAACTGTTTTGGGAGGCTTGCGGCCATGCGATTGCCCGTGCCTCCTGCCATAAGAATTCCAATATTCATGCGCTTATTATAGATTATTGGGGCGGAAAAGTATATAATTATATGGTTAGCAAGGTGCTTTTTTGAAAGGGAAAATTCTCATACCAATGAAAAAAGTCGGAATCGTCGCAAGAAGCGGCGAATACTACAATAGATCGATAATGTATTTCTTCGAAAGTTATCGCCTGATAGCGTTTAAAAACAATGTGCTTCCGGTGATGATTTTGCCGCCTCAGGAGAAGGATTACTTCACAACTCCGGGCGCGGAGATTGGGCCGTTAAGCGAAGACGAGAAAGCATATCTAAGGGCCGCGGTAGACGAGTGCGATGGAATAATCATGTCGGGCGGAAAGCGCTTCTACGACTACGATCGGTTTATATATTCCTACGCGCTCGAAAAGGACAAGCCAATCCTTGGAATCTGCATGGGTATGCAGATTATGGCAGCAGTGGACACAGGCGAAAAGCCGCTTCCGGACGAGTCTAAGACACATAGGAAAGACGGAGAGGACTACGCCCACGAGGTTTCGGTGGAGAAGGGAAGCGTGCTTCACAAGATAGTTGGAAAAGACGTTCTTCAGGTGAACAGCTACCACAGCTACTATATGGACTCTACCAAAGATCTCTTGGTGACCGCAAGGAGCGAAGATGGATATATAGAGGCGGTCGAGATGCCGGGAAGGAACTTTGTTCTCGGTGTTCAGTGGCATCCTGAGATTATGTACGATTACGACGATGACAACCGCAGGCTCATGGATTATTTCTTTGAGGTCGTGCGCAATTCATAAGGGGTAATAGGAGGAAGACGTGTTAGTAAAAGATCTGCTAAAAAGAGTTACATACGAGGTCGTTGCGGGCGATTTGTCACGCGAGGCGGGGGATATCTGCTGCGATACCCGTACGGTCAAGAATGGAGACGCATTTACATGCATAAGAGGCGTCAATTTCGATTCGCACGACAAGTTGCACGAGATTATAGAGGCTAAACCAGCACTAATTGTAATCTCAGAAGAATGGGCAAATACCAACGCCGAAGGGCTTTCTAAAGTGGCATCGGAAGTCGCGGAAAAGCACCCCGGTGTTTGTATCGTAAAGGTCCCAAACACCAGAATTGCAAAGGGGTTGATTGCGGCAGAATTCTACGGAAATCCCGCAGAAAAAATGACGATAATCGGTGTTACGGGGCATAAAGGAAAAACTACGACAACTCATATACTTAGGGGAATGATCGAGGCCGCAGGGGAAAAATGCGGACTCGTCGGAACCAATGGCACGTTTATAGGCGATGAGTGGTTCCCGGTAAAGAACACGACTCCGGACTCAGAGGAACTTCAGGGTTTTCTCAAGGAAATGGTCGACAGAGGATGTAAATACGCGGTTATAGAGGTGTCATCGCAGGCGATGAAGCTCGACAGAACCGCGGGAATCACCTTTGATATCGGTGTGTTCATGAACATAGAACCGGGCGACCATGTGGCACCGAACGAGCA
>CACYQX010000009.1 GCA_902776725.1 uncultured Eubacteriales bacterium | reverse complement strand
CTCTAAAGTCCATATCTGCAATCCAAAGGGGAATCAGGCCTTCCGGTCTTCCGAAGTCTGCCGCGGAATCGTATTTGACGCAAGCTGTTCCTTTTCTGTCGATGATTTTGTCAAAATCGTATTTCATGTGGTTCTCCTTTTAATTGTATTCGCTGATTCAATAGCTGAAGCCGTTTGTGTAATTTCGTTGAGTTATATTTATTTACTGCTAACCGTAAACTTCCCGGGTAAGATGTTTTCGTCGGTTTCGAAGATCAATTCGATATCGGGATAATTCTCCTTAAAGTATTTTTTGTTCTCTCCGTTATGTCCGGATAGGGAGGACGCCCATGAAGGCGAAGTCTTAACAATAAATTTTTTGTGTTTCGTTTTCGCAAGTTGGTTTAGCATCGAGGATATCTTTTCTCGCGATATAAAGTCTTCCACCAGTTGTCTAAATGCGGGGTGGTAGGTTCCTTGGTTTATCTCGCCGAGCCTCCCTGAATTTATAACGTCCGTGCTCTTAAGACCAACGCGCATAATATATATTCCTGCATCCATTAGGAGCCTGTACATTGTTGCGGTTCTCATAACTGCTTCCTCGCGAGTGAGAGGGGTGTATTCGCCTCGCTCATACATCTCGTGGAGTTTGGTTCCGGGTAGAACGAGGGTAGGGTAGAGGCGTGCAAGCGAAGGCTTTAGTTTAATAGTTTCTTCCGCGGAGTAAACGCAGGATTTAAAACTGTCTCCGGGAAGTCCAATCATGAGTTGGATTCCGAGTTCCATTCCACGCTCTGTGATCATTTCTGCGGCTCTGTAAACTGTAGCGCTGTCGTGTCCGCGCTCTGAGATTGCAAGAACCTCGTCGTCAAATGACTGAACGCCGAGTTCAACAGTATCAACAGAATATGCCTCAAGGTTATCTAAGATTTCCTCATCGATTGCATCGGGACGCGTGGATAGATGAATCTTATGGACTTTTCCGGCATCCTTAAACTCTTTCGCAATCGCGAGATACTCTATTTGTTTATCGATCGGGATCGCGGTAAAGCTTCCGCCATAGAATGCAAGTTCAACCGTCTCAACATCGTCGAGCGTCGTGAGCCATGTCTCGACAAAAGAAATAACCTCATCTTTCGATGGGGCTTTATTTCTTGCGGTTATCTGATTTTGGTCACAAAAAACACAGGCGTGTGGACAGCCAAGATGCGGTATGAATACTGGAATGATGGCGTGTTTCTTCACTTTAAAAAACCTGTGATTAAAAAGCTTAGTATTTCAATGCATGCGCGGCGCGGCGTTTATAGAATCGAACCTATATCGGTAAGCGGATACTCCGAGAACCATCTTGCCGCAAGTCCTCTGGCTTCGATAAAGTCTACTATCTTTGCAAAGTCCGGATGCTTATCGAGAGCACCGTTAAAAATTATTTCGTTTCCTACGCGTCCGCATGTGCCGCCGATAAATCCTGTATCAAATCCAAAGAGTTTGATGTTTCCGGGTTGAATAAGAAGAACGTTCAAATCGGGATAGGGTTCACATGCGCGAACGATTCCGTTGTCGTAGGTTATGATAGAATCTTCGTCAACTATTGCGATGCTGCATTTGCCGTAGCCCTGCGGAATATCTATAAAGGTCATTCCCATGTCCTTTGCTATTTCAAGAAGGGCAGGAGCGGTTATGGATAGATTGTGGATGAAATATTTTCCGGTGCACGCCGCGTTGTATGCAGCGTGGGCAGGATAGTCCATACCGAGATCCTCTTCGCTTGCAAGATAAACGGGGGCATCATCGCCAACCCCCATTTTGCATAGCCAAACGTCGGGGTGGTTGGAGATTCTTCTGTCAACCACACCCTCGGTCTCGACGAGCTGTACGTCGCGACCTATCGTTTCCAAATATTCCTTTACTCTTCTATGTGCATCTCTTGAGATATATGTCTTATTCATAGACTCATTATACTATCAAATCTCTTGAAAAACCATACCCCTACATTATATAATTATTAAGATAATCATAAGTTTTATAAGGTAAAAAGGAAAAATATGGATAGTAAAAAATTGGCAGAACTTCTCTTCCCAAATATCACCGTGACGGCTGATGAACTGGAGGAGAAATATCCGCCGAGGAATCTTCCCGAAGGAGCTTTGGTTACGAGACTCGGACCTTCTCCGACAGGGTTTATGCACCTCGGAAATCTATACGGAGCATTTGTGGATGAGCGCCTTGCACATCAGTCGGATGGCGTCTTCTTTTTGAGGATAGAAGATACGGACGACAAGAGGTATGTTGAGGGTGCGATCGATCTTATCATAGATTCGCTTAAGTTCTTTGATATCAATTTTGATGAGGGCGTGGGCAAAGACGGAGACCAAGGTGACTACGGTGATTACACGCAGAGTCACAGAGGAGAAATCTATGGAGCCTTTGCAAAGAGATTGGTCGAGGAAGGAAAGGCATATCCGTGCTTCCTGACTGAAGACGAAATAGCACTCATAAGAGAAAAGCAGGAAGCAGCAAAGATAAATCCCGGAATCTACGGTGAGCATGCGCTTTCGAGAGACTTAACTTACGAGCAGGTAGAAGCGAATATAGCTCGCGGAAAGCCTTATGCGATAAGGCTCAAATCGGACGGAAACCCGGATCCCGAGAAAGCAAAGAGAATACACGTAGTCGACGCGATCCGCGGTGAACTCGATATGCCGGAGAACTTTCAGGATACGATTATCCTAAAAGGAACAGGTATCCCGACATATCATTTTGCGCATGTTGTTGACGATCATCTCATGAGGACGACACACGTCGTGAGAGATGAGTCGTGGCTACCATCGCTTCCGATTCACGTCGAGCTCTTTGAAAAGCTTGGCTGGGAGCCGCCTATATACTGCCACACAGCGCAGCTCATGAAGATAGACGAGAACGGAAACAAGAGAAAACTTTCCAAGAGAAAGGATCCTGAGCTTTCGCTTGAGTATTACAGAAAGAAGGGCTATCATCCTGCGTCGGTAAGAGAGTATCTCCTCACGGTTCTCAATTCCAATTTTGAAGAGTGGAGAATGGAAAACCAGGATGCTGATATAAACCAATTCCATTTCACCACAGAGAAGATGAGTAGCTCCGGAGCACTCTTTGATCTCGATAAGCTGAACGACGTAAGCAAAGACGTGATGCTCCGCATTCCGGCAAGTGAAATCTATGATTTCCTGAAGGATTGGGCGGAAGAGGTTGCTCCAGAATATCTACCGATGTTCGCGGACAGAGATTACGCAGAAAAGATTCTTGACCTCGGAAGGCAGGATGCCAAGCCGAGGAAGGACCTTGTATGCGCGGAGCAGATAGTCGACTTCATAAGCTATTTCTTTGATGACTTCTATAAGAGCGAGGACGAGCTCCCTGAGGAAGTATCAAAGGAAGATGCCAAGACTATTCTGGAAAACTATCTTGCGAGCTACGATCACACGGACGATCAGAGCGCGTGGTTCGACAAGATTAGAAATATCGGAGAGGCTCTCGGATATGCACCGAAACCGAAGGATTACAAGAAGGATCCCGATAGCTATAAGGGACATGTCGGGCATGTCAGCACAGCGATAAGAATTGCGCTCATGGGCCGCGCACAGTCGCCGGACGTTTGGACGATTCAGCAGATCATGGGCGAAGATATGACGCGCAGAAGAATAGAGAGTGCGCTCGCGAGTTTATAAGAGTGACGATAAGGAGCGACTATGGTAAATCTCGGAAACTCGTGGGATGAAATCCTTAAGGATGAATTCAAAAGTGAATACTATCTTGCGCTTCGCGAGTTTCTGAAGAGGGAGTATGCGGTGCATACGGTTTATCCTCCTATGGACGAGATATACAGCGCGTTCAAGGTTACGCCTTACGAGGATGTGAAGGTTCTCATTCTCGGTCAGGACCCTTACCACGGGCCGGGGCAAGCGCATGGCATGGCGTTCTCGGTTAAGCCGGGAATCAAGCAGCCGCCGTCCATGGTTAATATATTCAAGGAACTCAAGGATGACCTCGGAATAGAACCTCCGGATAAGTTTAACGGCTATCTGATGCCTTGGGCAGAGCAGGGAGTTATGCTCCTCAACACATGCCTTACCGTCCGCGAGCACGATCCGATGTCGCATCACGGCCAAGGCTGGGAAAAACTTACCGATAGAGTTATCGAACTTCTTTCAGAGCGCGAAAAACCCGTAGTCTTTATCCTCTGGGGAAATCCCGCTCGTGCAAAGAAGAGCTTAATCGACGGAAGCAAAAACCTGATTCTCGAAGGCGCACACCCAAGCCCGTTCTCCGCATACAACGGATTCTTCGGCGGCCGCTATTTCAGCAAAGCTAACGAATACCTCGAGGAGCACGGTATGTCATCAATAGATTGGAAAATATAAAAACACAAAAGGAAATATAATGGCAGACAGACAAAGAATAATTAACATAGCGGTAATTGCCCACGTAGATGCGGGAAAGTCGACGCTTGTTGACGCCTTTCTAAAGCAGAGCGGAGTTTTTAGAGACAACGAGGAACTCGTTGACTGCGTAATGGACTCCGACGACATCGAGCGTGAGCGTGGAATTACGATCTACAGTAAGAACTGCTCGATAATGCATGGCGACGTGAAGATTAATATCGTGGACACTCCTGGACACGCGGACTTTTCGTCAGAGGTTGAGAGAATCATGAAGACCGTGGATACGGTTATTCTTCTCGTCGACTCGAGCGAGGGCCCGATGCCTCAGACGAGATTTGTTCTTACAAAATCTCTTGAGCAGGGAATAGACCCGATTCTTTTCATAAACAAAATCGACAAGAAGGATGCTCGCATAGACGAAGTTGTGGACGAGGTTTATGAACTCTTTATGGATCTTAATGCGAGCGACAGTCAGCTCGATTTTCCGATTCTCTACGGAATCGCCCGTCAGGGAATCGCGGTTAGAGACCCCAAGGAAGTAGAGGGAATCCAGGTAGAGCAGGGCAACTCCAAGATGAAGCATACGCCGGAGGGCTTTGGCGGATTTGATCTTAAACCGCTCTTTGAAACAATAATCGAGCATTGCGAACCTTATCCGGATAGGAGAGAGGAACCGCTCCAGATGCAGATTTCGACTCTCGCTTATGACGACTATATCGGAAGACTCGGAATCGGAAGGATTACAAGAGGAACCATCAAGGAAGCTCAGCAGGTTGCCGTAACAAAGGCTGACGGTACCGTAGTTCAGAGGAAGATAAACCAGGTCTTTGTATATAGAGGTCTTAAGCGCATGGCCGTTCAGGAAGCGCAGTGCGGAGACATAGTAGTACTCTCCGGGATTTCGGATATATCCATCGGCGAGACAGTCTGCGATCCGCAGCATCCCGAGGCGATGGAGATGATTCATATAGAGGAGCCGACGCTTTCCATGAACTTTATGGTTAACTCGTCTCCGTTTGCGGGCAAGGTCGGTAAGTATGTGACGTCGAGACATATTAGGGAAAGGCTCGAAAAGGAACTTGAGGTAAACGTTGGTCTAACCGTAGAGGAAACCGACAGCACGGATTGCTTCAAGGTTTCGGGTCGCGGTGAACTTCACCTCTCGATTCTCATAGAAAATATGCGTAGAGAAGGCTATGAGCTTGCGGTGTCAAAACCGGAAGTAATCTATCATAAGGACGAGAGCGGACAGAAGCTCGAGCCTGTGGAAGAAGTAATAATAAGCGTGCCCGATGAATACGCCGGTGCCGTAATATCCAAACTCAATCTCAGAAAGGGCATCATGGTTCAGATGTCGGGAGAGAATGGATATCAGAGACTTGAGTATCATGCGCCGACCAGAGGGCTTCTCGGCTATCGATCCGAATTCATAAATGACACGCACGGCGAAGGCTCGATGGAAAGAAGATTCTACGCCTTTGAGGAATATAAGGGAGACATTCCGGGGCGTACAAACGGCGTCGCGATTGCAATCGAAGAAGGCTCATGCACACCTTATGCGCTCTTCAATATAGGCGAACGCGTTCAGATGTTTGTCGAACCGGGAACAAGGGTATACGAAGGCATGATAGTCGGAATGAACTCTCGCTCCGACGATATGGAGGTAAATCCGTGCAAGGCCAAAAAAGCAAGCAATATGCGTGCGGCGGGGTCTGACGAGAACATCAAGCTTTCACCCGCGAGACATTTCACGCTTGAAGAGGCGCTCGAGTTTATTGCAAACGATGAGCTCGTAGAAATAACACCGGACGACATAAGGCTCAGAAAGAAGCTTCTCCATGAACTTGAGAGAAGAAGAGCCGGAAGATAAAGTCATAATGCTTTGGTAAAAGCCAAAAATAAATCTAAGGAAAAAGGAAAGAGGTAAGAAAATGTTTGGATTAACACTAGGAACAGGCGTAATCAGTTTTTTGTGGAACCTACTCGCCGCAGTAATCATTCTAATTGTCGGCTATATAGTAATTTCGGTAATCAGAGGTGCTGTAGGAAGAGGACTGGCTAAGTCTAAACTGGATAGCACCATGCATCCTTTCTTGATTAAATGCGTATCATTTGTTCTCTGGGTATTCGTAATCCTTATGGTCCTTCAGAGAATGGGCGTCAATACGACTTCTGTTGTTGCCGTACTCGGTGCTGCGGGCGTTGCCGTTGGCCTTGCTCTTCAGGGAGCGCTTTCAAACGTTGCGGGCGGAATCCTGATTCTCCTCAACAAGCCGTTTAAGAACGGAGACGAGATTGAGGTAACCGGAGCTGCCAATGCGACGGGCGTTGTTGACCAGATTGACATCATGGGAACAAAGCTTCACACACTCGACAACAAAATCGTTACGGTTCCAAACGGAGCAATCACATCTTCCGTAGTTCTTAACTATACGGAGTCGGGACTCAGAAGAGTTGACCATACATTTGCTGTTAGCGGAGCATCGGACATCGAGGCGGTTAAGGCTGCGATACTCTCCGCGATTCAGAGCGAGCCGATCTTTGTTTCGGAGCCGGGTCCTGTTGTAGGTGCATCCGGAAATGCAGAAGGAGCTATCGTATTTGACGCAAAGGCTTGGGTTAAGACTGCGGATTACTATGCTGCCAACTACAGAATGCGCGAGAGCGTTGCAAAGGCGTTCGGAGAAGCGGGCATCAGTGCACCGAGCATTCCTGTTAACGTAAAGAACGTATAAGAATCTATAAACACACGAGGAGACTTAAATGATTTCTGACAAGATGAGACCGCTGGTGGCGAATAACTCCGCCATCCGGCAGATGTTTGAAGAAGGGCTAAGGCTCGCACAGGAGTACGGGCCGGAAAACGTCTTTGATTTCTCGATAGGAAATCCAAACGTACCGCCACCGGATTCGGTTAAGGAGGCAATTATTGATGTCCTTAACAATATGGATCCCATTAAGGTACACGGATATATGAGCAATGCCGGATTCCCGGAGACGAGAAGGGCAATTGCGGGGAACCTCAACAAGAGATTCGGAACTTCCTATACGGAAAAGAATATCATCATGACGGTCGGCGCGGCATCTGCCATGAATGTGATACTAAAGACCATCCTGAACTCGGGTGAAGAGGTTATATGCTTTGCTCCGTATTTCTTTGAGTATGGTAACTATATAAGAAATCATGACGGCGTATTGACCGTGGTTTCGGCAAATCCCGAAGGCGGATTTATGCCAAAGCTTGACGAGCTCGAAGAAAAAATCACGGCAAACACCAAGGCGGTAATCATAAATAACCCGAATAACCCGACGGGAGTTATATATCCTGAAGAGGTTATCAAGGAGCTGGCGGCTCTCTTGGAAAGAAAAGAAAAGGAAATCGGGCATCCGATTTATATCATAAGCGACGAGCCGTATAGGGAACTCGCTTACGGTGGCGCGGTTGTTCCTTTTATACCCAAGTACTATGCCAATACCATAGTGGCGTATTCGTACAGTAAGTCTCTCTCGCTCCCGGGCGAAAGAATAGGGTATATAGTGGTTCCCGACGAGTCTGACGGAGCCGATGAATTTATAGCTGCGGCGACCATTGCGAACAGGATTTCGGGCAGCGTAAATGCGCCATCGCTCATCCAGCTGGCCATTGAAAGATGTGTGGACGAAAAATGCAATGTGGAGTATTATGAAAGAAACGGAAAGAGGCTCTACGAGGCTCTTTCCGAGCTTGGATTCTCATGTCTCAAGCCGGACGGTGCGTTCTATCTGTGGATGAAGTCGCCGGTAGAGGATGAGAAGGAATTTGTTCAGACGGCAAAGAAATATAATATCCTGATGGTTCCGGGCAGTTCGTTTGCGGGCCCGGGACATGTAAGGCTTTCTTATTGCGTGTCTTATGAGCAGATTGAGAGATCCATACCAAAGTTCGCTGAATTAGCAAAGGAATATTTCTAAGATGGATTACATTCGCGAAATGCTCAATATGAGCGGAAACATAATGAAGGAAGTTACCGATGCCATAGACCGCGGGGACTATAGCAATCTTTCTGCGACCATAAGGAAGCAGGTTTCCGGGTTTACCGACGGAATGCGCGGAACGACAGGTAGCGGATATAACCGTACCTATAGCAACGGTTATAACATGGGTGGATATAGACCGGTCGATATCGACCTTGGAACTAAGCCAAAGGGTCAACAGCGTCCGGGCCAGCAGTACGGCCAGCAAAGACCGAACTCGCAGTATTCATCCGGAACTGTAGGCGGCCATTCTGCCAGCCAGTTTTCAGGAAAGCAGACCGGTGCAGGTTATAATGCCGGACAGGCCTATGACGAAAGAAGAAGGCAGCAGGCTGGATGGAATTATAGCGCTCCAAGACCTACGACGCAGACATCGACTTCGACTGCGCTTACGCCATTTAATGCGAATAAGCCAAAGAATACATGGACCAACTCTACGCTCAAGCAGGTTCTTGGTGGAACGGGCCTCGTGTTCACGGTCCCTGCGGCTGTTGCCATGATTGTTACTGCAGCCACTGTTGCGGCTCCTGCAGCAATCGCAAGCGCTGCGGTTATGGCCGCGGGTGCGGGCGTTTCAGGGTACCTCACGGGCAAGGGAACATCGGAGAAGAAGCTTCAGAAAATCTTTGATGATTATGACAAGATTATCGGGGGAGCGGAGTATATCGACATCAAGACTCTTGCGGATAAGACAAATGACACGCCGGAGAATGTTATAGCAAATCTCGAAAAGATGATTGCTGCGGGCATGCTTCCTCAGGCCAGATACGATAGCGGAAAGACCACGGTCATGCTCACGCAGAATGCTTATAACCAGTACCTCGTAGCTGAGGATGCTAGGAAGGAGCGTGAGGCTGAAGAGGCGAGAATGGATAGCGATGGTGTTTCCAAGGAAAGCCGCAAGGTCATCAAAGAGGGCGAAGCCTTTATTGACAAGATCAAGAAGGCGAATGAGCTGATTCCGGGCGAAGAGATGACTTCGAAGCTCAACCAGCTCGAACGAATCGTAAACAAGATTTTTGCCAAGGTTAAGCAGGAGCCGGAATCCGCATCCGATCTTAGGAAATTCATGAACTATTATCTACCGACCACCGAGAAGCTTATGAATGCTTATATAGAGCTGGATAAGCAGCCTGAGGTTGGAGAGAATATAATCAATACCAAGAGGGATATCGAAGAGGCCGTGGATACCATAAACGACGCCTTTGAAAACCTCTTGGATAGCCTGTTTGAGGAAACCGCCTGGGACATTTCGTCGGATATCTCGGTTATGAAGACGATGATGGAGCAGGACGGATTGACGGGCAAGAAAAAGATGAGGGCTGACGAGTCCGTCAAGGATATCGTGGGCGGCATGACAGACGAAGAAATTTAGCCAAAAATATGGTATAATAGTTAAGTTGCAGGCTAATGTAAGTCGCAGAGATTAAGAAGGAGGATTACATGGCAGATAAGTTTGATGATTTCAACGTAGAGGCACCGAACCTTACATTTGATGTTGAAGAAGCTCCTGTCGATACAGTAAGCGATAAAATTGCAGAGGCAGAAGCTCAGATTGCCGATATGTTCAAGGAAGCTGATGTTGTAGACATTCCAATAGAGTCAGTGGAAATCGTAGAAGCAGCACCGGCGGCTGCTCCGATTGATCCTGCAGAGACGCTCACGGAAAAAGAAATGCAGCAGGTCAGAGAATTTGTTAAGAAGATTGATATTAACAATACTCAGGCTATTATGAACTATGGTGCAGGAACTCAGAAGAAGATTGCGGACTTCTCAGAGAAGGCTCTTGAGAACGTAAAGACAAAGGATATGGGTGAAGTAGGAACGATGATCACTTCGCTCGTTGGCGAACTCAAGCATTTCGATGAGGAAGAAAAGAAGGGCATCTTCGGTTTCTTCAAGAAAAAAGCAAATAACATCGAAAATCTTAAGGCTAAATACAATAAGGTTGAGACCAATGTTACAGAGATAAAGAACGCTCTTGAAGAGAGGCAGGTTCTTCTCATGAAGGACAGCGCAATGCTCGACAGAATGTATGAACTCAACCTGAACTATTTTAGAGAACTCACGATGTACATCGTTGCAGGTCAGCAGAAGCTCGAGGAAGTTAAGGCTACAGACCTCGCAGAGCTCCAGGCAAAAGCCGAAGCTTCCGGACTTCCGGAAGATGCCCAGGCAGCAAAGGACCTTGCTACTCAGTGCGAGAGATTTGAGAAGAAGCTCTATGACCTCGAACTCACAAGAACAGTTGCTATGCAGACCGCTCCGCAGATTAGAATGGTACAGGCATCCGACAATCTCATGGCTGAGAAGATTCAGTCAACGATTGTTAACACGATTCCGCTCTGGAAGAACCAGATGGTTATCGCTATGGGTGTTGAACATTCCGTTCAGGCAGCTCAGGCTCAGCACGAAGTAAGCGAGATGACAAACGAACTTCTTAAGAAGAACGCAGAGTCGCTCCACATGGCCACGGTTGAGACAGCAAAGGAAGCAGAGCGCGGCATCGTAGATATCGAGACACTCAAATATACGAACGAATCCCTTATCAATACTTTGGACGAGGTGCTCAACATCCAGAGAGAGGGAAGAGAAAAGAGACTTCAGGCGGAGGAAGAACTCAAGCTCATCGAAGGACAGCTTAGACAGAAACTCCTCGACGCAGCAAAGGAAATCAATAGCTAGAAAAAACAAACACGGGTGCAGGCATCTCGCCTGCACCCATTTTTTAAAGGTGTATGAAGAAGAAAAACGTATTTGCAATAATAGTTTCGACACTGCTCATCATAGCTTTGTTGATAGGCTTTAAACATTGGAACGATGATCGTATGAGTAAGTCTGCGGCTTCAGCGGAAGCTATACGCAGTCTTACTATTTCATTTGTGGAAGATGGGGGCGAGCCTAAGAGCGTATTTGAGTACGGCGACGGAATAATCAAGACGCGCGACTTGGTAGTGGAGCACGGAGGTGAGCTCTTTGTTGACGTGGATGAAATCGACTGCAACAAGGTGGGCATTACAGAAGTTACGTATCTGATGACGACGACGGACATATACGGGAGAGATTTTTCCAATAGCGAAACTATAAAATACGAAGTCAAGGACACGGCTTTTCCGGAAATAAAACTCGAAAAAGATAAGGTGGAGATTCCTTGGGGCGGTGCGATTGATATTTTTTCAAACGTGGTTTCCGTGAAAGACGCTATCGACGGAGATTTGGTCAAGGCAGATGAGTTGTTGAAAGGGAAGTTCGTAGCGGAGTCGGATATAGACCCAAAGAAAAGCGGAACATACACTGTAAAGATTTCTGCTATGGATGTAAACGGAAATATATCGGAAGCGGAATACGAAGTTAAAGTCGGAGAAAAGCCGGCTGAGCCAAAGGTCGAGACCGAGAGTGAAGAAGAAACGGCAAATGCGCTGGAAAGCGAGTTTAACGGCAAGCCATACCAGATCAGGGTGAACAGAGCCGCAAATACGGTTACGGTTTATACGGTTGGTGAAGACGGTACGTATTCAGTGCCGTTCAAGGCGATGATCTGTGTGGCACCGATTAATCTTGATTGTACGGAGCCTGTTAGGTATTACACAGGCGCTCAATGGGAGTGGGTAGGAACCTACGGGGATGTCTACGCTCAGTACGCAACTCAGTTCTCGCCGGGAATGCTTATTCAGTCTGTTCCGTATAATACTGAGAACCCGGCGGACCTAAGATGGGAGGACTATAACAAGCTTGGATCAAATGCGGAGACCTACGGTGGTGTCTGGCTAACGGTTGCAGATGCCAAATGGCTCTACGATAATATTGGTTCGGGAACAGAGGTTGTCTTCTATGATGATGCGGCAAATCCGGGGCCATATGGGCAGCCGCAAGCAACGCATATAGATTCAACTAGCGATAATAGGGGTTGGGATCCAACAGATCCAAATCCGTCAAATCCGTGGTAATACCAAGCCGAGCGGGCGCTCGGCTTTTTTATTGGAAAAGGGGTTGACAGGGAGGCTCCGATGGGTTATAGTATGATTGTATTAAGTAACTAATACAGTAATCACGTAATACAATTTTGTTTATAAATATCGTGAAGGGAGGTAGAGCCTGTGGCATGGGAACTCGATAGCAATCGTTCCATCTATAGCCAGCTCGTAGAAGTGATTCTGAGGAGAATCGTTACAGGTGTATATCCTGCGGGAAGCAGGCTAGATTCAGTTAGGGATTTGGCGAGCGAAGCGGGGGTAAATCCAAACACCATGCAAAGAGCCTTGATGGAGCTAGAGAGAACAGGAATGATTACGACTCAGAGAACCAGCGGTAAGTTTGTCACGGATAATCAAGAAATGATTGATGGCGTTAAAAAGGAAATGGCAAACAAAGCGGTTGCAAGACTGCTTACCGAAATGGAAAAGCTGGGTCTGGAAAAAGACGACGTAATAGGAATTATTAGGAGGAATAGTGATGAGCGTGATAATGGAGTGTCATGATCTGACCAAATCATTTAACGGACTGATGGCGCTTAACGGCGTTAACTTCAGTCTCGGAACAGGCCGCATCGTGGGACTTCTTGGACCGAACGGGAGCGGCAAAACAACTTTGCTTAAGATTGCCAACGGACTTATCCAGCCGACACACGGCGAAATACTTCTCGATGGCAAGAAACCGGGACCGGAAACAAAATCGTTTGTATCATATCTTCCGGACGCAAATTATCTGATGGACTGGATGGACGTAAACGGGCTGGTTAATATGTTCTGTGACTTCTATCCGGACTTTGACAGGAACAAAGCATACGATATGCTCAACAAACTCAATGTTCCTGGAAGTGCGCCGCTTAAGACGCTTTCCAAGGGAACAAAGGAAAAGGTTCAGCTTATTCTTGCGATGAGCAGAAGAGCAAAGATATATTTCTTGGACGAGCCTATCGGAGGAGTTGATCCAGCGGCGAGAGATTATATTCTCGATACGATTATCAACAATTATTCAGAGGACGCACTCGTAGTGATTTCAACGCATCTCATCTCGGATGTTGAGAGAATGCTCGACGAAGCGCTTCTCATAAACAATGGCATTATTATGGCTCACAGAACCGTAGACGATATCAGAGAGAACGAAGGCAAATCTGTGGACGAGTATTTCAGGGAGGTATTCAAATGCTGGGGAAGTTATTAAAATATGAATTCAAATCGACCAGCAGAGTGCTATGGTTCTTATATGCGGGACTCATCGTTGTGGCTTTGCTCTTTGGTCTTGTTCTCAGAGTTGAACTTAATGTTGGAGATATTTTCCTTACCGGATCATCCGTACAGTCCGGATCGGGGTCAAGTCTCATCATGACGATACTTATGACTGCGCTCGGACTGATATATATGCTGATGATATATGCGATATTTATTACGACGGTCGTGGTAATAGTGATGCGCTTCTATAAGAATATGCTCGGTGGCGAAGGTTACCTCATGCACACGCTTCCGGTAAAGACGAGCAATCTTATTTTTAGCAAACTTATAACGGCATGCTGCTGGATGCTGATTGCTACCGCGGTAGTAGTTGTATCAACGCTCGTGCTGGGATTATCGTCAGGGATCATAACGGAGATATTCAAGCATGTCGAATTCAAGGAAGTCATGCAGACGATTAGGTACGTGTTCAAAGAAATTGGAATCAGTGGTTGGTCATTTGGTATCATGATGATAGTATCCACGATATCGACAATTCTTCTTTACTACATGAGCATGGCGATAGGAAATCTTGCGAACAATCACAAATTCCTATTCTCGGTTCTCGCTTACGTGGGAGTACAGATCGCGCTTTCGATAATAATCACCATCACAAGCGTAGTGAGCGGAAGAACAATGATGATGATGGACGAGTACAATTCGGTATGGCTATCAAACTATATGTGGACGCTGACGCTGACACAGGCTCTGCTAGGAGTTGTGGGATTCTTCGTAACGAATTATCTCTTGAGCAAAAAACTGAATCTTGCGTAGAGGGTGTAGAGATTAAAAAGAAAATGGATGCGGTAATCGCATCCATTTTTTATTGCTTGGTTGAGCTTAGGTTTCTTGGCGGTGGAGGAGTCCCTGATAACTGTTGCGCCTGGACATCTCCGAATTAATCGTATTTATTACAAGGCGTTTTCTATATGCCCATTTTGGGGCCAACAGAAGTTCCGCGGGCGAGTCCGCCGATAGGCGGTGTATAACCGTTTCAGGCGGAGTGAGTTCAAGTAAATGACAGACGAGATTTGCGTATTCCTCCGGTGAATCAAAGGGTATATAGTCAGGCAGTTCCTCCGCGAGGCGCGTTCCTCTTACGATGTTCAGCAGATGGAACTTAAGACCCCAGATATGCCGACCTGAATCGTCGATCGGTGCGGTTACATCGGCGAGCGTATTAATCATGTCTTCTCGCGTTTCTCCGGGAAGTCCAAGGAGAAGGTGAGTGACTATGCGAATATTTCTTTCGGTGAGTTTGCGGACGGCATCGTGATAGACTTTTGTCTCGTAGCCGCGACCAAAGGCCGCTGCGGTATTGTTGTTTGTAGTCTGAAGACCGAGTTCGACCCAGAGAAAATGTTTTTGGTTTATCTCGCTTAGCAGGTCAAGGGTTTCTTCCGGCAGGCAGTCGGGGCGCGTTGCGATAGCAAGGCCGCGGACATTGGGTTGAGCAAGCGCGGCATAGTATAACTCGCTGAGCCTTTCCGTAGGAGCATAAGTTCCCGTGTAGTTCTGGAAATACGCTATAAAACTATTTGCGTTCGGCCATTTGTCGGAAAGCAAGGTGATTTGATCTGCGATGGCTTGTTTGATGCTTTCGTTGTCGCCGGACAATATTGATGCGTTATCCCCGGAGCCGCGCTCGGAACAAAAACTGCAACCTCCCGTGCCGCACGTGCCGTCTCTATTTGGGCACGTAAAGCCGCCGTCGAGTGCGAGCTTAATAGTCTTCTCACCAAACTCTTGCTCCAGCCACGGACCCAGCATATTGATTCTTTGTTTTGTTGAACTATTATTTTGCATGCGTTTATTCTACCATAGAACAGAGTGAAACTGAATTTGACATGATATAGCTATAAGAGTATTATATACGCAAGAGGTGCTACCGATAGACGGTTAGCCCTTAGTTGATCAAATGACCGAACCAGAAGCTACGTGGCGGTCATTTTTTTCTGCCTATTGTAATGAAAAACAGCACCCTGAATAAGTGCTGTTTTTCGTTGGTACTGCCAAGGGGAGTTACGCGTATTGCTTCGCAATCCGCCGTCCTGCGGCTCCTTTTCAAGTCGCCTTGGACCACTCGCTATTCGGAAGTCCACCGGACTTCCTCATTTACGCTCGTGCCCTTTCGGGTTCGACTCCCTAACTATCATTTGCATTACACAATAAATAAATGGGTACCATATGGTACCCATTTATTTGTTGGTACTGCCAAGGGGAGTCGAACCCCTGATTCCAGCGTGAGAGGCTAGCGTCTTGACCACTTGACCATGGCAGCAAATCTTTTGTTTAATTGTCAACAAAGGGCATTTTACAATGATTTTGGAAGGTTGTCAATGGTAGCAATTGGAAACGATATCGCGATGGGAAGGGAGGCAGAAACGCCACCATTTACGTGGTGTGTGCAAGGGTGTGTTCAAGCATGGTATAATAACAGCTAGCAGGTTTGGAGTAGGAATATGATTTATATAGAATCCCAAAATTACAATCCGTACTACAATTTGGCTTTGGAGGACTACGTATTCAGTTCTATGGATACTTCGGAGTCGTATTTTATGCTGTGGCAGAACAGCAATACGATCGTGGTAGGAAAATATCAGAATACCGCAGAGGAAGTCAACCAAAAGGCTGTCGAGGAGCAGGGAATCAGAGTTGTAAGAAGGCTTTCCGGAGGCGGCGCTGTTTATCACGATGACGGGAATCTCAACTTTACGTTCATAGTAAACAAAGACAGAAACTCAGATTTTGATTTTAGTGTGTTTGTTGAGCCTATTATAGAGGCGCTAAGTGATCTGGGGGTAGATGCCGAGTTTAGCGGAAGGAACGACATCACGATTAATGGTCTAAAGATTTCGGGGAATTCGCAGTATGTAAAAGGCAAGAGAGTGCTTCATCACGGCTGCATAATGCTCGACTCCAATCTTGACAAGGTAAAAGACGCGCTCAATGTGCGAGAGGCAAAACTCGAATCGCGTAGCGTCAAATCCGTAAGGAGTAGGGTGACGACAATAAATGCAAATGCGCCTCGAAGGATTACAATGGAAGAGTTCAAGGATGCGATAAAAAGACGAGTATTTATGAATGAGGATGTCACGCAGTATTTTTTAAGCGAGGACGACGAAGCCGCAGTTGAGAAACTCATGAACGATAAGTACGCAACATGGGAGTGGAACTACGGTTTCAGCAAAGAATACTCGGTACGCCGCGAAAAGAAGTTCGATACGGGTCTCGTTAGCGTGGATATGGAAGTTGAGCACGGAAAGATTCGCGATATCAGAATAACCGGCGATTTCTTCGGGACGGGAGAGATAGAAGATCTAACAAAACGCATGAAAGGTCTTGCATTAGACGGCGATTTGGTGGATAATCTTGAGAAAATGTGTGTGGAAGACTATATCCATGGGGTTACGGCGAAGGAACTTGCCGAACTCATAAAATGAAGTGTGAAATGTAAATGAGGAGAAGGAAATGAGAACTTACATCAGCAGCAGAGGCGGACAAAAAAGAGAAGGCGCTGCAGGTGCCATAATCCAAGGTATTGCGAGCGACAAAGGACTCTTTGTTCCGTTGGAAATCCCTGAGCTTGAGTGTCCGCTCGAGGACCTTGCGGATATGAAATATAAGGACGTTGCCAAGATGATAATAGGTGCGTTCTTTGACGATTATACAAAAGAGGAGATCGAAGCCTGCGTAGAGGGTGCCTATGACAGCAAATTCGATGCGGAGGACGTTGTCCCTGTCGTGAAGGCCGGCGATGCGTGGTTCCTGGAACTCTATCGTGGAAAGACGTCGGCGTTCAAGGACATGGCGCTTTCGATTCTTCCTTATCTTCTCACGACTGCGGTGAAGAAGAATAAGGAGGATAAGAAGATTTGCATTTTGACCGCGACTTCGGGAGATACCGGTAAGGCGGCGCTCGAGGGATTTGCGGATGTTCCGGGTACTGAGATAATCGTATTCTTCCCTGAGGACGGCGTGAGTGCGGTCCAGAAGGCGCAGATGGTTACGCAGGATGGGGAGAACACCCATGTATTTGCGATACGCGGAAACTTTGATGATGCGCAGACGGGAGTCAAAAAGATATTCAATGACGATGATATGAGAGAGCGTCTTGCGGCGAGAGGATATAAGCTTTCTTCCGCAAACTCGATCAATGTAGGAAGGCTCGTTCCACAGGTCGCATACTATGTATACGGATATGGAAAACTCATAAAGAACGGAGCAATCAAAGCGGGCGATAGCATCAATATAGTTGTTCCTACGGGCAACTTCGGAAACATCCTCGCTGCATATTATGCCGGCCTTATGGGAATTCCGGTGAATAAGTTTATCTGTGCATCCAATGAGAACAAAGTCCTGACCGACTTTATAAATACGGGCGTTTACGATACTAGGAGGGAGTTCCACCTTACGACATCTCCGTCGATGGATATCCTGATAAGCAGCAATCTCGAGAGGCTTCTCTATCATCTTTCCGGCGGAAACAGCGACGAGATAGCAAGGCTGATGCGGGACCTTGATGAGAAAAACTGCTATGAGGTTTCTCCCGAAATAAAAGGTGGTATGAGCTGCTTCTATGGAGGCTTTGCCAATATGGGCGAGACCGATAACGCAATAGGCGATATGTATGCGAATTCAAAGTATCTTATGGATACGCATACCGCGGTAGCGTATAAGGTTTATGAGGACTACAGAAGGGAAACGGGAGATGAAAGACCTTCCCTGATAGCGTCTACGGCGAGCCCCTTCAAATTCTCAGGAAGCGTTGCTAAGGCGATCGGTCTTGGTTTATGCGATGACGAATTTGCGTACCTGGAAAATCTTTCGACAGAAACGGGTCTAAAGGTTCCTGCCGGGCTATCCAATCTGGACAAAAAAGAAGTGCGCCATAAGAGTGTGATAGGTATTAACGAGATGCCGGCGGCCGTCGAGGAAGTGCTGAAGTAGAGCCGTGGTAAAACTGCAGTAGAATATAAAGGTATAAGAATCATATGTCGTTACTTGAACTTTTCTTAATAGGTATCGGACTATCTATGGATGCGTGTGCCGTATCCATTTGCAAGGGTCTATCGCATAGGGAGATGAGTTGGAAGAAGGCTCTCGTTCCCGGTATCTATTTTGGTGTATTTCAAGGAGTGATGCCGGTCTTGGGATATTTTCTCGGGGCGGGATTTAAGAGCGTAATAGAAGACTATGATCATTGGGTAGCATTCGTGCTTCTTGTGATTATCGGATTAAATATGATCAAAGAATCGCGGGAAGGCGTAAAAGAGGATTCCAGTCTGGGATTTAAAGCGATGGTGCCGCTCGCTGTAGCGACGAGTATAGATGCGCTGACGGTGGGAGTGAGCTTTGGACTCATGCAGGTGAATATAGTCCTTGCGGCGATCTTTATAGGGTGTACGACCTTTGTTATATCCGTCGTGGGATTCAAAATGGGGAACCTTTTTGGAGCCAAATACAAGTCCGGTGCAGAGGTTCTTGGCGGCATTATTCTAATACTTATAGGCGCCAAAATACTGATTGAACACCTAGGGATACTGTGATACACTATATCAGTGTCCGAAGGGGCAAAAATATGGTAAATGGCAGATTAGCATGGAGGATTGACCGAGTGGCTAAGGAGCTCGCCTGGAAAGCGAGTAAGGTGTAACAGCCCCGCGGGTTCGAGTCCCGTGTCCTCCGCCAGAACACGAAGCGGCGAACTCATTTTTGAAGCAGGAGTCTTCAAAGGTAGGTTCGCCCTTTTATATAGAACCGGAGATAGATTGTAACGCTATCTCTGGTTCTTTTTGTGTTTGGACTGCAAAACGGAGTAAAGCTGTTCAAATGCAAAACCGGGGGTGTCGGGGCCTCCCTGACCACTTAAAGCATACTCTGTATGCGATACATAACGAAAGTTAGGTATTAAGTGCAACACCTATCAGCGTATGTGGATAAAAAAGTTAAAACAATGGATTTGAATAGAAAGGAGTAAACCATGGCAGGAATACAGTGGAGCGGCGGTAAATGTAAAAGCTTGTCAGAGGCAAAAGCTATACTGCGCCATAATGATAAGGAGGAACGGCTAAAACGGCATCACTCTAATAAAGATATCAGGCAAGAACTTACGGCTAGGAATTTTACATATAAAGGATTATCGTATGTAGAAAAATGTAATGCATACGATGACAGGTTGTCGTCAATAGAGTTTGGACGGAAAAGCAAAGGAAAAAATACAAGAGTGGTTATGCAATCTATTGTTATATATGCCCCTAAGCTACTACCCGATGACAAATCATACAATTGGTTCATGGATGTAGGAAAACTGCTGGAATCAGAATTTGGCGATGATTTTATAGAATTGGATGTGCACTATGATGAAGTTCACGAATATGTGGATGCACAATCCAGAGATGTAATAACTTCTAGGATTCACGGTCACGCTGCTCTGGTCCCTTCAGTCAACGGAAAACTAAATGCAAAGGGATTTTCATCACGAAAGCGTATTAATGCCTTAAATCAAGCGTTAGACTCTCTCACGATAGAGAAATATGGTATTCCGTATATAGAAGGAAACTGTAAGAAAGGCCATTCTGATGTCAGGTCATTAAAAGCCATGTCTGAAATAGCCAAAAAGGAGATGTTAACACTTATAGATGAGTGTAGTAGGTCAAAGCTGGAAGCTATATCCCTTAAAAACGATAATTATGCTTTGATAAACACCAATGAAAAAATGCGAAAGGAGCTAAAGGAAATGAAGGTTAAATTAGAGGAAATCAAGGAGTATGTCAACAAAGACGAATTCATGAAAGCGTTTAAACGTAAACGTAAGATAAAAGGTAAATTAGGCGAGCCGGACCGAATAATTGAGGAAAACTGCTATGACGCTTGGAAAAAGGCAAATGAAAGAAAACGTAGAATATCGTCTGGTGAAGATATGCAGTTGAACAGATTGGAGGAGATGGGTCGTGAGTACTATAATGACGACTTCGAGGATGAACCATCAAAATAATTCTATCATCTCGACAGTTTGATATTGCAAGAACAACCTAAAACCACTATAATGTCGGTAGAAGGTGTATCTCGGCCTTATAAACGAGAAGCTTAATAAGCGGGCGTATCTCAGCCCTTAAGCGAGAAATTTACAAGCGAGCGTTTCGCTGCTCTTAAATGCGAGCGTAACACACGAGGACGGGTAACTGTCCTCGTTGTTTGCACTATAGGAGGTATTATATGGGGATTTCCTTTTATGAGGTTGATGCTAATTACGTTAAATATATGAATCGTTTTGCGCCACATCTCTTTTTTGATTCAAAACAACACGGAGGGAGAGCTAGAAAATATATCGGAATTGTTCTAACTGTGAATGGAATGGAATACTTTGCACCATTGTCATCATTCAAAGAAAAGCATAGGAAGATGAAGGAACGAGTGGATTTTCTTAAAGTTGGAAAATACGCTGTTATCAATTTAAATAACATGTTCCCGGTTCCTAATGGCCTGTATAAATACGTTGACTTTAACAAAGAGAAAGATTTGAGTTATAGAGCATTATTGCGTTCGGAGTATAGAATCATAAAAAAGAAGCAGGATCTGATTGCAAAGAATGCCCAAGTAGTATATTCGCACAGAATTAATAACGGCAGTAAAACAGCTTTGGGCAAAAGGTGCAACGACTTCCTGCTTCTGGAAATCGAGTGCAGAAAATATGAGAACTGACCACTATAAAGAATAATTAGAGGAAAACACTAAAAGAGACCACCTTATACGATAAGATATTGGTTTAGTAAATATATAGATTAAAAAAAAAGACTAAGCCCTTTATTTCAGGCTTAGTCAATTTTTTAGATTCTATTGTACGAGTTCGTCGCCACATTCACATCTGTAAATGACATATTGCCACCAACCAGATTCACACTCAAGTGCGTGGTTTTGTTTGTCTGTGTCATTGTATGTAGTGTGTCCACATCTTTTGCATACGAACTTGGAACCAGCGACTTGATAGTTATGTTCGTGAGGCGGAACCCAGTTCGGGTCACTTGCTCCGCAGTTGGTGCAAGAGCCACCGCTATAGTTGTGACCGTAAGCAGGGATGGTCTGCGTGGCTCCGCAGGAGCAGACGGTATAACCATTTTCAGTACAAGTCGCAGACTTTCCAGTGCTGTAACTATGAGTGTGTACTGGCTCAGGAGGCTGAGCAGGCTGTGCGGGAGCAGGAGCACTTTCTTGGGAAGGTTCCTGAGGAGCAGGACTTGAAGCAGCAGGAGTCTCTTCAGACGGAGTCGGTGCATCTTCTTGAACTTTCTGATAGGAAGCAGGAGTTACTTTTTCTCTTTTCACCCTTTTTTCTATCTGAGCAAGAAGCATTGCTTCGTGGTCGATAGCAGAAGAAACGCTATATTTAGTTTCTTCTGTCTCTTCGATTTCAGTAGATGCAGCATCAGTTGTCTCTACTTCAGAAATTTCTTTCTCTGTTTCTACTGTTTCATTCGCTGTTTCTGTCGGTTCGGTATCAGCGTTCATTCTGCTATTGCAGGAGGTGATTGCGATAACAAGCGAAAGTATTAGAACAAGCACAAGTATAACTGTAATAATTTGATTTTTCTTCATCGGGAATAGCCTTCCATCATTACCAGTCCTTTGGGTCTATCTCTACATTCTCGGAATCCAAATCATCTAACATGAACATTATATCTCCATCTTCAACCCTCGTTATCAATGCACGATTCTTATCGTCGTCCAAGCAATAGTAACCTTGATAAATAGAATCGTAAACAGTTCTGGTTCCGGCATCACCGTCCAATGGTCCTGCAACCGTAAGCCTTCGGTTCCTTCCATTTTCTAGAGGGATACCTTCATTTTCATTTATTGTGTAAGTTATCGATTCGGTTGTGGTACCATTATCAAAAGTAACTTCTTGAACATAACCTACGTTTTTAAGTTCTTCATTCACATATTGAGGAGACTCAGTATAGACATCTACATACACATCGTGCATTGAAAGTATTTTTTCCTGTATCCTATATCTCCAATTGTCTTCAAATATGTTTTGGTCTATCTTTGCAATTTCTTCTATTAGCCATCTTATAGATGAGACTTCCTGGGTGAATTTTAATTCTTCTTTTACTACACGATTACCGCTACCATCAGTATATACGCCAATGGCAAGTCCTGCATTCTCACTCTTAAGAGACTCTATGACTGCATTCTTTGCACCTGACATATTAATTGATGTGGTTAAATCTATATTCGCATTACTTTCCATCATAGCTTGAATAAAATAATAGGGTTTATCTTCATCATGCAACGCATCATAATCACTCTTCGAAATCATCGGAGAACCATATTCACCCTCGAGGTATTTTGGCATAAACCACTCTATAATCCCGTCAGCTTCAGGCGAACCGAACAGTGGAACGGTATTTGTAACAGTATGTCTCCCATTAAAAACATCCGATTCCTCCACCTTTTTGATTAGTTCCTCCGAATCAGAATTATGAGTATCATTGCTTTTGGTGTATGCAAGTATTTCTTCGTCCGTCATTTTTGAAAACTCACCGAGTGTATAATCTGCCGGAGATATATATACTTTGCCTTCATCAAAAACTATCGCCACAGCTTCAGAATCCTTATCCAAGACCCACTGGAAATTGTCTACGAGTAGCCAAACCTTTTTCTCTTCTAGAACTTCGCTTAACTTACCTACGGTTGTGGATGTGGTTGGAGACCCATGATTTTCCTCAACAGGAGCACTGCTTGGGGAAGAAGTATTGGCGTTTTCGGTCGAGTTACCACTACAGGAAGCGAGTGTCAGCACGAGCGTGCATGTAAATAACAGAATTATGAACTTTTTCATATTAGTAGGTCCTTTCTGACTTCTTTCTGACTTAATAATGAAGTGTATAGACGTAATATAGCCTATATAGTTTATTATAACAAAAGAATTTCGCCTATACAATGTAAAATGAGTTGAATTATATAGGCGGTATAAATTATGGATTATTACGAAGTAGGCCAAAGAATCAGAAAATATAGAAAAGCTGTCGGAATGTCACAAGAGGAGCTTGCAGATTCTGCGGGAATTTCCACAACTCATATGAGTCACATAGAGACCGGAAATACCAAGCTCAGCCTTCAGGTGCTTGTCGCAATTGCTGAAGCCTTGAATGTGTCAACGGATTCACTGATATACGAAATGCCGCAATTAAACAAAACCGCATTGGCAAAAGAAGTAGTGGATATTCTCGATTCATCCTCTTCGAGAGAAGCGTCCATACTTAAGGACGTAATGAAAGAGATGAAAATGATACTGGGAAAACATTTATAAAAAACTGAAAAAGTTTTTCTGGGAGTTCTCATTTATGAGGATTCTCTTTTTTGTGTATGATTTTTCATGTTTAAAACCGTTGACTTTGTAGGATATAGGTGATATAAGATAACCATAAACTGAATAACTGCGAATTCGTGACAACGTCGGTGTGCATATTATATATGCCCTGGATGTGATGTGGTGAAAAGCATCACAGAAAGGTTTAGCCGATACAGCTTCCTACTGGGTTTGATAAGGGCGGCGAATGGAAATCATAGATTGGTTTCCGCTCGCCGTTTTTCGTAAAACTAGGAGGGAGAAATATGAAAATGAAAAAAATAGTACAAAACGACAACAACTTTGCAATCGCCTACTACAGATTCAGCAGTCATTCACAGAATGAGGCATCGATTGACCAGCAAAGAGAAGCTGCTCGTCGATATGCTAAAGACCACGGCTATAAGATAATTGCAGAATATGAAGACAGAGGGATTTCAGGCAAAACTGACAAAAGGCCTGGATATCAAAGAATGCTTTCAGAAGTGGCTAAACTAAAACCTGCAGTTCTTATTCTTTGGAAAGTTGATAGACTCGGAAGGGATATCGTGGAATTGGCGACACAAAAAAGGTATCTCCGTAATAATGGGTGTAACCCTGTATATATAACGGAAGTAACGCGTGAAGACGATAGTGCAAATGCTAAACTAATAGAAACTATACAGGATGCTATGGCAGAACTCTATAGCAACCAGCTCTCGGAGAATGTATGCCGTGGTATTGAACACGTAGCAAAGAATGGTCTGTATAATGGTGTAAAAATGCTTGGGTACATGCGGGGTGAGGATGGACGCTTTGCTATAGACAGGAACACCGAACCGATTGTAAAGAGGATTTTCTTAGATTATACGAACGGAATCGGTATGAAGAAGATTGTAAATTCACTCAATTCTGAGGGGCTTATAACGTCACGAGGAAGGAAATTTACAATTAATAGCATTAGAGGTATTTTACATAACAGAGCATATATTGGGGTATATGATTATGCAGGGCACGTACATTACGATGCGATTCCTCCTATAATATCGAGCGAGCTTTTTAATAAGGCTCAGGATATGATGTCTAAAAATAAAAGAATGAGTGGACAGAAAGCTCGTGGGCTAGATTCATATGGGGCACCAAGATATTGGTTGACGGGCAAACTGTTCTGTGGAAACTGTCTAAAAGGAATGCAAGGTATGAATGGCAAATCCAAGACTGGAGTAAAATACTATTATTATGCATGCCCCAGGAACAGGAAGCATAAATGTGACAGGAGTGCAGTTCGCAAGGAAGTCATAGAAGACATCGTTTTAAATGTGCTATCAGAGTTTCTTAGAAATTATGAAATGAGAGCCTCTTTGGCAGTTGATTTGGCCGCATATTATGAGGAACACTATGCCGATAATAAATATCTTGAAAGCCTAAAAGCGGAAAGATGTAATGTTCAAGGCTCGATCAATAATCTAATTAAGTCGCTGGAAAAGGGTATATTTAGCGGTAATGTCCAAAAGCGGTTGAGTGAACTCGAGGAAAGAGCTAAATGCCTCGATGAGATAATTGTTGTGGAAGAAACAAGAAAGCAAATCAACGAGGATTCAAATAGCATAACGGCATATTTTGAAAAGTATACCAATGCAAATCTTGCTGATAAAGCAGTTAGAGATGAAGTGCTTTCATACTTTATAGAAAAGATATATGTATTCGACGACCGCATTATTATTAAGTTCTCAGGTGCAGGCATAGAGCAAGAATTCATCGTAGAACAAGAGGATGACGGTGTGTTTAGGATGTATGGAGACGAGTTCGACCATTTAATGTTTTGCTCCGCCAGAGAAAAGGACCCGTAAGGGTTCTTTTTTTATGCTTATTCGGGGGCGTCGTGATATTTGGAGCTCGATTAGGGTGGAAAGAAGATAATTCCGCCGGCGCAGAATGGCGAAAACGCATAATTGCTAAATATTACCTTACTAATGCGCATCTGTTTTGTGTTACAATTTAGTGAATGCATTTTGAAGAGGTGAATAGATGGGCACAGGTTCTTGGAAGTTCAGCGAATTAAAATTTCCAAAGCCAAATTTGAAGGTATTTCAGGATTTATATGCGGATGCGATTGAGAGGGTCGAGTCTGCGACAAGCGGCGATGACGTCATGGAGATTATCTTTGAGGTCAACGAGCTTTCGCGTAGGACAACCGACCTTCTTACTGTGGCATTTATTCATCATACGATGGATGTTACGGACGAAGCGTATGCGGAGAACCATCGCTGGGTGGAAGAGAATCGGCAGTACTTTGTAAAGGCTGCGATCGACTTCCGTGAAGCGTTATACAATAGCCCATACAAGGAATACATAGAGGAGAGAATTGGCCCTATGTATTTCACAAAGATGGATATAGACAAGAAGACTTTCTCTGAGGAAAATGTGCAGCTCAGGCAGAGAGAGGCAGAGCTCGGGGACGAATATCAGAGGATAATTGCTTCGTGCAATATTGATTTTCTTGGGGAGCCGAGAAGCTTTATAAAGCTCCAGGACTATTTCTTTGATCAGGATCGAGAAGTTAGAAGGGCGGCTTTTAGAGAGTTCTCAAAGTTTCTTGCTCAGCACGAAAAGCGGCTTGAAGAAATATGGAATGATCTAATAGACATTCGAAATCAAATTGGACGAAACCTTGGGTTTGATAATTATATTCCTGTCGGTTATCTCGAGAGAGGTCGTCTGGACTACGGCCAAGAGGAAGTGGCAAAGTTCAGAAAGCAGGTAGAGGATGAAATAGTTCCTCTTTGTTCCAAACTCTACGAGGCGCAGAGAAAACGCCTTGGCGTAGATGAACTCATGGTCTATGACGAGAAGATAGTTTTTCCTGAGGGAAATGCTCGTCCGATAGGAGACGAGGACTATCTGATGGAGGAGATTGTGAATATGCTCCACGATATGAGCCCGGAGACGCAGGAGTTCATTGACTTCATTATGGAGCATGAACTTATCGACTACGAAGATAGGCCGAATAGAGCGGGGATAGAATACTCGACTATGATTACATCCCGCAAGGCGCCGTTCGTCTTTTCTCATTTTTCGGCAACCGCGGCAGGTGTTTCCGGTATTATCGGTGCGATAGGGCATGCCTTTGCGGCTTATAGGGCGGCGCGTATGCAGATATTGGAGGAGTATTACAGTTCTTCGTCGGATATCATGGAAATCCATTCGCTTTCCATGTCTCAGTTTGCCAACAGATATGCTGACAGCTTCTTTGGCGATGACGCGAAGCGATACGAGTTCTTTAATCTGCAGGACTTGATGACGTTTATACCATTTGGCGCCGCTGTGGATGAGTTCCAGCATATATGCTATTCAAATCAGAATCTTACACCGGAGGAAAGAAACAGCGAGTGGCGTAAACTCGAAGAAAAGTATATGCCTTGGCGCAAATATGACGACGATGATGACTTTATGAATCGCGGGGGATATTGGTATCATAAGATTCATTTCTTCCTTTATCCGCTTTACTATATCGAGTATTGCTTGGCGACGGTCAATGCGATGGAGATGAACAGGAAGTATGTTACGCATCCTGCGAGAGCGTGGAAGGAATTCCTTGCAATCACCGATATTGGCGGAAGCAGAAGCTATTTGGATATTTTGAAATTGGCAAACCTGACTCCAGCTTATGAGGATGGTGCAGTTGAAAAGTCGATTAGCTACGTAAAGGATGTATTGGAAGAGTATATAGAAAACCACGAAGCGTGAGTCGGCGGCGTATAGGGCCGAGAGGTTAGATCTAGTCAGAAAGGAGAATCGTTATGGGACTCTTTGATAAAAAAGTATGCGATGTCTGCGGAAACGAAATTAAGCTCTTGGGCAATCGTAAATTGTCAGACGGCAATCTTTGTAAGGACTGCGCAAAAAAGCTATCGCCATGGTTCTCTGAACGCAGGTCTTCTACGGTTTCCGAGATTAAAGATCAACTTGCGTATAGGGAAGACAACGAGAATAAACTCGCGGACTTCAAGCCGACGGTTACCATCGGAGGAGACGGCGTCAAGATTCATATTGACGAGGATGCAAAGACCTTTATCGTAACGAGGAGCAGCAATTGGCAAAAGACCAATCCGGATTTGATTGAGATTTCGCAGGTGAAGGATGTGCATCTTGAGATTTCCGAGGAACGCGAGGAAGAATTCCAGGAGGACGAAGACGGAAAAGCAGTAAGCTACAATCCGCCGAAGTTCACTTATGAATACGATTTTGAAGTTCAGCTCGACATAGATTCGCCGTATTATCCGGAGATAAGCTTTGATCTTGCGGACGAGGTAGAGACAACAAAGGATAGCGCCGTCTACAAATATTATGAGGCGCTCGGAAGGCAGATTCAGTACAAACTCATACAGGGTAAATATCCGTTTACCATGGCTATGAGAGAGGCGGTCAAGGAAGGGCTTGATGCGGCTATCAAGAAGGACGAAGAGGCTGCCGCCAAGGAAGAAGGCGAAGCCGATCAGGCGCCCGCAAATGACGGAACGAGATGGTTCTGTCCCAACTGCGGAACGGAGAGTTATGGCAATTTCTGCGTAAAATGCGGGAATAAGAAGCCGATAATGTAAAAAGCAAATATTGTGTTGTGAACCGATTTCAGTTCACTAAATGCCTTTGGAACCAAAAATGGAGCGATATCAAAACGCTCCATTTTTATTATATCGATGGGAGCGGCAAGTCCCTTACAGAAAGCATATAATGTTATAATTTAACCATAATTGAAAGACTTGTGTGTGTATGCTTGAATGAACATCGCTTTTTGATGTTGGGAGGTGTAAAAAAGCATGGAAAAGAAAAACACTAAAGTCACCTATGGAGTAGCGCTGATTATTATCGTTGCTCTGTTGGTAGTTCTTCGTTTCACGCATCCGGATGGCGTGGCCGGGACCATTTGGTCACTGCTTCCACCTGCGGTAGCGATTTCGCTCGCACTTATCAGTAAAGAGGTTTATTCTTCGCTATTTATAGGTGTGCTTACGGGATCCGTCTTGGTTGCTAATTTTGCTCCATGGGAAACCATAAGGGTAATGATTGGCGGAGGCGAAGGAATCTACGAACACGGTCTCATCACAAATATCGGAGACCTCTGGAACGTAGGTATCCTGATGTTCTTAGTAATCCTTGGAATCATGGTTGACCTCATGAACAAAGGCGGTGGTTCCGCTGCGTTTGGACGTTGGGCCAAGGAAAACGTAAAGACTCGTACGGGTGCACAACTCATGACTATGCTCCTCGGAGTTCTCATCTTTATCGATGACTACTTCAACTGCCTTACGGTAGGATCCGTAATGAGACCTGTAACAGAGTCCCACAAGATTTCAAGAGCAAAATTGGCATACATAATCGATGCTACAGCTGCTCCTGTATGTATGCTTGCACCGGTATCCAGCTGGGCAGCTGCAGTTGCAGGCTTTGTTGATGACAGCTATGTATCCGGTATTCAGATGTTCATCAAGCAGATCCCATATAACTATTACTGCTTGTTGACTCTCGTAATGATTATCGTAATCTCTATTTTGAATATCGATTACGGCCCTATGCTCAAGCACGAATACAATGCACAGGTTAAGAATGATCTCTTCACAACAGAGCACAGACCGTTTGAGGGTGCTGACGATTATGAAGAGGGCGCAGCTCACAGCACAATCGCTGACCTAATTCTTCCTGTAGTAGTACTGATTATTATGTGTATAATTGGTCTCATTTATACCGGCGGATTCTTTGATGGCGCAAGCTTCATCGATGCATTTGCGGATGCCGATGCTGCAACAGGTCTCTGCCTCGGATCAATCGTAGCTTTGATATTCACATTTGTTTATTACTGGCTGCGTAAGTCCATAAGCTTTGAAAAGAGCATGCAGTCTGTACCTGCAGGATTTATTCAGATGGTAAGCCCAATCATGATTCTCTGCTTTGCATGGACACTTGGTTCTCTTACAAAGAGCGGCCTTGATTCCAGTGGATATGTAGAATTGGTACTTGGCAACGCTGAGAATCTCAAGAACTTCCTTCCTGTAATCATCTTCTTGATGTCAGCTGTAATCGCATTTGCTACAGGTACATCCTGGGGTACAATTTCAATCATGGCTCCAATCGTTACTCAGGCATTTGACTACGGAAGAGAACCGCTTCTCTGCGTAATCGGACTTGCTGCTTGCTGCGCGGGTGGTGTATGCGGAGATCACTGCTCACCAATTTCCGATACAACAATTATGGCTTCTGCAGGAGCTCACTGCTATCACATTAACCACGTTAATACGCAGCTCCCATATGCGATTACAGTAATTGCTGTAAGTGCGGTAGGCTTCATTATTGCTCCGTTCCTCAAGAACTGGGTAATCTGCCTTGCTATTGAAATTGCACTTATGATTGGAGTGCTGCTTGTAATCAAGTCAATAGTTTCAAAGAAGCATGCCGGAATCTTTGATGAAATGGCAAAGGCCGACGAGGAACTGTATAAGACTGCATAGCTAAAAGAAAATTGATGTCTGATGCGCTCGCAAGTGCGCATAATGCATAGAAACAATTCAGCAAAATAAGAAACGAGGGAGCGTGATGCTCCCTCGTTTTTTTCTGCTTAGATATTCAGAAAGTTTTCTTCACATACTCGTTTAGTTTGCCCGTATCGTATTGACCTTGATAGGTGCTCTGAAAGCGCTTTACTGTCAGATTGTTAAATTGGACTATATGCCTAAACCTCAAGGCTCCCACAAGTAGACCAACAGCCATCGAAATATATCCGAAGTCTATTTTGAAAGAAGCAAAGAGTAGGGCCGCAAGAACGATGACAGCTATGATAATTCCGGCAATCTGTTTTTTTGGCTGGATTTCTTTTACCGCGCTTTCTTTGATTATACCTTTGGAAATCATATCGTCCGCGAATTGCTTTTGGACACCAAAGGTAGAAATTGCGTTTAGAAGAATCGGTGCCGCCACAAAGAAGGAGAAAGCCGCTATGGCTGCGTATATTATTAATATGCCAAAATCGTCCATGGAAAACCTTCCTTTCAGATGTATTCTATCATAATTTCTTTGATAAGTAGAATTATAATTGCAGGCCTAAGGTTCGGACGGGGTATAATGGTGAGGGTGATATTTGCAGAATTATCAGAAAAGTGTTATAATATATTAAAGTATGTCCATTGTCAAGTGAAACGGAACCGAAATGTTTAAGGAAAACGATCTGGTCATGTACGGTAAGACGGGGGTTTGCAGAGTGCTTAAGATAGGCACTCCCGATTTTGCTGCGGGTGATTCAAGTCAAAAGCTCTATTACTTCCTTAAACCTCTATATAATTCGGGGACCTTCTATGCGCCTGTGGAAGGGGAAAAAATCGCTATCAGGCCGGTTATAAGCGGTCGCAAGGCTAAATCCCTAATATCGGGCATAGACGGCATGGAATACGAATCTTTCAATACCACGAGCATCCAGCAGCTCTCACAGCATTACCAGAGCATATTGAACACCCATAAGTGCGAAGATCTCCTTACAATGGTCAAATCTATCTTTGCAAAGGGCGTAGAAGCGGAGAAGAACAATAAGAAACTCGGGCAAATCGACAAGCGCTATATGAAGATGGCCGGGGAACTTCTTTTTGGGGAACTCGCATCAGCCTTGGGCAAGGACAAAGATGACGTGGAGAAGATGGTATTTGATAAGCTGGGTGAGGCTTTTTCCTAGGGTTTTTCATTGCTATTATGCCAAATTTAAGATATAATCAGTTTCGGCTACTCATTTGGGGGTAGTCTCGTTTTGGGTGTCGTAAACACCATAATAGAGAAAGGAGGTTCGGCATGGGATCTTTGATAGAACTTCAGGGAATCAGCAAGTCGTTTGAAGACACTTTGGTCTTGGATGATTTTAACCTTTCCGTAGCTGAGAACGAGTTCATAACCCTGCTTGGACCTTCCGGATGTGGAAAAACCACGACGCTACGAATCGTCGGTGGATTTGAGAAGCCGGACCAGGGTAGAGTTTTCTTTGAGGGACAGGATATAACGGATGTACCGCCCAATAAGAGACCTATAAATACAGTATTTCAGAAATACGCGCTGTTCCCGCATATGAGCGTCGGGCAGAATGTTGCTTTTGGACTTAAGATCAAAGGTAAGGACGACGCGTATATCAGGGATAAGATTAAATATGCGCTTAAACTCGTGAATCTCGACGGTTACGAGAACAGAAAGATAGATTCGCTCTCCGGCGGACAGCAGCAGAGAATCGCTATGGCAAGAGCTATCGTTAACGAGCCAAAGGTTCTTCTTCTTGATGAGCCTCTCGGTGCGCTCGACCTTAAGCTCCGTCAGGAGATGCAATACGAGCTCATAAGACTTAAGAACGAACTCGGAATCACATTCCTCTACGTAACCCACGACCAGGAAGAAGCTCTCACTATGAGCGATAAGGTCGTCGTTATGAACGGTGGATATATCCAGCAGATGGGAACACCGGAGGAAATCTATAACGAACCCGAGAACGCGTTTGTTGCGGACTTTATCGGCGACAGCAATATCTTTGATGCGATGATGATAGAGGATAAGGTCGTAAGAATCGGCGATACGATATTTGAATGCGTTGACGAGGGGTTTGGTGTAAATCGCCCGGTTGACGTAATGATAAGACCTGAGGACATCATCATTAAGGCTAAAGGTCAGGGTAGGGTTAACGGAGTGGTTACCCATAATATTTTTATCGGAGTCCATTATGAGATGGAAATAGAGGCGGGTGGCATCACGTGGCTTGCGCAGAACACGACGAGCTATCCGGTTGGAACCGAAGTCGGTATCGACGTAATTCCATTCAATATTCAAATCATGAAGAAACCGCAGACCAAGGAGCAGGAGGCTATTGAGGTAGATGTATAAAAAGCCCTTTGCCATTCCGTTCTCGCTCTGCATAATTGCGGGAACTCTGATCCCGATGGCCGTAATCTTCTACTACGGTCTCACGGACAGAAGTGGCGCATTCACTTTTGAGAATATCAAGGCTATGTTTGGGCATGAGCACGCCAAGGCACTGATGCTGTCCTTGGGGTTGGCGTTTTTGAGTACTCTGATCTGTTTGGTGCTGGCGACTCCGCTCGCGCTGATACTCAGAAACAGCAGCTTCGGAAGGCGTGGCTTCATGGTATTCATCTTCATCCTTCCGATGTGGATGAACTTCCTATTAAGGACAATGGCATGGAGAGTGCTCCTCGAGAGAGGTGGACTTATAAACGATGTTCTCTCGTTCCTACATCTTCCGGCGCTTGAAATTATAAATACTCCGGTTGCGGTAGTCCTCGGTATGGTATACGACTTCTTGCCGTTCATGGTGCTTCCGATTTACAACGCCATGCTCAAGATTGACAATGCCGTGATAGAGGCGGCCTATGACCTCGGCGCCAACAAAGCCAGGGTTCTCTGGAGCGTAATCCTTCCGCTTTCCGTTCCCGGAATTGCAAGCGGAATCACGATGGTATTTGTTCCTTCGCTCACCACATTTGCGATTTCCAATATGTTGGGCGGCGGCAAGATAAACTTAATCGGAAATATAATTGAGCAGGAATTCACGACCGCGGGCAACTGGCATCTCGGATCGGGACTTTCTCTCGTAATGATGATATTCATACTTGTGAGCATGGCGCTCTTAAGTAAGATAGACAAAGACGGGGAGGGCACATTGATATGATGAAATCAAAGGCCTCAAGAGCAAAGGGTAGAACGCTCGGAGGCGCACTAAAAGCGCTCTACCTCATACTGATACTCGTCTTCCTCTATCTCCCGATAGGAACGCTCATGGTGCTCTCCTTTAACAAGAGTAAGTCCATGTCGGTTTGGACGGGATTTACCACGGATTGGTATGCCAAGATGTTTGCCAACGAGCAGATTATGGAGGCAATCTGGAATACATTTACCATAGCGCTCGTCGCAGCGATAATCTCAACGATTATCGGAACGCTCGCGTGCATGGGTATCATGGCGCTTAGAAGCAGAACCAAGAACATCCTCATGGGATTAAACAATATTCCGCTATTAAACGCGGATATCGTTATAGGAATATCGCTTATGATGACATTCCTCGTATTCGGTATTTCGCTTTCGTGGGGCACGGTGCTCCTTGCGCATGTATCCTTTTGCATCCCTTATGTGGTGCTCTCGGTAATGCCAAAGTTCACGCAGCTTACGCCTAACGCGTACGAGGCAGCGCTTGATCTCGGTGCAACGCCCGCATACGCATTCAGAAAGGTTGTGCTTCCGGATATCAGACCGGGAATTGTGTCGGGATTCCTCCTTGCGTTTACAATGTCGGTTGATGACTTTGTTGTCACGCATTTTACGAGAGGCGCGGGAATCAACACCATCTCGACGCTAATTTACAGTCAGGTGAAAGTAGGAATAAGGCCGACGCTGTTCGCCTTGTCCACAATCATATTCGTTATTGTTCTCATTGTTTTGGTGATCTCGAATATCATTTCGGGACGCAAGGGAGGAGACCAACTATGAAGAAAAACATCAAAAAAATCGGGGCAGTTATCTTAATCATCGCAATGCTGATTTCGGCCATGGGCGTGCTTGCGGCATGCGGAAACAGTTCCAAGGGCGAGAACGGCGAAGTGAGAGTTTATTCGCTCGGCGACTATATCGATCCCGATTTGGTTGGTGCATTTGAAAAGGCAACCGGAATCAAAGTAGTTCTTGACACCTTTGATACGAACGAGGAAATGTATCCCGTAATATCAAAGGGCTCGGTAGATTATGACGTAATCTGCACATCGGATTATATGATTGCAAGGTTAATAAGTGAGGGGCTTCTTCAGGAGATAGACTTTGGAAATGTTTCCAATATTGAAAACATAGAATCAAAGTATATGTCTATGTCCCAGGAGTTCGATCCAGAGAACAAATACTCTGTTCCGCATACATTTGGAACTTTAGGCATCATGTACAATACGGAAAATATCGCTGAAGGCGAGCTTTCGTCATGGAAGGACCTTTGGAACGAAAAATATTCTCAGCAGATAGTAATGCCTGATAGCATGAGAGATAATTTTGCAATTGCTCTCAAGGCTCTCGGATATTCAATCAATACAATGAATGAAGAAGAACTCAAAGCTGCAACTGAATATATGAAGGAGCAGAAACCGCTGGTTTATACCTATGCCAATGACTCTGCAAGAGATCTTGCCATAGGTGGATCTGCGGATATTGCCGTTGTATGGAGTGGGGAGATTCTTTATTCACAGGAAGAAAACGAGTCTCTTGAGTTTGTTCTTCCAATTGAGGGTACCGAATACTTTATAGACTCATGGGCAATTCCTGCAGCCGCCAAGAACAAAGAGAATGCGGAAGCATGGATTAACTTTATGCTTGATGGCGATACCGCTGTTACTAACTATGAGTATCTGACTTATGCTATACCCAATAAGGCTGTTATCGATATGGTTTCTAGTGATGAAAAGATAATGAGCTATCTTTTCCCGGAGATGCTTGCAGTTAGTGTTTCGTACAATGAGTCACTAAAAACCCTTGGGCCTGAGGGCGACGATCTATACAGCCAGTACTGGAAAGAGTTCAAGGCTGAATAAGCATTAAGACTTTTGGATTGATTAGCGTGTTGCTATAGCACTACTTGGGTGAAGGCATGCTCGGTTACGTAAGCGTAAGTAAAGATCAGTTAAGCGAAGCGGAACTCGAAATCTACCGTGGGTACTACTGCGGTGTTTGCAAGTCCATGGCCCGCTATGGACAGGTTCCAAGATTTGCGCTGAGCTACGATTCTGTTTTTCTGGCGCTTCTTCTCGCGTCGCTGGACGACGGAAAAGAAGAAATAACAGAAGAGCACTGCATAATCCACCACATCAAAAAGAATCCCGTGGTCAGGAAGTCCGATGCGATAGACTACGCGGCGGACATATTGCTTCTCCTTGCGTATTACAACTTTTTGGATGACAAGAAGGATGAGCATAGGCTAAGAGGTACGGTTGGAGAGACTTTTTTCAAGAAGGCTTATAGAATCGTCAAAGCGAGGTATCCGCACGTTGCCGAAGAAATCGAAGAAGGAATAGCCGCGCTCTCCAAACTTGAGGAAGAAAAATCGCCGAGCTTGGATATGACGGCGGACGCCTTTGGTAGGGTTTTGAGAAGCGTATTCATAGGCTATATGGGATACAATGATGATGCGGAGAAGCGCGTAATCGGCGAGCTTGCGTATAATCTCGGGCAGTGGATATATGTTATGGATGCGGTGGACGATCTTGAGAAGGACCGTAAGAGCGGAGCGTATAACCCTTTGATATATCGAGAGGGCGGTTCCGAAGACCTTGAGGACACGCTCTACAACTATTTGGGCAGGGTTTCGGCCGCAATCGACCTTCTAGACATCAAAAAAAATAAAGGTATAATAGATAATGTGGTGCTCCTCGGACTCAGGGGGCGCACCGACAGTCTTTTGAACAAAGATTCGGATAAAGATTTGGATAAAGATTCAAGCAAAGAGGAATAGAGATGGATCCTTATGAAGTATTGGGCCTTTCAAGAGGCGCGACAGACGAAGAAATCAAAAATGCATATAGGGAACTCGTAAAGAAATACCATCCGGATAAGTATATAGATAATCCGCTGGCTGATTTGGCTGAAGAAAAAATGCGCGAGGTTAACGATGCTTACGAAATGCTTATGAAGCCTACGACCACAACCACGAGCAGCTACAGCGGATCATCATCGGCGTATAATAACGACAATACTTACGGAAACTATTACGAGAATGCCACTTACGGTGCCGGATACGACACCAATTATGCTCAAAGCGGTTCTCGCGACTACTATGAGATAAGGAGCGCTATTGACAGCAATCAGTTCGGAAGAGCGCAGCAGCTTCTTGCATCAAAGTCAAACCGCACGGCAGAATGGTATTTCCTATCCGGAGTATTGAACTACAAAATCGGATACTATGATACGGCGATGCAGCAGATAAGAAGGGCCATGAGTATGGCTCCGCAGAACCAGGAGTATCAGGACGTTTACAGAAGGATATCCGGAACCGGGGCAATCTACAAGACCACGAGCTATAACAAAGGATATAGTTCTCCGTCCTGCATGGACTGCGCAATGTGCTATTGCCTTGGTAATGCATTTTGTTGCTAACATAAGATAAACATAGATTGGAAAGAGCCTTTGTGAGACAGAGGCTCTAATTATTTAGACAGGCGTTGTTTGGACTCTACAAAGAGGAAACGGGAATGACTGATAAAAGAATTTGGGTGATAGGCGGTGCCAATATAGATATTGTGGGGCATGCCGCTCATCCGCTAAAGGAATATGACTCCAATATTGGTTCGATAAGAGAGTCCTTCGGTGGTGTCGGGCGAAACATCGCTCAGGCATGTGCGGAGCTCGGTGAGAAGGTTAACCTTGTCACATGTTTCGGAGCCGATGCCTACGGCAGGCTTATTGAGGAGAACTGCGCGCATATAGGAATAGACACGAGCTACTCGATAAGAAGCGATAAGCATCCCACATCTTCATATATTGCGATACTGGATGAGAACCGCGATATGAGAATCGCGATGAATGATATGAGCATCCTGGAGGAACTTGATGAGAAGGTGCTTAAGCGCGCGCTGGACGATATGACTCGGGAAGACATCCTGGTAATAGACAGCAACCTCGATCCATCGTATATCGAGTATATCGTGGATAATTCCAAGGCTCGTATCGCATCGGACCCTGTGAGTGCAGCAAAGATTCCGCGCCTGAAATCCGTCCTTGGTAAGATAAATATATTCAAACCAAATGCGATTGAGGCAGAGGCTCTTACGGGAATCGAGATAGCGGATAAGGAGAGTGCCAAGGCTTCGCTTGAGTGGTTCCGCGCACATGGAATAGACGAAGTTCTGATAACCCTAGGAGAGAAGGGGATACTCTGCGGAACAGAGGAGGGCCTTTGGAATATAACACACAGGGTAGTCGAGATGGAAAGCGCCAACGGCGGCGGAGACGCGATGTTCGGCGCATATCTCTCGAGGAGACTTCGTGGGGAAAACGTCAGAAACTCAATAGAGTTTGCTATAGCGGCGGCGATACACAAAATTACCGGAGGAAAGGAAATTCTTTCGGAGGCAGAAGTAGAAAAAGAGGAAGAGATTAAAGAGTTAATAAAAACACTTGATATAAAGGAGATAGAACTATGAATGTGAAAGTTAATCCGGAAGTAGCGCAGGCGCTTAAAGAAGGAAGGCCTGTAGTCGCGCTTGAATCCACAATCATATCGCACGGAATGCCTTATCCGGATAATGTGGAAACGGCGCTCAACGTAGAGAAAATCGTAAGAGAGCACGGCGGAGTTCCTGCGACGATAGGAATAATTGACGGCGTGGGAATCGTCGGAATGAATGCAGAGGAAATCGAAGCCTTCGGAAAGAAGGGTAAAGAGATACCAAAGGTCTCAAGGCGCGACCTCGCAACAATAATGGCGACAGGCTCATGGGGAGCCACTACGGTTGCTACAACCATGATACTTGCAAACCTCGCCGGGGTTGAGTTCTTTGTTACGGGCGGAATAGGCGGCGTTCATAGAGGCGCGGAGCTTACTTTTGACGTATCCGCAGACCTTGAAGAACTCGCCCGCACCAACGTAACCGTAATTTGTGCAGGGGCAAAGGCAATCCTGGACCTTCCCAAGACATTAGAAGTTCTCGAAACAAAGGGTGTACCTGTCCTAGGATACGGCACGGACGAACTTCCCGCGTTCTATACGAGACAGTCGGGCCTTTACGTTGATTACAACGTAAGCTCACCTGAAATCGCTGCCAAGATAATCAAAGAAAAGAGAGAGCTCAAGCTTGACGGCGGAGTCCTCATCACCAATCCTATTCCGGAAGAATACTCAATGGACGCAGATGCCATCAACGCAGTAATCGATAAGGCGCTCACCGAGATGGAGGAGAAGGGCATTAAAGGAAAAGACTGCACACCGTTCCTTCTCGCACGCGTCGCGGAAATAACAGGAGGCGACTCGCTCGCAGCCAACATCAAACTCGTCTACAACAACGCAGCCGTCGGCACAGAAATCGCCAAAGCATACAGCGCACTGAAGTGAGAAGAAATATAAGCATAAAAAGAGCGGTCCTGAAGGACCGCTCTTTGATTTTACCTTGAACCCTTGTCGTAGGGGATTCCTTCCGCCTTCGGTGCTCTTGATTTTCCTGCCGAGAAGGCGAGGACTATGAGTACCGCGACGTAGGGGATGATGTTATAGAAGTACATCGGAAGCCCGAGGTTCTTCGTGAATGCAAATTGGCTATACACTACGCTGAGGCATTTCAGGAATCCGAACATGAGCGCGCCGAGCGCGATTCCGAGCGGTTTCCAGTTACCGAAGATCATGATGGCGAGTGCGAGGAAGCCCATGCCCGCGACGGCGCCGGATGCTGTTCCGTTGGCTACGGTCGCGATATATACGTAGCCGCCGAGTCCCGCGAGTGCGCCGGAGATCGTCGTTCCGAGGTATCTCATCTTATAGACGTTAATTCCCACGGAGTCCGCAGCGTGCGGGTTTTCGCCGCATGCACGTAAGCGCAGTCCCGTCTTTGTCTTATAGATAAATATCGACAGGATTATAAATAGTATTATGCAGACAAAGGTCGAAATATAAGTCTTGTCAAAGAAGACCTGAAGCGCAGGAGGTAGGTCGTTATTTTTGATTACGTAGGTGAAGTCCACAACCTTTCCATCAGAGTTTCTGGCGGTTCCCATCTCGAGCTGATCCTTTGTTGTGAAAACTTTGATAAGGAAGAGGGAGATTGCCTGTGCAAGAAGGTTAAGGGCCGTTCCGCCGATAGTCTGGTTCGCGTTAAACTTGATGGCTGAAACAGAAAGCAGCAAGGAGAATAAACCTCCTGCAATGGCTGCAATCAGCATACATAGTATAAACAATAGCTGTGGGTGCTCAACAAAGGTAGTGGATGCTTGTCTTGCGTTTAAGGCTATTACCGCTCCAATGAATGCACCAAAGATCATGATACCGTCTAATGCGATATTTATGATACCGCTTCGCTCTGCGAACATTCCCGCGAGTGCTACGATAAGAAGCGGGATAGCGAATATGAGTGTTTTCTGTAATATGAATACCATAGTCTATGCCTCCTTCTTATCCGTACTGTCATCGTCCGGTCCATCGTCCGGCTTGTCGTCATTTTTATCATCGTTCTTGTTGGCATTTCTATCGCCGGATTTACGTCTTGAGAAGAACGTCGTTATATAGCTTGCAAATCCTGAGAAGTAAACGATCATCGCGATGATTAGCTGCGATACGTATTCGTTGAATGCTGTATTGGCTGCGAGGTTTGCGCCGCTGACGTTTAGATACTTCAGGAATATGGAACTGAAGATTACGCCAATCGGATTGTTGATTGCGAGGAGCGCAGCTACGATTCCGTTGAAGCCGTCGGCAGGAAGGGTCTGATATGTATCCCATTTAAAATCCTGCTGCCCGTTTATGCACCAAAGAGCTGCACCTGCTCCGGCAAGAGCACCTGCAATCGCCATGGAGAGGATGATATTTCTCTTTTCGTTCATACCAGCGTATTTGGATGCGTTTTTATTGTAGCCGCAGGCCTTAAGCTCGTAACCAAAGGTGGTTTTGTTCATCATGATATAGAGGAGTATGGCGACGCCAATGGCTATGAAAATGCCGATATCTATATATGATCTTACAGATCCACCTGAGAAGAGCTTATCCAACCCAAGGGTAGGGGTTGCTATATTATTGGTCTTGGTTTTTACGATGAAGTTAACCTTGGTTTCTGCGTAGTTTATAAACCTGGAGTCCTTGAATACCCAACTTACCACATTGGCTGCTATCCAGTTGGACATGATGCATACGATTACTTCGTTTACATTAAGCAATGCCTTGAACATGCCGGGGATTGATCCCCAGAGAGCGCCTGCCACTGCACCCGCAAGGAGAGCCAATATCCAAATGATTGCGGGAGGTACGCTGGAACTTGGGATTGAAAGCGCAACAAGCAGGGAAGCCATTGCTCCCATCAAATACTGTCCGGGGGCACCTATATTAAAGAGACCGGTCTTAAATGCTATTGCAACCGAAAGTCCTGTAAATATAAGGGGCGTGGAGTTAAAGAGCATGTTTCCGAATTGGAAAAGCATGTTCTTGCCACTGGTAAATGGTCCTCCAAGTATAATCTTGATTCCCTTTAATGCTTCTGCAAAGGAAATGTTGTCGGTAAATGCGGCCATTAGCAGAAGGACAATAAATCCTACCAAAACGCCGCCTAAAATACAGAGAAGGGAGGATATGGTTTTCTTTGTCGATTCCTTTTGGAAGAAGCTCATTTTTTCCATTATTGTAGTCCTCCTTCCTGTCTCTTTGCTCCGGCCATATATAGACCAAGCTCTTGCACATCAACTTCCTTGGGATTGAACTCACCAACGATTTCTCCCTCGTACATTACCAGGATTCTATCGGATAAGTTCATAACTTCATCCAGTTCCAAAGAAACCAGAAGGACGGCGACTCCTTCGTCGCGCTTCTTAACTATCTCGGAGTGGATGAATTCGATTGCGCCTACATCGAGTCCGCGCGTCGGCTGAACCGCTATGAGAAGCCTGTGATCGCGGTCAAGCTCCCTTGCGATGATAGCCTTCTGTTGGTTTCCTCCGGACATTGACCTTGCCATTGTAATGGGTCCTTGTCCGCTTCTAACGTCGAACTGCTCAATCAGGTCTTCGCTATAGGTTCTGACTTCATCAAAGTTTATAAAACCGTTATTCTGGAACTTGGGCTCAAAGTATCTCTGGAGTACGAGGTTCTGCTCGAGCGTATAATCCAGAACCAGACCGTGCTTATGTCTATCTTCGGGAATATGGCTGAAACCGTGTGAATTCTTGTATCTGATGGACTTATGCGTAATATCTTCCATCTTATCGTCGATGAGAAGATTTACCTTGCCGCTCTCGATGGGGAGGAGGCCGGTAAGTCCATGGACAAATTCGGTCTGTCCGTTTCCGTCGATACCGGCGATGCAGACGATTTCGCCGGCTCTTACGTCAATCGATACGTTGTGGACGGCATCCTTCTTGTGAATAGGATCCTTTACGCACATATCGCGAATCTCGAGCACCGTCTCCTTTGGATTTGAAGGCTCTTTGTCGACTGCAAATTTAACATCTCGTCCTACCATCATATTGGAGAGTTCTTCCTTGGTGGTATCTTTGATATCTACCGTTCCGATATATTTTCCTTTTCGTAGAACGGTACAGCGATCGGCAACCTCCATAATCTCGTTAAGCTTGTGGGAAATGAAGAGGATGGATTTTCCTTCTTCGGCAAGATCCTTCATTATTCCCATTAGCTCGTCGATTTCCTGAGGTGTAAGAACCGCGGTGGGTTCGTCAAAGATAAGGATCTCGTTATCCCTATATAGCATCTTAAGAATCTCGGTACGCTGTTGCATACCAACTGTAATATTTTCAACCAAGGCATCCGGATCTATATTGAGACCGTATTCCTCGGAAAGCTTCATAACTTTTTCTTTCGCCTCCTTTTTGCTGAGGAAGCCGTTCTTGGTTGTTTCAACACCAAGAATAATATTTTCCAAAACGGTAAATACTTCTACCAGTTTAAAATGTTGGTGAACCATACCTATGCCAAGATCGTTGGCGTCGTTGGGGTCATTAATTTTGACGGGTTGTCCGTTTTTGTAAATCTGTCCTTCTTCGGGCTGGTAGAGTCCAAAGAGAACACTCATCAAAGTTGATTTTCCGGCACCGTTTTCTCCGAGTAGGGCATGAATCTCGCCTCTTTTCAGCTGGAGATTAATATGGTCGTTAGCGATTATTCCCGGAAAGACTTTGGTAATGTCTTTTAATTTTATTATATATTCGTTATCGCCTTTTTCTTTGTTCATTTTTTGTCCCTATACAATTATAGGAATGGCAGATCTCTCCACCATTCCTATAACATAAAACCACTTACTTAATTACTCGTAAATAACTGTTACATTGTCCAGTGCAAGAGTAGAAGGATCTGCCGGATATTCAGCGTCCGGAGTAACTTCTCCGCTAGCGATCTTTCCAAGAAGTTCCTGATACTGCTCAAGAGTGAAGTTCTCCATTGACCATGTATCTTCAGGAAGTCCTGTGGAATTCTCAGCAGCACCCAAGTTCTGAGTAACGTTAGCAAGCTCAGCATCCCACTTGCCATCATAGAACTGACCGAGAACCTGCTCTACGGAAGCAGCAAGACCCTTAACAGCACTTGTGATAACCTTGGAGGATTCTCCACTCTGGTCAACGTCTACGCCGATAATCTTAGCATCTTCATACTCAGCAGCAGCGGAGAGTACGGACTGGAACATTGATCCTCCGCAGGAGAATACAACTTCTGTTCCGTCGGCATACCAGCCTGCAATCTGAGTCTGGAGTTCTGTGGAAGCACTGAATGTTTCGCCGTATTTGAATGAATACTTAAGCTCTACATCTTTGCCAAGTTCCTTAGCAGCTGCAGAAGCACCCTGGGCAAATCCATAACCGAAACGGTTAACTGCAGGGTTACCACCGCCACCACCACCGGTGAATCCAAGCTTGGTGTAGCCTTCCTGAACGGCAGCGTAACCAGCAAGGTATCCGGATTCCTGTTCCTTATAAGCGATTGCGGTTACGTTATCAAGGCCCAGTTCCCAACCGTCAACAAAGATGAACTTAACGTCCGGGTTCTCTGTTGCAACAGCCTCAATAGCTGTAGCCTGGAGGAATCCAGGAGTAACGATGATTTCAGCACCGTTTTCGATGGCCTGTTTCATAGCGTCGATACGATCGTTATCTGTCGCGTCGGATCCGTTTGCAGGCTGATAGTACTTCATTGTGATTCCGTTGGCTTCTGCATAAGCCTGAGCGCCTTCATAGGTACCCTGGTTGAAGCCCTTGTCCATGAGCTGACCTACGTCTGTAACAACAGCGATCTTTGCAGCTTCACCGGATTCGGTTTCTTCCTGAGTCTCTTCCTGCTTAGGTTCTTCCTTCTTTGCACATGCAAACATGGAGAATGCAAGAGCGAGAATCAGGGCAACAATAATGAGTTTCTTTTTCATGTAACTTGCCTCCTTATAGAAATAGTTTACATTTCTTGAACATATCTATTTTATCAAAAATGGGGAGTGTATATCAATACGAAAATTTGTCATGTTTTTGAAATTTATCTTTGACTTTGGGTGTGCTTTGGTGTATCATATTTGGGAAGATAAATCTTTAATTCGGCACAGAGAGGCCGGCAAGATTGTATATCAAAGGACACCTCGTATTTGGGGCGTTTTGTAAGGTTATGATCCTGTCCGGCTTGGGACAGGTTTTTTTATGGATAAGAAGTTTAAATCCGAAATAATGAATGCCCAGGAAGTTATAAGGGCGCTCAAAAGAATAGCACACCAGATTGCGGAAAAGAACGGCGGAATAGAGAATGTCGTTCTTATGGGAATTGCCAACGGCGGAGTTCCCATAGCCGAGCAGCTGGGTGCTTTTTTGAATGTCTTTGAAGGTTGCGAAGTGCCATGCGGCGTGCTTGATATAAGCGAGCACAGAGATGATAGGAAAAGACATAATTTTGTGGAGAAAGAGACGATGGCAACGAGCGTGCCCTGCGATATAGACGGAAAGGATGTAGTCCTCGTTGACGACGTTCTATATACGGGAAGGACGGCGAGGGCGGCCTTTGATGCTCTTTCGGATTTCGGAAGGGCGGGAACGATTCAGCTTGCGGTCCTCGTAGACAGAGGCCATAGAGAGCTCCCAATAAGAGCAGACTACGTCGGAAAGAATGTTCCGACCTCGCACACCGAGATGGTAGGTGTGGACCCATCGGAAGATGGATACACCGTGAATATTTACGAGGTGCAGGAATAAGTCTTTTGAAGAGGGCGAGGTACTGATTGCGGTTACTAATAAAGTTAAAAACGAAAGGAAAGAGAAAATGAGTGAGAACAAAGAAAAGAATGTGAATGCTGCCGAAACCTATGGCGAAGGCATCTACGATGCCAGAACTCTCGGCACACCAAAGATGCTGATACTTGGACTTCAGCACCTATTCGCGATGTTTGGTGCCACAGTGCTCGTTCCGATTATCACGGGCTTAAGCGTATCGACAACGCTCCTGTTTGCGGGACTTGCAACGCTCTTTATGCACCTTGTGACAAACGGAAAGGTTCCGGTATTCCTAGGTTCGTCCTTTGCCTTCCTCGGCGGATATGCCACCGTAAAGGCTGCGGGTGTTGCCATGGGTTATACCGAAGAAGTCTCTCTGACATATGCCTGCTTGGGAGTTGCCTGCGCGGGACTCGTATACCTAGTGCTGGCGCTCATTTGCAAGACGGTAGGATCAAAGAAGGTTATGGGATTCTTCCCGCCGGTAGTTACTGGACCGATAATCATCGCGATAGGACTTATCCTTGCGCCGTCCGCACTTAACAACTGCGCAACCAACTGGCCAATCGCTCTCGTTGCAATCGCGGTTGTAATCATATGCAATATCTGGGGCAAAGGGATGATTAAGATCGTACCGATTCTTCTCGGTGTAATCGCTTCTTATGTACTTGCTGCGGTTACTGGAAATGTTGATTTTACAGCGGTTAAAGAGGCTGCTTGGATAGGACTCCCCGTGGCATGGAATAGAACAGGTCTCTCTGCGCTTACAGGTGGAGCTGATGCAAGCCTTCTCATAACAGCAATCGTAACGATAGTTCCAATCGCGTTTGCCACAATGATGGAGCATATAGGGGATATAAGTGCAATCGGCGGAACAGTAGGTAGAAACTTCATCGAAGATCCGGGCCTTCACAGAACGCTGATAGGTGACGGTATCGGAACGGCGATAGCATCGCTCTTTGGTGCACCCGCAAACACGACTTATGGCGAAAACACGGGCGTTCTTGCTCTTACAAAAGTCTACGATCCCCGCGTAATAAGATTCGCCGCAATCTATGCTGTAATCCTTTCCTTCTGCCCAAAGGTTGCCGGAATAATCGAGGCTATGCCGGCTGCAACAATCGGTGGCGTTTCGATAATCCTTTATGGAATGATTTCAGCAATCGGAATCAGAAATATGGTTGAGAACAAAACTGACTTCCAGCAGTCCAGAAACGTAATCATTGCAGCGCTTATAATTGGGCTCGCAATCGGAATTAACTTCAGCACCGCGCTCGGATGTGTATATGACGGAAGTACAACAATAGCAGGTGGAATCAGCTTTATGATTGGTTCCATGGAAATCAAGCTCTCAGGACTCGCAGTGGCATCCATCGTAGGAATCTTGCTCAACGCAATTCTTCCGGGAAGGGATAAGGCCTTTGCGGAAAACCCTGATGAAACACTTGCTTCCTCACTCGGCAAGTATTAAAGATTAAAGGATTCTCTTAATAGGGAAACCGCGTCGGCGGTTTTGATAAGAACAAATTTAACATTGTCGCCCGGTCTTAACTGGGCGACTTGTTTTTTGGAGATGGAGGCGAGCCAGAACGGCTTGCTGTATCCTCCCGTAGTTTGGCAGTCGATATTCATGAGAATAGGCTGACCTGAAGATGTCACCTGAATCGCGCCGGGTGCAAGGCCATCCGTAATTATATTGCCGTCTTTCCCATCGGCAAAGGCGAGGGAGGGGCCGTCAAACCTTGTTCCCATCCTGTCAGATGCTGTGGAAACGGTATATTCGCTATTTAAGAATAGGGATATGCCGTCGTCGCTTATGTCGTCGTACTGCGGACCTGAAGTGATGTATAGGACGATAGCGTCAGCGCCATAGGCCGGAGCATCGTAAGATGATGATGAAATATCGGCTGCAATATCTATATCCGAAAGCCGATCATTTTCACAATCAAATAGTGCGAGTTCATCACCCGCCGCGAGTTTTCTTCCGTTCAGCCCTCCGATTCTATTTTTGATATCTGTGGAGCGACTTCCGAGTACTGGTGGAACGTCGATTCCGCCTGCAAAAGCAAAATACGTGCGAATACCTTTTTGCATGGTAAAGCTCTCAAAAATCTCGCCGGCCTTTGCTTTGATGGCGATACGGCAAATATGGTGTCCCTTAAAAATTCTATTCTTGGCGTTATAAAAGTTGCCTCGAGACCTGCTGCGCTTGCTGAGTTCCCGAGCATTAGATTAAGTTCGGCGAGAGCATTTGCGTCCATCGCGCCGCAGACGGAGATCCCTTTATCCATATATCCGTTTCGTCCAAGATCCTGAATCGTTGTCAGTGGACCGGAGGAGAGGATGCGAAGAGCGGGCTCACACTCGCTTTTATTTTCTGAGTTACTATTATCATCTCCGTTGATGTTGAGTTTGTCGACAGGAACAAACTTAATAACGTCTCCTGCGGAAACGAGGAAGGGCTTATCTGAATATGGATCATAGAGCTTTGCATCGGTGCGACCGATTATCTGCCAGCCTCCGGGAGATTCAACAGGATAGATTCCCGTCTGTTTATCCGCGATGCCGACGCTCCCTGCAGGAACGGAAAGCCTGGGAGAAGCGAGCCTCGGTGTCGCGAGGGCAGGGTTAAGTCCTCCGAGATACGGAAAGCCTGCAAGGAAGCCGATCATATAGACGGGGTACTCGGGCTCGGAATGAAGGCGTATAACTTCTTCTGTGGAAAGACCGGTATGCTCCGCAACGGCTTCCAAATCGGGACCGTATTCTCCGCCATATACCACGGGAATTTCTATTACGCGTCTTTGTGATTTATGGGCTGCTGAAGAGGGATTCGAAATAAGAATTTCTTCAAGAGTGTTTTTAATGGTTTCTCCGTCCGTAATCAAAGGATCAAATCGCAATAGGATTGCGGCATAAGAGGGAACAATATCAAGAACTCCCGGTATTTTGCCCTCGAGTGCAGAGGAACGGATTAAGTCCAGATAATAGATTACCTCTCTATGAATTTTTTCTGAGATTTCCTGCGGAAAGCGAATAGAGACGGCGCTGTCTCCGGCATCCACAAGATTGATTTTGTACTTATCCATTGATTTGATCTCTGTTTAATGGAACCAAAGAAATACCTGCATTATTAAGCGCATCGCTTATTTTCTCGGCGAATATAACTGCGTGTTCTCCGTCTCCGTGGAGACAAAGGGTGTCCGCCTGAATTGGTACGACGCTTCCGTCTATCGCTGTAACTTCTTTATTGACTATCATTCTTATTACTCGATTGATTATTTCGGTCTCGTCATTGATCAATGCTCCCGCCATCGTCCTTGGGACTAGACTTCCGTCCGGCATATAGCCGCGGTCGGAGAATACTTCGCCGGCAAATAGGAGACCAAGGGACTCTGCGGCTTCCTTTGTTTTACTTCCTGCCAAACCAAAGATAATAGGGCAGTCGTCGCCATATACATCAATCATGCCTTCGCAGATTGCGAGGGAGATGTCGTAGTCTCTGGCGGCCATATTGTAGAGTGCGCCATGCGGTTTAACGTGGCTTATGGTAGCGCCAAGCTCGTCGCAGATAGACCCAAGAGATGCTATCTGATCTCTAACTATCTGACGAATTTCTCTGCGGGTAAGCTCCATCTCGGTTCTGCCAAAGTTTTCTCTGTCGGGGAATCCCGGATGTGCACCTATATTGCATCCGAATTCAAGAGCGGCACGGACGGTGCGCTCCATGCTTTCTTTGTTTCCTGCGTGATAACCGCAGGCTATATTTGCAGAGGTGACAAAGGGGAGAATCAGTCTGTCGGAAAGTCCGCCGTCCTCGAGCTCGCCCAGATCACAGTTAAAATCGATATATAGCTTATCCATCGCAGAATCAACCTCGCTTAGATCAAAAGTAATAGCTACTACATAGTGTATCACAAGTGCTTATTTTTGCATCCTTGTAATTGCTCTTTGCTGACTGTATTATATAGGCATGGATAGACAAACAATAATTGAACTCGTTGGTTATATAGGCTCTTTTTTGGTGCTGGTGTCATTCCTCATGACATCGGTATTTAAGCTGAGAATAATCAACACGATAGGCAGCATAATATTTATGGTTTATGCTCTCATAATTCATTCGTACCCGACCGCGGTGATGAATTTCTGCTTGGTCCTGATCAACCTCAGATTTCTGTGGAAGATGCGCCATACGAGCCACCATTACGATTTGATAAAGGTCGAAGAGGATGACCGTTATCTTCAGTATATTCTCAAAAGGCAACACGAAGACATAGAAAAATGCTTCCCCGGAATCAATATCCACGAGGATGAGAACAGAGCGGACGTGAACAGGACATATATAGTGACTTGTGAGGGGAATCCGGTAGGGATAGTCGTGGGAAAAGAAGAAGACAAAGTTATGAACCTCATACTCGATTATTCGTTCCCGGAGTACAGGGACTTTTCTATCGGATTATTCCTGGTGAAGAGGCTAAAGGAAGAGGGCATAAGCAAACTCATATACGACGGACCTACCGAAAACCATATGACTTACCTCGACAAGATGGGCTTCCAAAAAGTCGGCGAGCACTACGAAAGAAAAATTTAAGAACTTATGTTTACTTTTTGTTCGCATTATGGTATAATCGCGGTGTGGAATAACCGAAATTACCTGAAAGGAGCAAATATATGTCAAAGGCAAAGGATAAGGCGAGGGCCAGGGAGCAGAGAATCTTGGAATTCATGCAGGCCGAGGTCAGAAGAAAGGGATATGCGCCAACCGTAAGAGAAATCGGAACGGCGCTTAATATCAAGTCCACTTCGACCGTCCATAAGGATATAGCAAGCCTTGTAGCTCAGGGCTATATCAGAAAGGACCCCGCAAAGCCGAGAGCGCTCGTACTTACCGAAAAGGGCGGCGGAAAGCAGGATAGCGGCTTTGGAAATGTTTCATTCGAGAACACGGTGGAAATCCCCGTAATCGGAAATATAGCCGCAGGAACGCCTATTTTGGCTGATCAGAACATAGAGGACACATTCCCGATGCCTTCGCGATATGTGGAGGGTACCAATTTTATGCTCAAGGTTAGAGGGGAGAGCATGATAAATGTCGGTATCTTTGACGGTGATCTGATTCTTGTTGAACAAAGAGAAACCGCAAGAAATGGCGATATAGTAGTTGCCATGGTCGATGGTTTTGAGAGCGAAGCCACGGTCAAGACCTTCTATAAGGAAGAAGATCATATAAGACTTCAGCCGGAGAACGATACAATGAGCCCGATTATAGTAAAAGATGCCAAAATTCTCGGTCTAGTCAAGGGCGTATTCAGATATTACAGCTAGGATTTTGACCGCGTAATCGCAGGATTTCGCTGATTGACAGTTCCTACTATAATATGTTATAGTATCACGGTTGATTTACTTCTACTTGGTTTTACGCTGCTCCGGCGGAAACTCGGTAGATGTGTATGGAAATGCCAGGATTGGCGTAGGAGAAAGGAAAAACAATGATTACCAAGGAAATGAAAGAAGCTATTATCAAAGAGTATGAGACCAAAGCCGGCGACACAGGTTCCCCGGAAGTACAGGTAGCAGTACTCACAGCAAGAATCAATGATCTGAACGAGCACCTCAAGGTTCACAAGAAAGACCATCATTCAAGACGTGGTCTTCTGAAGATGGTAGGTAAGAGAAAGAACCTTCTTAACTATCTTAAGGAGAAGGACATCGAAAGATACAGAACTCTTATCACTCGTTTAGGATTGAGAAAGTAGTACTGGAAAAATTTAGGCGGGGTAACTACCCCGCCGATTTTTGTATATATGGTAAAAAACGAGCAATAAACAGGAAGGAGTTGTTTATTAAGATGGCAAGATTTACAGATTACAGAACATTTAAGACGGCAATTGGAGGAAGACTTCTCCAGTTGGAAATCGGAAACCTGGCTGAGCAGGCCAACGGACAGTGCATGGTAAGATACGGAGACTCCGTAGTCAACGTAACGGCATGTGCTTCCAAGGAGCCAAGAGGAGACGTAGATTTTCTTCCTCTATCCTGCGAGTACGAAGAAAAAATGTATGCTATGGGAAAGATTCCGGGCGGGTTTATTAAGAGAGAGGGACGTCCAAGCGAAAAGGCAACCCTTTGTTCAAGACTTATGGATAGACCGCTTAGACCGCTATTCCCAAAGACATATCACAACGACATCGTAGTAGTTGCTACAGTTCTCTCAGTCGACCTAGACTGCGAGACCGACATCATGGCTATGATAGGTTCATCCGTTGCTCTCGCAACATCGGATATTCCGTGGGAGGGTCCAACGGGTTCCGTAAGAGTAGGTAGAGTTGACGGACGCCTCGTCATCAACCCGACACTCGAGCAGAGAGAAAAATCCGACATCAACCTTACAGTTGCAGGAACAAAAGAAGCAATCATGATGGTAGAGGCCGGTGCTCTCGAAGTTCCTGAAGAGGAAATGCTCGACGCTATTCTCTTTGGTCACGAAGAGATAAAGAAAATCGTTGAGTTCATAGAGGAAGTTGTTTCCGAAGTCGGAAAAGAGAAGCAGGTCATAGAAGAGAAGGTTCTGCCGGAAGGAATGGAAGAGGCTGTTAAGGCTTACGGCGAGCAGAAGATGATAGATGCTATTCACACAGTTGAAAAGCAGGAGAGACTTGCCAATATGGAAGCTGTTGAGAAGGACGTTCAGGAGCATTTTGCAGAAGAATACCCCGATAACCTCGGCGACATCTCAGGCATCATGTATAACATCAAGAAGGAAAATGTTCGTAAGATGATTCTCGACGAAGGCATCCGTCCGGACAACCGTAAGGTTGATGAAATCAGACCGATCTGGTGTGAGACCGGCGTTCTTCCGAGAGTTCACGGAACGGGACTTTTTAAGCGAGGACAGACACAGGCTCTTAGCTGCTGCACATTGGCTCCGCTTTCCGAGACCCAGACCATTGACGGAATCACAGAGCAGACAGAGAAGCGCTATATGCATCACTATAACTTCCCGGGCTACTGCACAGGAGAAGCAAAGGCTCCAAGAAGTGCAAGCCGTCGTGAAATTGGTCACGGTGCACTTGCAGAGAGAGCGCTTCTTCCGGTACTCCCCAGCGAAGAAGAATTCCCATATGCCATCAGAGTCGTTTCGGAGATAATGAGCTCCAACGGTTCATCTTCCATGGCTTCAACCTGCGGATCCTGCCTTGCGCTTATGGACGCAGGCGTTCCGATTAAGAGACCTGTTGCGGGTATAGCTATGGGTCTTATCGAGAGAGTTAACGAAGACGGAACAAGTGACATGGTTGTTCTCTCCGACATTCAGGGAATGGAAGACTTCCTTGGCGACATGGACTTCAAGGTAACGGGAACGGAAGTCGGTGTAACCGCACTCCAGATGGATATCAAGGTTCACGGACTCTCAAGAGAAATCCTCCAGCAGGCTCTTACACAGGCAAAGGAAGGCCGCATGCATATCATGGGTATCATGCTTGAAGAACTTGAGGGACCTCGTCCTGAGCTTTCCAAGTACGCTCCCAGAAGCATGAGCATGAAGATAGATCCGGATAAGATCAGAATCGTCATCGGTAAGGGAGGAGAGACCATCAACAGAATCATCGCTGAAACAGGCGCCAAGATCGACATCAACGACGATGGCCTCGTAACAATCTACAGCGTTGATATGGAAGGTGCTGAAGCAGCCAAGAAGGAAATAGAAGCGCTCACAAAGGACGTAGAAGTTGGCGAAGTATATGAAGGTACCGTAACGAGAATTATGAACTTCGGTGCATTCATAGAAATTCTCCCGGGTAAGGAAGGGCTCCTCCACATTTCCAAGATGGCTAAGCACAGAGTAGAGAAGGTAGAGGATATCATGAATGTCGGCGATACCGTAGAAGTAAAGGTAAGCGAAATCGACAGTCAGAACAGGATCAACCTTCTTAGAACCGAGCTTCCGGAATAAAAAGAAAATTTTATTAAAGGCATAGCCGACTGCGGCTATGCCTTTTTTGATATCAAAGCGCATACACGCGCGGTTGACAGTTTTTATGTTTTATTGCATATTTACTAATAAGAAGCCTTAGTAAGAACCTATAAGGAGGAGACCAATGAAGAAGTTTATTCTTGTTTTGATCAACTCGATACTTGTGGTAATGCTGTTTATGTTATCCGGATGTAGGATGGAACCGCATGACCATCGTTACAAGGAAATAAGTAGGATCGATCCAACTTGCGAGACGGATGGCGAAGCAGAGTTTGAATGCTATGAATGTGATAGCACCTATACTGAGACGCTCCCTGCGACCGGACATGACTACAAAGAAACCATCAAGATCAAAGCGACGTGTGAAACTGCAGGTAAGAAGGAACTGAAGTGTAAAAATTGTGGGGATAGTCATACAGAGACAATTCCTGCAATTGCTCACAATTATAAAGAGGTTGATACTGAACCGACCTGCGATAAAGATGGTGAAAAAGGGAAAATATGCGAGAATTGTGGGGATGGCCATATAGAGGTAACGCCTGCGTTAGGACATAACTATACGGTAAGCGTAACAGCGGCCACCTGTGAGACGAATGGCTCAAGGACATATGAGTGCTTAACCTGCGGTTCCGGTTATGCTGAAACCATATATGCGACCGGCCATAGCTGGGTGAGCGTAAGCAATACCATCCACCACGATGAAGAAGGTCATTATGAGCCGCGAGAAATGATTGTTTGCCTCTGTGGAGAAGGTTTTGATACCTTTGATGATTTTCTTGAGCATAGCCTTTGGTATATAGATCCATCCAATTTTGAAGGTGGAACGATACCAGAAAGTGAAATTGATAGGCACGGCTCTTATGAAAAAGCAACCAAAGATGTTTGGGTTGTTGATAAAGAAGCATACGACGAAACGGAAACATATAGTTATTGCAGCGTATGCGGTAAAGTTTCCGAATAAGAGAATGTGGAGTTTATATCCAATTTGTTCGGGCAGATAAACCATTGATTTTGCTAGCTCTATGTGTTAGACTAGCAAGGTACAATTGCTTTGGCAGAGCCAAAGACTATACGGGCTGTGAAGGAGACAAAGTAGCGGCAGAGTAAGACCCTTACAGAGAGTCTGTCCGGTGGCGCAGAAGCGTCAGGGCTGAGAGACGGACGGTGATCCTGCGACAGGCGAATATCACTCCCGAGTCCGACATTCCAAAGAGAGGCACAGTATGTTATCCGCGACGGAGAAAGCGGGTGCAAGCTGTATGCAACTGGGGTGGTACCGCGGTTATAGATATAATCGTCCCCAACAATCATTTGGGGACTTTTTATTGCCCCTAATCCGGAATTATTCAATTATCAAAGAGAGGAAGAGGACATGTTTGAAAAACTGTCAGACCTGCCTGTAGCAGAGGTGCAGAACCAGCAGGTAGAAAAGTGGAAGAGAGAAGACCTTCTGAAGAAATGCGTGGAGGAGCGCGAAGGAAAACCTAAATGGGTATTCTACGAGGGACCTCCAACGGCCAACGGAATGCCGGGAATCCACCACGTAATGGCAAGAACGCTTAAGGATTCAGTCTGCCGCTATTGGACAATGAAGGGCTATCAGGTTAACAGAAAGGCCGGTTGGGACACCCACGGACTTCCTGTTGAGATTGAGGTTGAGAAACAACTCGGCATGAACGGCAAGCAGGATATTGAGAAATACGGTATCAAGGAGTTCAACCAAAAATGCCGCGAATCCGTATTCACATATACGGACAAATGGCGCGAGATGTCGGAGCGCATGGCTTATCTCGTAGATCTGGATAATCCATACATCACGCTGGACAACGACTATATAGAATCCGGCTGGTGGATACTCAAGGAGTTCTTCAAGAAGGGCCTCATCTACGAAGGACATAAGATTCTTCCTTATTGCCCGCGCTGTGGAACAGGACTCGCTTCCCACGAGGTTGCGCAAGGATACAAAGAAGTAAAGGTAATTACTCTCACGGTTAAGTTCAAGAAGAAGGGAACGGATAATGAATACTTCCTGGCTTGGACCACCACGGCATGGACTCTTGCATCGAACACCGCGCTCACGGTCGGTCCCGACATCGACTATGTAAAGGTTAAGATGCTTACCGGTGCGGATGAGGGAAGTTACTTCTATCTCGCAAAGGGCCTCGCCGACAAGACTCTCGGAGAGGGTAACTACGAAGTCGTAGAGGAGATGAAGGGTAAAGACCTCGAATATATGGAGTATGAGCCGATTATGCCGTTCCTAAGAGAGTCGCTCGGTGACGACGTAAAGGCATTCTTTGTTACGTGTATGGACTATGTATCCACAGAAGATGGTACCGGTATCGTTCACACGGCTCCTGCCTTTGGTGAAGACGACTATAACTGCGGCGTCAAATACGGACTCCCGGTTTTCCAGCCTGTTGACGAAAGCGGTAAATACACGACGACTCCGTGGGCGGGTCGCTTCATAATGGAAGATGGACTCGACGTCGATATAATCAAATGGCTCGACACAAAAGTGTTCGCAAAGCAGAAGATAGAGCATAACTATCCGCACTGCTGGCGCTGCGGAACTCCGCTTGTTTATTACGCTCGCAAGAGCTGGTATATCAAGATGAGCGCGCTCAAGGACGAGCTCGTTGCAAACAATAATACTGTTAATTGGTATCCTGAATTCGTCGGTGAGAAGCGTTTCGGAAATTGGCTGGAAGAGGTTAAAGACTGGGCTATCTCCAGATCGCGTTATTGGGGAACCCCGATTCCAATCTGGCGCTGCGACTGCGGAGAACTTGACTGTATCGGAAGCCGCGCGGAACTTGTTGATAGAGCGCAGGAAGATATCGACGAGAGCATTGAACTCCATAGACCTTATGTTGACGACGTTCACGTCACTTGTCCAAAATGCGGAAAGCCGATGACGCGTATCACTGAGGTTATGGACTGCTGGTTCGACTCAGGTGCAATGCCGTTTGCTCAGTGGCATTATCCGTTTGAAAACAAAGAAGCGGTTGACTCCGGTGAACTCTTCCCGGCGGACTTCATCTGCGAAGGAATCGACCAGACGAGAGGATGGTTCTATTCTCTCATGGCGATATCGACCTTCATCAAAGGCGCCGCGCCATACAGAAACGTTCTCGTAAACGACCTCATCCTCGACAAAGATGGAAAGAAGATGAGCAAGTCGAGAGGAAATACGGTTAATCCGTTTGAACTCTTTGATAAATACGGTGCCGACGCTACGAGGTGGTATCTGCTTTCGGTTTCCCCGGCATGGACGCCGACCAAATTCGACGAGGAAGGTCTAAAGGATGTAGTAAGCAAATTCTTCGGAACCCTTAAGAATGTGTATAATTTCTTTGTTCTCTATGCGGATCAGGATAATGTTGATGCAAAGAGTATCGAGGGCCTCGCGGTTCCTTATGCCGAGAGACCGGAACTCGACCGCTGGATCATATCCAAGTATAACAAACTCGTAAGAGACGTTAGGGAGTTCATGGACTCATACGACCATATGAAGACCGTGCGTGCGCTTACGGACTTTGTAAATGAGGATCTCTCTAACTGGTATATAAGACGTGCTCGTAGGCGCTATTACGGATCCGAAATGACAATCGATAAGAAGGCGGTTTATTCGACGACATATGAAGCGCTCGTAGGCGTATCAAAGCTTATGGCGCCGCTCGCACCGTTCCTTTCGGATGAAATCTATACCAAACTCACAGGAGAATATAGCGTTCACACCGCATATCTTCCTGAGGCTGACGAGTCGCTGATAGATGAACAGGTCGAGGAGAGAATGGACCTTGTAAGAACTCTCGTTACGCTCGGAAGAGGAACGCGTGAGAAGGAAAAGATCAAGGTCAGACAGCCGCTTTCCGAGATACTCGTAGACGGTAAGTACAGAGAGACCATTGAAGATCTCGTTCCGCTCATTCAGGAAGAACTCAATGTTAAGAATGTGGTATTTGCGGACGACCTTGATACATATATGGATCTGAGCCTCAAGCCGAACTTTAAGGAAGCGGGACCGGTTCTCGGAGGAAAGATTAAGTCCTTCGGACAGGCGCTCGCACAGGTTGATCCAAAGGCATTCATATCCGAGATAGAGGCTAACGAAAAAGCTGTACTGGTGCTGGATGGAGAGGAAACTGAAATAACAAAGGACCTCGTTGACATCAGAATAAGCGCCAAGGAAGGCTTTGCCGTGGCCATGGAGAATAACGTCTTCACCATTCTGGATACCACACTCACCGATGAGCTGGTAAACGAAGGATATGCCCGTGAACTTATTTCCAAGGTGCAGCAGTTGAGAAAGCAGGCTGAGTTTGAGATGATGGATCGCATAGATATCTATGTGGATGCAGACGATGACATCAAAAATGCCATCGCAATTCACGAGTCCTACATCAAAGAAGAGACTTTGGCGGATGCCATCTTGGAGGGAACCGACCTGGAGACCTTTGACCTCAATGGTCACAAAACCGGAATTTCTGTTGTACGCAAATAAAGATGAAAAGAACTTGTCGGAAGGCAAGTTCTTTGATTATGGATGATTATGAAAATGCAAATACTGGATTTTACAATTGAAGAACTTGAATGGTTGTTTCCGGATTTGGGAATGCAGGCTTATAGGGCTCGCCAGGTTTTGGATTGGCTCTATAAAGGGGTGACTGATTTTAAGGATATGAAGAATCTGCCGGCGGACATACAGGAGAAGCTGGATGAGGAGTTTGAAATATATAATCCTAAAATCGTCAGGGAGCAGGTTTCCAAAGAAGACGGCACCAGAAAGTTTCTTCTGGAATATTCCGACGGAAATGCCATAGAAACGGTTTTTATGAAATATAAATACGGCAATTCCATTTGTGTTTCTTCGCAGGCGGGTTGTCGAATGGGGTGTAAATTCTGCGCCTCTACATTAAACGGACTTAGCCGTGACCTTACTTCAGGGGAGATTCTGGCACAGCTCCTCACGGTGGAAAGGGCTGTGAAGAATTCTCTAGCATCCGAGAAGGGTGAAGCCTCATCCAAGGAAATAGATCCGAAAGAATGGAAAATCAATCATATCGTTGTCATGGGAACGGGTGAGCCCTTTGACAATTACCTCAATGTGATGAGATTCATCCAAACGGTTCACGATCCCAGATGGTTAAATATCAGCAATAGGAATATTACCGTTTCAACCTGCGGTGTGGTTTCAATGCTTAAGTTATTTGCGGAGGACTGCCCCCAGGTTAATCTGGCAATATCCCTCCATGCTACCACGGATGATGTGAGATCCTCCATGATGCCAATAAACAGAATGTTCCCCATAGAAAAAATCATGGAAGCAGCCAAAGAATACACTAAGAAGACCAAAAGAAGAATCACATTTGAATACACCATGGTTAACGGTGTAAATGACAGCGACGAGGATGTGAAAAGGCTTGCAAATCTTCTTAAGGGTATGCTTTGCCATGTGAATCTAATACCCCTTAACAAGGTGGAGGGTACGGGCTTTGATACCGTAAGCAGAAAGCGTGCGGAAGAGTTTGCGGAAATCTTGGAAAAGGCCGGAATAGCTGCAACGGTGAGAAGGGAGCTGGGGGCGGACATCGATGCGGCATGCGGTCAGCTCAGGCTCAAGAAAAACCAAAATCGGCATTGAAGAGACACGTTCACTGTGTTAAAATGATTGAAATACTAAATGATATTTACGGAGGATAGGGCCATGGTTAAATTATTGATCGGACACAAGGGCACGGGCAAGACCAAGATGATGGTGGAAATGGCTAACGAGGAAGTTCAGAGCAGCCACGGAAGTATTATCTTTATCAACAAAAATGCTCGCCTGATGTACGATTTGAAATACAGAATCAGAGTCGTATGTATGGAGGACTTTGAATACATCACCAACAGTGATGAGTACATCGGATTCATCTATGGAATCATCAGTTCCGATCATGATATTGAAACAATATATATCGACAGTATCCTGAAGCACGCGGACTTTACGCTTGGAGATCTTCCGCAGTTCCTTGCGAGACTCAAGAACATATCAAAGAACTACGGAATGGACTTTGTTGTAAGCCTCTCCGCGGAGCAGGAAGAAATGATAGGTGTGGACTTCAGCGACTACGAAATACTGAACTAACGCTTAACAATCAAAAAACAAAAGACGGTTATTCATATCGAATAACCGTCTTTTTAATTTATTTTTTCTCGTTTACGTACTGTGAGATTTGCTCTTCGAGGATTGCAAACGGTACTGCTCCGGCTTTCAGGAATGCCGTGTTGAAATCCAAGAGATCGAATTTGCTTCCGAGTCTGCTTTCTGCACCTGCTCGGATATCGGCAATTCTCAGATATCCGTAGCCGTAAGGTGCGTACGCGGCAGGAGTGCAGCGCAGGTAGTCGAATATTTCCTTTGCTGATTCATCGTCTATGGAATAACCGATATCAGTGAAGAACTCCTGCATCTCGGATTGGCTCCAACCGTAGTAGTTGACACCGATATCCGCAAGCGTATAGTCCGCATATGAGAGCGCGGTCGAAACCTTAATGAGTTCCTTGAAGCCCGTGCCTACATCATTCAGGTAATTGAGAGCTTCCAATTCGGCGTATACCGCATAACCCTCTATAACTGCGTCAACTCCCAAGGTTTTGATATAGTCTGAATCTATATTGCTATAGAGGTAGGCGTAGTGATACATATGTCCCGGGAATCCCTCGTGGGAAACGGTTATATACGTATCGAGGGATTCTATATCACGACCCGTCGGCTCAACGCGCATCTGCTGTACTCTGTCTCCGTCTAGCGGCGGAATCAGGAAGTATGCGGCGATGTTTTTCTCGTCGAGCTTTTCTTCCGGGTCGGCATCCTCGATATGATAATCCAGGTTCTTTACCTCGGGGTGATCGGTGAGCAGGGCGGTCTTGTTTGTATCCAAGATTTCCTGATATGTCTTGAAGCCGCTCTTTGGAGCGTTGTCGTCATAATACGCATCAACATCGTCCGGATATTTGGCATAGATGCTGAAAAGGCTCGAAAGCAACGAGTCAGATTTGTTTTCCAGATAAGAGTATATACGCTCTGCGGAATCCAGTGTTCCCGAGGCATACATGAGCAGAACTTCGTAGTACTCACGTCCATAAGGGAAGAAGTAGTAACCTTCGGTATTGTTATAGCCTCCGCGCATTTCTTCCATAGCGTCGATAATCTTCTGGAACGACGGGAGATAAGAATCGCGGAATGCTGTTGTTATATCTTCTTTGTATTTGTCCTTTGCTGCCTGATCGAGCTCAAGCTTGTCTACCTTTTCCAAGAGCTTTCTGAGAACGGAACTTTCCATGCCGTTATCCAAAACATCCTGGCAACCTTTGATTACAGCATCAAAGTCGGTCATGAGAAGCTTCCTAGACTGCTGCTCTTTGGCATATACTATTGCGCTGTCGACATATGCAGGAATAGAGTTTATCAAAGTGGCCATATTCTTGGCGTCTGTTTCGTGTCTGATGTCCCAAGAGGAGAGATAGCTTACGATGTTTGCGTCCAAACTGTTCGGTGCGGCAAAGAGCTGTTCGTAGTAATCAAATTTCTCGTCGCTCATTCTAGTTACTACGGCGAGCTCCCACTTCATGGCATCGTATTCGATCTGCTGCTCCGGTGTAAGAAGACTTCTATTGAACGTTGCGAATATATTGGCGAGTTCTTTATAGTAATCGCGGGATTCCTTCATCTCGGCTTCGGTTGGAGCAGTGCCAAAGCTTACTTCCGTATTAGACGTGTCGATTCCGGCCGCTTCCGGATTGATATAGTAAATATGGGTAGCCAAATAGCTACTCTCTATAGATGCCTTGTACGATTCTTCAACGAATGCGGCAAAGTCCTCTTGTTCCGCTTTCTTATCGGCATCGCTTGCACCGTTTCCCGTATCCTCGTCTCTATGGCTTGCGGGCTTGATTGTGTTAGTTATTGAACTGTCCTGATCGTCACCGTAATTGTAGAGATCGTAATACTGAGAGCTGCCGGATTCATAATCGTTAAATGCCGCCAAGCATCCCGTAAGGCTTACAGCCAATGCGAGAGCCATAGTTGTGACCAATAATCTTTTAAATACACTTTTCTCTTTCATCAGTAATACCCTTTAGCTAATTCTAGTTACAAACATTGACACATATTATACCTCAATCGGTGTTCCAAGTATATGAATTTTTACGCATATTATGGTAAAATACTCATTGGATTCGCTAATCGGGAGGGTATGTCTTGACACGATTTGGAGAAAACAAAAAAGCGATGGTTGCGATGAGCGGAGGCGTCGATAGTTCGGTCGCTGCTTTTTTGATGCTCAAAGAGGGGTTTGAAACAATCGGCGTAACCATGAAGCTCTTTGACGACGATCTCTTGGGAAAAGAAATCGAAAGTTCCTGCTGCAGTCTTTCGGATGTGGAGGACGCGCGCTCGGTAGCGAATAGACTCGGAATCAAGCACTATGTCTTCAACTTCCAGGATGACTTTAGGTCATGCGTCGTCGATAGGTTCGTTGATGCATACGAAAAGGGACTCACTCCGAATCCATGCATCGATTGCAATAGATTTATAAAGTTTAAGAGGCTAATGCATCGCGCCCATGAACTTGAGCAGGACTATGTGGTTACGGGACATTATGTGAGAAGTGATGTCGGTGCAAACGGAAGACATCTTTTGATGCGTGGTCTCGACAGGAGCAAAGATCAGAGTTATGTTCTATACTCGCTGACGCAGGATGAGCTTGCACATAGCATTTTTCCGCTCGGAGAACTTACAAAGGAGGAAACTCGTGAAATTGCAGAAGCTCAGGGTTTTTTAAATGCAAGGAAAAAAGACAGCCAGGACATCTGCTTTGTTCCCGATGGAGATTACGAGGAGTTTATACGAAGTTATACAGGAAAAGAATATCCCGAAGGTGAATTTGTTTCCGTTAGCGGAGAGGTTCTCGGTACGCATAAGGGATTAATAAGCTATACGATAGGTCAGCGTAAGGGCCTGGGACTTGCGCTTCCGGAACCGCTCTATGTAAAGGAGAAGGACATAGAAGGAAACAGGGTTATACTCGCGAGAAACGATGAACTCTACAGTAAGTCTGCAGAAGTAATGGACGTTAATTGGATAGCCGTTTCGGAGCTCAAGAACGATTTGGAGTGCACCGTCAAAGTGAGGTATAGTCAGAGCGATCATGCGGCGAGGCTCATTCCGCTGTCTGCGACTGAGGTTCGCGTGGAGTTTGTGGAGCCCGAGAGGGCAATAACTCCGGGGCAGGCGGCGGTATTCTACGACGGAGATATAGTTATCGGCGGAGGAACGATACGTTAAGGTGATGGCATGAGAGAAGAAAGCGCAATTTTGCAAATAGATAGGGCTCTTCTTAGGGCACAGACGGATTATGACGAGATAATTAAGATACTGAAACCTTTTGAGGGAGACGATTCGGGACTCGAACCTATCAAAGAAAACATTCTCTTCCACGGAGACAATATGGAAATACTCAATGAACTCCGCGGCAGCGAAAGGTTTTCAATGATATATATCGATCCGCCGTTCTTTACGGGTGCCGACAAAGAAGCCAATATGAATAGGGATGGCGCCCTCGTAAAGGAAACAGCGTACAAGGATAACTGGGGAACTCTCGAAGAATATCTTCACGCGATGGCACTCAGGATAATGCTAATGCGTGATCTGCTTAGGGATGACGGCTTGTTCTTCCTGCATGTTGATTGGCACGCGATTCATTATGCGAGACTTCTCATGGATGAAATCTTTGGTCAGGATAGATTTATAAACGAAATCATCTGGCAGTATAAGTCCGGCGGAAGCAGCAAAACCAGATTTGCGCGCAAGCACGATAATATTCTGATGTACTCCAAGACGGCAAAATACAAATTCTTTATTCAAAAAGAAAAATCATATAACAGGGGACTCAAGCCATATAGATTCAAGGGTGTCGAGGAGTTCCAAGACGAAGTCGGCTGGTATACCATGGTCAATATGAAGGATGTTTGGAGCATAGACATGGTGGGAAGAACATCCGCGGAGCGTACAGGGTATGCCACTCAGAAGCCTGAGAAACTTATGGAACGCATAATAGAGTGCTCCACGGAAGAAGGAGACCTTGTGGGAGATTTCTTCTGCGGTAGCGGAAGTCTTGGTGTTTCCGCCGCCAAGCTTGGTCGCAGGTTCGTTATGGCTGATACGGGTAATCTGGCTATTGAAGTCGCTAAGAAGCGCCTCGACGAAGCAGTCATACCATATGTGATGAAGGGCCGCGTATAAGTCAAGGCGGGCATTAAGAACAGGCACCATACGATTCAAGAAATAAAAAGGACGGCTGAGCATTTAGGCCGTCCTTTGTTTATCTGGTGCGCCAGGCGAGAATTGAACTCGCGGCTTCTTCATTCGGAGTGAAGCACTCTATCCACTGAGCTACTGGCGCATGTCGCTCGGCGAATAGCGTATGCTATAGGCCGAGACCGAATGTGTCCCGTACGCGCCGCATTGTTTTATCTGCGATTGCGTTTGCCCGCTCAGCACCGTCCTTAAGAATGGCGATAAGCTCGTCCGAATTTCTGATTTCGTTATATTTTTCGCGAATAGGAGCAAGAGCCGCAGCGGTAACCTCTACGAGGTCTTTCTTGAAATCGCCATAGCCTTTGCCCTCGTATTCATTTTCGAGGGTCTCAATAGACTTACCCGAAAGCACGCTATAAATAGTCAGGAGGTTGCTGACTCCCGGCTTATTTTCGATATCAAATTTAATTATGCCTTCGGAATCCGTAGTTGCCTTCATGATGGCCTTCTTGATCTGCGCCTCGTCATCGAGAAGAGAAATTCTGCTCAGCGGATTCGGAGCGGATTTACTCATCTTTTGAGTCGGATCGTCGAGCGCCATAATGCGAGCGCCTTCCTTCATGAAACGGCCTTCGGGCACAACAAAGATTTCCTTCACCGTATTGTTGACCCTGATGGCCAGATCGCGGGTGAGCTCTATATGCTGCTTTTGATCGGCTCCCACGGGAACGATATCCGTATCGTAGAGAAGAATATCCGATGCCATGAGGACAGGGTACATAAGAAGGCCTGCGGGAGCGGATTCTTTGTTCTGGCTCTTGGATTTGAACTGCGTCATGCGGAAAAGTTCGCCGGTATAGGCGTTACAGGTGAGAATCCAAGCGAGTTCTGCGTGAGCCGCAACGTCCGACTGCACAAAGATGATTGACTTCTTGGGATCGATACCTATTGCAAGGTAAAGCGAAGCTACATCAAGGATATGTGCCTTAAGTTCTTTTGGGTCGTTGGGTACTGTAATTGCATGCTCGTCTACGATGCAGTAGATGCATTCGTATTCATCCTGAAGCTCGGGGAACTGCTTGAGTGCTCCCAGATAATTTCCGAGATGAATGTTTCCTGTCGGCTGAACGCCTGAAAATACTCTTTTCATTAATGTTTACCTCTTTTCCACCAGAGTATTTTAGCACATAAAAGGGGTCTAAGCAATTTGACAGAGATAATTGACCGTGTTAACATTTTTGTATATGTGTAAAGGAGAGGTAGATGAACGGATATAAAAGCAATTACCATCTTGAACGGAAGTTCCGCGAATTTAGCGATATGAGGGACCTGCTTAGGGAATCTGCGATTAAATACTCCGAAAAGGTGGCCTATATCACCAAGATTAAAGGACCCAAAAAAGAAGTAAACTACATCAAAACGACATATAAGAGCCTGCTTAGACAGGTTGAGGAACTTGGAACGGCGCTCGTGGACTATGGTCTAAAGGGTGAAAAGATAGCAATTCTCGGTGAGAACAGTTTCCATTGGTGTCTCGCTTGGCTTGCGGTACCGAGCGGAGTCGGAGTCGTTGTTCCGCTGGACAAGGGACTCCCGGCAGACGAACTTAAGAGTCTTATCAAGAGAAGTAATGCAAAGGCTGTTTTTGCCGACAGCAAATACTTTGCAACGCTCGAGGCTATAAGAGATTCCGGAGAAACAAATCTTTACATGATTTTCGGTCTCGACAAGGCGCCGGATGGGTCTTGCGACATCGGAGAAATCATGGCTAAGGGCGCGGAGCTCCTAAACGGCGGCGACAGAAGCTATGTGGATGCTGAAATCGATAGGGAGAAGATGTCCTATCTTCTCTTTACGTCGGGAACGACCCAGGCATCAAAGGGCGTAATGCTTTCGCATAAGAATCTGATGAGCGTAAACTACGGAATGAATCTTGAGGAGTATTTTGTTCCTGACGATGTCTGCATGCTCTTCCTTCCGCTCCATCATATCTTTGGTGCGCAGGGCATGGTTACATTCCTTTCGCAGGGAATCACAAACGTATTCTGCGACGGCATCAAATATATATCCGCTAACTTCAAGGAATACGGCGTTTCGGTAATGATGGTTGTGCCGCTCCTTCTTGAAAAGGTATATAAGAAGATCATGAAGGGCGTTGAGAAGGAAGGTAAGCTTGAAACGCTTGAAAAGGGAAAGAAAATCTGTGCGGCTTCAGAGAAGGTCGGAATCTATCTTAGACGCAAGGTGTTCAAGCAGATAATCGATCAGCTCGGCGGCAGGATGAGATTCTTTATAAGCGGTGCTGCGCCGCTTGATCCGGTAGTGGCAAAAGGTCTTAACGATCTCGGAATCCTTACCGTAAGCGGATACGGTCTAACGGAAACCGCGCCGACAATCGCATCAGAGACATATAGATACGTAAAAGCAGGCTCTGTTGGAAAGCAACTTACCAATCTTGAAGTAAGAATTGACGAGCCTAACGAAGACGGAATCGGAGAACTCGTGGTTAAGGGCGACGGCGTCATGCTCGGATACTACGATGACAAAGAAGCGACAGACGAGGTTCTTGAACCGGACGGCTGGTTCCATACGGGAGACCTAGCATATATCGATTCCGAAGGCTATGTATTCATAAGCGGACGAAAGAAGAATGTAATCGTTCTCAAAAACGGAAAGAATGTCTTCCCTGAGGAAATCGAAGAACTTGTTAACAGACTTCCTTATGTTTCCGAGAGCATGCTTTTCCCGAGAAGGAAGAGCGATGATCTCACGCTCTGGCTCAAAGTTGTTTACGATCAGGAATACCTAGACGAGTACAATATGCGTGTCGAAGACCTAGAGAAGAAGTTTGCTGATGATTTAGAAGAAATAAACGCCAGCATGCCATCGTATAAGGCGGTTAAGAGATTCTTTATCTCGGATAAGCCGACCATCAAAACAACGACGGCAAAGACCAAGCGCGTGGAAGAAATGCTCGTGATAGAAGAAGAACTAAAAGAGAGAAATCTTATCTAAGAAGTTCTGACCAAATGGGAGATTTCCCAAACGATTTTTAAAGGACCATTGAAGTATCAGTGGTCCTTTTTGTTGCGCCGTGGAAACTCTGCTTATATGAGAAAATTTTCTTACAAAAACGTTGGAATTTAGGGGTTGACGAGGCATGCGAAGGGTGTTAGTATCTCTCCGCCAAAGGAGGAAATATATGGGAAAAATCAAGACCGTGCTTAAGGCTGACAACGAAGGTTTTAGAAAAACCGTTGAGTTTCTCCTGATTGAGACTGGTTATTTTGATCTTTTGTCTGATGAGTCAGCAGAGTCCGACTTACCGGCATCGGGAGAAGATGGAGAACCTCTGCTTATAGACCTGAATACGGAAGAAACCATCAAAGAATCCTTCGCAGATCTTCTTGGAAATATTTTTGACAGAGCAAAGGTTGATAGAAAAGAAAGTGTGCGTATTTCCGGAGAATCGGGTCCAAGTGTTATTTCGCTTGCGGCGCTAGACAATTCTTATACATCGGATTTCGCGGTAGAGCTTGGCGAGAGATTGTTTGCCGAGGGATATAGAAGTGCATATCTCAGTTTGCGCTCGCTCAATCAATGCGTGCCTATATGCGCGGATAACGAAAAAGGATTCACAAGGTGGTTGTTTGATGCAGGAAGCGATAGGATGGGCAATCCCGAGAAATACATCATTGATTCTGGGGAGATCTTTTTTGTCGGAGCACCGATATTCAATCCCAATGCGGGAGATGCTGACGCGGAAGACATATCGAAGCTTCTTGATTGTTTAAAAGGACTCGGGATCGACTTTCTGATAATCGATATGGGGTGCCATCTTGATTTGGAGAGAAAAAAGATTTTCTTGCTTTCCGATTATCCGATTCTATTTCTGGGTGAGGATTCGGTTGATGAAGTCATTTTTCATAAGCATTTTGAGGGTGCCATGCCTTTGATGGAAGAGAATAGCGATGTTAAGCTCCGAAAAATTATGCGCGAAATATTGAGAGATGAGGGAGAGGGAAATGAAGAATACCCAATATGGAATTGAGAACATTGAATATGTGGATGATATAGCAAAAGAAGCATCGGTTCTTATAGTGGAGCGTGGAATCACGAGCGACGAAAAGGCTCGAGAGCTGATAGACGATTTGGTAAGCGAGCACCAACTGCTCGGTGATTCAATGCTTCATGCCGACGAACTCAAATTGGTTTCTGAATGCGTATTTGGAAAGCTGCGCGGAAGCCTTGGAAATATAACGCATCTTCTGATGGACGATTCCGTGAATGAAATAATGATTAACGGCCCGGAGCGGGGGTTTATAGAGCGCAAAGGGCGAATAACTCCGATAGGGAGGAGCTTTGCTTCCGAGAAGGAACTAGAGCAAGTAATCAGGAGGATAGCGGCATCTTCGAGGAGGGAGATAAACGAACTTTCGCCGATACTGGATGCGCGCCTTCCTGACGGATCCAGAATCAACGCGGTGCTTAAGAATGTTGCCTTGGATGGTCCGGTGTTGACGATAAGAAAGTTCAGGCATCAGAAGATAACGATTGAAGAGATGATTTCGAGCGGAACGCTTACCGAAGAAGCGGCACATACTCTAAAGATTTTGGTTGCGGGCGGAGTGAATATCTTTGTTTCGGGAGGAACATCTTCAGGCAAGACAACATTTTTAAATGCATTGGCGGATTTTATTCCCGGGGATGAGCGAGTTATAACCATCGAGGATTCTGCCGAACTGCAGCTTGGGGATATAGATAATCTTGTTCGCATGGAGTGTAGAAATGCAAATGTGACGGGCAAAGGAAATGTGAATATGGCGATGCTTATAAGGAGCAGCCTGAGGATGCGCCCTGACAGGATTATCGTAGGAGAAGTACGAGGAGAAGAAGTGTCGGATATGCTCCAGGCGCTCAACACGGGACATAGCGGTATGTCGACGGGCCACGGAAACACTGTGAAGGGAATGCTCAGGCGACTTGAGGCGATGTACGTGATGGGAAGCCCTATGCCTGTTGATGCGATACGCGCACAGATAGTTGAAGGAATAGACATAATGGTTCATGTCGCTCGTCTAAAAGACGGTTCAAGAAAGGTTCTGGAGATTTCCGAAGTTGTCGGATACGAGGATGGTGAATACGTCCTGAACAAACTCTATTTCCCTGACGAAAGAATGATTATCACAAAGATGAACGACAGCCTCAAAAACGATGTGAAACTTCGATTGAAAGGGCTTAAGTATGAATGATTATTCGACTTACAAGCCTTCAATCAAAGAACGCATCGCCATCTTGATAGCGATTTCTTTTTCACTCGAGTTAATCGGAATCCTATTCTACGACACCAAGTTAGGAGTATTGATCGCTCCTCTCGCGTATCCAATCTCGGAAATCAAATATAGAGAGATTATGGTGAAGAAGAGAAGAAACAAGCTCCGAAACCAATTCAAGGATGTTCTATACAGTATGTCCTCTGCTTTTGCTACGGGTGAACATATGGTAACCGCGATGGAGAAGAGTATATGCGTGCTCGACGATATATACGGTGAAGGCTGTGATATGGCGATTGAGCTTAGGGATATGCTGAACAGAGTTATAGAAGCCGGAGATGACGAGATTGAGCTTTGGCGCGATTTTGGAAGGAGAAGCGGTGTTGAGGATATACAGGATTTTGCGGACGTATTTGCAAGCTGCCGAGATGCCGGAGGGAATCTTGTGAGAACCGTCGATCGAGCGGCGGAGATATTGAGCGAAAAAATAGGTGTTGAGAGCGACATAAGAGTTATGGCGTCGCAGAAGGTTACGGAAGGACGATTGGTCGGAATCATGCCTGTGCTGATGATCTTATTTCTTAGGCTAACATCGCCTTCTTATATGCGCGTTATGTACGAGAGTCTTATTGGGAGGGTGATTATGACAGTGAGCATGCTCATAACGATTGCGGCGTTTTTTGTGACAGAGAAGGTGACGAAAATTGAAGTCTAAAAAAGAAAATGGATTTGTCGAATATTGCCTAAGACGAAAAAAGAAGGTCGCTATGCTAATTGCTTTTGCGATTCTATCAACGCTGGGTCTCTATATCTTAACAAGTAGGTCGCCATATAATCTTTTGGCGCCGGATGGGGGCCTTGTTTCAATTGATTTAAGCGAAATTCCCGACGGCAGAATAAACCTGGAAGTGAGAGGTGAGTTGGGAGATGCGGCGGTGCAACGCAGGGTGACGATCAAACGAAAAGAAAGCGCGGAGACTGAAGGGGAAACTGCAGAAACCCGGCTAAGCGATTCAGAAATGGTATCGATGGAGGTTTCTCGAATAGTTAGGGATATAAACCGAGGAAGCGACGAAGTCGTAGAACTCCCGTCTGTTTCGCCGGACGGAGTAAGGCTTACGTGGACGCTTCCGAAAAAAGGCGATGAGTTCTTGCTGCCTTTGATATTTCCTTTCGTCATTATGCTTTATGCGTACAGGGGTGAGCGCGACAAGAAACTGTCGGAGGAGAAGAAAGAAAAGGAGAAAGTTATAAGAAAACTTCCCGCATTCAATAACAAGTTGGTTCTTCTGATGGAAAGCGGATTGATTTACGAAGAGGCTATTGAAAGAATCTGCAGGGCTGAATCGGAAGGAGTTATAGAGGGTTTATTTCTAAAGGCCGTAGACGAATCAAAACTTATGAACGGTCATGCCGACCGCATTGTCGGAGAATATGCCAGGGAGAAAAAGATTGCGGAGCTTTCTCGTTTTGTTTCGATAGTCACGGAAAGCAGGGAGAGGGGAACGGATCTCAGGGAGAAACTTATTTCGGAGGGAGAGATTCTTTGGGATAAGAGAAAACGTCAGGCGGAGGAACTTGGAAAACTTGCGGATACAAAATTGGCATTTCCTCTTGGAATGATGCTTATTTCGCTTTTGCTTGTTACAGCCGCACCGGCACTTATTCAGTTTTAGTTTGAGAAAGGAGTTTTGTATGAAATTGCTGAGAAACAAAAGAGGTATGGAAATGGTTCAGGTTGCGATTCTTATCGCGATTGCTATAACGCTTGGATTGATTTTCAGAACTCAGATAACCGAATTCGTGAATAATACTCTGGCTGATCTCAATGCTTAGGGTGTTAAAAAACAAAAAGGGGAGCGAGATGATAGAAGCGGCTATCGTTATACCGCTTCTTCTTCTCGCGGCTATAAGCCTTATCTACCTTGGACTCTATTTTCATGAAGGGTTTAGAGAGCAGCTTGCCGTTCAGGAGATACTTATTTCGGAAACTATGGATAAGAAAGATGTTTTCAATATCTTATGGGAAGAAGCCTCGATTTCAGGTGAGTCTCGGGGATTATTCGGTGGAGGTTTCCATCGCGAATATAAGCAAAGGCTTTATGTAATCAACGAAGAGCTGGTAGTGCGAGCCGGAGAAGTGATAGGGAATATCGGAGATGATTAACAGACGAGGTAGTTTTACTGTATACGCGAGCATAATTGCGGCGGCACTCACGATTCTGATCTTTGCACTCATCGCGAGTGCTAGGAATATGTATGTGGAAGGCGTTGTGCCGGCGCTGGGACGCCTACATGCAACTTCCATTCTTGGGGAATACGATAAAGAACTATATGACAGATATGGACTTTTGGCGTTCTATGGTACCGATGCTTCGGTCAGCGAGAAACTTGAAGTTTTGTACGGATATACCTTTGATGAGAAACCGTATATAGATTGCGAGGTTTCATCCGTAGACCTATATGGATACTCGCTGGCGGACCAGAATGTATTCATGGATCAGCTTCGCCTATGCGGTGTAGAGAGTATGGCGACGAGCGTACTCGGAAGCAGTGATAAATATATCGGTTACGTGGATGAAACGCTCTCGGCGAGCGGAAGAGATATCAAGAGCGAGAGGGTGATTCGCATTCTTCCTTCGTATGGGCGTACGGAGGACGGAATAGTAGCCGCGATAACAGGGATATTTAACAGTGTTGGTTCGCCCAAGGATTTAATCGTATCGGGCACGGATGCTTTTTTGATAAACAAATATATCGCGGCAAAATTCGGAGACAGGAGAAATCTTCCTGACTCCAATCGAAGCTATCTGTTGTTCGAGAGAGAATACATAGTTTCAGGGAAGTTTTCGGACGAGGAAAACCTAAGGGCTGTAAAGCGAAAGATAATAGCGATGCGAGAGATTGCAAATCTTGCTTTTTTGGAGAGCGACGAAAAGATGCGCACGGAGGCCACATTGCTCGGACAGCTTTTGACACTCGGTTATGCGGGAGAGGCGGGAGCGCACGCCGTGATGGCAGCATGGGCATATCTTGAAAGCCTTAATGACTATGAGCTTCTGATAAACGGCAAGAAGGTTGATGGTATAAAGGATCATCTTTCCTGGGCGATGGATAAGGAGTCCGTCATGAATGGTTGGAACGGAGATTATATCGATATGAATACTCCGGACGGAGATACTTATTCGGATTATCTGGATTTGATGACATATATGACGGGAGAGGATACGAAGCTCCTTCGCATTATGGATTTGATTCAGCTCAATCTCAGATATTATTACCGTTCCGATTTTTTGATATCAGAGCATTATACGGGGCTTGATTATACTCTTTTGGTCAATGGAAAATCGTATTCGTTTTCGGATAGTTACGGAGGGAGATAGGATGAATAAGAAGGGGCGTTTTACGGTCGAGGCTGCCATAGTAATGCCGATATTGATTTTGGCCATGATAGCGCTTATAAGCATCGTGAATATATATGCGACGGGAGAGAATATGGTTTTCTCTATGTGCGATGAAATGATGCTTTCCGAAATTGAGGCCGCATACATTGAGGATCCGGTATCGCTTCCTGCGCTTACGCTTGCGAGAGTCAATACCGAAAACAAAGGCCTTTCATACGCAGTTGTTACGGAGTACGACTATAGGCATGAACACGGCGGAATGTCGGATTTAATCTCCATAGAAGTAAGCGGGACTTATAGGATGGTTGGTCCGTTTTCTGGTTTCTTTGCGGTTGAAGAGAGGGTTAGAGGGAGAGCGTTTACGGGGTTATATAAACCTACGCCTTCCGGAGATAACCCTGCGGAGGATGACGACCCTCATATCGTATACATATTCCCAATGCATGGAGAGAAATACCACAATCGGGAGTGTCCTTTTTTGAATCCCGCGTGCCAGCGGGTCTTCTTAACAGATAAGATAAAGAATAAATTTGGCCCGTGCTCAATCTGTAAAAGCATCGAGGCGAAGGTGGGAGAGAGCGTGTATTGCTTTTTTGGTAGCGGAACGGTTTACCATCGCGGAAATTGCAGTATGGTGGATAAATACTATGTCGAGATAGAAAAGAAGGACGCACTGGCGAGGGGGTATATGCCTTGCATGGCCTGTGGAGGATGATATGAATAATATATTTTGTTATGAGATTAAGAAGAATGAGGGAGACTACAGAAGGCTTATAGTAAGCGAAGGGCATTGTGAACTTTTCTTTGGTACGAGCTTTGTCGAAGAAAAAGGGTTGACCAAATGCTATGCGGATGTCTCGGATTACTTTGCCGTTGGCACCTATGTCGAGATTCCGCTCAGGGCCGCTCTGGATATCGTCATAGCGGTTCTTAGGGGGATTCTTGGCGCAGCATATAGGTATATGCTGCCGTGGGATTATGTAATCTCCGTAAAGACGGTATATGCGGATAGAACAGGTGAGAAAGCAAAGCTAATATATATGCCTGCTGCCACAGGAAAATCAGGATCAAAGATCGGTTCGGTATCAAAGGCCATGCGCTCGTTTTGCAACGAACTATCCGAGCGGATTTCCGCGGAAGAAAAAGAGGCTTTCGTTGAAGTCTCCTCGGTTTTCGAAAAGGAGTATCTTAAGCCGGAAGAATGCTTGAGGGAACTCTATATGCTAAGACGCAAAATCAAGACATGCCTTGATTTATAAGTCTTATTCGTATAGGATTAAGGCTATGAAAAGAGAAATTGTGATAGCAAAAAATTCAGGCTTTTGTTTTGGTGTAAAGAAGGCTCTGGACATAGCCGAGGAACAGATTGGAAAAGAGAGGGAAGGGGCGCTTTATACCTGCGGACCGCTTATTCACAACAGCCTCGTTACCGATGATTTGGCTTCAAAGGGCTGCGGGATTATAGAGAGTATTTCCAAGGCGAAGCCGGGTGATACCCTCATAGTGAGGTCGCATGGAGAGTCGGAAACTTTTTATCAAGAGGCCGAAAGGCTTGGTCTTGAGGTTGTTGACGCGACATGCCCCTTTGTTTCGAGGATCCATACTTTGGTTAAGGCTGCTCACGATGGCGGTGAAAGAATAATCATAGTCGGTGATCCCAAACATCAGGAGGTAATAGCGACCAACGGGTGGTGCGGAGATAGTGCCATAATTGTAGATTCCAAGGAAGCGGCAGGCGCTGTTCCAAAGGGTGAATACTTCTTGGTGTGCCAGACCACGATAAGAAGGGAGCTCCTCGACGAGATTATAGAGGTTCTCCGCGAAAACGAAATCGATGTACACGTTGAAAATACTATATGTAACGCCACGACCGATAGGCAAGATGCCTGTGCGGAGCTTGCCAAAGATTCGGATGCGATGGTGGTCATCGGCGACAGGCATAGCTCTAATACGAAAAAACTTTATGAAATCTCCAAACGCTTCTGCGAAAACTCGTTTTTTGTTGAAAATATTAGCGATTTACCATTGAAAGAGCTTCAAAAATATAGTAAAATTGGGGTTGCCGCGGGTGCCTCGACACCCGAAAGCGTAATTAAGGAGGTCATTGCAAGAATGAGCGAAGCTATCACTAATGAAAATGTAACTATGGCAGATTTCATGGATGAAATCGAAGCATCTACCAGGTTGCCGAGAAATGGCGAAATTGTCACGGGCACAGTACATCAGGTTTCCGACAAAGAATTAGTTGTTAACCTAGGCTGCAAAAAGGACGGAATCCTTCCTGCGGATGAAATTACTTTAGAGGAAGGACAGAAGCTGACTGACGTGTTCAAGCCTGGCGATGAAATTCAGGCCAAAGTCATTAAGACGGATGATAGTGAAGGCAGTCTCCTGCTTTCCAAGAAGCGTCTTGAGATTGGTGAGCATTGGACAGAGATTAACGAAGCCCATGAGAACAGAGAAATTATCAATGTCAAGGTCGTTAGGGCGGTAAACGGCGGTGTAATCGCTGCTTACAAAGAAGTCACCGGATTTATTCCGCTTTCACAGCTTTCTGACAGATTTGTCGAGAACGAAAGCGTAAATGAATTCATTGGCGAGACGATGGATGTAAGGGTAACAAGAGTTGACCCAAGAAGAAACAGAGCAGTATTCTCACATAAGGCAGTCCTCATGGATGAGAGACAGAAGCAGATTGCTGATGTTTGGGAAAAACTCCATGTTGACGATGTTGTTGAAGGTACTGTAATGAGATTCACCGACTACGGTGCATTCGTAGATATCGGCGGACTCGACGGACTTCTTCACATCTCCGAGATTTCTTGGGGCAAACTGAAACACCCACAGGAAGTTCTCGCAATCGGTGACAAGGTAAACGTAAAGATTCTCTCGATGAATCCGGAAAAGAACAAGATCTCACTTGGTCTTAAGCAGATCACACCGGAGCCTTGGACAATCATCACTGACAAATACCAGGTTGGAAACATTGTTTCTGGTAAGGTTGTTCAGCTCAAGGAATACGGTGCATTCGTAGAGCTTGAACCGGGACTTGACGGACTTGTTCACATTTCCGAGGTTGCTCATAAGAGAGTTGCCAATATCGGAGACGAGCTCAAGCTCGGACAGACCGTAGAGACAAAGATTCTCGATATCGACATGGATCGTAAGCGCATCAGCCTGAGCATCAAGGCCGCAACTCCTGCTCCGGAAGGAATGGAAGAGGAAGAGGCCGGTGAGGCTCCTGCAGAAGCACCTGTTGAAGAAGCACCTGCTGCTGAAGCTCCGGTAGAAGAAGCTGCCGAAGCAGTTGAAGAAGCTGTAGAGGAAGCTCCTGCAGAAGAATAATTCATCAAAAACTATGAGAGCGTGAAGTTATGACTTCACGCTCTTTTAGTTTCCGCTATATCTATTTGGGAGGGAATTGACTATTCGAGGCCCAGCTGCTCCACAAGGACTGATTTTGGTATAGCCCCTATGGTTCTTGCCTCTTCTTCGCCGCCTGTGAACTTAACGAAAGTAGGGATGCTCATGACCCCGTATTTCTGTGCAAGTTCAGGCTCGTTATCGATGTCAATTTTTCCGATTTTAACCTTTCCCTCGAGTTCGGACGAAAGCTCATCGATTACGGGAGCCATCATCTTGCATGGTCCGCACCAGGTCGCCCAAAAGTCGATTACTACGGGAATATTGGAATTGAGGACCTCAGCCTCGAAATTGTCCTTTGTTATTGTAAGTGCCATTTTTATACTCCTTTTTCTAATCACACGTTTTGTTGCTTTATTTATACCTCTTTTTCGCGCGATAAAAACTATTTTTCCATAAAATATGGTAAAATATTTAGGATATTGGGAGGGAATATACTTGAAACACAATTTCACGACAAAACGCAGCTGGCCGAGGGTACTCGTAGTGCTGCTGATAATATGCCTAAGCGTCACGATCCTTGCGGGCTGCAAGAAGACACCGGCCCCGGCGGAGGATCCTGTTCCTGAGGCGGAGCAGCAGGAGGAAGCCACAAATCCGGAACCCGAACAGGAGCCTATAGAGGAGGAAGAAACCTCCGGTGAGGTTGTTACCGAACCCGAAGAGGCGGAACTCATAGCCGAGGACGGATGGTATTACTCCAAGGAGGATGTGGCTCTATACATACATACTTACGGACATTTGCCGGATAACTATATAACAAAGAACGAGGCCAAGAAACTTGGTTGGACGGGCGGCTCCGTAGAGAAATATGCCAAGGGCATGGCAATCGGCGGAGATAAGTTCGGAAACTATGAGGGAAATCTTCCCGACAAGAAGGGAAGAAAGTATTGGGAATGCGATATAGATACCAACGGAGCAAAGAATCGCGGAGCCAAACGTATTATTTTCTCGAATGATGGGCTCATATATTATACAGATGACCATTACGAAACTTTTGAACTCCTATACGGAGGGGAGGATGCTTGATGAGAAATGTTGAGATAAATCTTGCCGGAATAAAGAACTTGGACGAATTTCATCAGGAAGTCAGCGAAAAACTAAACTTTCCGGAGTATTACGGAAGAAATCTTGATGCCATGCATGACTGCCTCACTGATATAGGAGAGGAGCTCGAGGTCGTATTCTTTGGCGTAAAGGAATGTAGGGAATCCTCACCGGAGATGAGTGAATACATCGATAAGCTCGAGGTGATGCTGGAAGCTGTTTCGGAGGAGTCTGACAATCTGACGTTTATTCTTATAGCCGAAAACAAAGAAGAGGAAGTAGTGAGAACAATGGAAATGAACAAGCATATAGCCTGCAACGGAAGCTTTGAGTCGATCAAGGAAAAGTTGGAGGAACTTGGAATCGGGGATGGAGACTGTGTATTCGTTTCAGCCTTTGCAGGTTCCGAGGTAATAGATGCCGTAAAGGCGAGCGGAGCCGCAATGATTCCGGTTGATATATCACCGGATAATTTCGGTCTGGAGGGAAGGCTTATAGATTTTGCTCTTGGCAAGATCAAGGAAAGTGGGGCCCTTAACCCGAAGGCTATAATCGTTTCTCCTGTATTTGGAATCAAGCCAAAGATGGAGGTAATAGATCTCATTTCGGAAGAAAACGGCCTGGCGGTCATCCTTGAAGAGGGTGAGGAGAAGTCTTCCGAGGAGGCAGAATATATGGCGAGAATAGGCGACGCCTATAGACTTGCGTTTACGCTGAGATTCGGCAAAGGAAGCACCAGGCTTTGGCTCCCGAGGCTGCCAAAGGACGTACGCACCGCATGGAGTGCTTTCCCCGTAAGATTTGCGGATGCCGAAAAGAGAGACGAATTATATAGATACCTGCTGGACAGCGGAATAGATGCCAGACTTCCGAGACAGGGGCTTGGAACTGAGGAAATGGCTATGACGCCGGTAGGCAAGAAGGTTTCTGAGACAATGCTCGTTCTTCCCGCAGCTTCGGAAATGGGAGCAAAAGACATAGTCAAGGTTGTCGACGGAATCTGGGAATTCTTCGGAAAACCGGAGGCTGAGGAGGATCTGAATCCGTTCTCCGCAATAGCCGATAATCATACAGAATACGGCGTCAGATAATTGTCATATTTGTTGAAGGGAAGCATCCCTATATGGTATAATCGTACGGAGCGTATCACAAGATAAGAGGTAATTTATGGAGCCAAAATATAAGCGCATTTTGCTGAAGGTTAGCGGTGAGGCCCTTGCGGGCGATCAGAAATTCGGTATCTGTGACGAGGTTACGGATATAGTCGCAAAACAGATCAAAGAAGTAAGCGATCTGGGTGTGGAAATAGCCATAGTGGTCGGCGGCGGAAACTTCTGGAGAGGAAGAAGCAGCGAGAATATGGACAGAGCCACTGCGGACTATATGGGAATGCTGGCGACCGTCATGAACGCACTTGCGCTTCAGTCGGCGCTGCTCTCAATCGGAGTTAAAGCGAGAGTCCAGACGGCAATCGAGATGAGAGAAATCGCAGAGCCGTATGCAAGGATGAAAGCTATAAGCAGATTGGAGCATAAGGATGTCGTAATCTTTGGCGGTGGAACCGGAAGCCCGTTCTTCTCGACCGATACGACTGCCGCACTTAGAGCTGCGGAGATGGATGCAGAGGTGATTCTCCTCGCCAAGAACGTGGACGCGGTTTATTCTGACGATCCGGATACAAATCCGGACGCGGTGAGATATGACGAGCTTACGCTCAAGGAGGTTCTGGACCAGGATCTCAAGGTAATGGATTCAACGGCGGTTACCCTTTGCCGCGACAACAATATCGCAATTCATGTGTTTGGAATTGCAGGAGAAGGGAATATAATGAGAGCCGTTTGTGGCGAAAAAATTGGAACAATAATCAAGTAGATTTGGAGGTGCATTATGGCCAATAAGAGCTTGGAAGAGAGGATCGACAAAAGTAAAGAGGTCCTCCGCGCTGATCTTAATACGGTAAGAGCCGGAAGGGCAAATGCTGCCCTCCTGGACAGAGTGGTTGTTGACTATTACGGAAGTCCTACACCGCTCAAGAATATAGCCAATATTTCAACACCGGATCCGAGGACGCTGCTCATTGCGCCGTTCGATCCAAAGTCGGTGCCGGATATCGAGAAGGCTATCAATATTGCGGACATAGGAATTACTCCGTCCAACGACGGAAAGAACGTAAGGCTTGCAATCCCTCAACTCACAGAGGAAAGAAGAGTTGAGCTCACCAAGACCGTAAGGAAGATGGGTGAGGAAACAAAGGTTGCAATAAGAAACCTTAGACGTGAGGGTGTTGACAAACTCAAAAAGCAGCAGAAGGATGGCGAGATGTCTGAAGATGCTTTAAAGGGTGAACTCGACGATCTCGAAAAGGTAATCGAAGCCGCTATAAAGGACGTAGACAAGATTGTTTCCGAAAAGGAAAAGGAGATAATGGAGGTCTAGTTTCCGGAGTTAATCCTTTGGAATTGAATGAGGGCTGTCTCGCGTTTGGGATAGCCCCATCTTTATGATAAGAGGTAGGAAAATGCAAAACCTTCCCGTGCACGTAGCAATCATCATGGACGGAAACGGCCGCTGGGCCAAGAATAAAAAGCTTCCGCGACTTGCCGGTCACAATGCCGGTATGCTTGCCATGAAAGAAATCGTAAGATGTGCTTCGGACATGGGGATAAAATACCTCACGGTCTACGCCTTTTCCACGGAGAACTGGAAGAGATCGCTGGAGGAAGTGAGCGGGATATTTGGTTTGCTTGTAAAATACGTTGCAAGCGAGCTTGAGGAACTGAACAAAGAAAACGTCAGGGTCAGGGTTTTTGGAGACTATTCCATTATTCCGGAAGCCGCAAAGGAAAGCCTTGATAAGACCTTGAGAGAGACGGATAACAATACCGGAATGCAGTTTAACATTGCTCTCAATTACGGCAGCAGGGCGGAGATACTCAGGGCTGTAAACAAGCTGATGACGGAGAGAGTAGAGCTTGCGGTGAGTGCTCGGGAAGAGGGAGATGAAATCAACCCAATCACAGAGGACGAATTGTCGAGCAAGCTTTATTCGGGTGACGAAAACGGAAACGTACCTGATCCGGATCTCGTTATAAGGACGAGCGGCGAAGAAAGAATATCCAATTTCATGCTTTGGCAGATTGCCTATAGCGAGTTCGCTTTTACGGACACGCTTTGGCCGGATTTTACTCCTGAAGAATTCACGGAGATTATCGAAAGCTACGGAACCCGCGAGAGAAGATTTGGAGGTCGCAAATAATGAAGACCAGAATAATATCGGGACTTATAATGGCGCCGCTTCTGATAGTGCTTTATTTCAAAGGTATTCCGCTTATGGTTGCGAGTTTCTTGATTGGAGCTGTCGGAATCTACGAATTGTTTGAGGGCTTTAAGAAGATAGATATCCACCCGAATATCTTTGTTGCATGGGGTATGCTTATTCTACTTTATGTATTTGGTTATCCAACACTTAGAAAGCCGGAGATGTTTCTTGCGTGGATAGTTCTAGCGGTTGTTTGTTCGGGAGTATCGATCTTTGCTATAGACAAGCACAAAATTGAAGATGCTCTTGCGACACTTCTTGGAATTGTCTATGTCGGGTTCCTCTCATATCATATGGTTATGATAAGCTGGACGGCGCTTGGCATTCTTGTATGGATGGTGGTGATAGTTGCCTTTGGTACAGACATCGCTGCGTACTTTACGGGTTATTATTTGGGAAAGCATAAGCTATGTCCCAACCTTTCACCAAAGAAGACCATAGAAGGCGCCATAGGTGGAGTTGCCGGAGCTCTTGTTCTTGGAATAATCTTTGGTCTTATTTTCAAGATTCCAATCTTTCCGCATATAATCCTTATGAGCATAATAGGATCTGTTATGTCGCAATTCGGAGATTTAACGGCGTCTGCATTTAAACGCAAGATGGGGATCAAGGATTACGGCAATCTCATTCCGGGACACGGAGGTATCTTGGACAGATTCGACAGCATTCTCTTTGCCGCACCCGCAATCTATTATTATCTGGTATTGGTATTAAGTAATACGATGGATATTGTCGCAAAATGAAAAAGGTAATCATTCTAGGAAGTACAGGATCAATAGGGACGCAGGGTTTGGATGTCATCAGAGACAATCCGAATATGTTTTCCGTTGTCGGTCTTTCGTGCGGATCAAAAATAGATTTGCTTCTAAGACAGATTGAAGAGTTTAGGCCGCGCGTAGTTGCTATATCCGATACCGAAAAGGCCGACGAGCTTAAAACACTACTGGGAGAAGGCTCGCCCGTTAAGGTTCTTTCGGGCGAAGATGCTCAAGCTGAAATCGTAAAAGAAGACTGCGATATCGTTCTCAATTCTCTCATGGGAATGAGAGGACTCGTGCCTACGCTCAATGCTATAGAATCAGGGCATGATATTGCGCTGGCCAACAAAGAAACCTTGGTTGCCGGCGGTGCGCTTGTTATGAACGCCGTAAAGGAAAGAGGTGTTAAGCTCCTTCCTGTGGATAGCGAGCATAGCGCAATCTTCCAATCGCTTCAGGGTAACAAGAATAATCCCATAAAAAAGATTCTTCTTACGGCATCCGGCGGTCCGTTCAGAGGTTGCTCGCTTGAAGACTTAAAGAACGTCAAGGCCCAAGATGCACTCAAACACCCAAATTGGACAATGGGTCAAAAGATAACCATAGACTCGGCTACGATGATGAATAAGGGGCTTGAGGTCATAGAGGCCAAATGGCTCTTTGGTGTGGATATAGATGATATAGAGGTTCTTGTTCATCCGCAGAGCATTCTTCATTCAGCGGTTGAATTCTATGATAATGCCGTTATCGGACAGATGGGAACTCCGGATATGAAGATGCCGATAAGCTACGCACTCGGATATCCCGATAGAATTGCTTTGGGAGGAGAACCCCTAGACTTTTTCGGTAAGGCTTCCGCTTTAACTTTTGAAAAGCCGGATATGAAAGTGTTTAAATGTCTCGCTCTTGCGATTGAATCATCAAAGCTCGGAGGCACATATCCCGCAGTGATGAACGGGGCGAACGAAGTTCTCGTCGATCTCTTCCTGAAAGAAGAAATTGGATTTACGGATATTCAGGATACGATAGAGAAGGTTATGAAGCTTCACGCGGATTCGGACGTTGTATTTGTTGAAGATGAATTGACATTGGATAGAGTTCTCGCTGCGGATATTTGGGCGAGAAACAAAGCTGTCGAGATAGCGAAAGGAGGAGAAAAATGACTACGATATTACTGATGGTTGTTCTTTTTGTTCTCCTTATCTTTCCGCACGAACTCGGGCATTTTATCGTTGCGAGACTTTGCGATGTTCAGGTAAACGAGTTTTCGTTCGGAATGGGGCCGGTTATCTTTAAAAAGCAGGGTAAGGAAACCCAGTATTCAATCAGGGCAATTCCTGTAGGTGGATTCTGCGCAATGGAAGGCGAAGACACCGAAGAAGCCGGAGACAATCCGCGGGCATTTAACAACAAAAGAGGTTGGCAGAAGATACTTATTCTCCTTGCGGGTGCTGCGATGAATATATTTATCGCCTTTGTTGTGATGATATTTGTTTCCGGTATCGGAGGAATTATAACCAATACACTTGCGGGCGTGACTCCGGGTGGTCCGGCGGAACTTGCCGGAATCAGAGCGGGCGACGTTGTAATCGCCGTAGAGGAATATGAGACCGACACATGGAGTGATGTAATAAATGCTCTCGATATCGTGATGGAAAAAGATGAGCCGGTCGATATTACTGTTAAGCGCGGAAGCGAGAAGTTGACTTTCTCGATGCTTCCGATGGTTAACGAAGAAGGAAGAAGAATGGTGGGTATCGAGGCTGAGATAAGTCATAAGCCCGGTACGGCCATCAAGTCTGCGGCAATCGCCACGGGGGAAATGTTCACCACCATCTTTAGGTCGCTAAGAGATCTTATTCATTCGGAAAATGTTTTGGAGCAGGTTAGCGGTCCTGTTGGAATCGCAATGGCGGTAGAAGAGACTTCTTCGTACGGATTTATGTACTATCTATACCTTGTCGCGATGATAAGCGTGAACCTCGCGATATTTAATCTGCTTCCGTTCCCGGCATTGGATGGCGGAAGAATAATTTTTGTAATCATAAGAGCGATAACCGGAAAAGCTATCAGCGACAAGGCCGAGGGCATTGTTCATATGATAGGAATGGCATTTTTGATCGGACTTGCAATCATAGTAACCGGAAGCGACATTCTGAAACTCTTTGGAAGATAGGTGAGCTCATGAGAAGGACCACAAAAAAAGTAGATATAGGCGGCGTCGTTATCGGCGGAGGAGAGCCTATAGCGATCCAATCGATGACCAATGTGAGTTCGCAGGATAAGAATGCGCTCCTTGGGCAGATTTCGGAGCTTGAAGATGCGGGTTGTCAGATTGTAAGAATAGCAATTCCGGATATTGAATCGGCAAAAACTCTTGCTGAGGTAAAGAAAGAAGCTAAACTTCCGATAGTCGCGGACATTCATTTTGATCATAGGCTCGCGATAGAAGCGATTCTCGCGGGTGCAGACAAGATAAGAATCAATCCCGGAAATATTGGTGACATAGAAAACGTGCGTGCCGTCGTAAAAGAGGCAAAGGCCGCAGGAATACCGATAAGGGTGGGTGTAAACTCGGGTTCTTTGGAGAAAGATATACTTGAGAAGTATTCGGGCGTTACGGCGGAAGGTCTTGCCGAAAGCGCAATAAACAATCTAAAGATTATAGAAGATATGGACTATGACAATCTCGTGGTCTCGCTAAAGTCATCTGATGTGGTGATGAACTATGAGGCACACAGGATTTTGGCGGAGAAGACGAACCATCCGATTCATATCGGCGTCACGGAGGCCGGGACCATACGTCGCGGAAAACTAAAATCTGCCGTGGGAATAGGTGCGCTCCTCTTGGAGGGAATAGGAGATACTATGCGCGTATCTCTCACGTCAAGCCCCGTAAATGAAGTGCTGTTTGCGAAGGAGCTTTTGGAAACCGTGGGTATGAGGCAGAGTGCCTATGATTTGGTATCGTGTCCGACATGCGGAAGAACAAAGATTGATCTCGAAAGCCTTGCGGAAAACGTCGATGAGGAACTGTCAAAGATAGATGGTCTTAAGAAGGGACTTAAGATCGCCGTCATGGGTTGCGCCGTAAATGGCCCGGGAGAAGCCAAAGGTGCCGATTACGGAATTGCCGGCGGCGATGGAAAGGGCATTATATTTTCAAAGGGAGAGATTATAAAAAGCGTCTCGGAAGACGTTCTTTTGGAAGAGTTTATCGAATTGATTAAAAAAGAGGGAATTGAGACTAACCGATAATGCGCGAACTATTTGATAAATATATTGAGTGGAATGAAATATCGGAGGCGATGAACGAAGAGCCGAGGCTCGATGTAAAAGACGCCGTGATAAGAAAAGATGAGAGCGTTCTTGAAATTAGCATTGCTCTCAATTTTCTTGTGCCCGAAAAGAGTGAGGCCAGGATAAGAGAAGCCATAATGGAAAAGTTGCCTTCTCTAAAGGGCGTTGATTTTCGTTACGAATATATAAAGTCTGAAACGATAGACGCGCCGGAAGTTATAGATGAGCCGGAGACAATCGAAGTTGACGATAACGACCGGGCTGAGAATATAGCGGCAAAGAGAAGACAGGAAAAAGAAAAGGCCGAAGAAAAGAAAAAAAAGAATGCGGCATGGCGCAGGAAAAAATCCATACAGCGTGCCAGGGAGCTGCCGGTCATAGGCAAAGCCGTTATGGGCGGCAAAGCCATTCCGGAGGAACCGCTTCCAATCTCCGAGATAAGCCCGGAAGCGGAAACCGTGGTTACCGGAGGCGTCGTATTCAATATGGAGTCAAAGGTAATAAAGAGCGGTAGCGTAATCGCCATTCTATATATAACAGACAAGTCCAGCAGCATTTGTTTGAAGACTTTTATTTCGCAAAAGAAATGGGATGAGATAGAGGCTAATGTTTCCATAGGCGACTATATTAAGGTCAAGGGACAGCCTGAGATTGACAGATATGAAAATGCCCTGATCATCATGATAGACGCTATTGAGAAAGGTTGTGTTTCAAAGCGAGAGGATAACTACCCGGGAAAGCACAGGGTTGAGCTCCATTGTCATACCAAGATGAGTCGTCTCGATGGACTTAATGACGTCGAGACCATTGTTGGGCTGGCGTCGGAATGGGGACAACCCGCGGTTGCAATCACCGATCACGGAGTCGTTCAGAGCTTCCCCGATGCCGCAAGTATGGCCAAGAAAACCGGAGTTAAGGTCATATACGGTATGGAAGGCTATGTTTTTGATGATTCGGATTGTATAGCGGAAGACGGAAGCATAGATTACAAAAAGAATCCTACCTACCATATAATTCTCCTGGCTTCGACCCAGGAAGGTGTCAAAAACTTATATAAACTCGTTTCGACATCGCATCTTGATTATTTCTACAAGAGACCGAGACTTCCAAAGTCTGTCATTCAGAAGCATAGGGACGGAATAATAATCGGATCGGCATGCGAAGCGGGTGAGGTTTATCGTGCAATTGCGGAAGGAAGGAGCGACGAAGAAGTTGATAGAATCGCTTCATTCTATGACTATTTGGAAATCCAGCCATTAATAAATAACCAGTTCATGATCAACAAAGGTCAGGTGAACAGCAGGGAGGAACTCAGGGATTTCAACAGAAGGGTAATCGCCTGTGGAGATCGTCTCGGAAAACTCACTGTCGCAACAACCGATGCCCATTATGATGAACCTGAATCTGCCATATACAGAAATATAATTATGAGCGGCATGGGGTTTGAGGATGCCGAAAACGGAGAGGGCCTTTATTTAAGGACTACAGAAGAAATGCTCGAGGAGTTTTCGTATCTTGGGGAGGATCTGGCATACCGTGTCGTAGTCGAAAACACAAACAAAATTGCGGATATGATTGATGAAGGAATAAAACCGGTTCCCGATGAGAAATGTCCACCCACCATTCCTAACGCGGATAAGATTCTGAGAGAGAGTTGCATGAAACACGCTCACGAACTCTATGGAGAGAATCTGCCTCCGCAGATTGAAGAAAGACTAAACACTGAGCTTGACTCCATAATCGGAAACGATTATTCCGTAATGTACGTATCGGCACAGATGCTCATAAACAAATCGCGTTCGGATGGGTATCCTGTTGGATCAAGAGGATCCGTTGGATCGTCCTTTGCCGCAACTATGGCGGGGGTAACCGAGGTTAACCCATTGGATCCGCATTATGTATGTCCAAAGTGCAAGCATTTTGAATTTGGAGACCGAAGCCAATATGATTGCGGAGTTGATATGCCGCCAAAGAATTGTCCGGAATGCGGAACGGAGATGACCAGGGACGGTTATACGATACCCTTTGCGACCTTCCTGGGATTTGACGGAACCAAGGAGCCGGATATCGACCTCAATTTTGCGGGTCAGTATCAGGCTACCGCTCATAAATATGTTGAACAAATATTTGGCGCCAAGAATATTTTTAAGGCTGGCACAGTATCCAAACTTGAAGAAAAGACCGCGTATCGCTATCTCAGGAAATACTGCGAGATTACCGAGGACGAATTCCCGAAGTATGAAGAAAAGCGATTGGCAATGGGCTGCATGGGTGTAAAGAGTACGACGGGACAGCATCCGGGGGGCATGGTAATTGTTCCTGACGATCGCGAAATCTACGAGTTCTGTCCTATTCAGCATCCGGCAAACAAGGATATCGATATAATAACGACTCATTTTGATTATCATAAGATAGAGAAGAATCTGCTTAAGCTGGATATACTCGGACATACCGGGCCTACGATGCAGCGATATCTATATGAGATGACGGGCGTGAATCCGATAGATATCGATATGAATGACCAAAAGGTCATAAGCATATTCAGCGGACCGGAGGCTCTTGACATAAAGGATCCGGAATATCAGTTCACGGACGGAACATACGGTATACCTGAGTTTGGAACTTCATTTGTAAGAGGCATGCTCCAGGAAATTAAGCCGAAGAAAATCGGTGATCTCGTCAGAATAGCGGGCTTCTCACACGGAGAAGACGTATGGCAGAACAATGCCCAAGAATATGTTAACAGCGGCGTTGCGAGCATGAACGAGGTAATATCCACTCGTGACGACATAATGAACTATCTGATGCTTAAGGGCCTAAAAAATATCGACGCGTTCTCGATTATGGAAACGGTCAGAAAGAAGGACAAATTCCTGAATGAAGACCAAAAGGCACTTATGAGGTCTCATGATGTACCGGAATGGTATATCGATTCATGCGACAAGATCAAGTATATGTTCCCAAGGGCGCATGCGGCGGCATATGTAATAAACAGTTTCAGAATGTCCTGGTATAAGGTGTATTATCCACAGGCATTCTATGCCGCATACTTTACGGAAAACGCAAGCGGCTTTGATCCCGAAATAATCTTAAAGGGGCCCGGCGCGTGCTATGACGTGGTGAGAAGGATAAGGAACCACGGCGATGTGGACGACTCTTCGGAAGATGAAGTCATAATGACGGAACAGAAGGAAGAGAGTACGGACAAGGATAAGCGCACGCTCAAATGCTGTGAGGTGGCATATGAAATGTATGCGAGGGGATATGATTTTAAACCGCCAAAACTGGGAGCATCGCATGCGAGGCGCTTTAGAGTAGAAGGCAATTCACTGAGGCTTCCTTATGTGGCTCTTGAGGGCGTAGGACTTGCGGCGGCAAATGCTATTTATGAAGCTTATGAGGATAAGCCATTCTTTACCCTGGAAGATGCGATATCGAGAGCCAGGATCAATAAGACGGCCGTAGAGGCGTTGAAGGGCTATGGAGTATTTGACGGGCTTCCGGAGACTGATCAAGTCAGCTTTTTCTAAGTTTCGTTGGAAACGGGTACTGCAAATAAGTGCAGCACCCGTTTTTTAATGAAAGGAAGGAAATCATGGAGCAGAGAGTTGAAGAGAAGTTTTTGGTTGTCAAAAATCAAAAGAGGGTTACAAGGGTGGATGCCTTTGAAATCATGTATGTATTGAAGGACGGGCGAAGGTTGATAGTTGTGACTGAATCTGAGGAATACGTCTATTATGACAAGATGAGCTCTGTTATGAGGATGGAGGCAGAAGGGT
>CACYQX010000008.1 GCA_902776725.1 uncultured Eubacteriales bacterium | reverse complement strand
GAGATGGCGGAGACACCCGAGGGCCTTCGCGAAAGCATTCTGGCAAGAGACGTAATTTCGAGAAACGGCGTTAGACTGTCTCACGACAAAGAAGACAATATCGTTATCGACGTATATATCAAAGTCGAATACGGAATTAAAATCCCTCAGCTTGCATGGGAACTTCAGAGGAAGGTACAGAGCGACGTTTTGGCAAAGACCAAACTTATGTTAAACGATATAAATATCCACGTAGAAGGCGTGGACATGGGAGAGAAAAATGACTAGGGCGGAAGCAAGAGAGTATATGATGACTGTAGCATTCCAGATGGATGCACTAAATAATTTCGACATCGACAAAGAGGAAAAATTCCTCGGCTTTGCGCTGGGTAAACAAAAAGAATACTGCTCGGATATTTTCAGCATCCTTTGTAACAAAAAGGATGAAATAGACGAGTGCATACAGAAACACTGCGTCAAATGGGATATAAAGAGGATGCCGAAGACGGATATTGCAATACTTAGAATTGCGGTGGCAGAGATACTGTATGCCGAAGTTCCTTCTGCCGTATCCGTAAATGAAGCGGTAGAACTTGCAAAGAAATACGGCGAGGAAAGCTCTCCTTCATATATTAACGGTATACTCGGTGCGATCGTAAAGGCCAAGGAAAGCACCAAAAAGAAAGACTAGTGCAATGAAAGAATACTCCCTTGGTATAGACACCAGCAATTATAAGACGTCGGTTGCGCTCGTCGACAGCGATGAGAACATCGTCTACGACGGAAGAATATTTCTTGAGGTGCGTGAGGGAACGCTTGGGTTGAGGCAGCAAGATGCACTGTTTCAGCATATTTCTAATTTACCCAAGCTGCTTGACGAGGCAATCCGTGCGGCAAGTGACGGAAAAATAATTGGCGCAGCGGCAAGCAATAAGCCGAGACCTGTCGAGGGTTCATATATGCCTTGTTTTCTTGCAGGTGAGAACCAAGCAAAGGTTATAGCTCCTTTGCTCGACACGGAGGCGCAATTCTTCAGTCACCAGGAGGGACATCTCGAAGCCGCGCGAAGATTTACAGGACTAAAGAATAAAGAGAAGTTTGTATTTTTTCATTTTTCCGGTGGAACGACAGAGATTCTTCGTTATAACCATGGAAAGATAGAAATCATGGGGGAATCCGAGGACATTTCCTTTGGTCAACTGCTTGATCGTATAGGGGATAAGCGCGGGTTTAGATTTCCCGCCGGGGAAATGATGGATAGGATAGCGCATTCTTTTAATGCGCAGGGTGAATACCGGAACATGCTTCCAAAGATCAAAGTTGACGGTCTAAAATTCAATCTATCGGGAATCGAGACCGCGGCCGGGAAACTTGTTGATGAGATTCCGAAAGAAGAATTGGCATATATGCTCTTTGAGCGAATTCTGGAATGCATTAAGAAGATTGTGATGAACTCCTGCGAGGAGAGCGGCTTAAAAGATGTTCTCTTCTCCGGAGGAGTATCGTCGAGCGAATTTATAAGAGAAGGCATGAAGGGATTCGATGAATGCAATATATACTTTGCGGATCCCGGACTATCGTCGGACAACGCGATTGGAATAGCATTTCTTGGAGGAGATAAGTTTTGGCAGGAAAACCGATAACGGTATCACAGCTAAATGAATATATCAAAAACCTACTTCAAACCGATCCGCTTTTGAAGTATGTTCGCGTGTCCGGTGACATAACATACTACAAGCCTCATTCAAACGGGAATATTTATCTCACTATTTCTGACGGAAATAGCAAACTGCAGTGCATAATATTCAACAATAGAATTGACGAGACAGCAATGAATCTGACCGAGGGAGACGAGGTAATCCTAGAAGGCTCCATAGGAGCGTTCGCAGCAAGAGGCGAGTATTCGCTCTGGGTAAGAACCGTGGAACTTGCCGGTGAAGGCGAGCTCGCAAAGGCTTTTGAAAAGCTAAAGAACAAGCTTGAAAAGGAAGGCCTCTTTGATAAAGCTCATAAGAAGCCGTTGCCAAAGTTTCCTAAGCATATAGGTATAGTCACATCGGATTCCGGTGCTGCCTTTGACGATGTACGTAAGATTCTTTGTTCCAGGACAAATCTCACCGACATCACGCTGTTTCCGGTCTTGGTTCAGGGGCGGGCTGCAGCGGAGAATATCAGCGAGACGATTGACTTTATAAATACCAACTTAAGCGATGAAATAGATTTGCTTATTGTTGGACGAGGAGGAGGATCTCCGGAAGACCTTGCCGCATTTAACGATGAAGGTCTCGCGAGAGCCATATACAGAAGCAATATTCCCATCATATCCGCGGTGGGACACGAGATAGATGTGAGCATTTCGGATTTGGTGGCTGATGTAAGGGCAGAAACCCCAACCGCAGCCGCGCAGATAGCCGTGAGAGACAGAGAAGATCTCCTAGATGAGATGGATGAATATATGCATAGTCTCGGCACATTCCTTTCGAACAATCTTCTTAAGGCGGAGCTATCGATGCAAGACTATATGAATCGAATAGATGCCACCTTTAGGAGTTTACTAGTCGAGAAGGAAGGGGAAATATCAAAACAACTGATAATCCTGAAGGAGAATGACCCGAGAAGCGTGTTGGAAAAAGGCTTTGCAATCGTTTCCGAAGAAAAGGGAAAACCGGTGACTTCTTCAAAGAAACTTGCAAAGGGAAAGAAATACGTAATTACCATGACGGACGGCAGTAAAGATTGCCGAATAGAGTAGGTGAGGATATGGCAAAGAAGAATAAAAGTTTCGAGGAAGCTTTGAATGACCTTAAGGCTTGTGCGGAGACCATCAAGAAAAAAGATTTGACGCTTGACGAATCCATCGCTTGCTATGAAGAAGGCGTAAAACATTACGAACTCTGCAAAGAAATACTCGAGAACACCAAGCATAAGATAAAGGTCTTTGGTGAGGAGGATTACGATGAGGGAGAATTATGATGAGTATAAGGATCAGATAAACGAATATCTGACCGATTACCTCCCAAAAGTTGACGAACGCGCGAATATTATCCGCGAGGCCATGGAATACTCTCTTTCCGCGGGCGGAAAGAGGCTTAGACCCGTGCTGCTTTTGTCTGCCTGCGAATTTGCGGGGGGAAGCAGCAAGGCTGCACTTCCTTATGCCTGCGCGATTGAATTTATACATACTTATTCTCTCATTCACGACGATCTTCCGGCAATGGATAACGATGATCTCAGGAGAGGACTTCCGACAAATCATATCGTATATGGAGACGGCATGGCAACGCTGGCGGGCGACGGACTCCTGAACAGCGCATTTGAAATCATGGCAAAGGATATGATGATGTACTTCGGAAATACCGAGGAGCTTTCAAAGCGCATAAATGCTATGTACACCATTGCAAAAGGTGCGGGAGTACGAGGCATGATTGCCGGTCAGGCCGCAGATTTGGAGGCTGAGGCTAAGCAGTCAGAAAGCAATAATATTGACAACAATACAATTAGATTTATTCATACAAACAAAACCGCATCGCTCATTGTGGCGGCTGTTCAGGCCGGTCTTTACCTTGGCGGAGCAGATAAATCCATGTTGAACTCTATGACGAAATATGCGGAAAACCTGGGACTTGCCTTTCAGGTCGCCGACGATATCCTTGATGTGAAGGGAAACACCGAAACTCTTGGCAAGAATACAGGGTCCGACGTCAGCAAGGACAAGCTAACCTATGTCTCATATAACGGTATAGAAGAAAGCGAGAAGCTCCTAGAGTTCTTAACCGAACAGGCGGTTGAAAGCATCGCTTTATACTACGACAATGCCGAGTTTTTTAGAAATCTTGTTATAGAATTGGCAAACAGAACAAATTGATTAAGGGTGAATCATGAGCAATATTTTAGACCAAATCAATACACCTTCCGACCTAAATAATTTGGACGAAAATGAGCTAAAGGCTCTTTCGGAAGAAATAAGAGAATTCCTTGTGGACGCCGTTTCAAAGACAGGCGGCCATTTGGCTTCCAATCTTGGCGTTGTAGAACTCACGTTGGCTCTGCATAAGGTTTTTGATGCGCCTAAGGATAAGATTATTTGGGACGTAGGTCACCAGACCTATGTTCATAAGCTTATTACAGGAAGACGAGAGGCCTTTCATTCTCTCAGGAAGACGGACGGACTGAGCGGCTTCCCAAAGAGAAACGAAAGCGAATACGATGTATACGACACGGGTCACTCCAGCACCTCTGTTTCCGCTGCCTACGGCATGGCTATGGCAAGGGATATCAAAGGGGAAGGCCACGAAGTGATCGCTGTTATCGGTGACGGTTCCATGACGGGCGGTCCTGCTTTTGAAGCAATTAATTCAATCGGTCAATCAGGCCGCAAGGTTATTATAGTTTTAAACGACAACGGTATGTCGATTTCCAAAAACATCGGCGGACTTTCCGAGCATCTTGGAAAGCTCAGAACTTCGACAAGGTATCAGGACGCAAAGGAAACCCTGAAGGACGCTTTGGACAAGGTTCCGCTTGTTGGACACGGACTAAAGAGAGCTCTCGGCGGAACGAAGGAAAGAATCAAATACGCCATCATAAACGAAGGTGTTCTATTTGAAGAACTCGGCCTTACTTATCTTGGACCGGTTGACGGTCACGATATAGAGGATTTGATTTCGGTATTTGAACTCGCAAAAAAAGCCGAAGGCCCTGTGATAGTTCATGCAATTACAAAGAAGGGTAAAGGTTACAAGCCTGCCGAAACATATCCCGATAGATTCCACGGAATAGGCCCCTTTGATAAAGAGACCGGAAAACCGCTATCTTCCAACAAGGCTACATATTCCGATTTGTTCGGCGACGCAATCTACGATATAGCAAAGGAAAACGACAAGGTTACGGCCATAAGCGCCGCGATGACCGATGCCACCGGACTTGGAATGATGAGCGACAGGTTGAAGGGTAGGGTGTTTGACGTGGGTATTGCCGAGGCTAATGCTGTGATAGTTGCAGCAGGGCAAGCGCTTTCGGGACTGCATCCTGTAGTTGCAATCTATTCATCTTTCCTACAGAGGGCTTATGATGAAATGCTTGAGGATGTCTGCATGCAGAACCTTCCGGTTACCTTTGCCGTTGACAGAGCGGGCATCGTCGGATCAGACGGAGAGACGCATCAGGGCATCTTTGATATTTCGTATTTCTTGACGATGCCGAATATGACAATTCTTACGCCTTGCGATGGAGTTCAGCTCAAGGAGATGCTGGAATTTGCAATCAATATGGATTCACCTACGGCGATAAGATATCCGAGGGGTGCCGCCATTACCGAGTCACTCGCGGGCGAACGTTTTGTCGGTAAGAATGTGATTGTCAGAGAAGGCAAGGATGCAGTTATTCTAGCCGTGGGTACGATGCTCTCGCATGCGCTTGGAGCCGCAGAGATTCTTGAAAAGGACGGCGTTTCAGTAGGCGTTGCGAACATCGGTATCTTCGGTAATGCCTGTGGGTTTGATGTGCCGGCAATTGATGAGAATGCTTTGGTTGTTACTGTTGAAGACAATATTAAGAGCGGCGGTTTTGGCGAACACTTCAAAGCGGAGAATTCAGACCGCGACGTTCTGACGATAGCATGGCCAAATAAATTCATTGAGCAGGGCGATTCCAAGGATATCTATAATCGTTATGAAATGGATGCAGAAGGAATTGCGAAAAGAATCAGAGAATATCTTTCTGCCAAGGAGAAATAGAGTTGAAGAAGAGACTTGATATCCTCCTTGTGGAAAGAGGATTCTTTACATCGAGAGAAAAGGCAAAGACGGCCATAATGGCGGGCGAAGTCACTGTCGACGGAGCCGTCTTTGACAAGCCCGGAATGTCCGTATCGGAAGATGCGGAGATTTTTCATAAGGGAGATAAATGTCCTTATGTGAGCAGGGGCGGAATGAAACTCGAAAAGGCTATTTCTGTATTCGGAATCGATCTTGATGGCGCAATCTGTATGGATATAGGGGCTTCTACGGGAGGATTTACCGACTGCATGCTGCAGAATGGCGCGAGCAAGGTCTACGCCATAGATGTCGGATACGGTCAGCTGGATTATAGCCTGAGGACCGATGAGCGAGTTATAAATATAGAGAGGTGCAATTTTAGACTGTTTGAGGACGATCCGGAGAATCCTGTAATCGTCGATAGAATAGATTTTGCAAGCATAGATGTATCGTTCATTTCTCTAAAGCATATCTTTCCCAAATGCGCCGATTTTCTTAAAGATGGCGCCAGGGTATGCGCTTTGATCAAGCCGCAGTTTGAAGCCGGAAGAGAACAAGTTGGGAAGAAGGGGATAGTAAGAGACCCTGAGGTGCATCGCTCTGTAATAGAGAATGTAATAGGCTATGCCTGTGACTCCGGACTCGCATGCGAAAGGCTTGATTTTTCGCCGATTAGGGGCGGAAAAGGCAATATTGAATACCTTATACTCCTTAACAAAGGAGCCGAAATAAGTTATAATGAAATGTCGGGCATAATAGAGAAAGTGGTTAGTGAAGCTCATAAAAGTTTGGATGGTTTGAAAGCTACGGAGGATGATTAAATGAAGTTTTCAGACAGAGTGCAAGAAATGCAGTTTTCGCCAATCAGGAGGTTCAATCCGATTGCAATCAGGGCCGAAGAGATGGGAAAGAAGGTCTATCGTCTCAACATCGGTCAACCGGACGTGGAAACGCCGGATTGCTTTATGGACGCCATACGGGCATACAATGCAGAAGTAATCAAATACGCCGAGTCCGGTGGTGTAACGGATCTCCAGGATGCCGTTATTGATTATTACAAGCATTATGGAATAAATCTGGAGCGAGGAGATATCATCGTCACAAACGGAGGATCGGAAGCCCTCACCATGACATTCCTGGCTCTCGTTAACGACGGAGAAGAAATCATCCTGGCGGAGCCTTTCTATACAAACTATCATACATTTTTGACTTCTGCGGGCGGTAAGATTGTTCCTATCACCACAAAAGCCGAAGATGGCTTCAGCTATGCAACAAGAGAGCAGATAGAACCGCTCATCACCGACAAGACCAGAGCAATCTCCTGCATCTCCCCCGGAAATCCGACAGGAAATGTGCTGACTCTGGACGAGATGCGTTTAATCTGCGAAATCGCAAAGGAACACGATCTCTTTGTAATCGCAGATGAAGTATATCGAGAATTTGCCTATGACGATAGGGAAGTAACTTCATTTGGAATGCTGCCCGAATACGAGGACAGAGTTATCATAATCGACTCTGTTTCCAAGCGCTATTCCGCATGCGGTGCACGCATAGGAACGGTTATCTCTAAGAACAAAGAGTTCATGAGCATGGTTATGAAGATTGCGCAGGCGAGGCTTTGCGTATCAACGGTAGACCAGGTTGGTTCAGCCGGTCTCTTCAAGCTTCCATTCTCATACTACGAGGAGGTAAAAGCAGAGTACTGCGGAAGAAGAGATGTGGTTTACGAGGAAATGATGAAGATTCCGGGAGTCGTTTGTCAGAAACCCGGAGGATCGTTCTATATGACGGTGAAACTCCCCGTTGACAGCGTTGAGGACTTCCTCGTATTCCTTCTCGAAGAGTTTGAGGATAACGGAGAAACCGTTATGTTTGCACCGGCCGAAGGATTCTACGCGACGCCGGGACTCGGAAAAGATGAAATTAGAATAGCATATGTACTCAATCAGGAAGATATGAGAAGAGGCGCCGAACTCATTAGACTTGGAATAGAAGCCTATAACAAAAAACTAGGAAAGTAGTGAAATCGGCAGCGGGGCAATACTCCGCTGCCTGTTTTTAAAGGACTCGATATGACAGAAAAACTTTCTCCCATGATGAAACAATATATGGAAATCAAAGCACAGTATCAGGATTGCATACTGTTCTTTCGCTTGGGAGATTTCTATGAAATGTTCTTTGACGATGCCTATACTGCATCCAGAGAACTTGAACTTACTCTGACGGGAAAGAACTGCGGTCAGGAGGAGCGGGCGCCGATGTGCGGAGTTCCTTTCCACGCGGCCGATGTATATATCGCAAGGCTCGTCGAAAAAGGATATAAGGTCGCAATCTGCGAGCAGGTAGAGGATCCCGCTACGGCAAAGGGCATAGTCGCGAGAGAAGTAATCAGAATAATAACCCCGGGAACGCTCACTCCCGAGATGATGATTCCGGAGGGCGACAATAACTATCTGGTCTCTCTTGCAAAGTTCAAAGACGGAATAGGTCTCGCGTACTGCGATATTTCCACGGGAGAACTTGCAGTCACCGAGATATCCGAAGGAAGAAACTGCTACGGTGAAACAATAGATAAGATTGCGCGTCTTTCGCCAAAGGAAGTTCTGATAAACAAGGCTTTTGATGAAGCCTACGGAAGCGAGGATATAGAAAGCGTAAGCAATGCCTACGTAAATATAATGGGCGATGGTTATTTTCAGATAAATTCTTCGATTGATTTAATAACTTCTCAGCTTGGCAAAGGTGCGATACCCGCGATTGGCTTAAACGGTCGCGACGGTGCCGTCATGAGTTTAGGCGCGCTTCTTTCTTATCTTCTTGAGACGCAGAAGCAGAGTTTATCCCAGCTTACTTCGTGTAAATATTTTGACATAGGGCAGAGGATGTCGCTCGACAAGGCTAGCCTCAGGAATCTTGAGATTATCGAGACCCTGTACGATAAGAGAAAACAAGGGTCGCTTCTTGGCATTCTTGATAAGACGAGAACAGCCATGGGGGCGAGGCTTCTTAAGGCGTGGATTTCAGAGCCGCTAAAGGATGTTAACGAGATAAACAGAAGACTCGATGCTGTCGAGGAACTCATTCTCGATCCTTTGATTCAGAACAATCTAAACGAAGCATTGAACGAGGTATATGACTTCGAAAGACTTGCTGCTAGAATCGCTTCCGGTCATGCAAACGGAAGGGATATGCTTGCGCTTAAGAATTCCTTTGATGCGCTCCCTGAAATCAAGAACTGCCTTGGCTATGCCAAGAGTGCTTATCTTGAAAGCATAAACGAGGGCATCGAAGGTTTTTCTGACGTAAGCGAAGAAATCGGTAAAGCAATCGATGAGGATGCAGGTCTCACAGTCAAAGAGGGCGGCCTCATTAAGGCCGGCTACTCTGAGGAACTTGACAATCTCAAGCTCTCTATTAAGGATGCAAAGGATTGGATCGCGGGACTCGAGGTTCGCGAGAAAGAAAGAACGGGAATCAAAAATCTCAAGGTTGGCTACAATAAGGTTTTTGGCTACTATATCGACGTAACAAAGTCCAATCTCGCGCTCGTCCCGGATGACTATATAAGAAAGCAAACACTCGTAAACAACGAGAGATATATAACGCCTGAACTCAAGGAGATGGAAGGGCTCGTCTTAAACGCCGAGACGAAGATTAATAAACTCGAATACGATCTTTTCTGCGAACTCCGCGAAAAGATCATGGAACTCGTTCCTATTATTCAAAAGACGTCTTATGTTGTGGCGGCGCTTGACGTCCTCAATTCTTTTGCTGTCGTATCGGGAAGGTACGGGTACAGCAAACCTCATGTTGACGAGAGTCTTGTTCTTGAGATAATAGGTGGACGTCATCCTGTCGTTGAACAGACTGAGAACTCCAAACTCTTCGTTTCTAACGATACTTATCTCGACAATAAGGAGCATTCGCTCGCAATAATCACAGGCCCGAATATGAGCGGTAAGTCCACATATATGAGACAGACCGCGCTCATAGTTCTCATGGCGCAGGCGGGCTGCTTTGTTCCTGCGGAGAAGGCGCATATCGGTGTCTGCGACAGGATATTTACGAGAATAGGTGCATCCGACAATCTGGCGCAGGGTCAATCGACTTTCTATGTGGAGATGAGCGAACTCTCGTATATCCTGAACGGAGCGGGGGAGAGGTCGCTTATCATTCTTGATGAGATTGGTCGAGGAACGAGTACCTATGACGGACTTTCAATCGCTTGGGCGACATGTGAATACCTCTGTAATGAGCATACGCATATAAGGACACTTTTTGCGACACATTATCACGAGCTTACTGCGCTCGAAGAAAATGTGGAAGGCGTATTCAATCTCAATGTAGACGTTGCCGAAGACAAAGGCGAAATCGTCTTCCTGCATAAGATAGTCCCTGGCGGCGCGAGCAGAAGTTACGGAATCCACGTGGCAAAGCTTGCGGGAGTACCCACGGAAATTTTGGACGGAGCAAATAGCAAACTCTCGCAGCTCGAAGGCGGAGCTATCGAGTATCGAACAGAACCAAAACAGAATACAGCGCCTATTATTGAAGAACAACTTTCTCTTTTCAACCCCAACGAAGGCAATTTGGTTGTCGAGAAGATAAAGAATATAGATTTGATGAACGTAAAGCCCTCCGAGGCAATAGGAATACTGGAAGATCTTAAGGAACTTATCAAATGAGAATCAATATACTTCCAAAAGATGTAGCGGATAAAATTGCTGCGGGCGAGGTTATAGAAAGACCGGTTTCCGTGGTGAAGGAACTCGTTGAGAATGCAATTGATGCGGGCTCGACCGATATTACCGTGGAGATAACAGGCGGCGGCAAGGAAAGCATCCGAGTTTCAGATAATGGAGAGGGCATAGACAAAGAAGACGTAGAAAAAGCTTTCCTGAGACATGCCACGAGCAAGATTAAAAAGACCGAAGACCTCAGAAAGCTTTCTACCCTTGGGTTCCGCGGAGAAGCCTTGGCGAGCATTGCTGCTGTTTCGAGAGTTGAGCTCATAACAAAGACTGAAGACGAGAAGACCGGAATTAAGCTTGTGCTTCACGGCGGAGAAAAGATAATTTCGGAATCGGTTGGGTGCCCGCGCGGTACTACTATTATAGTTCGCGATCTCTTTTATAATCTTCCGGCGCGTCTCAAGTTTATGAAGTCTGAGGCCGCAGAGAGCGGACAGATAATCGACATGGTTTCAAGGCTCGCCATCACGAGAACAGATATTAAGTTTAAACTTATATCAAACGGCAAGAATGTCTTCTCTACGCTCGGCAACAAGGATCTTAAGTCTGCAATTATTTCGGTATATAAGGACAGAGAATATAAGGATTTGGTACTTTGCGAGAAGCAGGAGAAGAATATGGGCATTCATGGATATATATCCAGACCATCTTTTTCTCGCGCAAACAGAAGAAGTCAGTATTTCTTTGTAAACGGTCGCACTGTCAAGAGTTCTGTTATTGAAAAAGGACTAAACCTTGGATATAAAGAGAGGCTCTTTGACGGAAGATATCCGATTGCCTTTCTGTTTATAGACGTAGATCCCGCAGCTGTCGATGTTAATATTCATCCAAACAAAAAGGAAGTTAAGTTTGATGATGATGTGGCAATAACTTCACTCGTAAGAGATGCAGTTATCGATGCGCTCACGAAGAAAGATGCGGTTGTAACTTCCGCCGACGCCTTGAAATCCGAGGAGGATACTTCCGGATACACGGCCAAGAAGTCTGATTTCAATGCAAAAGCGAAAAAAGCCGATGTTTCTTCCGGAGAGCAAATCGGAATTAGAGATTTTTTAAAGAGGGAAACTAGGGAAGAGGATACTACCTCCGGCAAGAATAATGCAGGTGAAAAGAATTCCGTTGCTTCGGGTCGCAAAGAAACTTCGTCGAGCAAGCAAGCTGATAAGCGCGACGAACTCGGAACCCCTGATATAGAAGTTAATGGCATTGCGCCATTTGACTTTGATGAACTCACATTTGGCGAGACTATTTTCAATACTTATATAACGGCGACGGACGAGACAAATTTCTATCTCATCGATCAGCATGCGGCGCATGAGAGGATAAACTACGAAAAATTCGTTTCGGCATATATGAATAATGAAAAGAACAGTCAGGTGCTGCTTCTTCCGATAACGGTCGATGTTCCGTCGGAGATAGTAGACGATGAAAATTGGCAGGAGATTCTCTCAAGGATGGGATTTGCCCTTGAACTCTTTGGCGAAAACAGTTTTGTATTCAGGGAGATACCGGAGTTCATGGAGATTTCCGAGGCGGAAGATTTCATCAAGACATTCGTGGATGAATACATAGAAGGAAATACTCTTGGAAACAGGGTTGTCATCGATAAACTAATTACAAAGGCTTGCAAGAGTTCCATCAAGGCGCACGACGCGATTTCCCGAGAAGAAGTTGACGCTTTGATATCGGAACTCAAGTCCTGCGGGAATCCATTCTCATGTCCGCACGGAAGACCGACATTTGTTAAGTTTAGACTCTACGATATTGAGCGCATGTTCAAGAGGATACAGGGATGATTAAGCTTCTTGCGCTATGCGGGCCGACCGCAGTCGGAAAAACAAAAATCGCGATGGAACTATGCAAGGCCTTTAACGGAGAAATAATCTCCTGCGACTCCATGCAGATTTATCGCGGAATGGATATAGGAAGTGCAAAACCAAGCATAGAAGAACAGGCTATGGTTAAGCATCATTTGATTGACATCTGCGATCCAAAGGATGAGTTTACTGTTTCCGATTTTTCTTTGCTTGCGCAGGAGAAGATAAAAGAAGTTTCGGAAGGCGGAAGGCTTCCCGTGCTCTGCGGAGGAACCGGTCTTTATATGGACTCCGTGATTTACGATATGGACTTTGCCGCTGCTCCGCCCGATGAATCCAAACGAGAAGAGTATTACAGGATCGCCGAAGAGGAAGGGCCCGAGGCGCTTTACGAAATTCTGAAAGGTCTTGATCCGGAGGTCGCGGAGAGAATACATCCTAACAATATCAAGCGCGTTGTGAGAGCGATTGAATCGGCGGAGGAGGGGAAGTCAATTAGTGATTTCTCCACGGCGCTCGTTAGGCGCGAAGGATATGACGTAATAATGGTCGGACTCATGCGCGACAGAGAAGAATTATATGATAGAATAAACAAAAGAGTGGACATCATGATGGAAGAGGGGCTGTTAGACGAGGTGAGGAGGCTCATGGAATCAGGTCTCGACGAAAACGCAATGTCCATGAAAGGAATCGGATACAAAGAAATAATCGCTCATCTCAAAGGCGAAGTTACGCTCGAGGATGCGATAACCGATGTAAAGACGAATTCCAGGCATTATGCAAAACGTCAGATGACGTGGCTCAGAAAATACGGCGATTACGAAGATAATCCGCTTGGAATCAAATGGTTCAATATAAGTGAAATCGGAAGCGAAGAAGAAACCGCTCTGGAGATCAAAGAATGGCTAAGAAAAAGATTGTAGTACATAATAAGAGCGACAAGCCCGACAATATCGTTGAGCACGAAGCGCAGATTGATGTGGAATGCGAAGATATAGAAAACGCACTTCCGGGTTTTTTGCGCGCGTTCTTTATTTACCTGCGCGGCAACGTCCTTCCGATGACTCGCTGGGCCTATCTTCACGACATCAAGTTTTTCTGTGAATATATGATTGATTCGGGTCTTAGCTCTGCCGATAAGATTGGTGATATTAAACTTGAGGAATTTAATAAGCTCAAGGCTTCGGATATAAATGTATTCATAGATTATTGCAGAAGGTATTCGGTTGAGAAAGACGGCGTGCGTTATGTCTACGAGAACAATAATAAGACGCTCGCACGCAAGAAATCTTCGCTCTCCGTAATGTTCAAACATCTATATAGAGATGAAAAGATTGACAAAAATATAACAGACGGATTTGATCCGATAAGAGTACCCAAGGCCGGAGAACGCGAAATCAAAGCACTTCAGGATGACGAAGTTATGAAGATGCTCGACGCTGTATCCACCGGCGCAGGACTCACGCCGCACGAACTTTCGTATTGGGAAAAGACAAAGAAGAGAGATAAGGCAATTCTTTTGTTGTTCATTACATATGGACTTCGCTTGTCCGAGCTTTGGCAGTTAAATATCAGTTCGTTTAATTTCACACGCGGCGAGTTCAAGATTTACAGAAAGCGCGGAAAAGAAAGCGTGATGCCGCTCAACGATTCGGTTACTGCCGCAATCCACGACTATATCGATAACGAAAGAAAGCGTTCGGAGGATTTAACTGAGGATGTGAGAGACGCACTCTTCCTGTCTCTAAGGGGGACCAGAATGACCGAAAGACAGGTGAGGGAACTCGTAAAGAAATATACTTCGATTGGAATGGAGACCGCGAGATCCGCAGGCTACAGCCCGCATAAGCTTAGGGCTACCGCTGCGACGAGTCTAATCGGTCGCGGAAACTCCATCTACGACGTAGCTGCGCTTTTGGACCACGAACAGGTTACTACGACGCAGCTCTATGCAAAGCACAAACAGGACGTTAAACGAAACCTCGTAAAAGATATGGAATGGGAAAAGGAACGTACCAAGAAATGAATGATGATATCAAAGTAAGAATTGAATCATTGGTCGAGGCCTCTGAGGACGAACTCAGAGAATCTTTTGTTGAAATCGATAAGAGAACCTATGAGCTTCAGAAAAGAGTTCTTGCGGCTTTTACAGATAATCGCGTATCCGATTCTCATTTTGCGTGGAGGACCGGCTATGGCTATAACGATGACGGTCGAGATGCCGTCGAGAAGGTCTACGCGCAGGTTTTCGGCGCCGAAAAAGCACTCGTAAGGACAAATATCGTTAACGGAACTCATGCTATTTCTCTGGCGATTTTAGGCGTTCTTAAGGCAGGAGAAAAGCTTGTTTACTGCACGGGCGAGCCCTATGACACACTTCAGTCGATAATCGGTACAGAAGGTGATCCGGAACCGGGCACTCTAAAGGAACTCGGTATAGAATACGGAAGCATTGATCTAATTGATGGTGAATTCGATTACGATTCCATAGAGAAAATTATCAAAGAAGAAAGCCCGAGGATGCTCGCCATCCAGAGGTCGACCGGCTATGGTTGGCGTAAGAGTATTACAGTAAACCAAATTGGAGAATTTATCCATTTTGTTCGAAGCCACGGAAGCGATGCCGTGATCATGGTCGATAATTGCTACTGCGAGTTTGCCTCTTTTGATGAACCTTCGGCTGTAGGCGCGGATTTGGTATGCGGATCTCTCATTAAAAATCCGGGCGGCGGACTCGCGCTTTCGGGCGGATATATAGTAGGACGCGAGGATTTGGTCGACAGAATAGCTTATAGGCTGACTTGTCCGGGAATAGGCGCGGAATGCGGCCTGACTTTCGGACAGACGAGGGTGATGCTCCAGGGACTTTTCATGGCTCCGCATATTACGGCAGGCGCTCTTAAGTCGGCGATGTTATTCGGCAGAGTTTATAATAAGCTGGGTTTCGATATCTGCCCGAATGAATCCATGGAGCGCTCCGATATCATCCAGGCGATCAAGCTCGGGACTCCGGAAGCTGTCTCCGCTTTCTGCAAAGGCATTCAGTCTGCATCACCGATAGATTCCTTTGCTGCGCCTGTGGCGTCTGAAATGCCCGGATATGACGATGAAGTTATAATGGCTGCGGGTACATTTGTGCAGGGAGCTTCTATTGAACTATCGGCGGATGGTCCGATGAGGGAGCCTTATAATGTGTATTATCAGGGAGCATTGACCTATGAACACGGTAAAATAGGGCTTATTTCAACCCTTGAAAGCCTTGTGGATGAGGGGATATTGGAACTATAACCGAGCTAGTTTTAGAAACAAAAGTTCATTATTTACGGGGTAAAACCCCGTTTTTTTATTGAAAAATTGCCTTGAGAATAGTCGTCAAAATGGATATAATGTTGAATTTTCAACGATTTTATGGGGTAAAAATATTTTAGAACAAATTTTCGTTTTCTGTTGACAAAGCCCCATATATCTGCTATATTTAAAAACGAACAAGGGTTTGTTTTAGAAAAAGGAGATAGGGAAGAGATGTTTAAGAAGTATAGGGTTGTATCAAAGACGAGATTCGCTCTCTTTATAATAATCATGTTGGTGCTCATCATGGGATTCATGAGTTTTGTTATTAAGCCGGCATATGTATCCGGATCAACTGAGCCTGTATACGAAACCGTAATGGTCAGGTCCGGAGATACACTTTGGGAAATCGCATCGAGATATGTCGATGACAATACGGACATCAGAATGTTTATATATGACATCAGCAAGATTAACGAGCTCTCAGGAGCAGAATTGATTCCGGGGCAGGAAATATTAGTGCCGGTATTTTAAGGCATATAAACCGAGATATTTCATAAAGTATAACGATAAATCACATTAAATTTACTGCGTTTAAACCAAATCTATAAACGTTGGAAAATGCAGAAAAATAGGCGAAAAAACGAGGCTCTAATTTTCGATTTAAGCGGTTTTTATATGGTAGGTCGATACGTAATACCTTGTAAAAAACGGCCTTGGAGAGCCTATAATCGTTGAAACTTCAACGCGGGGGGTTTTTACGCCTCCCTGGTTTAAGATGGATATAACTGTTCCGAAAATTATGATTTTAGGAATAGTTATATATCCGGAAAAGTCCGGATTGATATACCTTCCCCTAAGGTTGTTCCCCAAAGAAAAAGACTCCTAGATTTTCATACAGGAGTCTTTTTACTTTTTTAAAACTGTTATAATCAAATTTATTTGAAGTATCTTACGGCGGATCTGAACATACCGATGTCAAAGTTTCCTGGAACGTTCTTATAGAGATATTCTCCGATACGTTCCGAATGTCCCATCTTGCCGAAGACGCGTCCGTCCGGCGACGTTATGCCTTCGATGGCGTTGTATGAGCCGTTCGGGTTAAATTGGATGTCTCCTGTGACATTTCCGTCCAAATCGACGTATTGTGTGGCTATTTGGCCATTTTTCGCAAGTTCCGCTATCAGAGCCTCACTACCTATAAATCTCCCCTCACCGTGCGAAATTGGAACTGTGAAGATGTCTCCGGGCTTGGTTTCGGCGAGCCAAGGCGACATATTTGATGCAATTCTCGTCCTTACGAGCTTTGATTGGTGGCGGCCGATCTCGTTATATGTGAGCGTCGGACAATCCTCGTCCATCTCCATAATCTTTCCGTACGGCACGAGTCCGAGCTTGATAAGAGCCTGGAAACCGTTGCAAATACCCGCCATCAGGCCTTTTCGCTCGTCCAGAAGATCGCTTACGGCTTCTTTGATTTCATCGTTTCTGAAGAACGCGGTTATGAATTTGCCTGAGCCGTCCGGTTCGTCGCCGGCGGAGAATCCTCCGGGTATAAATATGATTTGCGAACGTTTGGTCGCTGCGGCAAATCCCTCTACCGACTTTATTACATCGTCCTGCGAGAGATTCTTTATTATGAATATCTCGGGGTTGGCACCCGCATCACGGAAGGCCTTCGCCGTGTCGTATTCACAGTTTGTGCCCGGGAATACAGGAATGAGAACCGCAGGACCTTTGCCTGTGTTTACATTGAAGGAAACGTCCGCGCTCGATCCTTTCCCGCCTTTAGAAAGTGAATCGTCTTTATTGCTCTTATCAAACGACACTTCCGTCGTATCGATATTAGCAGTCTTTATATTGCAGCTGTATACGGGCTCGAGTTTTCCTTCGTAAGCCCCCACAATCCTTTCTAGAGATACCTTCTCATCGAGGAAGGATATGTAACCGCTATCGTTTGTTTCTCCTAAGAGAACGGCATCTATCCCCTGCTCTTTTAGGAATATTCTATAATCCTCGTCCTCCTTGAACTTTGTAAGCGAGTTATCTACAATTTCTAGGATGAACGCGCCATATCGATGCCGGAATATATCGTCAGGGTCAACTTCATTATTATAGGCAAAGGATATACCGTTGCCCATGCACATTTTGATGATGGCTTCTGCTACTCCTCCGAATCCCGGAGTATATGCGGAAACAACTTTTCCCGCACGGAGAAGCTGAGTGACCTTGTCGTAAATCGCCTTAAGCGATTTTCCCGTGGGAAGCCCCGTCTTCTCGTCTAAGACAGGCTTAATAAGTAAAACTGTATGACCCGCTTCCTTGAACTCAGGACTTATGATATGCTCAGCGCTATCCGCAGTTACGGCAAAGGATACAAGCGTCGGAGGTACATTTAGTTCCTCAAATGATCCACTCATGGAATCCTTTCCGCCGATTGCGGCAATACCGAGCTCCATCTGCGCCTTATACGCACCGAGCACTGCGGCAAGCGGTTTCCCCCACTTAAGTCCGTCTGTTCCGAGCCTCTCAAAATACTCTTGGAAAGTCAGATAAATATCGCTGAAGGAAGCGCCTGTGGCTATTAGCTTTGATACAGATTCCACAACCGCGAGATATGCGCCGCGGAACGGATCCTTTTCCGAAATATATGGATTGAATCCCCATGACATCAGCGAGCAAGTGTCGGTATGTCCGTCTTCAACCGAAATAAGATTTGCCATAGTCTGAATCGGAGTTCTCTGATATTTTCCTCCAAATGGCATTAACACCGTTCCCGCGCCTATCGTTGAGTCGAAGCGTTCGGACAGTCCGCGCTTGGAGCAGCAATTCAAATCACTCGCAATCTTAACCAATCTCTCGTCAAGAGAACCCTTAATATCGTTTTCAAAAACTTCGCCTAGAGGAATCTCTGCGGATATATGTTTCTCCGCTCCGTTCGTGTCTAGGAAAGCTCTCGAAAGATCGACGATGCATTTATCGTTCCAGAAGAGTTTAAGTCTGGGCTCCTTAGTAACCTCGGCAACGGGAGTAGCCTCGAGGTTTTCCGAAGAAGCAATTTCGATGAAACGCTCTACGTCTTCCGCCTCTACGACAACCGCCATTCTCTCCTGAGATTCGCTTATTGCGAGTTCGGTTCCGTCTAGACCTTCATATTTCTTTGGAACCTTGTTTAGATTAACGGTAAGTCCTGCTGCAAGTTCTCCGATCGCAACGGAAACACCGCCCGCGCCAAAGTCGTTGCAGCGCTTTATCATCTTTGCCGCCTCGGCGTTTCTGAAGAGACGCTGAAGTTTTCTTTCTTCGGGCGCATTACCCTTCTGTACTTCCGCACCGCAGGTCTCAAGCGACTCTTCTGTATGAGCCTTTGATGAACCGGTTGCTCCTCCGCATCCGTCGCGTCCCGTTTTCCCGCCGAGAAGAATTACGACGTCGCCGGGATCGGGCGTCATACGCCTTACATTGTCTGCTGGCGTTGCCGCAATTACCGCGCCTATTTCCATGCGCTTTGCTACATAGCCGGGATGATATAATTCATCAACCTGGCAGGTCGCAAGACCGATTTGATTTCCGTAGGAACTATAACCAGCCGCAGCTGTCGTCACGATTTTTCGCTGTGGTAGTTTGCCCGGGAGAGTCTCCGATACGGGCGTAAGAGGATCCCCCGCTCCCGTAAGTCTCATCGCGGAATATACATAGCTTCTTCCCGAAAGCGGATCTCTTATAGCTCCGCCGATACATGTTGCAGCACCACCAAAGGGCTCAATCTCCGTCGGATGGTTATGTGTTTCGTTTTTGAAAAGAAGAAGCCAAGGCTCATTCTTTCCGTCAATATTCACATCTATCTTAACCGTGCAGGCATTTATTTCTTCAGACTCGTCTAATTTTTTGAGGAGTCCTTCCTTCCTGAGATACTTGGCGGCAATTGTGCCTATGTCCATAAGCGAGACCGGTTTCTTCCTATCGAGATAATCTCTCGTCTTCATATAGTCCTTATATGCGGCCTCGACATTGTGATCGCTGAATTTGATACTGTCGATAGTCGTATTGAATGTAGTATGACGGCAGTGATCGGACCAATATGTATCGATTACCTTAATCTCCGTTACGGTCGGCTGACGCTTCTCCTCGGCAAAATATTCCTGCACCATCTTGATGTCGTTTATATCCATCGCAAGACCGCGCTCGGCGATGAAGCTTTCAAGACCTTCTTCATCGAGTTCATCGAAATGCTTAATCGTCTCAACGCTAGTCGGAATTGAATACTCTTGCTTGAGCGTTCCATAGGTGGCTATATCCGCTTCCCTCGCCTCAACAGGGTTGATTACGTATTTCTTAATCGCCTTGATATGCTGCGGTTTTAGATTGCCCTTTAGAACATAGACTTTTGCGGATTTTACCAGCGGTCTTTCGGATTTATTGAGAAGCTGAAGACATTCCGCCGCAGATTCAGCTCTTTGATCGAACTGTCCGGGGAGATATTCAACAGCAAAGATGTTCTCCCCTTCTCCTGCTTCATACGCAGGATAAGTCACATCAACCTGAGGCTCCGAAAATACCGTGTTTATTGCAGCGCTGAACTCCTCCTCGGGAATACCCTCTACGTCGTATCTGTTAAGAACGCGAAGACTCTCGAGTTCAGGGATCTGAAGAAGTTCTTTTATTTCAAAAAAGAGTTCCTTCGCCTCGTTCGCAAACGCTTCTTTCTTTTCAACAAAGACTCTATAAACCATCTTATGCCTCCAAAGCCTTCTTACCTATATCGCTTCTAAAATGCGCTTTATCGAAATGTATTTTTGAAACTGCTCCGTATGCTTTTTCAATCGCTTCTTTGAGTGTGTCCGCCGTTTCAGTTACACCGAGTACGCGACCACCGTTTGTCAGTAGGGTTCCGTCTTCCGATAGTTTTGCTCCCGCAATAAAGATATTTGCATCATCCGAAATATCGTCGTCTATGGTTATCGGGAAACCCTTTTCGTATTTCTCGGGGTATCCGCCCGATGCCATGATTACGCAGCAGGCATGAGCATCGCTGAACTCAACATCGACTTCTTCGAGGCGCTCGTTTGTAACGGCGATCATTATGTCGAGAAGATCGGTCTTAAGTAGCGGGAGCACAACCTGAGTCTCGGGATCACCGAATCTGCAGTTATACTCGATTACCTTGGGACCATTATTTGTTATCATGAGACCAAAGTAGAGGCAGCCTTTAAAGCGCCTCACCTCTCTGTTCATGGCTATCATGGTCGGAAGGAAAATTTCTTCGTTACAGACTTCAGCAACCGCCTCCGTAAAATATGGGCTCGGCGCTATTGTTCCCATACCGCCGGTGTTAAGCCCTTCATCTCCGTCGTTTGCGCGCTTATGATCTGTGGATGATACCATGGGAATGAGCGTATTTCCGTCGGTAAATGCAAGAACGCTAACCTCCGGGCCTTCGAGGAACTCCTCGATTACTATCGTGTCTCCGCTCTTTCCGAAAGTCTTATCCTCCATTATGGATTTTATGGCGGCGCGCGCATCTTCTCTAGACTTGGCAATGATTACGCCCTTACCGAGTGCGAGGCCGTCCGCCTTTATGACTACAGGAATATTGCAATTCTCTATGTATTCGTATGCGGCTTCAACATCGTCAAAGATTTCGTATTCCGCTGTCGGAATGCCGTAAGCCTTCATGAGTTCCTTTGAAAATGCCTTGCTTCCTTCGATTATGGCTGCGGCCCTTGATGGACCAAAGCAAGGAATCCCCTCACCTTCAAGAAGATCCACAAGTCCAAGGACGAGCGGATCGTCAGGAGCAACAATCGCATAATCGATTGCGTTTTCCTTTGCGAACTCGACGATTCTTTCAAGATCGGTTGCGGATATATCCACGCACTCCGCATCTATAGCAATTCCGCCGTTACCCGGAAGCGCATAGATTTTTTCGGCAAGCGGATTTTCTTTTATCTTTTTGATGATGGCGTGTTCTCTTCCTCCGCCACCTATAACCATTATCTTCATCTCTCGCCCTTTCGATATTAGTGATGGAAAAGTCTCATGCCCGTAAAGCACATAAGCATATTGTATTTATCGCAGGTTTCTATTACATTGTCATCTCGAACCGATCCGCCCGGCTGCGCAACAAAGCTCACGCCGCTCTTATGCGCTCTCTCGATATTGTCTCCGAATGGGAAGAAGGCATCGCTTCCGAGAGAGACTCCGCTTATACCGGCGAGGTACGCCTTCTGTTCTTCTCTCGTAAATGGCTTTGGTTTCTCGGTGAATACAGCTTCCCAAGCGCCGTCGGCGAGCAAATCTTCGTACTCATCTCCGAGATAGATGTCGATTGCATTATCCCTATTCGGTCTTGCGACATCTTCCTTAAACGGAAGGTCAAGAACGCTCTCCGATTGGCGCAGATGCCAGAAATCCGCCTTGCTTCCCGCGAGCCTTGTGCAGTGAATTCTGGACTGCTGACCCGCACCCACTCCTATGGCCTGACCGCCCTCGGCGAAGACGACGGAATTTGACTGTGTGTACTTAAGCGTGATGAGTGAAACGATCATATCTCGAATCGCATCGTCGGTGAGATTCTTGTTTTCGGTTACGATATTGCCAAATAGGCTCTTGTCGATTTTGAAGTCGTTTCTTCCCTGTGTAAACGTTATTCCAAATACCTGTTTTTTCTCAATAGGATTTGGAATATAGTCCTTGTCGATCTTTACGACGTTATATGCGCCGTTCTTTTTGCTCGAAAGAATCTCGAGAGCTTCGGGCGTATATGCAGGTGCGATTATTCCGTCCGAAACCTCGCGCTTTAGAATTCTCGCCGTAACCTCGTCGCAGGTATCTGAAAGAGCAACCCAGTCGCCGAAGGAAGACATTCTGTCGGTTCCACGCGCCCTTCCGTAGGCAGTTGCAAGTGCCGAGTCATCGATTCCTTCGATATCATCGACAAAGCTCGCCTTTTTCAGTTCCTCGCTCATCGGAATAGCTACCGCTGCAGAGGTCGGAGAAACATGCTTAAACGATGTCGCCGCAGGAAGTCCGGTCGCCTCGGAAAGTTCCTTTACGAGCTGCCAGCTGTTGAACGCATCCAAAAAATTGATATATCCCGGTCTTCCGTTCAAAACTTCTATTGGGAGTGCGCCTTCGCCATCCATAGAAATCGACGCAGGTTTCTGGTTTGGATTGCATCCGTATTTGAGTTCGAATTCTTTCATTCGTCTGCCTTTCGTAATAATTAGAGTTCGTGTCTGTTTATAAGTCTGTCTTCGTATTCACCCGTACGCATTTCCGTATATCTAACATAGAGCGATATTCTGTTCTCGTCATTAAGGCTATCCCATATCTCCTCGATAAACTCATCTATATCGCTCGGTATGATAACTCGCTCAGGTTCTCCGACAAATGTCGGTAGCGGCTCTCCGTCGTTTACATAGGTGTGGATAAAATGTCCAAGTCCCGGAAGCCCGGAATACTCATAAAAGAATCGATTGCATTTTGTTCCCGAGGGGTCGGCGCTCTTGAGAATGCTCATCTTATAATCACCCGATTTTAGATTCATGAGTCCGCTTATTCTCGGAGTCCAGTTTGGGCCGTCGGGTTCGAACTCGCGCGTCCTGAGTGCGCGTTCAAAGAAATCCGGTCCCTCGTCTATCTCGTAGAGAATCGTATCGGTCTGATCGCCATTTGTTACGATGAGATTGGTTCCAACGCTCCTGAGCGGATAATAGATTATGAGCGAGGGGTCCTCTACCTTTGATTCATCGAACGGCTTGATAACCAGGCTGTCAAAATTCTTTTCAAAGACCCTGTTTCTGCTGTTTTCCGAGCGCCCCATTATAAAATATGCGGATACTGCATATTTGCCGCTTGGATCGAGACCGAGTACGATGCCACGCCCCAGATAATGATTCCATTCGGCCCTCTCTCTAAAAGTTAATGTCTCATAAACATCCATATCCCCTACCTCATTCTTTTCTGTCTCTGATAAAAGTCGAAAGTCCCGACACCACTTCGGGAAGGATTACCCACTCGGCCTCTTCCATAACTCTTTTTTGTAGAGTTTCCGCAGTGTCGTCGTGCTCTACGTTGACAGCCTTCTGCGCGATAATTGCACCGCCATCGGGAACTTCATTTACAAAGTGAACAGTCGCACCCGTTACCTTGACACCGTAATCGAGAGCCATCTCGTGAACGTGGATTCCGTAGCAGCCCTTTCCCCCGAAGGAAGGAAGGAGCGCAGGATGCACGTTAATTATCCTGTCGGGAAACTCCCTGATGAAGTCAGCAGAAAGAATCTTGAGGAAGCCTGCAAGGACTATTAAATCAATTTTACGCGCCTTTAACTCGGAAAGGAGCTCTGCTTCATCCCTAAAGACAAAGGTCTCTATATCTGCATTCTTTGCTCTTTCAAGCGCATAGGCATTTGGGTTTGCACTCGCAACAAAAACTATTTTCCCGTCGGGATTATCGCCGCGCTTCTCGGAATTGATAAGCGCCTGGAGATTTGTTCCTCCTCCGGAAACGAGGACTGCGATTCTGCAAATGGATTCTGCTACTAGCATATAGTAACTCCTTCTGAATCGCTCACAACATGTCCAAGGATATAGGCATCCTCACCGCTTTCCTTTAGAATCGATATAGTGTCGTCCGCATCGTTTGGAGAAACTATAACAACCATTCCTACTCCCATATTGAAAGTATTGAACATATCCCTTTCGGGAATATCGCCCGTATATGCGATCAAATTGAATATTGGAAGAACGCGCACATTGCTTCTCGGAATAAGGGCGCCCATTCCCTCAGGAAGCGCGCGCGGAATATTCTCATAGAAACCGCCGCCTGTTATATGCGCAATTGATTTTACATTTACCTTTTTAAGAAGATTCATAATCGGTTTTACATAGATTTTGGTCGGAGTCAAAAGGACTTCTCCGAGCGATTTGTTTCCAAGCACCGCGATAGGCGCGAACAAATCCGCCTTCTCTACGTCAAAGACCTTTCTAATAAGCGAGAAGCCGTTTGAATGTACTCCCGAAGAAGGAATGGCAATAATGATATCGCCTTCTTTTACTGAATTCTTGTCGAGCATCTTTTCTTTATCTACAACGCCAACCGCGAATCCCGCCAAGTCGTAATCGTCCTCCGGCATCATTCCCGGATGCTCGGCGGTCTCGCCTCCGATAAGTGCGGCTTCGCTCTGGACGCAGCCTTCGGCAACGCCCTTAACTATCTGCGCAATTTTATCGGGATAGTTTCTGCCGCACGCGATATAGTCGAGGAAGTAAAGCGGTTTTGCGCCGACGCAGAGAATGTCGTTTACGCACATGGCAACGCAATCGATCCCAATCGTATCGTGCTTATCCATGAGAAAAGCGATCTTGAGTTTGGTACCTACGCCGTCCGTTCCGCTGACGAGGACAGGATTCTGAACATCGGAAAGATCCAATTCAAACAGACCACCGAACCCACCGATATCCACAGGATTTCCAAATTGGGCGGTACGAGCGATATGCTCTTTCATAAGCTCCACGGATTTGTATCCGGCAGTGATGTCAACGCCGGCTTCCTTATAACTCTCGCTAAAGCTCTTGCTCATCTCTCCTCCTATTTCTCGCTAATCTTTTGCTCAAATCTATTCTTTGCAGTTACTTCCGGTTCCTTCGTCGGATACTCGCCGCTGAAGCATGCGTGGCAATATCCTTCATTGGGCTTTGTTCCGAGAAGCATATTAAGATGATTTATATCAAGATAACCTACGCTGTCCGCTCCGACGGCTTTTGCTATTTCTTCCGTCGACATCTTGCAGGCTATAAGGTTTTCTTTTGAATCTATATCCGTTCCGTAGTAGCAAGGATTCATGAATGGTGGCGCAGACGACATTACGTGAATCTCCGTTGCGCCGGCTTCTCTTACGAGTTTTATGATTCGCGCTATCGTGGTTCCGCGAACAATTGAATCGTCGACGAGGACTACGCGCTTACCTTCTACGGTATCCTTGAGGACATTGAGTTTAATCATAACCTTGTCTTCACGGTTTTCCTGTCCCGGTGCTATAAAAGTACGCCCTATGTATTTGTTTTTGATAAATCCAATTCCATAAGGTATTCCGGACTGCTCTGCATATCCTATGGCTGCGCTGATTCCGGAATCCGGAACGCCGATTACGACATCTCCCTGCACGGGATGCTCCATAGCAAGACATGCGCCCGCCCTCATTCTGGACTTATGAACGCTTACGCCCTCGATGACGGAGTCAGGCCTCGCAAAATACAGATATTCGAATATGCAAATCTTATGTGGCGCCGTATTCATATGAGTGTCTATCGACTTAACATCGTCCTTGCTGAAAACAACGATTTCACCCGGTTCAAGATCGCGGATGTATTTTGCGTCAACCGCGTCGAGCGCACATGTTTCGGAAGCCACTATATATGCGCCATCCGAACGCTGTCCATAGCAAAGAGGTCGGAATCCATGCTTGTCTCTAACGGCAATCAGCTTACTCGGTGACATGATAACCAGAGAATATGCTCCCTCTATCTTATCCATCGCTCTTTCCACGGCCTCTTCGATAGATGCGCTTTTTATTCTCTCCTTTGTGATTATATATGCAATTACTTCCGTGTCGTTTGTTGAATGAAAGATTGAACCCTCGAGCTCCAACTCTTGACGGAGCTCGTAGGAATTAACGAGGTTTCCGTTATGCGCAACAGCCATTCTGCCCTTGTGGTGGTTTACTACCATTGGCTGCGAATTGGACTGCGTGTTTATTCCCGTCGTTCCGTAGCGAACGTGGCCCACCGCCATATTGCCATAGCCAAGTTCCTGAAGGTCTCTCGCCATAAAGACATCCTCTACCAAGCCTATATCCTTATGGCTTGAGAATACGCCGTCGTCGTTAACCACTATGCCGCAGTTTTCTTGACCTCTGTGCTGAAGAGCAAAGAGCGCATAATACGCCGTGCTCGCAACGTCGCAGGTTTCATTTGCAAAAATACCGAACAGTCCACATTCTTCTTTTAAATTGCTCATTTGTTTATAACACCTCGTTAAAAATCGTTAATAATCTATGCTTGAATTTTTGGTACGTACTTCTTCGCTCTGCTTCTCGCGATATGCAATAAACTTTCTTTCTAAATCAGCGTCTTCTATCGCAAGCATCTCTATGGCGAGCAGCGCTGCGTTCTTTGCACCGTCTATCGCTACTGTCGCAACCGGAACTCCTCCCGGCATCTGAACCGTTGAAAGCAGCGCGTCGAGTCCGTCGAGAGTCGACGACTTAATGGGAATTCCGATTACCGGAAGCGTGGTATATGCAGCGATTACACCTGCAAGGTGCGCGGCTTTTCCCGCAGCTGCGATTATCGCACCAAAGCCTTCCTCTCTTGCATTCTTTGCAAAAGCACTTACGTCATCAGGCGTTCTATGCGCCGACATAACGCGTACCTCCATCGGAACTTCAAATTCCTTAAGCGTGTCTATGGCTTGCTTTACGATTGGAAGATCGCTATCGGATCCCATAATGATTGCTATCTTTTTCATATTCATCCTTTCGCGTTAATCATCAAAGTATGTAGATGCCGTTTCTATAGATTCCGTACTATGTTCCTTCATATGTTCGATGCGGTCCATATAGCTCTGAAGAATAATCACTGCCGCTTGTTTATCTATTACTTTCTTTCGTTCCTCTCTGGAAAGGTTGGCAAGGAGCAAAACTTCTTCCGCCTCTACCGTCGAATATCTCTCATCCTGCCAATCGACCTGCATATCCGCAAGGCCGTTGCTGCGAAGCTTGTTTTCCATCTTCTCGCGGAAGCTTCTCACCTTCTCGGTCTGGACGCTATCCGTTCCATCCAAGTTTAGAGGAAGACCGATTACCAAAGTGCCACATTCCTTCTCTTTGATAAGCCCCAGTATATATTCCGTGTCTTTTTTTAGGCTTATGCGCTCATAGGTTTCAAGACCTTGGGCGGTTATCAGGAGCTCATCACTCACCGCTATTCCTATGGTCTTGTCGCCAACGTCGAGGGCCATAATTCTTTTTTGCTTTGTCATAGATCTCCTATCAAGTAAAAAAGGCGGGAAAACCCCCGCCTTCAATAGTTAGATTATTTTTGTAGATAGTCTTTGAGGATTTCCTCCACAAGATCGTCTCTGTCTATTCTGCTTATGAGCATACGAGCATTGTTATAGCTTGTGATATATGACGGATCGCCGGACAGAATATATCCTACCATCTGGTCAATTCCGTTATAGCCTCTCTCTTCAAGAGCAGCGTAAACAGACTCCAAGACTTCTCTGGTTGTTTTCTGTTGAACCTTGGTGGTATCAAACATGATTGTTTTTCTTTCCATGTGTACGCCTCCCTTCAGATACTTACCTAATTATACTACTTAATCAGCGCTTTAGCAACAGAAAATGCTTCATCAATTTTGCTGATATCCTTGGCTCCGGCCTGCGCCATATTGGCTTTTCCGCCACCGCCGCCACCGGCAACCTTTGCGACTTCCTTTACAATATTTCCGGCATGGAGACCCTTCTCCACAAGGTCATCGGAAAGCGATACCAGGAAGGTTACCTTGTCCTCGTTTACGGCGGCAAAGACCATAGCCACGGACTTAGCCTTCTCCTTTATAGTATCCGACAGGCTTCTCATATCGTCGGTAGTCGCGCCATCAAGTCTCTTTGTGATCAAAGTGATTCCATTGACATTGTCTGCGCTATCGATGAATGTCGAAACCGAGTCGCCCATCTCTTTCTGCTTATAGTGATCGAGCTCGCTGTTTGCGGCGCGAAGCGAAGACATCAGGTTTTCCGTCTTTTGGACGAGCTGGTCCGGAGTTGTCTTGAGCATCGATGAGAGCGTCGCGCTTCTCTCGACTTCTCCGATATAGTTTTCGAGAATTCCGGAAGCTGTTACAGCTTCGATTCTTCTTACACCCGACGCAATTCCCGATTCCGAAAGAATTCTAAATGCGCCTATTTCACCCGTATTGGAAACGTGGGTACCGCCACAGAGTTCAACGCTGAAATCCCCGCAGCTTACCACTCTCACGGTGTCGCCGTACTTCTCTCCGAAGAGTGCCATGGCCCCAAGTTTGTTGGCGCCGGCCATATCTGTCTCCTGAACGCTTACCTGAAGGAACTCCTCTATCTTCTGGTTGACCATGGACTCAATAGCGCTTATTTCCGCCTCGGACATCGCTTCAAAATGCGTGAAGTCAAAGCGAAGAACTTTGTCGTTTACGGATGAACCGGACTGCTGAACATGAGTACCCAGAACGTTTCTTAGGGCTGCCTGCAGAAGATGCGTGGCAGTATGGTTTCTTGCTATTCTGTTTCTCCTCGTTCTGTCAACCTCACAGAAAACAGTATCGCCTGTTTTGAATTCACCCTCGACTTCCGAGAGCATATGAGCGAACCTTCCACCCTGTTTTGTGACTCCAACTACCTTAGCTTTTGCGCTATCGGTTGACATAACACCTGTATCGTAAACCTGTCCCCCGCTTTCCGCGTAGAAAGGTGTCGCGTCGAGGTAGATGACTGTCTTTTCGTCATCGGTTTCAACCGCGAGAGCTTTGCTCTCCGAAGTAAGAGTCTCATAGCCGAGGAATTCGGTCTGAGGAATATCAAGATTGGAAGCTCCCTTCCAGCCTTCTTCATCGTCTGTTTTACGGCCTTTTCTTGCGGTTTCGCGCTGGAGGCTCATATTTGCATTAAATCCCTCCATATCGAGCATGAAGCCTTCTTCTGCGAGAATCTCCTCTGTAACTTCCACCGGGAATCCATATGTATCGTAAAGCTTAAACGCAAGCTCGCCCTTTAAGACAGTTTCACCGGAAGCCTTCATATCGGCAATGTATTCACCGATAATCTCGATTCCCTGGTCGAGAGTCTGAGCAAATTTCTCCTCCTCGATGGAAATGATTCTCTTGATGAGTTCCTGCTTCTCAACCAGTTCAGGATACGCTTCTCCCGATACAGCGATAACCCTGTCGGCAAGCTTGGAAAGGAATGCATCTTCGATTCCTATAAGTCTTCCGTGTCTTGCGGCGCGTCTAATAAGCCTTCTTAAGACATAGCCCCTTCCCTCGTTTGAAGGAAGAATTCCGTCGCCGATCATAAATACCATCGACCTCAGGTGGTCGGTTATGATTCTGATGGATACGTCGCTCGTTTCGGTTCCGTCTTTTTCGTATTCCTTTCCGGAAACCTCAAGGACTCCGTCGAGAATATATCTAATTGTGTCGATATCAAAGATGGAATCTACCCCCTGCATTATGCAGGCGATTCTCTCGAGACCCATGCCCGTATCGATATTAGGATGCGCAAGATCGGAATAGCTGCCGTCTTCTTCCTTTGAGAACTGAGTGAATACGTGATTCCAGAACTCGACGTATCTGTCGCAGTCGCAGCCTGGCTTGCAATCCGGTTTTCCGCAACCAAAGGCCTCTCCTCTATCGTAGAATATCTCGGAATCCGGACCGCATGGGCCAAGACCTATTTCCCAGAAGTTATCTTCTTTTCCGAGTCTCACTATTCTGTCCTCGGGCATGCCGAGTTCTTTCCAGATATTATAGGCATCGTCGTCATCCTTATATACGGTTGCCCAAAGTCTGTCCGTAGGCATTTTGAGGACTTCTCTTATGAATTCCATTCCCCATGTCAGAGTTTCTTTTTTGAAATAGTCGCCAAAAGAAAAGTTTCCGAGCATTTCAAAGAATGTTCCGTGGCGGCTCGTCTTGCCGACGTTTTCGATATCGCCTGTTCTTACGCATTTTTGGCATGTGGTCATGCGCTTTGCCGGAGGAACTTCTTGTCCGGAAAAGTATTTCTTTAGGGGTGCCATTCCGGAGTTGATTATCAAAAGAGATTTGTCTCCCGCTTCAGGAATCAGCGGTGCGCTTGGCGCCTTATAATGCTCCTTTGAAACATAGAAATCCAAAAAGGCCTTTCTCAGTTCATTAAGTCCCATTTTTTCCACGAATATATCCTCCTACTGTTCTTGTTTGAACTGTTCAAAAATCTTTACTATCTCTCGATCGATCGGCGAAACAGGATCCGAGAGGAACATATAAACCTTTACCTTTGGTTCGGTTCCCGAGGGCCTGATTATCAAAGTGCTTCCGTCGTCCATGTCAAAGCGCACGACGTCCGCGAGCGGAAGACCTGTGTCATCATAGAGATAATCCGTCTTGTCTTCGATGTATAGCTCGCCGATATTATCGTTAAGGCCACGAATATAATCCATGATTTCGCTCATGGTTTCTTGGCCTGCAAGTCCCTCAAACGTGAAGCTCCTCGATCTGTCGAGGAGAAGTCCGTAATCCGCATAGATTTCCTCGAGATGGTCGATTAGGTCCATGCCCCTTGCCTTCTGCTTGGCAGCCATCGCGGCTATTACCGCTGCAGAGGTAATTCCGTCCTTATCCCTTATGAACGGCGAGATGAGGAATCCGTTGCTCTCTTCAAAGCCGAAGTAGAACTCCTCTTCCCTTCCTTCGTGCATCATCTCGGCTATCGCTTCTCCGATGTATTTGAATCCCGTAAGTGTAGTCGTAACGTTTAACCCGCTCGATTCCGCGATTCTGTCAAAGAGCGGCGTAGATACGATGCTTCGATAGCAATTCTGATTGCCCTTTGGCGGTCTTTCCTCCACAAGATGATCCAGCATCAAAATTCCCAGCTGGTTTCCCGTGAGCAGCCTCTTTGTTCCGTTATGTATGAGCGCAGCTCCGACCCTATCGCTGTCCGGGTCGGTAGCTATTATGATATCGCTATCCGTTTCATCGAGAACCTTAAAAGCCTCGTTATAAGCCGTCAGCCTCTCCGGGTTTGGAGCTTTACAGGTTGTAAAATTCTCGTCCTGATTCTCCTGGGAAGGAACGACGTAAACATTTGGGAATCCGAGCCCGTCCAAAAGCTTCCTAGTAAGCTTATTTCCGGCTCCGTTAAGCGGTGTATATACGATTTTCAGTGTTGGCGGGCTGTTCTTTACGAGCCCTCCCGTGAGTCTGAGCGCATCCCCGAGATACTCGTTGTGAATGCTGTCGTCTATGGTGATTACTTCTTCAGACTTACGCCTTATACCCGAGAAGAAGTCGCATTTCTCGATTTCACCGATTATGAGTTCAGTCTCTTCTCCCACGAGCTGATATCCGTCCGCGTTATAGACCTTGTAGCCGTTGAATATGCATGCGTTATGGCTCGCCGTAATGACAATGCCGTAGTCGCATTCGAGCTTGCTTATCGAATATGAAAGCACCGGAACCGGAGTTATTTCATCAAAGATAAATGTCTTGATTCCGTTTCCCGAAAGAACAGCAGCGGTCTCTTCCGCAAAGACCTTGGAGAACCTTCTTCCGTCGTATGCAATTACTATGGAAATCGGCCTTTTTAGGGTCTTTAGGTAGTTTGCAAACCCCTGCGTAATCTTTCTGATAACGTAAATATTTAGCCTTCCGGGTCCCGGGCCCATTATGCCGCGGATTCCGGAGGTTCCGAACTTAAGCTCTGTGCAGAAACAGTTGGCGATTTCCTCTTTGTTGCCCTTTAGCTCCATGAGCTCATGCTGCATATAGAGGTCATCTGAAGTCTCCTCAAGCCATCTTTCGTATTCAATTAAACCCTTGTCCAATAATTCTTGCATTTCTCTCTATTACTAAAAAATAACGGCAGCGCTTTGGCGCTACCGTGCAGAATCAAAGCCTTGGGTATTATACCCCAAAAACCGCTAAATGTCTAGACTTCACAGCTCTCGTGGTCGTCCTCGTCGGCATTCGGATCGAAGCCCTCAAGCCCCTTATATGTCTTGCCGTTTTTCTGTGCATAGTCATAAATTGCGGCCTTTATCGCATGGTCTGCGAGGACAGAGCAATGGATTTTTACAGGCGGAAGGCCTCCGAGCTCATCCACCACGTCCTTATTGGTGATGGCAAGCGCCTCGTCCACTGTTTTTCCTATAATCATCTGGGTTGCCATGCTGGAACTGGCTATTGCGCTGCCACAACCGAAGGTCTTGAATTTGCAGTCGGTTATTACATCGTTTTCATCGACCTTGATATGCATCTGCATCATATCGCCGCATACCGGGCTTCCGTATACGCCAACTCCGTCCGGATTCTCAATTTCTCCGACGTTCTTTGGATTGATAAAATTGTCCATTACGGTATCGTTATAAAGTCCCATTATATCCTCCTTAGTTCCAGCCTTTGTTCGGGCCGAGCGGTGAAAGCTCCCTCAGCCATTCAACCTCTTGCTTCAGGGCATCCATTACATAATCTATATCTTCCCTGGTCGTGAAATCTCCTATAGAGAATCTCACTGTTCCGTGGATAAGTTCGTCCGAAACGCCTAGAGCCGCAAGAACATGCGACGGCTTAAGCGACTTGGATGAGCATGCAGATCCCGTGGAAACGCAGATATGATGCATATCGAGCTTTAGGAGTATGGACTCACCCTCGATATACTTGAAGGTTATATTCAGGTTTCCGGGGTGTCTCTCCTCCATAGTACCGTTTATGAATACATCGGGAATCTCTTCCGTAATTCTCTTGGCAAGATAGTCCCTGAGCTCCGTGAGATGTTTGACATGCTGATCAAAATTCACTCTCGCGAGTTCTGCGGCCTTTCCAAATCCTACGATTCCGGGAACATTCTCCGTACCCGCGCGCTTGCCCATCTCCTGAGCTCCGCCGTGCAGCAGGTTTGGAATTCTAACACCTTTTCTTATATAGAGCGCACCTACTCCCTTTGGTCCGTAAATCTTATGAGCAGACATCGAGAGGAAGTCGACGTTCATATCTTTTACATCAATCGGCACGTTTCCGAGCGCCTGGACAGCGTCCGTGTGGAAGAGTACTCCTCTGTTCTTGGCGATAGCCGCAAGTTCCTTTATCGGATGCACGGTTCCAATCTCGTTATTTACCATCATGATGCTTGCAAGTATGGTCTTCTCTGTAATTGCCTTTTCAAAGTCCTCGGGGTTAAGTCTTCCCTGTTCGTCGACTCCTAGATAAGTAACTTCAAATCCGTGCTTCTCTAGATATTCGCAGGTATGGAGTATGGCATGATGCTCGGTTGCCGTAGTTATAATATGGTTTCCCTTATCTTTAAGGGCATCCGCAACCTGAAGGAGCACCCAGTTGTCAGATTCGGATCCACAGCCGGTAAAGAATACCTCCTGAGGATTGGCGTTTATAAGTGCCGCAAGCTGCTCGCGGGCATTGTCTATTGCGCGCTTGGCGTCGAGCCCGGGCGTATATAGACTTGATGCGTTTCCATATCTTTCGCAGAAAAAAGGAACCATCTCCTTGAAGACGTCCTCTTTGACCGGCGTGGTTGCGGAATAATCCAAATATACTTCTCTCATATAAATCTCCATAAACAGCAAATTTACCGCTATTTATATACCATTATTGCGATATTTTAAACAAAAACAGGACAAAATTATGATAATTTGTCCGTCTCAACTGCTTCCTCTATGACCTCCGAAAGTTCCTCGAGTTCTTCTTCCTCTTCCTCTATGGAAGCGATGGTTTCCTCTATTTCCCGAGGTGTTCTAGACGGGCTATCTACAAACTCGATATTCTCGAGTTGGGCGCGCAGATTAGCCTTAAATGCGTCTATATATGTGCGTCTAAGCATATCGCGCTCTGCGAGTTCTTCTTCGGTAAGCGTCTCGCCTGCCTTGACTTTTCTGGCAAGTTCGTTAATCCTTGCAATCATTTCGTCTGTAATCATCTGGCTGTAATATATCCTTTCATTTTCTCAAGGGTCTTAGCCCCGATGCCCGAGATATTTATGAGTTCGTCCACGGAAGAAAACTTTCCGTGCGTTGTCCTATATGCGATAATCTTCTCCGCGGTACTCGGTCCCACTCCGGGTATTTGTTGGAGCTCCTCGCTACTTGCGGTGTTGATATTGATCAATGTTGAATAGATGGACCCAACGGAAGTTCGCATGCCTGCGGCTGCAGCCGGCTGTGATCCTAAAGTTTCTTCTATCGAAGGAATATAGATCTTGATTCCGTCTGTCAAAATCTCGGCTCTATTTATATAATTTATATCGGCGTTCTTTGTCAAGCCGCCGGCAGCCTCAACTGCATCAAAGATGCGAGAGCCATCCTGCAACATATATACTCCGGGTGACTCGATTTCTCCCGAGATGTCGACGACGATAGCGTTCTTTGGCAGTAGGCCTTTCGCAAAGCTCCCCGTGGAGTTTGCTGCAGTCGTACCCGTGTCCTCGGTATCCTCTTGAAGTTCTGATGATTCGCCTGCCTCGGCGGTGTGAACGCCGCTCCCGACAATCTCAAGAAAATTAAGTTTTACCCCGTCGTCTTTTCCCGCTAAATTCGAAACCGAAACTGCAATCGGTAGCAATATAACAGCAATCAGTATCACCGACTTAATGCTTATTTTCTCCTTCATTACCATACTCCTTTCTGCGCATTTTTTGCATTCTAGAGCATGAGTATGGGGAAAACAAGTATCAGAATCAGGGAAAAACGACTACAATTAAGCCTTCTCTTAGTCCGCAAATTCCATCGAGAGTCTTTCTATCTCAACATCGCCCTTTTCTAGCGTAATTCCCGCAAACTTGGCGAATGATTGAACTACCAACTCCGGATTGAGATTTGATGCCGACCCGGCATCGACATAGATTATAAATGCCAGCCTTCCATCAAAATCTTCGATTTCCACAAAGCGTATCTGCTTTTTGATATCCTTCTCAACGTATTTTTTGGTTTTCTTTTCTCTCTTAAGCGCAAGTATTTCGTCTTGCTTAAGAAAAGCATCGAGGCTCGCTTTTACATCTTCTTTTCTTGCACTGTATGACAAAGGAAGAACAGCCCTATACTTTGATGCGATTACGAGAGAAGCTAGAGTCTTATCAGTCCACGCTAGTTTCAAGCCCACAAGATTAATGCCTTGAGGCATTTCCTCCTTCAGCCTTCCAAGGATAATATCCGTGCGGAGCGACTCCGAAGTGCTGAACTCCAAATACTCCGTACAAGAAGTAAAGCCAAGAGAAAGCGGCTGAGCAAATCCCATCTTGGGATGCGGGTTGTATCCTTGCGAATATTCAAGCGGAATGCCGGTCGTTTTAAACGCACGCTTAAAAAGCCTCAGCATATCGAGGTGCGAGGTGTATTTCACGAGACCTTTTTTCTGAAACTCAAGTACGTATTTAGGCATAGATACCTCCGAGTGGACATTTTACGCGCTTATTCATTCCGCAGTTTACGCAGCCCTTGCGGCAGTCTCTTGTGGTGATTTCATTTACAGCCTTATCGTATTCCGAAAGCAGGAATTCCTTTGTGATTGCGCTATCCACTATATCCCATGGAAGAACCTCATCTAAGGCGCGTTCGCGCTGAGCGTAGAACTCCGCTGTAATTCCGGTTTCCGAAATCGCCTGATCCCATAGTTCTCTCTTAAAATGCTCGGACCAACTGTCGAGTTTACATCCAAGCTCATAGGCGCGAAGAAGAAGGCTTCCCACCCTTCTGTCTCCTCTTGCAAGTATTCCTTCGAGTACACTTGTATCGTCGTCGTGGTAATGGAAGGTAACGCCTTTGATTTTTAGCTTTTCTCTTAAGTAATTATGTTTCTCGCGGAACTCCTCCGCCGTGTTCTGCCCAATCCATTGGAACGGAGTATGTGCCTTCGGAACAAAATTGCTGACGCTCACGGTTACGCTGAAACGTCTTCCCGACGCGCTTTCCTTACTTATGTCAACAATGTTTCTTGCGATATTTGCTATTCCGTCGAGATCTTCCAAGGTTTCAGTCGGAAGTCCGATCATGAAATAGAGTTTTATATGCGTCCAGCCAAGTTCAAGGGCCTGCCTGCATGCGCCATATATATCTTCTTCGGTAATACCTTTGTTGATTACGTCGCGGAGACGTTGGGTTCCAGCTTCAGGAGCAAAAGTAAGACCTGACTTTCTATATTTCTGAATCTCGTTAAGAACCGTGAAAGAAAAAGAATCGAGCCTAAGCGAAGGAAGCGAAAGCGCCACATTCTTTTCCTTACATATGTCCATAAGTTCAACTGCCATACTCTCAAACTCCGAATGGTCGCTTGTGGAAAGCGAGAGTAGCGAAAGTTCCTCATGTCCGGAAGATGCTATTTGCTTTTCCGCGAGTCGCTCTACGGTTTCCTTCTTTCTTTCTCTTACCGGACGATAAATCATTCCGGCCTGGCAGAAACGGCATCCTCTCGTGCATCCCCTGAACGTCTCCACAACCGCTCTATCGTGAACGGTTTCTATAAACGGAACAATCATCTCCGTTGGAAAATCAACGGTTTCTATCTCAGGTAAAACGTTTCTCTTTATGCGTGCAGGAGCAAAATCATAAAGCGGCTTGTACTCAGATATAATTCCATCGTCCGAATATATAACCTCGTATAGAGAAGGAATATATACACCATCCATACCTGCGACGCTCTTGAAGAAATCCATTTTGGTTTCGCCTGCGTCCTTTGACTTCTTATATGCTTCCAGGAAATTCGGAAGAAGTTCCTCTCCGTCTCCAATCAAAAACACATCAACAAAATCCGCAAGCGGTTCCGGATTATATGCACATGGTCCTCCTGCTATTATGAGCGGTTCAGATTCTTTGCGTTCGGATGCCTTTAGCGTGATTCCCGAAAGCAAAAGTATATCGAGAATATTCGTAAATGACATTTCGTATTGGAGTGTAAATCCAAGGACATCAACTTCAGAGAGCGGCGTCTTTGTTTCTAATGTAAAGAGAGGAATCTCCTCTGCCCTCATAATATCCGCCATATCGGTTCCGGGCACGAAAACTCTCTCGCAATACAAATCTTTTCTCTTGTTAACTATTGAATATAAAATCTGAAGTCCGAGATATGACATTCCTATTTCATAGACATCGGGAAATGCAAAGCAAAAACGTAGGAGCCCGTCCGTGTTCTTAAGACAAATACCTTTTTCACTTCCTATATAGCGCGCCGGCTTTTCGACGCGGCTCAAAGCCTTATCTAATTTCTGAAGCAAGAGCTCCCTGGGTTCAATAAACAAACTGTCTATCGACCTACCTATTATCTCCTCCAAGGCCCTCATATATGTTTTGGTTATTTCCTTCGTCTTATGAAGTCTCTCTGTTCTCGCAGGATTCTCATCAATTTTATGAATCAAATAATCGACTCTTCTGTCGATGCCTGCGTATTCGTCCTCGAGCACCAGACGATCGGCAAGAGAAAGGATATCCGTCTCGTTTGCTTCTTTTGGATCGCCAAAAGAATAATGCATATGATGTTCTATTAGCGCAGCTTCTTCTGGATAGCCTTCTTCTCTCAGAATTCTGGCGGCCTCTTCTCCGTGGTTTTCCCAAACCCTGCACATATCGTGTGCGAGACCTGCTGCTCTCAACAATTCCAAATCAAGAGAAAACCCCGCACCATTCAATGCGGAGGCTATCTTTACAGCGGCATCCGATACGCCTTTGCAATGGCGTATTACGTGTTCCGGAGTATTTAACTTCTTATAGAAGTCTTGGATTTTGGAATCGCTTAATCTCATAAATATTTTTAATACTCGTCAAAGTATTCAAATTCAAAGTCGTCAATCTTAACGGTATCTCCTTCTTCGAGACCGAGTTTTTTCATTTCTTTAACTGCACCGCTGCCTTCGATGTACTTAAAGAGATATCTGAGCGAACCCTCGTCGTTGAAATTGGTGGAATCAAAAATCTTCTGGAGCTGTTCACCCTCGAGAATAAATACATCGTCTTCTTTTCTTACGGTTACTCTTCTGTATTCTTCGCCCTTAGCTTCGTCAGCTTCAAAATCAAAGATTTCGTAATCTTCCAGGACGTCCTCCGGCGCTGTTTCCAAAGCGCGCTTTGCCGCGTACATGAGTTCCTTGACTCCGTGGTTTATCGGTGCGCAGATCGGATAGACATCGTAACCTTTGCCCTTTATGTATTCCAGGAATTCGAGATACTTTGGATCATCCTCGTCAATCAAATCAATCTTGTTTGCGGCGACTATCATCGGCTTACTCGCAAGTTTTTCGCTGTAAGAAAAAAGTTCAGTCATAATCTTATCGAAGTCTTCGATAGGATTTCTTCCTTCGCTTCCGGAAACATCAACCACGTGGATGAGGACTCTGGTTCTTTCGATGTGTTTAAGAAATCTGAGACCGAGTCCCGCGCCCTGATGCGCGCCCTCGATGATTCCTGCGATGTCGGCCATGATGAATTCGGAGTCATCAAACTGAACTACGCCGAGATTGGGATCTATCGTAGTAAAATGATAGTTTTCTATCTTCGGTTTTGCATTTGTTGCAACGGATAGAAGACTTGATTTTCCAACGTTAGGAAAGCCCACGAGTCCAACGTCCGCTATCATTTTGAGTTCAAGGATTACTTCTCTTTCTTTGCCCGGCGTTCCCGCTTCCGCAAAATTAGGAGCCTGACGAACGGAGTTTTTGAAATGGACATTTCCCTTTCCGCCGCGTCCGCCCTTGGCAGCTATAAAACTGTCTCCGGCTTCTTTGAGATCGTGCATCAGATGTCCGGTCTCTGCGTCGAATACCATGGTGCCAACGGGAACTTTGATGATGAGGTCCTCGCCGCGCTTACCATAGCATTTTTTCTTCATTCCGTTCTGGCCGTTCTCAGCCTGGTACTTTCTCTTATATCTAAAGTCCATCAGGGTACGCAAATCACGGTCGGCCAAAAAAATTACGTTTCCGCCGTTACCACCGTCACCGCCGTCCGGACCGCCTTCGGGAACAAATGGCTCACGTCTAAAACTTACTGAACCGTTTCCGCCCTTTCCGGATATGATTGTTATCTTTGCTCTGTCAACTAACATAGTAATCCCTGTTCGACTCGATCAAATCGCAATTAAACAAAACAAAAGGCCTCCGGTGAGGCCTTTTTGTTAAGCTTCTTTAGGATAAACGCTAACCTGTTTTCTGGTCTTGTCTTTTCTTTCGAATTTAACATTACCATCAACCTTGGCGAAAAGAGTATCATCGCCGCCCTTACCAACATTGTTGCCAGGGTGGAACTTTGTTCCTCTCTGTCTTACCAAGATGCTGCCTGCGCTTACAAACTGACCGTCACCGGTCTTGACTCCAAGGCGTTTAGACTCGGAATCGCGGCCGTTCTTGGAACTACCTACACCTTTTTTACTTGCCATGTCCTAACCTCCTTATTTAGAAGCGGATTCAATGGCCTCAAGGATTTCTGCCTTGGTGGCCTTGGAATCAATCTCTATTCCTTTGGCTTCCGCGATTGCAAGGAGCTCGTCCTTCTTCATGGAAGCGTTTGCTTTAACTTCTTCAGCCTGCTCTTCTACCTTTTCGGCCTTTGGGGCTGACTTCTTTGCAGGAGCCTTGCCGTCGAGTGAGAGAATCTCAATCATTGTGTATGGCTGTCTGTGACCCTGTTTCTTTCTGTAGTCCTTCTTGGACTTGTACTTGAAGATTACTACCTTCTTAGCCTTGCCGCTCTCTACTACGCGGCCCATGATCTTGGCACCGTCGATATACGGTGTTCCAACCTTGATGTCACTTCCTTCGCCAAGAATGAGTACCTTATCAAGTTCTACGTTTGCGCCATCTTCTACGTTCAGTTTTTCAACTGTGATGACATCACCTTCGGAAACTCTGTACTGTTTTCCACCGGTTTCAATTACTGCATACATGATAAATTTACCTCCTCTATCCAGTCTCGCCTTTTGGGGTGTTCGCGGGGCGAATCTTAGGTACCCTTCCCGAGCGGTCTAACCTAGACATAATATCACCCCAAAATATAAAAGTCAAGCATAAAAATCGCTATTTTTCAATAAAAAGAGGTCGGATTGACCGACCTCCAAAAGTCAAAATTTATGCTTATTAGTCGTCGATGATTACGCCATCCTCATCCACGAGAGCACCATCTCCTCCCGGAAGCTCTCCTGCATCTCCTGCGCCAAAGGTCTTATCCGAGAAATTCTTCTGTTCCTTCAGCTCTTCCAAGAGTTTCTGGTAGATTTCTTCCATGAGGTCCGGATGATCCTCGAGGTACTGCTTGACGTTATCGCGTCCCTGACCGATTCTCTCGCCCATATAGCTGTACCAAGAGCCGGATTTATCCATAATATCGAATTCCGTGGCGCAATCCACGATATCTCCGGATCTGGAGATTCCGGTGCCGTACATGATGTCAAATTCGGCCTTTTTGAACGGTGGAGCCACCTTATTCTTTACAACCTTGACGCGAGTGCGATTTCCGAGCACATTTTCGCCCTTCTTGATGGTTTCAACTCTTCTTACGTCAAAACGCATTGTGGAGTAGAATTTGAGGGCGCGTCCACCCGTTGTAGTCTCCGGATTTCCGAACATTACGCCAATCTTCTCTCTGAGCTGGTTTATGAAGATTATGCAGGTTCCGGACTTGTTTACGGCTCCTGTGAGCTTTCTCAAGGCGCTGGACATAAGTCTAGCCTGTAGTCCCACGTGAGAATCGCCCATCTCGCCCTGAATTTCCGCTTTCGGTACGAGCGCAGCAACAGAGTCTATAACAATTACGTCGAGAGCTCCGCTCCTCGCGAGCATATCCGCGATTTCAAGCGCCTGCTCTCCGTTATCCGGCTGCGAAACGAGAAGCTCGTCAACCTTGACTCCCAGGTTTCTCGCGTATACCGGATCAAGTGCGTGCTCCGCATCGATAAAAGCGGCTTTTCCGCCCTTTTTCTGTGCTTCCGCAACTATATGAAGCGTAAGCGTTGTCTTACCCGAAGATTCCGGTCCAAAGATTTCTATGATTCTTCCCTTTGGAACTCCGCCTACACCTGTTGCCATATCCAGGCTGATTGATCCCGTAGAAATAATATCGAGATCCTGAATCTCTGCTCCCTCTCCCATAATCATTATGGAACCTTGGCCAAAAGCCTTCTGAATGTCGTTTAGTGCCGTTTCCAGCGCCTTTTCCCTTGCGGCGTTATCCGTTGGAATCGGCTTAATTTCTTTCTTGGTTGCCATTTTTACCTCCATTTATGAACATCTGTTCTAAAAATAGAATACCCCATCGCAGAGGGAATTGCAAGCATTTTTTAATGGAAATATTTGGTGAATAAATGATATATCAAATAGCAGAAAATGTCAATTTGAATATGCAGAATTTGCTTAATCGGATTGCAAATATTACTGCAGCCCCCTCATCAAAGCGACCTGCAAATCTTGCTGACCTCATGAATCATAACTCTGGTGCAATACACCCTATTCCACTCGCGGTTATCACGACCGGACTTGAGTTCTTTGACCGAAACCTCTCCGTCAACGGCGATACCGATCCACATATTGCCCGCAGCATTACCCTCGATGGCACCGGGACCCGCGACTCCAGTGGAAGCGATGCAGATTCTGCTTCCCGTCTTCTCGTATAAGCCCTTTGCCATTTCTGCGGCAACTTCCGCACTCTCGGCTGTAAACTCATCCAGAGTCGATCCTTTTACGCCGAGCTCGTCCATCTTTGCTTTGTTGGAATACGTTACAAGACCGCGGTCAAAAACCGAAGATATACCCGGAACGGTTACAAGCGCTGACGCAAACAATCCGCCCGTGCACGATTCCGCACAAGAAATAGAGATTCCTTTTTCAATAAGGAGTCTCCCCATTTCCGCGGTATTCATAACCTGTCCCGATAGAATTACACTTCTTAATGCGAGTCTTGAAAAACCCATAGAACAAACCTCTAAAGATTAAGATGAAAACACTTCTTTGTTTTTGATTATATACATCGCGCCGGAATAAACAGTCATTACGAGCGATGCCCAGAGGAATATCTGCGCGGCTATACCGACAGCATGGGCCGCGGCGATTTCTTTTACTTCCATATACTTGAACAAAAGCAAAAGCGGCACCGCTATCATCTGAAGCACGGTTTTAATCTTTCCGCCCATGTCAGCGGCTATTACTATTCCCTCTGACGCAGCAACGGTTCTCACCCCGGCGACTATAAACTCGCGAGCCAAGATAACTATCAGCATCCACGCGGGTATCGTCTTATCGGCGACCATAAGGCAGAACGCGGAATAAACAAGAACCTTATCCGCCAGCGGATCCATAATCTTTCCGAAATTGGTGATGAGATTGCGTTTCCTCGCAATCTGCCCGTCAAGCATATCCGTGAGACTGGCAAGTGCAAATATAATCAGCGCCAACAGAAAATGTTCCGTCATATACGCGAGTATAAAAAACGGAACAGCTATTATTCTTCCCACTGTTAATTTGTTTGGCAGATTCATCTGTTGCGCGCCCAACCCTTTCAAAAAAACTACCCGGTGGCTCCGTCAGGTATAATTGACGCCCTATCAATCGATAGGTGGGTATCCTGTCGGTGCTTTCTGCCCTCCACTCCAAGGAGGCTCGGCATATTTCACTCTGAACTCGGATTCCCGTGCAAAAAGTGTAGGTTCAATTATGTTCCCCGACGCAAGTCCCAGGCAGATATAACCTATTCGTATAAATCGATGGCGCAGTTGGTCTGAACCTTCTGCACGTCTTCGTTGTCCTCAAGCACATCTACGAGTTTCTTGAGCTTTGCTATATCGTTCTCTCCCGGCGTTGATTCCATGGATGGAACAAATTCCACATCACTCTCAACGAGTTCGTATCCCGCATCCGTAAGAGCCTGGTGTACGTCCGTATATACTGAAGGATCCGAATAAATCGTGAAGCTGTCTTCCTCCGTAATCATATCGTCGGCACCGGCCTCGAGCGCGGTTTCCATAAGCGCATCCTCGTCGATGGCATCAGTCTTTTCTATAAGGAAAACGCCCTTTCTGCTGAACATATATGATACGCAACCGGGTGTTCCCAGGTTTCCGCCCTGTTTATCAAAGGACGAACGCACCGATGAAGTCGTTCTGTTTGTATTATCCGTAAGGCAGTTAACTATGAATGCAACACCGCCCGGACCATATCCTTCAAAGGTAAGTTCCTCGTAGGTAGCGCCGCCGAGTTCGCCCGTACCCTTCTTGATAGCCCTCTGAATATTGTCGTTGGGCATGGAGATGGCTTTGGCCTTTTCTATTGCAACTCTTAAGCCGGCATTGTAATCCGGATCGCCGCCGTCCTTTGCGGCTACAGTAATCGCCTTTGCATATTTTGTGAACATAGCCGCACGTTTGCTGTCCTGTGCCGCTTTACGTCCTGCAATCGTTCCGTGTCTTCCCATGGAGACCTCCTATTCATACTTTATTACAATGAAATACTACCACAAAACAGGCTCTCATTCAAGGTGTTACATTCTAACGCAGAGGATTGATAAATAAGCTAAAATCAGCAATTTGAGCCATAGAAAATAAACAATGCCGTGGTTTTTAATCACGGCATTGCATTTAGGTATCTCTACCTTTTATTATTCTGCTGGTTTAGGTATTCTGTCGCTGTTGATATTCATGAGAGCGTCGGTGCAAGGAAGTTCATCAACTAGCTTACCGCTCTTTACATCAACAAATTTTCTTACGGCAGGACTGAGTGTTCCACCAATGATTTCGCCAATCTCTGAATACTTATAGAGCGGAAGCACGTCATCCATTTCTGCACTTATGTCCACCTCAGTTTCAAACATGAAGTCTTCTTCAAAGATATGTGCAAGTTCTGCCGCGATTTCCCAATTAAGAAGGTCCACATCCTCTTCTATGGCAGGTTCAACAGGGATGAGTCTTCTTTCGGTATTGGTGTATGTTCCGAATGCACTGGCACTTCCCGTGGCCGGAATAAATACATCAGCCTTTGCTCCGGTCTTGGTCATAAAGACATCAGATACCATTAGGAATTCAAGGTCCGAAAGGTCAGCCCATACCGGATCCTCACCAAAGATGATAAGTCCCTTCACACCATCGAGGGCCTCGGCGCCGTTTGAAATACCCATATCGATAAGCCCCTGAGAATTATTCTTGGCCTTAACCAAAAGTATTCCGTCGCGAGGTTTTCCGATATGTCCCGATAGCAAAGCAAGATCTCCTATTAATCTTGCGGCTTCCACGCTAAGCACGTTCTGCTGGAACACTATCATCGCCTTCTTGGCCTTGGCATAGAGCTCTGCGATTTCAAATTCTGCCTTTGTCGGCTTTACTCCCGCAAGGGATTTCTTAAATGCATCAAAGCCTTCGTCACTTGATTTTGCTCCGGCATCTATCATTGCCTTTGCGATGCCCTTAAGTACATCTACGCTGTTCTTGGACGTGACCACTTTATGAGCAAATTTGAATTCTGTTTCGGCACCCGCGGTGTTTATAACAATTACCTTTGCTCCGGCTTCCGCAGCCTGTTTGATTTTATTCCATATAACAGGTGAACGACTCTTTATGAATCCCGGAACCAGTATTACTTCAGTGGACAGGAGTTCATCAATTGTGTTTGGAGTTGCATCTATACCGAGAACATCAAGAAGTCCATTATGCCTGTTATTGAAGCTCATAACCTTTGCTCCGATTACCTTTGCAAACTTCTTCATAACATAGGCTTCTTCGTTCGTATATCTATCGGATATTGCGACAGCTATGGAATCTTCGCCGTGGCGAATCTTGATCGACTCCATTTTCTTGGCTGCCAACATCAGGGCTTCGTGATAATCCGTTGCTTCATGCTTACCCTTGCCGTATTTTATCATCGGATCTACGATCTTGTCCTCTAAGAGAGATACATCAAATCCCCATTTACCCTTGCCGCAGCAAAGACCTTTGTTAACAAATCCTTCCTTGTCCGGATTTGCCTTAACAAGCATATCTCCATAGGACTCCAAATCCATTGTGCAACCTACCGAACAATTGGCACAGGTAGTTATTGTATGGTCTGTTTCAAGAGGTATTTCCTTGATAACCGATTGACGCTCCTGGATTGCACCTACCGGACAAACCACAACGCACTGGCCGCAGGATTCGCAGTTCGTTTCACAAAGCGGTCTATCGATAGACGGCTTGACAACCGTATCAAATCCTCTATCCACAAGACCGAGAGCACCCACTCCCATTACTTCATCGCAAACTCTTACGCAGAGACCACAGAGGATACACTTATTGGGGTCGCGAACGATAAATGGATGATCATCCTTGAATTCAATGACATTCTTTTCTCCATCAAAGCGCTCCGGCTGAACCTTGTATTCATTTGCATAGTCTATTAGCTTGCACTCGAAGAAGTCATGACATCCACATTCAAGACAGCGAGAACCCTCTTTTATGGCCTGCTCAGGAGAAAGCCCACTGTAAATAATCTCAGTGAAATTGTCTTTGCGCTCCTTTGCACTTAACTGATCGGCCTTTTCGCGGAACAATCTCTCTCTGTCTTCAAAGGTATTCTCGTCCACATCGGTGCGTTCCACATAGAAAGGCGCCTCATATTCTATCGCTTCACCCGCAAGATATGCGTCTATTATTTCTGATACCTTGTTGGCGTCGGCAATAGCTTCAACAGCAATTGAAATCTTGTCGTTTCCGCAGTCACCGCCGGCAAATACACCGGGCATGCTTGTCATAAAGGTATTGGCGTCATATGCGATCGCACCCTTTTTAGTCTTATCAAGATCAAACGGGCTAGAATCAACGGCCTGACCGATAGCAAGAATTACAGTATCAACGCTTATGGTTTCGGTCTTACCCTTAACCGGAACAGGACTTCTTCTGCCCGATGCATCGGGTTCGCCAAGTTCCATTACCTGAAGAACTATCTCCTTAACATGACCTTTTCTGTCTTTCTTGATTTCCAAAGGATTTGTGAGGTTCTTAAAGATAACTCCTTCTTCCTCAGCTTCCTCGATTTCTATCATGTCTGCAGGCATCTCCGCCTTTGTTCTGCGGTAGATGTTATATACTTTTTCTGCACCCAGACGAACAGCGCTGCGGCATGCGTCCATAGCGGTATTTCCTCCGCCAACAATCGCAACATTCTTTCCGATTTCAAGCGGAGTGTTTCTAACAACGCTTCTCAAGAAGTCTATTCCGCCGATTACACCTTCAGCATCCTCACCTTTGCAGCCTACTCCTGTGGATATCCATGCGCCTACACCGATAAGTACGGCATCATAATCTGCCCTTATTGTTTCAAACGGAATGTCTTGACCCACCTTGGTATTGGTCACAAAATCCACTCCCATTGATTCAATTATATCGATTTCCGCATCCAAAACTTCCTTTGGAAGTCTGTATTCAGGAATGCCGTATCTCATCATTCCGCCGAGCTTTGGCATCGCCTCAAATATTGTGACGGCATGTCCCATCTGTCTGAGAAAATATGCGGCAGATAATCCCATAGGGCCACCACCTATTATGGCAACGCTCTTTCCTGTTTCCGGAGCGATATCCGGAATAAATGGATTGTCGCTCGAAAGATCGTAATCTCCCGCAAAACGCTTAAGCATAGCAATGCTTATAGGTTCATCTACAAATCTGCGTCTGCATGCATCTTCGCATGGATGAGGGCAAACTCTTCCGATTGATGCGGGTAGCGGAATTTTGTTTTTGATGAGCTCGTTTGACTTTTCAAATTCGCCATTTGCTATGAGGCCTACATAACCTTGGCAATCAGTGTTGGCAGGACAAGCCTTCTTACAAGGCGCTACGCAGTCACCCAAATGGTTGGATATGAGAAGTTCCAGGTTGGTCTTTCTGGACTCTACCACCCTCTCGGTTTGGGTCATAACAACCATGCCCGGGGTTATCTCGGTAATACATGCCTTCACAAGTTTCGGATTGCCTTCAACCTCGCATACACAGAGCCCGCAGGAACCGTAAATCGAAGTTCTCTCATCATAGCAAAGTGTAGGAATAAATATATCGTTTTCTCTTGCCACATCCAATATGGTCTGTCCAGGAAGGCCGATTACCTCTTTACCATCTATATTGAGTCTGAATTTCTTCATTGTTTTCTTCCTCCCTAGAATTTTATAATGGCATTAAACTTACAATTGTCCTGACATTTTCCGCACTTAACGCAGACTTCCGGATCAATCTCGTGTTTCTCTTTGACCTTACCGCTTATGGCGTTAACCGGACAATTTCTCGCGCATAATGTGCAGCCTACGCATTTATCGGTGATTTCATACTTGATAAGGGCTTTACATGATGCTGCTGTGCATTTGTGATTCTTGATGTGATCCTCATATTCATTTCTGAAATACTTAAGTGTGGTAAGCACAGGATTAGGAGCTGTCTGGCCAAGACCGCACATAGAACCGTCTTTAATCTTCTCGGCGAGTTCTTCCAATAGTTCTATGTCGCCTTCCCTTCCGTTTCCTTCTGTTATGCGCTCCAGAATTTCAAGCATTCTCTTGGTTCCGATACGGCAGTAATTACATTTACCGCAACTCTCTACTCTGGTGAATTCAAGGAAAAATCTTGCCATGTCAACCATACAGGTATCCTCGTCCATGACAATCATTCCGCCCGAACCAACGATTGCGCCGGTCTTAACTATATCCTCGTATGTAACAGGTGTGTCTATAAGCTCCGCCGGTATACAGCCGCCTGACGGTCCACCAATCTGCACTGCCTTAAATTCTTTGTTTCCGGGGCACCCTCCGCCGATTTCGTAGATGATTTCACGAAGCGTCGTTCCCATTGGAACCTCTACAAGTCCTGTGTTCTTAATGTTTCCACCAAGAGCAAATACTTTGGTTCCCGTCGATTTTTCTGTTCCGATGGAGGCATACCAAGATGCACCTTTGGTGAGTATCTGAGCTATATTGGCCAAGGTCTCAACATTATTGATGCTCGTGGGCTTTCCCCATACGCCTGAAACTGCGGGGAATGGTGGCTTTGGCGTCGGCATTCCACGGCGTCCGTGTATAGAGGAAATCAATGCTGTTTCTTCACCACAAACAAAGGCTCCTGCCCCCAGTCTTATCTCAATGTCAAAATCAAATCCGCTGTTAAAAATATTCTTTCCCAATAGCCCAAGTTCCTTGGCCTGGCCTATTGCAATCCTAAGACGATTAACGGCTATCGGATATTCCGCACGGATATATACATATCCGTAGTGAGCACCAACAGCATAGGCCATTATCGCCATACCTTCTATGATTGCGTGTGGATCGCCTTCCAATATTGATCTATCCATAAATGCACCCGGGTCACCCTCGTCTGCATTACAGATTACATATTTTTCTTTGGCGGGTTGGTCTGCCTCAAACTGCCATTTGCTACCCGTTGGGAATCCTGCGCCTCCACGTCCACGAAGTCCAGAAGCTTTAACCTCATCGATAACCTGCTGCGGCGTCATCTCGGTAAGCGCTCTACCAAGCGCCTCGTATCCGCCTATTGCAATGTATTCGTTTATATCCTCCGGGTTTATCTTTCCGCAGTTTCTTAGAGCTATACGCTCCTGCTTTTCATAGAATTTAATCTTGTCTATATCGTATATGGTTTCGTTAGTCTCGAGATCTTCCTCAGAGAGTTCAAGTTCCACTACCGGACGACCTTTGTATAGATGCTCTGAAACTATTCTCTCTACATCTTCGGGCTTAACATGGCAGTAGAAAACCTTGTCAGGATAGACCGCAACGATCGGTCCCTTCTGACAGAGACCAAAGCAACCTGTTTTAACAACTTTGACCTCATCCTGCAATTTGTACTTGGTCAGATACTTATTAAAATTATCGTAAATCTCCTGCGATCTGCCGGCGTTACATCCTGTTCCCGCACAGCAAAGTATATTTGCGCGATACATACTTATACCTCCTTGCTGCCAGCAGCATTAATCGTATATTCTTCTACGATATTGCCTTTTCCGATATGCTCATCCAAAACCACAGAGACTTTATCGGGATCCATGAGGACATATGTTGTATGATCCCCGTTCTTTCCATAAACCTCAACAATGGGTTCATATGTGCACATGCCGATACATCCGGTCTGGGTGATGGTGCAGTTATAAGACTTTTCTGATGTCAGCTCGACCAACTTATTTA
>CACYQX010000007.1 GCA_902776725.1 uncultured Eubacteriales bacterium | reverse complement strand
GCAAAACAGCTGATTTGCTAGGCAGAAATGTCATTTTTGCAAAATATGCATGCATAAACGAGCAAAATTGCAATTCTGCCTAGGAAATTAAACAAATTCAAATTTGTGAGGTAAAAATGTTAGATAACAAAGGTTTTGATTTATGGGCTGATGGATATGATGCGGATGTTGGCATTACCGATGATGACAATGAATATCCATTTGCAGGATATAAAAGAATACTCGGAAACATTTATAGCACAATCATGAACAAAGAAAACGCTGTGGTGCTGGACATTGGGTTTGGAACAGGAACGCTTGCGGCAAAGCTATATGAAAAAGGGTGCGATATTTATGGACAGGATTTCTCTGAGAGAATGATTGAACTCGCCTCTGAAAGGATGCCTGGTGCACATTTGTATCAAGGTGATTTTGCACAAGGGTTAGTGGCGCCTCTCAAGGAACGAACTTATGATTTCATCGTAGCAACTTATTCCATTCATCATTTGACAGATAATCAAAAGATTGTATTCATAAAGGATTTGCTTACGCACTTGAATGAAGGCGGTAAGATTCTGATTGGGGATGTTGCTTTTGAGACTCGCGAGGAATTTGATGCATGCATGGAAGCTGCTGGTGACGAATGGGATGATGACGAATTCTATTGTGTCGCCGAGGAATTAAGGGCGGAATTACCAAATCTGACATTTGAAAAGATATCATTTTGTTCAGGCATTCTGATTATATCCAGATAGATTCTTAGCCAAATGAAGAATTAAGCTAATCTGGCTTTGACGAGGAGTATGTGATGATGGAATATGGACCATTTGAAATAAGCGAAGTAGAAACTGAAGTACGCGAACTTGCTCAAAAGATTCTTGGAGACGGCACTATAGAATCAATCTCCAGAATATGTGAGCGATATGGCGAGGAAGAGGACGACGTTCGCGAGTATGATGTATATAAAATAAAAACTCACAGTGACACCAGAATAATGAAAAAAGCTTCTGAACGTGAGGCTTCAAACTATGAGAAGTATCTCTCCAAATACGATTTCAATGTTCCTGAATACTACGGCAAATACATTGATGGAGAAGATTTGTGGGTTATCTTGGAATATGTTGAAGGCGATGATTTACGGGATATGACAGATGATTTATCCAAGAAATCAGCCGAGAGCCTTGCGGCGATTCAGAATGCCTATTGGAATTGTCCCGACACAGAGCGCTTTGATGCTTATATAAAGAGAATTGAAAAAAGATACTCATTCATCAAAGATAATATGACTATCGGAAAAGCCTATAAAGTATTTCTTGACCGTCAGCATACATGCCCAAGAACCATGTCCCATGGTGATTATTTTGCGTTTAACGCGGTAAATCATAATGATAAAGTGTATTTAATTGATTGGGGGTTTGGTGGGGTAATGCCGTACTCTCTTGATATAGCAAGATTTATCGCGCATGCAACAGAAGATAGAGCCACGTTCCCATTCTATATGAATGATGTTCAAAAGAAGATTTTCATTGATCGTGTCTATGGGTTGCTTCAGATAAAGCCGGACTATGAGCAGTATCTTTATGATATTAAACTTGCCATACTGAATGAATATGTTGAATTTGTAGAAGCTGATGAAGATGAAGACGGTTGGTATCTGAAACATGCTGAAAAATTAGCAACAGAAATTGATGATTATCAAAGATAATTATGAAGGCAAAGATTTCTATGAAGCTCACATCAGGGTTTGCAACATATTCGCAATAGAGCGGCGCAAATGCGCCGCTTTTTTATTTAACACTTTTCTAATGGCACCCCGGGAAAACGTTACCAAAACGTTACCAAGGTGGTGACAACAAATGTGTCTTGACAGTGGTAAAGTTACTATGATGAACCGACACAGATAACCGAGGTGAGAAAAATGACTAGAGAATTAAAGAAAATCACAGCTTTAGTAATGTGTGTCATGCTGATTTTTAGCATGATGCCTACATATTCCTTTGCTCTCGATGACGTTCCCGCGTTGGAGGGTGAAGAAGAGAGTGCTGAAGAAACTCTAGTGGCAGCTCCTGAAGGAGAGTCTGCTGAAGAAATAGTTTCAGAGGAGTATATAGTGGCAGCTGATGAAGCCGATGAGGCATCGGCGGAGGAAGTTGCGGAAATGGTAACTTCGGAAGCTTCGTATGAATACGCAATTGAAGAAATTGAAGCGTTTAATGCAGCGGTTGCCGAATCCGAGACTAATATGGAGGAAGAGCTTCGAGAAGCAGAGATATCTGCCTCTGAAGAAACTCCCGAAGAAAAAATCCCTGCTGCTGAAGCTGTCAGTGAAGAAGTACCTGCAGAGGAAGTGACTACCGAAGAAGCGGAAGAAACTGCGGGTGAAGATTACGGCATAGACCCAAACAAGCAGTTTAGATACAGACTGCTTGTTGGCTTTGGTGGAAGCATCAATACAAGAGAAGAGGATGCGGTTCTCGGAACATTTGATGATGTTGCTCTTCTCGGTTTTGACTCTGCAGAAGAACTGAACGCGGCACAGAGATATTATGAATCTATAGCAATCTTTGCATCGATAGATGGTGCAGTAAACGCATCAACAAATGAATCTGCTCCAACCAATGTCGATACCGCGTCTGCATCTGCGCAGGCAGATTCTGCATCTGCAAACGATAACCCGCTCGCGGCAGCCAGTGAAGAAACAACACCTGTAATAAGCGGTAAGAATACAATCGCTCTCGTTGATACAGGAGCGGGTGGTTTCAATGTCATTACAACTCTCTCTGTACTTGGTGATAACGGTGCTGATAGCAACGGACACGGTACAGGTCTTGCCTCGATAATAGCAATAGAAAATCCAAATGCAAAAATAATATCAATTAAAGCTCTCGACGGAAACGGAAAAGGTTCTGTCGCATCTGTATATGCAGGAGTAAAGCTTGCGATTGAATCCGGAGTAGACATCATAGTTCTCCCGTTCAGTGCAAGAGGTTACAGTGCTGCTATAGAAAGCATTATTAATGAAGCAATCGCTAAAGAAATCTACGTAGTTGTAGCTGCGGGTAACGATGCTGCTGATGCATCAGGATATTGTCCTGCTAACGTATGGTCCGCAATCACCGTTGGTGCTCTTAATGCAGAAGGAGAAATCGCCGGTTTCTCCAACAGCGGTTCTTATGTAGATGCTTGGGCAATCGCAGACTCTACATCAGAAGCAAGTGCAAAGGTAGCAGCAGGCCTTTCTCTTGGAAAAGACATTGCTGAATATCAGATGGGAACTGAAGCAACTGAGGAAGAAGAACCCACCGAAGAGGAAGTCGAAGAGTTTGAAACAGCATACAACACAACATCAGATAGCGTTGTAGATGGTGGTGTATATATTATTCGTCTAAGAAAGGATCCAAAGAGATCCATAGTACAGTATACCGGCACTCTTGAGAACGGAAACAAATTTGTGCTTAGTAATGGCGAGAAGCGCGAAGACTCCAGTGGACAGTTTAAAGTTCAGAAGATTAATTACAATTTCTATATCAAGCTCCGCGACAATACTAATTACATCATGAGCCCGGAGGGTGGTGCCAGCTATGTTAGCTCCAACGGAACAAAGGTCCACATGTGGTACAAGACATCCTCTAACTATAAAGATTTTGACCAGTGGTGGCTCAAGAGTGTAGATAACGGCAAGTACTACCGTATTACAAACGGAACAAACACAGGCATGCATCTCCAGACAGAAGGAGGTAACACAGCCGGTGCTACAGCTATTCACCTTTGGAATGCAACCTCGGGCACACAGGGTGACTGGATCTTTGAGCGTGTACATTATTATGTAAAGTTCAACGGAAACGGAAACACCGGTGGCTCCATGTCAAGCCAGAAGATTTGGCAGGAGGTAGGTACAGCGCTAACTGCAAACGCATTCAGCAAGACGGGTTACACATTTAATGGATGGAATACAAATTCTTCCGGGACTGGTACTAACTATTCTAACCAGCAGAAGGTAACTTGCCTTACAACAACCAATGCCGCAACCGTAAATCTATATGCAAAGTGGAAAGCAAATACATACTCCGTAAAATATGACGGAAACGAAAGCACATCAGGCTCAATGAGCAACTCGAGCCATACGTATGATGCAAGCAAGGCTCTTACATCAAACGCTTATTCCAAGACGGGTTATACATTCAATGGTTGGAATACCAAGGCTGATGGAACAGGTACAGCTTATGCCGATGGTGCAAGCGTTAAGAACCTTACTTCAACAAACGGCGGAACAGTTACACTCTACGCTCAGTGGAAGGCTAACACCTGGTATGTTGAATACAACGGAAACGGAAACACAAGCGGAAGCACAGCTAAGTCAACTCACACTTACGACACAGCAAAGAACCTTACAAACAACGGCTTTACCAAGACGGGATATTCCTTCAATGGATGGAACACCAAGGCGGATGGAACAGGTACTGCTTATTCAAACGGCGCAAGCGTTAAGAACCTAACATCAACAAACGGTGGAACGATTACAGTCTATGCTCAGTGGAAGGCTAACAATTATGTAATCACTCTTGACGGACAGAACGCAACAAGCGAAGGAACAAAGAGTGCTTACTATACGTTTGATACTGCAAAGTATTATTCGGATAGTGAGCATAAGGCTCAGATTGAATCTATTGAAGTGCCTGCTCGCACAGGCTATGAATTTGGCGGATACTATGCAAGCCCAAATGGTGCAGGCGCTCAGTATATAACAGCAGCAGGCGCATTTGTAAACAACCCGCATAAGGTTGCTTCGGATAAAACGCTCTATGCAAAGTGGACTGCTAAAACTTATACTGTATCTCTTGATGCAAACGGTGGAAAGCTCGCCGGTTCAAGCATCAGCGATTCAACAGAGGAAGAAGCAACAGCTACTGCAACATTTGATGAAACGTTCACACTCCATCATCCTGTAAGAGAAGGCTATACATTTGCAGGCTGGACTATAAGCGGAATGGAAGCCGAAGTTACTCACAGCATCGGGACTCATACAAGTACTGATGCAAGTGCTGATGATGTTGTTGAAACGACATTCAAGAATCTCCGTGCTGAAGCAGGAACAGTAAACTTTGTTGCAAAGTGGACTGCAAATACATACACGGTTAGATACGATGCTAACGGCGGAACTCTTGCAGAAGGAACAGAGAATCCGTATGCTGCAACATTTGACGAGTCATTCAGTGTAAAGGCTCCGACTCGCGCAGGCTATGTATTCATGGGATGGAAGATCACAGGAATGGATGGAGCCCACCATGTAATAGCAGGAACAGAAGTTACGGATCACACATATACATATTCTGTAGATGAAGCAGATGAGAAGGTTATACTTCTTAACCTGAGAGGCCAGAAGGGCGAGGTAGAAGTTACTGCAATCTGGGCTGACGATAAATATGAAGTAAGCTATGACCTTAACGGTGGAGTTCATGAGGATGTTGCTCAGGATGAGGTTAAGTCATACGACTACAACAAGACATTCCATCTTGCAAACCCAACAAAGGCCGGATACAAGTTCACTGGTTGGACTATCGCCGGAATGGATGCGGGTACAACTCATATTGCCGGTGGCGAAGAGACAACGGCAGAAGAACTTACTGCAGTTATGGGAACATCATTTGGAAAGCTGAATGCAAATGGTGGTTCTGTAACAATGACAGCCACATGGAAGGCTGCGGACATCACGGTTGTACTTGTTGCACCTGATGCCACAAACGATTACACAAAGGAAATCAATTATACATATAAGGACAACAGCGGATACTATCAGGACGCAGAGCATAAGACTGCACTCTCAAGCCCTGTTACAGTACCTACTCGTGAAAATTATACATTCACAGGTTTCTACGAGAATACAGATGCTGAAGGAACAGCTGTTATCCCTGCAGACGGAACAATTCCGGAATCCTTCTATGAGAAATATACACAGGCAACAAACCTCTATGCAGGTTGGGAAGCTTCCGTATATGAGATTACTCTATCTCAGAACGGAGCTACCGAAGAAGGCACAAAAAAGATTTATGAAAAATATGCAGAAGGAGTATTTGAAGATAGCGAAGCAGCTATAGAACTTGATGCTATAGAAGTTCCTTCACGCGAGCTTCTTGTAACGTTTGATGCCAATGCAGATGGCGACGTTCAGGATCCAGACAATATGTCCGCAAATGCAAAATTTGCCGGATACTTTGACGGAGAGACAATGCTGATCGCTACAAGCGGAAAGCTAACTCCTGCATTTGCTGCAACATATTTCACAGCAGCAAAGACTCTCACAGTTAAATGGGACGATGCTATTATCAAGCTCCCTGCACTTCCTGAGAGAGAAAACTATACATTTGATGGTTGGTTTACAGAAGCATTCGGCGGAACAAAGGTAGGAAACGCCGGTGATGAATATGCGTTCAGCGATAACGAAGAACTCTATGCGCATTGGAACCTCGATCCGGATCTCTACTACGAAGGAAACGGCGGAGAAGGCGGTGAGATGGCTGCCACAATCGCTAAAGGTAAAACCATTACTCCTGTAGAGTGCGGATACACAAAGGCCGGATACAGCTTTGTTGAGTGGAATACAAAGGCTGACGGAACGGGCACAGCATATAAGGCTGGAGTTAAGACAGTTTGGAACGAAGACCTCGGAACTTCTGAACACTATACTCTCTACGCACAGTGGGAACAGAACGAGTTTGACCATATCAAGGCTATCGCCAATATGAAATATACCGGAAATGCAATCATGCCGAAGCTCACCGTTTATGATAAGAACGGCGATGTTGTAAGCGCAGATGATTACACTTTGACATGGAATAACAATATCAAAGTTGGAACAGCAACTGTAACAGTAGTTGCAAAGGCCGGCGGAAACTTTGCCGAGTCAGAATCTGTTTCTGCAGAGTTCAATATCGTAAAGGCAAATGCTGAATACTTTGAGGTTAAGGCTGAGAACTACGCGGGCATCTATGACGGAACCAATCATGCAATCAAGGCAACAGCAAAGACAGAGGACGAGGGCCACGCATATAAGATTGGCTACGGCAAGACTGAGGCTGAAGCAAAGGCTGCCGCAGAAGCGAAGACAGCAAGCGCTACCACAAATAGCGGCTACGATGTAGAAACTGTAGCTGATAGCGGAATCTATTTCTACTATATTATTCCGGATAACTATGAGGCATTTGGCGGAACACTTAATGCATCAATCACAGTTAAGACTCTTACAGTTTCCGGAATAAAGGGTGTAACCCGTGTATACAACGGATCCACCGGCGTAGAAATTGACGCTAATGAGGTGGCTCTCGTAGGAGTATGCGCAGGCGATGAAGTGACTGTAGATGTTGCAGGAGCTTCAGCAGTAAGCGCAAACAAGAATGTAGGAACGCATAGCGTTCAGGTAAGCGGACTTGCTCTTGATGGAAAGGATGCATCAAACTACACGCTCGTAGCACCTACTGATGTAAAGGCTACTATCACAAAGAAGGAAATCCATGTTACATATGAGAAAGACTCATACACATACGATGGAACAGCAAAGATATATAACAAGAATCTTGTTCAGCTTAATGCGTCCGACATCATTTCCGGAGAGGAAGTAAACGCCGGAAGTCTGACAGGAAACGTTGCAACCAATGTTGGAACATATCAGGTTAAGCTTGAGGCTCTCACAGGAAGCGATGCTATGAACTATGCTATCGCAGAAGGTGAGTCCGGAGAACTTGAAATCAAAAAGACTGAAAACGAAGTTACTGTAGATATCGCAGGTTGGACCTACGGAAAGAGCGCAAATGCTCCTACAGCCAAGGCTTTGTTCGGTGAAGAAAGTGTTGCTTATACATATTCCGAAGACGGAGAGAACTGGACAGTAGAAGTTCCTGTAAATGCAGGAAACTATATGGTCAGGGCTACAGTTCCTGAGACAACAAATTACGCAGAAGCATCTGCTACAAAGGCCTTTGTAATAGAAAAGGCAACAATCAAGGTTACTGCTGATGACGGTATGGTCGTAAGAAACGGCGAGGCACTTCCTGTTATCACATATACAGTAGCAGGCGACTTTGTTGAAGCAGACCGTGCGGCTCTTGACGAAAAGATAGAGGTATCCACAGACGCAGATATCACAAAGGCAGGAAAGTATCAGACAATCCCCAATTGGAAAAACGAATCGGACGTTTTGGGTAACTACAATGTAACCTTTGTAGAGGGAACATTCACAGTAACCAGAAATGACACTGTTGTTAATGCAGAGGGCTATACCGGAATCTACGGCGGTCAGAATGACGACCATGGAATCACGGTAGAGGTTGTTGGAGATAGCGGAGCAGCTGTTTATTACACAGCAGCTGAAGGCTTTGATTCTGAAATCAATGCGCTTGTAGCAAACGTTCATGATGCTTATGACAAGAGTGATGAAGAGTTTGAGGCAGCATACACAGCACTTGCGACAGCTCTCGCAACAAAGAATTACGAGCTTACGAGCCCGGTAATGCACGATGCTCAGGTTGCAGATATTCACTATATCGTAATCACCGATCAGTCCAAGCCGGATGTAATCGTTGGTACTGAAACTGTAGAAATTAAACCTGCGGCACTCACTGTTATCGCAAAGGATAGAGCAATTGTATATGGCGATCCTGCAGAAACAGCCGATACAGAGATAAGTGAAAAGATTGCCGTAGATGGTCTGGTAGAAGGCGAGACAGAAGATGTTCTAGATATGTCTGCTATGACATTTGACTATCAGAACTATACGGAAGAGCCAGAAGTAGGGGCTTATGCTATTACCGCTTCCGGACTAAAAGAAGCAGAAGGTAAGCATAACTACGAAGCTACATATAAGACAGGAACACTTACGGTTAATCCTAAGGTTGTAGAACTTGAGTGGACTACACCTAGCGAGTTCAATTATAACGGAACAGAAAGAAGCGTAACTGCTGAAGTAACAAATGCTATCCTCGGTGATGTTATAAGCGTTGCAGCATATACAAACAATGCAAAGACCGAGGTTGGCGATTATACCGCTACAGCAACAGAGCTCACCGGAGCAAAGGCAAAGAACTACACACTCACAGGAAGCGAGAGTGCAAGCTATGCATGGAGTGTTGTTCCGTTCAGCAATATGGTAAACGTTTCTGTGGAGGATTGGACATACGGCGATATGGCAAACGAAGCAGTTGTTACTGCAGAGCTTGATGCAGACAAGGCAGTAGTTGAATTCTTCACAGATGAAGCTTGCGAGAATAAGACTACAGCAGCCGATGGAGCAGCTTCAGTAGGTGGAAGACCATCTTACGCAGGCACATATTATGTAAAGGCTACTCTTGAGAGAACAGACCTTTATGAAGGTTCGTTCTCGATAGACGAGTTCGTAATCGGACAGAGAGAAATCACCGTTCAGGCTGACAACAAGGCATCCACACACGGCGAAACACTCAAACCGCTTACATACCAGCTCGGCGGAATGGCCTATGGAACCGACGACCTCGGTATCGTTTTGACAACAGAAGCTGCAAGCACCGCTGCCGCAGGTGAATACGAAATCACAGTTACGACAAGCGATGATGCACATATCACAAGAAACTACGATATCACTCCTGTAAACGGAACATACACCATCACAAAGGCAAAGATGGGCGTATCCGCAGAAGGATATATCGGAAACTATGATGGTAAGGCTCATGGCATCAAGGTTACCCTTGATCCTAACGAAGAAGGAAAGGCAACTATCTACTATGCAACTGAAGAACTGACCGTTGAGAACTATAAGACAGTCGGAACAAAGTCAGCAACAGCTGAGAGCGTAACGGTAAAAGACGCCGGAACAAAGACTATCTACTACTTCGTAGAGTCCAGATACTATGAAGGCGAGCCTGCAATCGCAGGAAGTGTAGATGTAACAGTTAACAAGATTGAACTGACAGTTACAGCAAATGAAAATACTATCACATACGGTGACGAGGCAGAAAATGCCGGTGTAACATACAGCGGATTCATCGCAGGTGAAGACGAAAGCGATCTTGACGGTGCACTGTCTTATAGATATGAGAAGGCTGGCGTTGAGTATGCAGAGGGAAGCAATGTTGGTGAATACGACATTATCCCATTTGGACTCGACTCCGCCAACTACGAGATCAGCTACGTAAGTGGCGTTATGACGGTAGAACCAAAGGCTGTAACATTCACATGGAGTGAAAACAGCTACGTTTATGACGCAGAGGCACATAGACCTACCGCTACAATAGCAAATGCTCTTAACGGAGACGATGTAAATGTAAATAGCTATAACGGAAACGAAGAGACCAATGTTGGTGCCTATGTTACAGAGGTTCTCTCAATCGCAGGAAGCGATGCTGCAAACTATGTAATGCTCGCAAGCGAAAAGAGCATAAGCCACAATTGGAAAATTACCAAGAGCGATAATGCGTGGAATATTGAGCCGGCTATTAGCGATTGGACATACGGAAAGACTGCAAGCATACCGACTTCAGTAGCTAAACTTGGAAAAGACACAGTGGTTTATGAATACAAGAAGGCAGGTCTCCTGCATATCCTTGATTCATATACAAGCGAAGTTCCGACTGAAGCAGGAAATTACATCATGCGTGCAACGGTTCCGGGAACAGAGAACTATAGAGAAATCAAAGCAACGGTTGACTTCCAGATTAAGCCTGCAGAGATTGTAATCGGCGCAGATGATAAGATAAGCATGTACCGCACAGCACTCCTTCCGCTCTCTTATACAGTAAGTGGTGACTATGTAGAAGGAGACGAACTCGGAATCGTGCTATCAACAGACGCCACACTGCTCAGCTCTGTTGGTGAATATGACATCAATGCCAACTGGGATGAGAACCCGAACTATAGTGCAACAATCAGCAAAGGAACATATTCAATCACAAAGGGATATCTAAATATATCTGCTTCTGATGTAAGCGCTGTCTATGATGGACAGCCACATGGAATCGATGTAGAAATCATTGAACCACATCTACACGATGCAACCATTTGGTACTCGGATGTAGAACTTACAGAAGAGAATATTGAAACAGCAGAAAAGACAGACGATCCACTTGCTGAGAGTGTATCGCTCACAGACGTAGGAACAAAGACCGTTTACTACTATATCGAGTCTGAGAACTTTGATAAGAATCCTGACAAGGGAGATGCAGTATCGGGATCCAAGACTGTAACAATCACCAAGGCTGACCTCACGGTTACTACAAATGACCAGCATATCGTTTATGGTGAGGAGCCTGACGCAGGAAAGCCTGTAGATGCAAAGGAAGGAATCAGCTATACAATTCCGACAGGTTGCACTGATGACCTTGTTATCACAAACCTTGACTACGACTATACATACACCAAATTCCAGAATGTTGGTGAGTATGATGTAACCGCAAAGGGTATTGAGTCAAATAACTACAATATCATCTACGCACCCGGCAAACTGGTTGTTGGCAAGCACGTTCTGACATTCACATGGATTAGTGAAATCGGCAGCTTGACTGACTTTGGATATCAGTATGACGGAGAAGAGCATAAGGTTATAGCAGTTCCTGTAACTCTTAACGGAGATGAGCTCGGAGAACTGACATACGAGCAGGGCAAGGCTATAGATGCAGGCGATTATACTGCAAGAGTAACTGCACTTCCTGAATCCGGAAAGGCTGTTAACTACACCTTTGATGAGAATGCGGACAGCACCACTCAGAACTGGGGAATAGAGCAGGCTGACAACAGCTGGACAGAGGAGCCGGAGATTGAAGGCTGGACATATGGTGAAGCAACAAATGCACCAAGCGCAGAAGCAAAATTCGGTGAAGTTACATTTACATATCGTCCGAGCAATTCCGACGACGAGGCAGACTGGACAGCAGAGGTTCCGACTAAGGCCGGCGAATATACAGTAAGGGCACATGTTGAGGAAACAGATAGTTACAAAGGACTTTCGGGATATGCAACATTTGAAATTGAGAAGGCCCAGATAGAAATCGCGGCAGACGATAAGACTTCAAAGTATATGGAAGGACTTGAACCATTCACATATACAATTACAGAGGACACCATGGAAAACTATGTGTGGGGAGACGACCTCGGAATCGCATATACATGCGTTGACGAAGAAGGAAATGCTATTACGGACATCCAGAAAGTCGGTGCATACGATATCGACCTAGTAGCAACAAACGAAGATGCACTTAACAATTATGACATCACATACGATGAAGGTGTATATACCATAACAAAGGGTGACGTTGATTACCGGGCCGCAGGTTGGGAAGCATTGTATGATGGCGAGGCCCACGGAATCACGGTAGGTATAACAACAAGGGGAGATGCTGAAGAGGCAAAGGTATTCTACAGCATGACATCCTTCGTAGAACTTCTCGGAGATGCATTCCTTGAGGATCTAGCAAACGATATCACGGGAGAAAAACTCGAACTCCTTCTCGGTAGATTTGATGATACTGAAATAGAAGAAGAGGATCCGCAAACAGGCGAAGTGACAATTACAAAGGGAGACCTAAGTGATGTTGTTTACGAGGAGAGCCCAAGGCTTAAGGATGTAAACGAGTCGGCTGCTATCTACTATCTAATAGTATCCGAAAACTACAAGCCGATTGCAGCAAGTGAAGAGGTTGTTATCAATAAGAAGGCGCTTACAATAACTGCAGACGATAAGGAAATCATCTACGGTGAAGATATTACCGAAGGAACATGCAGATACGATGGCTTTGTAGAGGGTGAAGACGAGAGCGTACTTGAAGGAACTCTTGAATACACAATCGGATATAAGCAGTATGAAGATATCGGAACATATGCGATCAATGCCAGCGGTTTGACATCAGAAAACTACGAAATCGAATACGTAGGCGGAGCGCTCATGGTTTCTCCGAAAGTCGTAAGCTTCAAATGGCCGGACGAGGAGAATAGCAAGTTTGATTTTGACGGAGAGGAGAAATCGATAACAGCTACATTGGAGGGTGCGGTAAATGCTGACGAAAAGAGCATAGTAATCCTCTATTCTGAGAACGTAGCGAAAGCCTCCGGCAAATATACGGCTAAAGTTGTATCTCTTGAAGGCGAGAAGGCTATGAACTATCTGGTTAAGGATGGAGAGCCTACAATAACTCATGATTGGAAGATCAGAGAGGGCTCAAACGAAACTTATGAAGAGGGTAATGGCGAGCTCATAATAGAGACAGACATCTATTCGCATGGAATGCAGTTTGAGGCAAGAGGTCTAAGTGAAGAGGCGGCCCTTTCCCTGCTCACAGAGGAAGAGATTGAGCGCGTAAAAGAGGGTGGAGAGATAGGCCATGTATATCTTGAGATTACTGAGGTGGATGAGCTTACTGCTGAAGAAGAAGAAATCACATCTGCACTCGTAAAAAATATGGGTTACACTTCGTGCATATATCTGGATATCAAAGTCTACAAGCAGATAGGCGACGATTCTGCTACGCTTGTTCACGATATAGGTGAGGAAATAACATTTGTGGTTATTGTTCCTGAAGAGCTCAGAACGGCTCCTGAAGGTTACACAAGAGCGTTCATCGTTATACGCGCACACGAAGGCGAGACTAAGGTTCTTGCGGGACCGACAGAGGAAACAAGATTTGAATTTTCATCAAGCCTCTTCTCTGGTTATACGGTAGCTTATCAGGATACCAAAATTCCGGAGAAAGAAGATTCGTCAACCTCGGCAGATGATGCCGACGCGGCGAGCGGTGCGGCCGAGGCGAAAGCAGCGGCTAACACCGGCGACGAGTCAAACATCATTCTGTGGTTCATCATCATAGTAGCTTCTTTGATCTTGATGGTCGCTGCAAACTGTCGCAGAAAACTAAACAGATAAAAGATCCTACAGGCAAGGGGAGGTCATGGAAATGACCTCCCCTTTTGTTTGTTTAATGGTGTGTTCATCTATGTGCGCTAAGACAGATAGCGGAAGCTTTTGGAAAGGTTGATAGTTCTATATCGCCTCTCGGAATGGTCTATGTTAAAATATATAGTGCTTGACTATAAGTTTTCTGTGGACGACATTTTGAACGCTGTTTTGTCGCTGCAGGCTTATGACGGATAGGGAAAACACATAGATTAGATATAGAGGTGTTGCCAAGCGTGAGGCGTACTTCAATTAATGACTGAACAAATAATATTTCGCTTAGAAGAAAAAGATGACTATCAATGATATAGAAAGCGTGATTGAACGTGTACACTTTTAACGATGAGGGCTTCTTCGGATACGGAGAGCCGGGAGATTTTCAGTATTATTCATTTTGGCATTTCTTGCCCATAGTTTTGCTTATATGTGGGATTGTTTTGACATACAAGAAAAGAACTAGCATACGAGAATGGAAGTGGGAAGGGCGCTTCAGATATATAATGGCATTTATCATGATTATTGTTGAGATGTCGTATTTCTGGAGACTCTTATATGTCGGCGATGAGTCGGGAATTAACAGCCTGATGATCAAACTTCCGCTTCAGGTATGTCAATGGGCGCTCATTGCTTGCGTCTTTATGGTGATGAGTAAGAACGACACGCTCTTTGGGATCTGTTTTTTCCTCTCGCTCACGCTGGGCATGATTCCTTTGATAATGCCGACGGTGATTACAAAGACCGGTCCAACGTATTACAGGTATTATCAGTTCTGGCTTGAGCACGAACTTCCGATTTTTATGACCTACTATATGATGTTCGTGCATGGGAAAGGACCGAAGTATAAAGATATCTGGGTGGCACAAGGTTGCCTGGCGCTACTGTCTATTCCTTGCGTCATAGCAAACAAAAAAAAACCCGGGGCAAACTTCATGTATATAAACGGTGAGAGTCAAGGGGGCGCCGTGGGAGGTAATGTTGCCCAATGGTTCCCGGAATCACAACTTGTAAGATATATTGCATTCTTTATAATCGTGTTATTGCTCTTCCATATTAGTTATTGGGTTTTCAAGAAGGTTGATGGCAGAGAGAACCGGGGTAAAGAGCGCGGTGCCGAACAGTGAGATTGATTAAATCACCCAGCCCGCAATAGCGGTTAAGAAAACAAAGAGGCTCAGCACGGAAAGAAGCGACGTTAGGGCGACGATTTCGCCGGCGAGCTCGCCGTTTCCTCCGAGTGCAACTGCTGTGCTATAAGAGTTGACGGCGGTTGGACCTCCGCTGAGGATGAGCATTGCTATTAGATTCGCGCCGCGGATTCCGCAGAGAAGCGCAATGCTTACATATACGATCGGCATTATGATAAGTTTAACGAAACAGATAATGCTGAGACGAGTTTTCCATTTCTTCATAGATTCAAAATCAAAACCCATTCCGAGAGCTATCATTGCGGCAGGTGTTGCCATGCTTGATAGCTTTTCTATTACGCCGCTTGAAATGACGGCCGGAATTTTGATACCTGAAAGATTGATAAGAACGGCTATTATGCTGCTTAGCACGAGAGGGTTGAGAATAACCTTTTTTAAGATGTGAGGAACGCTTACACCCTTTCCGCGCGCTGTTTCAAAAGCTATGGTTGAGCAAGTGTTGAGGATGGGGGTTGTAACCATAACGAGTATCGCCGCCATTCCTAGTGCCGTGCCGCAGAAACTGCCTGCGATAGGTATTATCAAAAGATTGTAATTTGATTTAAACATGCCCTGCGCCATTACGGGGGCTATTGTTTTGTCCGGTTCTTTTTTATTAACGACGAAAGAAATAATAAGAAAGGACGATAGGCAGATGAACGCTGCGAAGAGCGCGATCTTTATGTCAAAATCGTCCTGTAAATTAGCTTTGTAAATGCTGTTTATAATATTTGCCGGAAGCAGGACGTTGAATACGAGTTTGTTTATGCCTGCTGCCGCATTTTGATCTATAAGTTTGATGCGTCCGAGAAAATAACCCAGCATCATAAACGCGAGCAAAGGGAATATAGCATTGAAAGAAAGAATCATTGCTTCCATTTTCCCGGCTCCGCTTTAATCCTCGTAGAGTGAAAGGATATTGTTCATGCTTCGTATGACGTGCTGTTCCATAGCTTTTCCGGCCTTCTGTGGTTTACCGGCTTTTATCTGCTCCAGAACTTCTATATGCTCCTTGGTGGATTGTTCATAGTGTTTCTTCTTGGAGATTATATCGCCGAGATGATTTGCACCGCTCCACTGGCGCATCAAAATTGATTTGATGAGATGGCTGTCTGCGGCATCCCAGATCGCGGAGTGGAGATCCTGATTGAGGTGAGAATACTCGTCGTTATCTATGTTGCCGCCATCCTTGAGTTCTTCCTGGAATTTATACAGGCGACCAAGAAGGGCATCTGCATCCATGCCGTTTTCTGCAGCTTTTGCAGCGGCTTTTGACTCCAAAATTGAGCGGAGCTCAAAGATATCCTGAATAAACTTTTTATCTATCTTATTGACTATGGCGCTTTTGTTCATGCTAAGCGTGACGAGACCCTCTGACTCGAGCTCCTGCAGAGCCTCGCGCACGGGGGTTCTGCTGACATAGAGCTGCTCGGCTATGTCGCTTAGGTTGATTTTATCGCCGCTCTTGTACTCGCCAAGATAGATAGCTTTTCTTATTATCGATGCTATACGCATTCTTATAGGCAGAATCTCTAATTTTTCCATGTATTTCTCCCAATAAAACTGTTGAAATCGTTGATTTCCCTAACATTGTAAGAAATTGAAGGGATTATTGCAATATATAAGTAAAAGAATTATTGCAATTTTCCTAATATAATGATATCATAATTGCATATTGTATACAATATGCAATATTAGGCCGGCGTTAAACTAATTATTTAGGAGGTAACCGGTGCACGCAATAGAAAAAATACTTGCTAAGAACAGCAGCAGGGATGTGGTACACACAGGGGAAATCGTAGTGGCCAAGGTCGACTTTGCCGAGATCAACGATTTGTACCTTCAGACCGTCTACTCTTTTTATGAGATGGGTGGAGAAAAAGTGTGGGACAATACCCGCTGCGCTTTTGTTTTTGATCATTATGCGCCCTGTCCGGATGTGAAGAGTGCATCCAACCATAAAGAAATGAGAGAGTTCGCGCAGAAGAACAATCTCAAATTCCACTTTGATATAGACCGTGGCGTATGCCATCAGGTAATGCCGGAAGCGGGCGTTATTTATCCCGGAATGATAGTTGTCGCAACGGACAGCCACACCACTACCCACGGGGCATTTGGTGCTATGGGAACCGGCTGTGGGGCAACCGATATGGCGACCATACTCATGACGGGAGAACTTTGGTTCAGAGTACCGGAAATAATCGAGGTTAGACTTGAAGGTGAAACCCAAAAGGGCGTTTTCCCGAAGGACGTTATACTTGAGGTTCTTGGGAAAATCAGAGCGGACGGTGCCGTCTACAAGGCTGTCGATTTTACTGGTAGTTATGTGGAGAATCTAAATATCGCAGGTCGTATGACGATATGCAATATGGCGGTTGAGATGGGCGCAAAGACCGCATATATGAAGCCCAACCAAGAAGTAATAGATTATGTTACGGAAAGGGCTGTTCGCCAATTTGAAATTCAGGAAACAGATCCCGATTTTGTATATAGCGAAAGTTATCTATTCGATGTAAGCAAAATAGAACCGAACCTCGCCTGCCCAAGCAGCGTGGAGAACGTGCATCCGCTAAGCGAGGTTATCGCGAGTGGCGAAGTTAAACTGGATCAGGGCTATATAGGAAGCTGCACGGGCGGACGCACTGAAGATTTTGAAATCGCAGCCAAAATATTAAAAGGAAAACATATTCCTCCTTATGCGAGATTGGTTATAGTTCCGGCATCAGCGGAAGTCATGAAGGAATGCATGGAGAAGGGATACATCAAAGACCTTATGGATGCCGGCGCTTCCATCTCCACTCCGGGATGCGGAGCTTGCCTCGGCGCGCACGAAGGCGTAATCGCACCGGGTGAGGTTTGTATCACAAGCACCAACCGAAATTTCCCGGGACGCATGGGTTCCAACGAATCGCTGATCTATCTTGCGAGTCCGGCGACGGTTGCGGCAAGCATACTAAATGGAAAGATAACAGATCCAAGAGAGTATCTTTAGGAGGCCGCAAAATGAATAAAAAGATTGTAGGAAAAACAATAGTTGTTGGCGACAACATAGATACGGATCAGATTTACCCGGGTTGCTATCTTGCGATTACGGATCCAAAACAAATCGGAGAGCACTGCTTCTTTGGAATCAGCGAAGATATATCACCGAACTTTCCTCAGGGAGGAATAGTGGTGGCAGGAAGAAATTTCGGATGCGGCTCAAGCAGGGAGCATGCGCCGATAGCGCTTCTCAATATGGGTGCCTCTGCGGTTCTTGCAGAATCCTTTGCAAGGATATTCTTTAGAAACGCAGTAAACCTTGGCCTCGTTCCCGTTGTATGTAAGGGAATAAGCGAACGAGTAAAAGAGGGACAGACACTTGCTCTAGACTTGGAAGCGGGGACAGTTACCATCGAGGAAACCGGAGAAGTCATGAACTGCGATCAGCTCGGAGACCAGGCGCTTAAGATACTGGAGGCCGGCGGAATTAAGCCCATGATGCGCAAGCGTTTTGGCAAAGAGTAATTGGTTATAATCGGATTTGATAAGTATGCAAATGCGAAATAGCAAATAAATCATCATCGAAAAACAATTGATGGAAGGGAGGAGACTAGTTATGGACTATGCAAAAGAATCCCTGAGACTCCATGGAGAGTGGAAGGGAAAAATCGAAGTTATTGCTACGGTCCCGGTAGAGAGCAAAGAGGATCTCAGCCTTGCTTATACTCCGGGTGTTGCAGAGCCATGCCTCGCGATACAGCAGGACATCAACAAATCATACGAACTCACAAGACGTCATAATCTTTGTGCTGTAATCACTGACGGCACGGCGGTTCTGGGTCTTGGCGATATTGGTCCTGAAGCAGGCATGCCTGTTATGGAAGGTAAGTGTGTGTTATTCAAATCCTTTGGCGACGTGGATGCGCTTCCGCTCTGCGTTAAGACCAAGGACGTAGACGAGTTTGTTGAAACCGTTTACAACATTTCCGGAAGCTTTGGCGGAATAAACCTGGAGGACATCTCTGCACCGCGTTGCTTTGAGATTGAAAGAAAGCTCAAAGAAAAATGCGACATTCCAATTTTCCACGACGACCAGCACGGTACTGCGGTTATCACACTCGCGGGCCTATTGAACGCTCTTAAGGTTGTAGGAAAGAATAAGGAAGACGTAAAGATCGTAACCTCGGGCGCAGGCGCTGCGGCAATCGCAATCGTTAAGCTTCTTTTGTCAGCGGGCTTTAAGAACATCGTAATGACAGACCGCACAGGCGTTATCTACGAAGGTCGCGACAATCTCAACTGGATCAAAGAAGAGATGGCAAAGGAAACAAATCTTCAGAAGGAAACAGGAACTCTTGCGGACGCAATCCAGGGAGCAGACGTATTTATCGGCGTTTCTGCTCCGGGTACATTGACAACGGATATGGTTAAGACAATGGCAAAGGATGCAATCATCTTTGCCTGCGCTAACCCAACCCCGGAAATCTTCCCGGATGATGCCAAGGCAGGTGGTGCTGCGGTTATCGCAACAGGAAGAAGTGACTATCCGAACCAGATCAATAACGTTCTGGCATTTCCGGGAATCTTCCGCGGAACATTTGATGTAAGAGCTTCGGATATAAACGAAGAAATGAAGATGGCTGCCGCAAAGGCTCTTGCGGATCTCGTATCCGACGAGGAACTTTCCGCGGATTACATCATCCCAGCTGCGTTTGATAAGCGCGTTGGACCGGCAGTCGCAAAGGCAGTAGCTGAGGCCGCAAAGGCATCCGGCGTTGCCAGAATCTAAGTCGTTTCCAGTGACAATGGAGGGTAATATCATGACACAGGAAAAACCTTGTTACAAACTTTTCAACATGCCTTGGTATTATTTCGCGATCTTTGCTGTAGTTGTTCTTCTTGCAACAATGATAGGCGTACTTCCGGCCGGTATGGCAGGATGCTTCGCATTTATGATTGTGTTTGGAACAATCCTCAATGAAATCGGAAATAAGACACCGTTCGTAAACTCATATCTCGGCGGTGGTGCAATCGTAGTAATCTTCGGTATGGGAATACTTCGCTATTTCAACTTCTTTGGACTCTTTGATCTTTTTACATCACCGAATGCTGATGGAGTAACCTACACCGAAACACTGATGAAGAATATTGAATCTTTCTTCAAGCCAACCGGTGCATTCCTTGACTTCTATATTGCTGCACTTATTTGCGGATCCATCCTCGGAATGAACCGTAAGCTCCTCATGAAGGCTGCTGCAAGATACTTCCCGGCAATCTTCGGTGGTATCGTAGTTGCCTTTGGTCTCGCGATGCTCGGCGGAGCCGTTACAGGATTCGGTGCAATAAGAGCTATGCTTCTCGTTGCGCTCCCAATCATGGGCGGCGGCATGGGCGCAGGCGCTGTTCCGCTAAGCAAGATCTTTGAGTCGACAGGAACAATGACAGCGGAAGAAGCTATCTCGGTAATGAACCCTGCGGTTGCAATCGGTAATGCGGTTTCAATCGTTATAGCAGGTCTCATTGTTAAGATCCTCGTAGACAAGAAGTGGAACGGACAGGGAGCTCTTATCCAGTCAGGTTCACAGGATGCTTCGGAGCTCGAAATCAGCCCTGAGATGCAGGCTAAGAGAGATAACGTAAAGGTAGAAAATCTCGGCGTTGGTCTCTTTACAGCAGTTTCCTTCTTCGGATTCGGTTATATTATTGCAAAACTCTGGAGCACGCTCGTTCCTTCCGTAAGCATTCACGCTTATGCTTGGATGATTATAAGTGTTGCTATTTGCAAGATTGCAAATCTGCTTCCTGAGCACATCGAAATCTCTTGCTACCAGTGGTTCCAGTTCATCATGAAGAACCTTACACCGACACTTCTTGTTGGTATAGGTCTCTGCTACCTGAGCCTTGATGTTGTAATCGAGACATTCACACTTACATACCTCTTGCTCTGCGTACTGACATGTATCGGTGCTGTAATAGGTGCAGGACTTATCGGAAAGCTTGTTGGCTTCTATCCTGTTGAAGCGGCAATCACCGCAGGTCTCTGCATGGCCAACATGGGCGGTACCGGCGACGTTGCGGTACTCTCTGCAGCTAAGCGTATGGAGCTTATGCCATTTGCTCAAATTTCATCGCGTCTCGGCGGTGCGATAATACTGATAATCGGAAGCCTTATGCTTTCACTGCTCGGTGGATTACTGTAGTGAATTAAGAAAAAGGCGTTGCGTTATTGCAACGCCTTTTTTCTTGTTATAAAATTGAAATATGGAAAAAGATAAATGCATAATTTGCGGAAAAAGTGAAAGTGAATACGCTTTCGATTATCTAGAGGTGCAGACCTTGCACATAAGAGATCTCACGGGAGAAAAGCGCGTACAGGCACTCGGAGAAACGGGTAGTGGCTGCGTTTGCAAAGCTTGTGCTGCCAAGAAGCTTGGTCAGATAGAAAACCAAACCTTTCCGGTGAAGAGCCTTGCGCCGTTTATAATAATCTTTCTTATAGGCGTTTTCCTCTGCGCCTTTGGGCTTGGAAGAGATAAAATATTTCTTATGATGGGCGCTGCGGCTATTGCGTGCGGTATAATGGGCAGCTTCTCAAGACTTAGGAATGCCAAGGTCAAGCGCGAGGAGTACAGCGTGCTTTCAAACGAAGATGCCTTGGAGGAAGCCGCGTGGGAAGTGTTCAGCAACGCACTCCCGAAGAAAGACGGCGAAAACGATCTCACATATATCCCGATTACCGAGAAAACGCTCGCCCTCAAGAACGGGGACTTGATGATAGTCTACGATCTCCTTCCGGCGATTGCGAAAAAAGCTTGGAATATAATTCATGGAGTAGAGGAAGAGGAAAATCAAGACGAATAATTCAAACGGCCACTTGGAAAAGGTGGCTATTGTGATATAATTACGCAGTAAACTTATTGTTAACAAAAAAGGAGAAAAACGATGCAATTAGTCTATAGCGGAAAAACAAAGGATGTTTTTGCGTTGGAGAACGGAAACTATCTTCTGAAGTTCAAAGACGATGTTACGGGAAAAGACGGAGTATTCGATCCGGGTGAGAACAGCGTTGGTCTCACGATTGAAGGAGTTGGCGACATCAACCTCAGAATGACCGACTATTTCTTCCAGAAGATAAACGATGCAGGAATCTATACCCACTTCGTAAAAGCCAATTTTGAAGACACCACAATGGAAGTAAAACCTGCCAAGGTTTTCGGAAAAGGTCTCGAGGTAATCTGCCGCCTGAGAGCAGTAGGAAGCTTCTTCCGCAGATACTGCGATTATATCGAAGAAGGTGCCAAGCTCGACTCATACGTAGAGATGACGCTCAAGGATGACGCCAAGGGCGATCCGCTTATCACAAAGGATGGACTAATTGCACTTAATGTTATGAGTGATAAGCAGTACGAGGACATCAAAGCGATGACGGTTAAGATTACCGATATCGTTGCCAAGGAAATGGAAGCCAGAGGAATGGAACTCTACGATATCAAATTCGAATATGGATTTGACGAAAGTGGGGATGTAATGCTGATCGACGAAATCGCTTCAGGCAATATGCGCGTATACAAAGACGGACAGTATATTCAGCCGATGGATTTGGCGGAGATGTTCTTCAAATAAAAGGGTGCTCAAAACGGCGGTTTGCTAAAGCAGACCGCCTTTTTAATTCGCGAGAAGTATGGTACAATATCGTATCAACAGAGGTGGACAGTATGAACGATGCATGGAAATTTAGCGAACTTAAATATGCGAGGCCGGATCTGAGGGTTTATCAGGCTATGTTTGAAGACTCTGCCAGGCGCGTCGAGGAAGCTACCGAAGGAGAGGAAGTCTTGCAGACCATCCTTGAGGTAGATGAGATGTCTCGCAGAGCTGATGATTTGGTGCGCGTCGCGTTCATACGCAACACCATGGATACGAAGAATCCTTTCTATATGGAACAGCAGCGCTGGTTCGACGAGAATATGATCTATTATGACGAGGCGGTGCTCAAGTTCAAGGATGCGGTATATAATAGCGCCTTCAGAGGTTATATAGAAGAGATGCTGGGGGCGGAATACTTTATCGATGCGGACATACAGCGCAAGACTTTTTCCGAGGACTGCATTGAGCTCTATCAAAAAGAGGGGGAGCTGGCCACGGAATACCAAGCAATTCTTGAATCTATTGAAGTGGAAATCCTGGGTGAAAATCGCGACCTAAATCAACTCAAGGCTCTTTTTGGGCATGAGGATAGGTCTGTCAGAAAAGAAGCCTTTGATGCGTTGGCAAAGCATTTGAAGAAAAACGAGGCAAGGCTAGAAGAAATCTGGGATGGACTAATCAAGGTGCGCAATCAGATAGGACAAAATCTCGGGCACGAAAACTATATCACTGCGGGATATTTGGACAATAGACATCTCTATTATACGCCGGAAGATGTAGAGGTCTTCCGCAATCAGGTTGTAGAGGAGCTCGTTCCTCTCTGTGAAAAACTCTATAAGGCGCAGCAAGAGCGACTCGGTCTTGATGAACTCATGACATATGACGAGAAGGCGGTATTCCCGGGCGGTAATATCCACGGCATCGGAAACGCCGAGGAGATGATGCAGAGGACTGCGGAGTTATATCATGCCTTAAGTCCCGAGACCGGAGAGTTTATCGACTTTATGCTTGAGCATGAGCTGATCGACTACGAGGACAGGCCGGGCAAGGCTTCGATATCGTATGGAATCATTCTGCTTGCAAAGAAGGCTCCGTTCGTCTTTACTCGTTTCAACGGAACGAGCGCGGATTTCCAGGTTGCCACGGGCGATATCGGAGAAGCGTTCGTGCGTTATGTCGCTTCCAACAAACAGCAGATTAAAGAATACTACGATCCGTCAACAGAGGTATTGGAAACATATGCTTTGTCGATGGGACAGTTCGCCTATGATTATGCTGAAATACTCTTTGGTGAAGAAGCGGACAGATGCAGATTCTATAATATGCAGGATCTCATAAGCGTAATAGTTTCGGCTTGCCTGGTGGATGAGTTTGAGCATATCTGCTATGCGAATCCGGATTTGACGCCAAAGGAACGTACCGCGGAGTGGCGTAGGCTTGAAAAGAAATATATGCCGTGGAGAAAATACGACGAAGAATTTATGGAGCGCGGTGGCTATTGGTACAGCGTACCTCATATATTCATCTATCCGCTTTACTATATAGGATATTCATTGGCGAGGGTTCATGCGCTTGAGATGAAAAAGAAATATGCAGAGGACCCAAAGGGCACCTGGCAGAACTTTATGGAGCTCATCGAGCAAGGCGGAAAACTGAATTACAAGGAGATCATTGAAAAGGCAGGGCTCACTCCTTTGTTCCAAGAGGGGGCGGTCAAGCAGGCGATGAGTTACGCCAAAGAAGTGATGGAAGAATATCTCGAAAAGCCGATATTTTAGCTCGGGACAGTTTAATCAAAGAATAGACAGGGCAATTTCAACGGAGCAATTGCGAATATAAAGAAAGTGTGTGAAAAGTGAAGAAGGATTATAAAACAATAGTTGTCAAAGTGGGATCATCGTCTCTCACTCATGCGGAGAGCGGAGGTCTCGATCTAATTAAACTTGAGGTCCTGGTCAGGGAACTCACAGATCTCAGAAACAGCGGTCATCGCGTCATCCTTGTAACATCGGGAGCGATCATGGTAGGGCGGACAGCGCTCGGTTTTGATGCGCGTCCGGAAAGAATCGATGAGAAGCAGGCGTGTGCGGCAGTCGGTCAGGCACGTCTCATGATGATGTACCAAAAACTTTTTGCCGAATACAATCAGGTCTGCGGTCAGATTCTGATTACCAAGGACATGGTGCTTAACGACACGTCGTGGAACAATGCGCATAATACCTTTAACGAGCTTCTTAATCTCGGAGTGATTCCTGTCGTAAACGAAAACGACAGCGTTGCGACTTCCGAAATAGAGTCGCTTGATGTGTTCGGAGATAACGATACATTGTCTGCTGTTGTTTCCAATCTTGTCGGCGCTGATCTTCTCATTCTGCTTTCGGATATCGACGGTCTCTATACGGCGGACCCACATACGGATCCCGAGGCCAAGTTCATAAGGGTTGTAGAAAACCTGGACAGCCAAATCATGTCGATGGGAAAGAGCACTACGGGTTCCAATGCCGGAACAGGCGGCATGGCAACAAAGCTCTCGGCAGCAAAGATTGCTATGGCATCCGGAACCGATATGGTTATAGGAAGCGGAGAGGACTTTAGAAACATTCATCGCATAACGAGCGGCGAAGAAGTCGGAACTCTCTTTGTAGGGAATAGAGATGAAGGCTTCGATCTCAAAGCATATATAGAATAATTGTGAAAGTATAGAAACGGCACGAGAGATGAATTTGATTGAGATAGGCGAAAAAGCAAAGATTGCTTCAAGGGAAGTTGCGAAGCTGACAACGGAAGAGAAGAACGCGGTGCTGCGTGCGTGCGCGGACGCTTTGCTTGCGAATAAAGATTCGATAATCGCTGCGAACGATAGGGATATAACTCGCGGCAGGGAAAAAGGAATGCCCGAAAACCTTCAGGACAGGCTCATGCTAAGCGATGACAGAATAAAGGGCATGGCTGAAGGCATTCTCGAAATGATTGAACTCGCAGATCCGGTTGGTGAGGTTCTTTCCGAAACAAAGAGGCCCAACGGTATCATAATAGAAAAGAAAAGAGTTCCGATTGGAGTTGTTGGAATTATCTATGAGGCGCGTCCAAATGTAACGTCGGATGCGTTCGGTCTTTGTTTTAAGGCGGGAAACGCAGTCGTACTAAAGGGCGGGAGCGATGCAATAGAGAGCAATATTGCAATCGTTAGTATTATGAGAAATGCAATTAAGGAATGTGGCGTTAATCCGGATGCACTTCTCTTAATAGAGGATACATCGCGTGAAACCGCCAGGGACTTCATGAAGCTGAACGGATATATCGATGTTCTGATTCCCAGAGGAAGCGCGGGGCTCATCAAGACCGTCGTTGAGAACAGCACGGTGCCGGTTATTGAAACAGGCTCGGGAAATTGCCATGTATATGTTGACAAGAGCGCGGATATTGAGATGGCAAAGTCGATTCTCGTGAATGCAAAGACGCAGAGAAACAGCGTCTGCAATGCCTGCGAATCGCTGCTTGTAAATAAGGAGATAAGTGAAGCCGCACTTCCTATTTTGGCGGCTGCTCTCGCGGAGCATAATGTAGAGCTGCGCTGCGATGAGAAGGCGTACGAAATACTCGAGGGAAAGGTTTCGGAGAATCTTCTTTTGCACGGCACCGAAGAGGATTGGGGAACGGAATTCCTTGGAAGTATAATCTCTATAAATATTGTGGAAAATGTCGATGCCGCGATTTCGCATATCAATAAATATAACACCGGTCACTCTGAAACGATCGTGACGAGCGACGAGAAAAACGCTGAGAAATTCTTAAATGAAGTCGATGCGGCATGCGTATATGTGAATGCGTCAACTAGATTTACCGATGGATTTGAGTTCGGATTCGGCGGCGAGATAGGAATAAGCACGCAGAAACTCCACGCGAGGGGACCGATGGGGCTTCCGGAGCTCACAAGCTACAAATATGTAATAAGAGGCACCGGCCAAACCCGAAAATAGCGGATTTTATAGCCTGGACGCACCCGAAAGGGTGCGTTTTTGTTTGGGCAAAAGGGGGTTGACAAGTATGCTTTTATGTGTTATCGTAGTAAAGCGTTAGAGTAATAAAGCAAAGCCGAAAACGAAGGAGTTAAAATAAAATGTTATTCAGAAAAGAAGGAAAGAAAAGGTTACTGGTGCGTCTGCTCTTGATTGTGCTTGCACTGGTTCTCGTAATAGGAATGATGTCCGGATGTACCAAGAAGGAGAACGAGGTAGACGTTCCTACCACAAGCGAGGGTGGAATCCCTGCCGACGCCGGCGGACGTCTCGGTGCAATAAGAGATGCCGGTAAGCTCACGGTTGCGACGGAGCCTTATTTTGCGCCGGAGGAATTTATCGATCCGAGCAAGACCGGACAGGATCAATTTGTCGGTTCCGATATGGAACTCGCCAGACTCATCGCTGAGCGCATGGGAGTTGAACTTGAAATCGTTCCTCTTGAATTTGGACCGGTAATCACATCTGTTGTCGAGGGCAAATACGATCTCGCGATTTCAGCGCTTGCATATACTGCGGAGCGTGCAGAGGCTATGGAGCTTTCGATAGGCTACCACTTTACGGACGAGAGTAAGACCTATGGTCTTCTGATAAGAAAAGAAGATGCGGATACCATAAAGGGACCCGAAGATCTTGCGGACAAGATTGTAGTTACGCAGAGTGGATCGATTCAGGAAGCACTCGTGCTTGCGCAGATTCCTGCATACAAGGAATTCAAGAAGGTAAGTTCGATGAGCCCGGATGCCTTCCTGTCTGTTCAGGAAGGTAAGGCCGATGCGGCTGCGGTTTCCTGCGAGAATGCCCAGCTCTATATCGACAGCAACCCGGACTGTGGTCTCATGGTTTTGGATAGCTTCTACTTTACAATCGATGCCGAGTTTGGCGGAGAGAGAATAGGTGCACCAAAGGGTGAAACCGAACTTATAGAATTTGTTAATGCAATCTTGGAAGAAGTGAACGAGTCCGGACAGTACGAGGCTTGGTTCAGTGAATATGCGGAGTATGCGGCTTCGCTTGGGCTATGAGTTTTTTTCAGCAGATATTTGGAATACTTCAAAAATACGGATATGTCTATGCGCAGGGTCTGTGGGGAACACTTTGGATCTCTGCGCTGACTATTGTCATAGCATCGGTTCTCGGAACGATCATCGCAATTCTAAAGATGTCTCGCGTAAAAATCATCAAAGGAATTGTAAACGCATACATCGAAGCGATCCGCGGAACGCCCATGCTTCTCCAGATGTATTTCTTCTGGCTAATCTTGCCGCGCTATATGCCGTTTGAGGTTACGGATACGCAGGCGATAGTCGTGGCTTTGATAATAAATGCGACCGCATATGTTGCGGAAGTAATACGTGCGGGGGTTCAGGCGGTAGACAAGTCTCAGACCGAGGCAGCGCTATCGCTTGGAACTTCGCGGAGTGATACGTTCATCAAGGTAATACTCCCGCAGGCAATTAAAAATATACTCCCGGCGATGGGAAATGAGTTCATCATCATGATCAAAGAAACGGCATTGGCGTCGACTTTCTTTATCCCCGAGCTCATGACGTCGTTCAAGACGGTACAGTCGGCGACCTTCCTTCCGATACCGGCTCTCACCATTGCGGGAATAATCTATTTTGTCCTGATTTTCATACTTACAAGAGGCATTTCGGTTGCCGAAAAGAGAATGCGTTTGAGCGAAAGATAGTGTAAAATAGTAGCTGAGAATATTGGCTACTATTTTTGTGCACGTTTTTGCGTGATTTGGTGCGCACGCGTTCAGGAAGGATACGCTGAATGAATATGTCGAGAGGACTTTGGAACCTTGCGGGCAAGGTTCTCAAAGGAACGCTCAACAAAAAATTTGAATATTCATTTGAGGACTTTGATATCGACTCGATAGAAGGGCCTGTGTTTGTCGTTACCAACCACGTATGTGCGTGGGATCCGGTCTTAATCGGGTTTGCCATCCAGGAGCGACAGCTTGCTTTTGTTGCGAGCGAGCATACTCTAAGAATGCCCAAATACGGCAAGCTGATGGGTAAGTTCCTTGATGTAATACCTCATAAGAAGGCGGGTGGCGGAACCGGAAGCGTCCGCGAATGTTTGCAGAGAATCAAGAAGGGCGAATCCATCTTTATCGCGAGTGAAGGTGAGCAGACGTGGGACGGAAGGACAAAACCTGTCGTCAATTCTACGGGAAAGCTTATAAAGAAGAGCGGCGCCACTCTTGTGACAATGAGGATCGACGGAGGGTATCTTGCGAAGCCGCGTTGGGCGGAAAACACACGCCGCGGGAAAATCTATGTGCATCATGTAAACGTATACACTCCTGAGCAGCTTGCATCCATGTCGCCCGAAGAAGTAAACGACGCAATAAACCGCGATATATATTTTGACATCTGGGAGTGGCAGCGAGAAGCTGAAGCAGATGGCGGTATGTATAAGTATATCCCGGCAGAAGGGGGACTTGCGGAAGGCCTTGAGAGGATGATGTATATATGTCCTATGTGCAAGGCGCTTGGAACTCTTAAGTCGCATGGCGATGAAATAGAATGCGCATGCGGATTCAAGACGAGGTTTACGGAGACGGGGTTCCTTGATCCTGCGGAGCCGTTTGAGACAATAGCGGAGTGGAGCGATTGGCAGGATGATTTGCTAGGGAAGATGATTGAGCAAGACGGCACACGTGGTACGGTGAATAGCGGTGCCGACGGAGATGGTGAATTTGCAGAAGCCGGAGGGGCGAGCACAGAAATGTTTTCTAACGAGGGATTTGTGCTTTCCGAAATAGCAAACGATCATACGGAACGAAAAGTCGCTGACGGGAAACTCGCATTGATTCGATCAAATGCCGATACAGACGGCGTAGAAGGTAATAAGCTATATATCGATGTCGCAGGCGCGAGATTTGAGCTTTCGGAGATATCTGCCATGGCTATGATTCTTGCAAACCGCATTGTTTTTTCTGCAAATGACCTGTATTATGAAATTAAGCCCCATGATTTAAAGGGGCGGATAAACTTGAGAAAATATTTGGTTGCGTGGCAGAAGTCGCGCGAGTCAGCGAATAATACGGAGGAAGTGTAATTGGATTATTCTGCATCAAATAATATGGTATGGAATGTAGTCATCCAATTTGGCTATATTGCAGCGGTAATACTTATTGCGAACTTTGTGAGGCGCAGGTTTTCCTTTGTGAGAAAAACCATGATGCCGGTTGCGGTGCTCGCGGGATTTTTGCTCCTGATAGCAAAGTATATCGGAATCGCCAAAATCGATCAGAGCTTTATGGAGATTCTGACTTATCACGGAATTGCGCTCGGGTTTATCGCGATGAGTCTTCGCGTCCCTGATAAGGCGATGAAGGAAACGCAGAAGGGTACAGGCTTTAAATCCGGTGCCGTAATAGTGAGCACATATATGGTGCAGGGTGTTGCCGGTCTTATTATCACGATTCTTCTCGGCTATACCGTAATGCCAAAGATGTTCAAGGCAGCGGGACTTCTCCTTCCGATGGGATTTGGTCAGGGTCCCGGACAGGCCAATAATATAGGCGCGAGCTATCAGTCGCTTGGCTTTGAAGGCGGACATAGCTTTGGTCTTGCGATTGCCGCCATGGGTTATGTAATAGCCTGCGTTGTCGGAGTAATCATGCTGAATATTCTCCGCAAGAAAGGAAAGGCGGGAGTGGCTTCGTCAACCGAAGTGGACGAAGAATACAGCGCCGACTACTTCTATAGCAAGGATGAAATATCCGTTTCAGAGTCTGTAGATAAATTGAGCGTGCAGCTCGCCATGATGGTTTTAGTCTATGTGGTTACATATCTCGTATCGCATGGAATTACGAGTGGTCTCTCTGCAATCAGCGAAGGACTTGCGTCGACGGTCAACACTTTGATCTGGGGATTCAATTTTATAATCGGATCGGCTCTTGCGATTCTTCTCAGAGTAATTCTTGAGAAACTAAGGGGCGGCGGTGTAATCAAAAGGCAGTATCAGAATAACTATCTACTCAACAGGCTGTCGGGTGCGTTCTTTGATATTATGATTGTCGCGGGAATTGCGGGAATAAATATTGAAGATATCCGCGGTCTCGTAGTTCCGTTTGTTCTTCTATCGGTTGTCGGAGCAATCGTTACTTGGATTCATCTTACACGCGTATGCAAGAAGGTGTACAAGGATTACTACTACGAGGGGCTCATTTCTATGTTTGGTATGCTTACGGGAACGATAAGTTCCGGCGTAATTCTGCTGCGCGAGATAGACCCGGGAATGAAAACGCCCGCGGCGAATAATCTTATTACGGGAAGCAGCTTTGGTATTCTGCTCGGCGCTCCGGTGCTCGTTTTAGTCGGGCTTGCACCAAAGAGCGATGTGATGTGCCTTGTGACGCTCGCTTTGGCGGCAATTTACCTGGTTGTCCTGCTTTTCCTGATAAACAAAGTCGGAAAAAGAGCCAAATAGTAGCAATCCCAATCTTTTTTATCCGTGAAAAATGTGTTACAATGATAGCTTAGGAAGATCTATTGAACAGAGAGGAAAAAATGAGCAAAGAAACATGGACATTCAATGAGCTTAAATTTCCCAAGCCGGATCTGAGGGCTTTTGTTGACATGAACGAGGATGCCATAAGGAGAGTAGAGGAAGCCCAAGACGGAGAGGGTGTGCTTGAGGTTATTTTTGAGCACAATCAACTCCTGCGCAGGATAAATGACTTGTTGGAGGTCATGTTTGTTAAATATTCCATCGACACAACCGACGAGGAATATGCGGAAGGGTATTTATGGGCCAATGAGATGAGCCCGCTTTTTGAGAAGGCCAGGGTTGAGTTCTATGACGTGCTCTACAACAGCCCGTATAAGAGCTATATCGAAGAGCGACTTGGGCCGATGTACTTCTTCAAAAAGGATATCTCAAAGAAGCTTTTCTGCGAAGAAAATATTCCGCTTACGCAAAAGGAGGCAGAGCTTGCGGCCGAGTATCAAAAATTGATAGCGGAGTGCAGGGTTGTAATTGACGGTGAAGAAAGAAACTTCATGGAGCTGCAGAGGCTCTTTACACATGAGGATAGGAAGATAAGAAAGGAAGCCTTCAAGGCATTCTCGGATTTCCTAAAGAGTGTTTCCGGAAGGCTCGACGAAATTTGGGATGAACTAATCAAGATAAGAAACCAAATGGGAATAAACCTCGGGTATGACAACTTCCTACCGGTTGGTTATCTCAAGCGCGGGCGCGTGGTATACGGGCAGGCGGAGATTGAAAACTTCAGAAACCAGGTTCTCAAGGAAATAGTTCCGCTCTGCAAAAAGCTCTTTGAGGCTCAGGGCAAGAGGCTTGGCGTCGATGAGGTAATGGCGTATGACGAAACGATATTCTTCCCGGACGGAAATGCAAGACCTGTTGGCGACGAGGAATATATGTGGGATCAGCTCGTCGAAATGTTCCGCGAATTGAGCCCCGAAACGGATGAGTTCATCGACTTTATGCTGGAGCATGAGTTGATAGACAAGGACAGCAAACGTGTCGGCAAGGCTGCAAGAGAGTATGCGACTATTATTGAATCAAAGAAAGCGCCGTTCGTATTCTCTTTCTTCGACGGATCGGCCAAGAGTCTAAAGAATATTGTGGGAAGCATGGGACACGCCTTTGCGACCTATAGATCATCACGTAAGCAACCGATTGAAGAATACTATTCTTCATCTGCGGATATCATGGAAATACACGTTATGTCCATGACGCAGTTCTCCAACGAGTATGCGGAGAGGTTCTTTGGTGAGGATGCGGGAAAATACGAAGGATATAATTTGCACGACCTTATGACGTTCATACCGTTTGGCGTGGCTGTGGATGAGTTCCAGCATATCTGCTATGCGAACCCGGATATGACACCAAAGGAAAGAAACCTCGCGTGGCGCGAGCTCGAAAAGAAGTATATGCCGTGGCGCAAATACGATGCCGACGATGAGTTTATGGAAAACGGCGGCTATTGGTATCATAAGCAGCATATATTCCTTTATCCGCTTTACTATATCGAGTATCCGTTTGCAACGATTAATGCGATGGAGATGTACAAGAAGTTTGTAAACCATCCGGGAACCGCCTGGCAGGACTATCTGGCGCTAGCGGATATGGGAGGAAGCAGAGGATATCTCGACACTCTGAAGGCCGCAAATCTAACGCCGCCATATCAGGACGGAGCTGTGGCAAAGGCCATAGGCTTCGTAAAGAAGGTTCTGGAGGAATATATATCGGATAATTAGAACTGAAATTAAGAGGCGTCGCCCGTAGCGACGTCTTTTTTACGCCTTTTTTGCGGGAGAAGCGAGTTTTGCTTTATTGAGGTAAAGTGAGCCCTGCGAAAGCTTATCCCATTGTGAAATTTCTACATATATTGTATAATATTACGGACTATTTTATTAATTCTGCTTAAGAATTAGCTTGCGCCCTGAGGAGGCGCATGGGAGGTATATATGTATTGTAAAGTTTGCGGCAAAAAGCTAGAAGGAACCGAGAAATTCTGCAGTGATTGCGGAAACCCGATTGATTATTCAGACGTTCTTTCGACACCAAATGATGCAGCAAGATCTGAAGACGATGGCTTTACATTTAGTAAGGCAAGTTTCCACATGGACGGCATGAATTGGGATCTTGAGGGATATCCGACGGACGAAAAGAAGACCGACCGCGTGGATTTTGACTGGGCTTCCGTGCTTGAGGGCAAGGAAAGGAAGGCCGCAGAAGAGCGTAGACGCGCAATCTCAATGACAGAGGATGACATATATGAGCGCATACAGTCGGATCGCCACAACAATGAGTTCGACTGGGATTTGGTTCATACAATGAGACTCGACAGAGCCGGACGTTCTGAGCTTTCGCTGTTCCACGAGGACGATGAAGAATTGTTCTCGGTTGATTTTATACCTCCGCTAAACACTGCGGACAGCTATGAGAGCATGGCGTCGAGCGACAGCATTGCGCCGCAATCAAAGGGAACTGTCGTGATAGACAGAATTGACAAGAGCGAAATAGAAGAGGCCGCAACCGAAGCTGCGGGAATACAGGAAAGAGATTATGCCGCGCTCGGAATAAACGTGAACCAGCCGCAGAAAACGGCTCAGCCACCGCAGGCCAGAAGGAAAATAGAAAAATTCTATACATTTAACCGCAAGAACGAAGAGTTCCAAGCTCTCTTGGATCAGGAGTACGAGAGAATCCGTCAGAAGGTTCAGGAGCAGACCGAGCTCGAGGAACTCAAGAGCGCTTTGGTACCTGAAGCCGAAGTTGCAGAGGAAGCTGTAGTTTCGGAAGAAGCAGCTCCGATCGCAGAAGCCGCTCCTATGACAAGAGGAGAGGTGGCAAAGGCATCCGCAGAGGCTGAGGCCGATGAGGCTGAGAGACTTGCGGAAGAGGCTGAGCGTCTCGCCGCAGAGGCAGAAGCAAGAGCAAAGGCTGCAGAAGAGGCTGCTGCAAAGGCTGCTGCTGAGGCTCAGGCCGCAGAGGAAGCCCTAAAGGCTATGGAAGAGGAAGAGGCTAGGGCTGCAGAAGAAGCCGCCAGACTTGCCGAAGAAGAGGCCGCGAGAATTGCCGCCGAAGAGGAAGCCGCAAGAATCGCCGAAGAAGATATCGAAGCAAAGCTAAAGGCTGCAGAAGAGGCCGCTTTAAAAGCAAAGGCTGCAGAGGAAGCCGCGCTTGCTGCAGAGGCGGAACTTGCCGACATTGAAGAGATAGAGGATCTAACGGACATAGAAGAGGTTGCGGATATTGATGCCGAACTCGGAGTAAAAGCTGCGCTTACAGAAGAAGCGGCAAAGCTCGCTCTCGAGGAAGCCGCAATCGATGCGGAATTGGAAAAGCTAAACGCTTCCCACAGAGCTCTCGAGGCAGAGGCTGCAAGGCTTGAAGCCGGTATCTATGACGATGACGAAGTAGAAGAGGAAATCGTAGAGGATAGCAGAAGAAAGAGATACGACGAAATCTTTGACGACGAAGATGACGACGATGATTATGACGAGAAGAGAGGCGGATGCAGAACGCTCCTTCTGGACATCATAATTGTAATTCTGATTCTGCTTGTTGCATTATCATGTCTACTTATCTTCCTTCCGGATCATGCGGTATCAAAGAAGATAAAGAGCTATATACCGTTCTTCAACCAGGGAGTGATTGAAGAAATCGTACAGCCGGAAGAGCAGACGCAGCCGGAAGAGCAGGCGCAGGCGGAAGAGCCGGAACCGGAACCGGAGCCGACCGTTTCCGATACGGCAGCCGCCATTACCAAGGCTGGAAGTAGCGTTGCAAAGCTCGGTGCTGTTTCGGAGGATCCGACACTTATCTTTGCTTCAGGAACGGATTACGGTATTGAAGGAGTGGAGCAGGCTACGCCGTTTACAAATGTTGAATGGTATAAGTCGGATTCCGGAGAGAGTGTGACATATGTTGACGCTGTTGTCGGTACAGTAATCGACTACTACTCAAAGCTGACGGACAAAAAGAATAACGACGACAATGCTGTTCTGGACCTGGTTGCCGAGGATTCGGCGCTTTACGGAGTTCTCAGCGCAATGTCTGCAGATTCTGAAGTGTCCTATACAATAGAAAGCCTCAAGGTAGGAGAAATCAGATCGAATTCAAACGACTTCTACGTATTGGTAAGCGTTGCGGAAAAGGCAAGCAATGCAGAGGCGACAGAGGTCACAAAAGAACTCATACACATGCAGGCCAACAGCGATAACGCAATGAAGATAATTGACGTTGCTTATGTTCAATAGGAGTGACAATTGATTAAACCGATTAACTTAAATGACATACTTGCAAAAGGCAAGACAGTCAAGGTGAAAAAAGAAAAGAAGGAAAAGAAGGAGGTCAGCGACAAGAAACGTACGGGTTTATCCCTGCTAATTCTCATACTGATTGTAGTTGTCCTGGCTTTTCTTTTGGCGGTCAATTTCTTGACCGACTGGCTCTGGTTCAAGGAAGTCGGATATGTAAATGTATTCTTTAAGCGCCTTTTCACAAGGCTTAAGTTCGGAGTGCCGCTAGCAGCGGTACTTTCCGTTTTAATGTGGCTTTATCTCTCGGCGCTCAAGAAGAATTATTTTAAACGCATAGAGTCCAAAGAAGACACCAACCTGAAGAAGCTCGGAAGATATACCGCTGCGCTCTCGGTTGTGTTCGGTATAGTGATTTCGATTTACTTTGTCAGCAATCTTTGGTTCCAGCTCCTGCAGTTTGTGAACAGCACGGATTTTGGAATAACGGATCCGCTGTTTGGACTTGACGTATCGTTCTATATTTTCAAATTTGAATTCTTAAACGAACTCAATCAACTTCTGCTTGGCGTGATAGTTCTCTTTGTTATCGCGACGGTTGTGTATTACGGAATCCTTCTCATAATGCATAGCCCGGATATGTTCGATAAGGACGAGGCCATTCCGCTAGATGAGCACGGAAGACCTATAAAGGCCGGCATGTCCAAACAGAATCTTATGGAACTTGCAAAGATGGCGAGCGGACAACTGATTATGCTCGGTGTGATATTTTTCCTGATGCTCGGAGTGCATTTCTTCCTGCGTCAGTTCGATCTTCTCCACGCGCACACCGGAGTGGTGTATGGTGCGGGCTATACCGACGTAAACGTTACGCTCTGGGCTTATAGAATCCTTATTGGACTTTCTGTAATCGGCGCGATACTCACCGCGATATTCATCAAACAAAAGAAGTACAAAAGGCTTCTTCTTGTGCCGGCAGCGATGGCCATCGTATTTATAGCGAGCGGTGCCGTTGCGCAGCTCGTTCAGAATATGATAGTTTCTCCGGACGAGATTAATAAAGAGTCTGAGTATCTTGCGAACAATATCAAGTTCACTCAGTACGCCTACGATATAGATGATGTCGACGTTAGAGACTTTGTTGCCGATCAGTCACTTACGGCAGAACTCCTCGGAAACAATCTTGAGACACTGACCAATATAAGAATCAACGACTATCCGCCGGTAAATACATTCTACAATCAGACGCAGAGCATAAGACAGTATTATGCGTTCAACGATGTCGACGTGGATAGATATATCTTGGACGGCGAGTATACGCAGACATATCTTGCCGTAAGAGAAATCGACGAGAACAAAGTTAACGATACCTGGCTCAACAGGCATATCAAATATACGCACGGATACGGTGTTGCGGTTTCGAGGGTAGATACGATTACGGCAAACGGTCAGCCGAGCGTAATCGTAAAGAATATTCCGCCGCAGACGACTTACGGCGAACTTGCCGTTACTCAGCCTGAGATTTACTTTGGAGAACTGAGCTCCGACTATATAATCGTCGGCACCAATGAGACCGAGTTTGACTATCCTGACGGACAGGAGAATAAATATACTGCATACGAAGGAACTGCGGGAATCAAGCTAAACTTCCTCAATCGACTTATGTTTGCGATTAGAGAAGGAAGCATGAAACTTCTCGTCAGCACCAACGTAAACAGCGAGTCTCGCATTATCATAAACAGAAATATCAACGATAGGGTGCAGCTCATCATGCCGTATCTCTCTTATGAGGATGACCCGTATGCCGTTCTCGTTGACGGAAAGATATACTGGGTAATCGATACATATACGACGAGCTCATACTATCCGTATTCGGAGCCGTACAGCGGATATATAGGAACGACGAATTATCTCAGAAACTCAATCAAGATAATCGTGGACGCATACAACGGAACTATCGACTACTACATCGTGGACGAAGAGGATCCGATTGCGCTCACATATCAGAAGATCTATCCGGATCTCTTTAAGAATTTTGATGAGATGCCTGAGGCGCTCCGCGAGCATATGAGATATCCGCATGCGCTCTTCCAGATTCAGGCGGACGTTTACGGACGCTATCACATGAACGACGTAAACGTATTCTATCAGGAAGAAGATATCTGGTCTGTCGCACACGAGATGTATGGAACGGAAGAAAAGAAGATGACTTCAAACTTCTTTGTTCTTAAGCTTCCGGGCGAGACGAGCGCTGAATTTGTAAGTTCGCTGCCGTATACGCCGCGTGGAAAACAGAATATGACCGCGCAGCTAATCAGCAGAAGTGACGGCGAGCATTACGGAGAACTCGTTCTCTATCGCTATCCAAAGAGCAAGACTATCTACGGGCCGATGCAGATAGAGGCTCAGATAGATCAGAATACAAAGATTTCGCAGGACTTCTCGCTTTGGAGTCAGGCGGGTTCGAGATACAGCAGAGGAAACCTCTTTGTAATTCCGATTGAGAATTCGCTTCTCTATGTGGAACCGATTTACCTGGAGGCATCGAATTCTGCTATACCTGAGGTTAAGAGGGTAATCGTAGCTTACGGAGATAAGATTGCGTACGAGCCGACGCTTACGGAGGCGCTGAGAAGTCTCTTTGGAGACATTCCGGGCCTAACGGGAGGAAGCGGTTCGGGTGGATCTTCCGGAGAAGGCTCGGGTTCCGAAATCTCGGGCGAGACGACACAGGAAGAACTTATAGCAAAGGCTGTAGCCGCTTACGAGAGGGCACAGGAGGCGCTCAAAGAAGGCGACTGGTCAGCATACGGAAGATATATGGAAGAACTTGAGCAGGCGCTCAAGGCGCTTGAAGGTAACCAATAATCAAGGAGGACGCTTATGTTGGGATTTGACATTGAAAAGATGCTTTTTACCATCCCTGCAGGTGAGCACGACAACAAGAGAATAATTTCGGTTTTAAAGAAGCATCCGGAGGTTCAGTATGTTTCCTTTGTTGGAATCGATATCGGCGGACATGACACGGATGAGAAAATTCCCGTTGCTCTTTTTATGAGCGACATAGAAGATATGCTCGCGCAGGGAGTACAGACCGACGGATCCTCCGTATCGCTTCCCGGGATTGCGGAGCTGAACAACGCCAAGGTTACAATCGTTCCGGACCTCTCGGTTAATTGGTATGTCGATTATAACTATAGGAATATGGATACCGCGACAGGACTTCCCGTTGGGACGCTGAGGATTCCTTCCTACCTCGTTCATAACGACAACTATGAATGCGGTTCAAGGGTAATCCTTAGGGATGCGATCGAGTATTTCAAGAAGACGCTACGCGCTGAACTTAAGGCGCATCCTTATGCGTTCAAATACATTCCTGAAGCAAAGAGCGTAAACGATATAGAAGAAATCCTTATAACGTCCGCGACCGAGCTCGAGTTCTGGGTTAAGACTCCGGACGACAAAGGCGACAGAGAGCAACTCTTTGCATCGCAGGTTCTCAAGGAACAGTATTGGAAGAGAACCTACGGTGAGGTTAGAACCGCGCTCGAGGACACGCTCAAGATTCTCGATAAATATGGTTTTGGCGTCGAGATGGGACATAAGGAAGTAGGCGGCGTAAAGGCTCATATGGGAACGAGCGGCCACTACGACCACGTTATGGAGCAACTCGAAATCGATTGGAAATATGCCGATGCGATTCAGGCGGCGGACAACGAGAATCAAATCAAGTATGTCGTAAGAGATATATTCACAATGCACGGACTCGACGTTACGTTCATGGCAAAGCCTTTCCCGGGCGTTGCCGGAAGCGGAGAGCATACGCATATCGGACTTTCCGCGAAGCTTAAAAACGGAAAGCTGATAAATCTTTTCTCGCCAAAGGATATGAAAAAGGACTTTATGAGCCCCGTTGGTTTCGGTGCGCTTATGGGCCTCCTCAAGAATTACGAGGTTGTAAATCCGTTCGTAAGCGCAACGAACGATGCGTTTAACAGATTAAAGCCGGGCTATGAAGCGCCTGTCTGCATTGTTACTTCGCTCGGAAAGTCTACGACGGAACCTTCGAGAAACAGAACCGTTCTTGCCGGACTTATAAGAGATGCTGCGAACAGTATGGCTACGCGCTTTGAACTTAGATCGCCGAACGTAAAGAGCAATACGTATTTGGTTCTTGCGGCATCATATATGGCTTGCATGGATGGAATAAAGAGTGTTCTCAAGGCGGGCAAGACGCCTGAAGAACTTGAAAAGTCAATTTCCAAGAAATGCGGAAAGAAAGACTTCTATCTTGAAAAGGATAGAGAGTACAGAAGTGAGAACAATATCTTTACGGATTATACGCAGGCTGAAAGAGATAAACTCTTTGGTCGTGCGCCGGCAACGGTTTGGGAGAATCTGAAGGCATTTGATGAGCATCCCGAAAAGCTCAAGGTTCTGAAAGAGGGCGATGTAATCGACGACCTCACACTCGCTTCATATAGGGAGCAAGTTCTTTCGCAGTGGAAGACGGAACTTCACGACAGAATAATTCCGGCGCATATGAATACGATAAGAAGTTGCAAGAAGATTCACGATGATTCGGATCCGCATTCCAAACTCGATAAGAAGAATTGGGAGAAGATTGATGCGCTGCGCCGTGAGATAGGAAAGAACACGGATAAACACACCTGCCTTTTGACAGAAGTAAAGAACGCACTCGACAAAAACGATTACAAGAAAGCGTCCAAGCTGCAAATCAAGACGCAGGAAAAGGTATCGACTTTGCTCGATATGTATGAAGCATATAAGAAAAATATAATGTAGAGGTAGAGCCATGCTGGACATTAAAAGAATAAGAGAAGACTTTGAAGGCGTAAAAGAAAGAGTTGAATTCAGGGGCAAGGGCGACTTTGGTCTCGATAGAGTCAAAGAACTTGACGAAAAGAGAAGAACTCTTCTTGCCGATGTTGAAGCAAAGAAAAATAAGCAGAATACTGTTTCAAGGGAAATCCCAAAGATGAAACAGGCGGGCGAGGACACGACGGAGATTATGGCTGAGATGAAGCAGCTCTCTGAGGAAATCAAGGAGCTTGATGCGAGGGTTTCGGAAGTAGAGGACAATCTCAGGATAGCTATACTCAATGTGCCAAACACACCGTATAAGGATGTACAGTACGGCGATGACGATGCGGCCAATGTTGAGATGCGCAAGTATCTTGAGCCGACGGAGTTTTCCTTTGAGCCCAAGCCACATTGGGAAGTGGGCGAGGTGCTCGATATTCTCGATGTAGAGAGAGCAACAAAGATTGCGGGAACCAGATTCACAATTTATAAAGGTCTCGGAGCAAGGCTTGAGAGAGCATGCATTCAGTTCATGCTGGATCTCCACACTATGGAGCAAACATATACCGAGATTCTTCCGCCGTTTATGGTTAATAGGGCTGCCATGACGGGAACAGGACAGCTCCCGAAGTTTGAAGATGACATGTTCTATCTTCCGCAGAAGGATTTCTTCCTGATTCCGACCGCAGAAGTTCCTGTTACAAATATGCGCGCGCAGGAAATCATGGACGAAGAAGAACTTCCTGTTTACTATACCGCATACACGCCGTGCTTCAGAGCAGAGGCGGGATCCGCGGGAAGAGATACGAGAGGACTCATCCGTCAGCATCAGTTCAACAAGGTTGAGCTTGTTAAATTTGTTAAGCCGGAGACATCCTATGACGAACTGGAAAAACTCACGGCCGATGCAGAAGAAGTTCTCAAGAGACTCAATCTTCCGTACAGAGTCGTAAGACTGAGTTCTGGCGATCTCGGTTTCAGCAGTGCCATGACCTACGACATCGAAGTTTGGATGCCGAGCTATGGTCGCTATGTTGAAATAAGCTCCTGCAGTAACTTTGAAGACTTCCAGGCGAGACGCGCAAATATCAGATTCCGTCGCGGAAAGGAAAAACCGGAATTCGTTCATACGCTTAACGGCTCCGGACTCGCTGTCGGAAGAACAGTTGCCGCGATCCTCGAAAACTTCCAGCAGGAAGACGGCAGCGTAATTATTCCTGAGGCGCTTCGCAAATACATGGGTGTCGATATCATAAGTAAATAATAATGTGTTAGGGCGGTGTTCGGATGAATATCGCCCTTGTGAGTTTATTATGAAAGCCATAAAACACTTTTTCGGAAAGCTATTCGGGCGATTCACAATCACCGCCGTCGTAATCCTGATTCAGGCGGCGTGGTTTGCGCTGCTCATTCTGAGGCTTCGCGACTATGCGGAGTTTCTTGAGATTGGTTTTACAGTGCTTTCAATGTTTCTTGTTCTCTTTGTTATATACAGAAATGATACGAGCGCATACAAGCTTGGATGGATTCTTCTTATTTTGCTCATACCGATTTTTGGAGCGCTAATGTATCTATTCTTTGGCAACAAGAGACCATCGCGAAGAATAAGAGATAAACTGAATCCCGTAATAGAGGCGCATAAGGTTGATTTAAAGCAGGTTTATACCACGAGAGAACTCCAGAGCAGTCGCCTGCAGAGAACCGTGGATTATATTTCCGACAAAGGTCCTTTTCCTGCATGGGATGGAACCGCGACAAAGTATTATAAACTTGGTGATGATGCGTTCCCCGATCTTCTCGAGGATCTGAAGAGGGCAGAGCATTTTATTTTCCTGGAGTATTTTATAATCGGACGAGGCAAGATGTGGGATGCCGTACATGAAATACTTGTCGAAAAAGCCAAGCAGGGTGTCGATGTCCGTCTCATCTACGATGACGTCGGAAGTATGGGAAGAGTTCCAATCGGATTCCCCGGAAAGATGGAGGAAGAGGGAATAAAGACGATAGTATTCAATCCGCTTAGACCTATTCTCTCTCTCGTATATAACAACAGAGACCACAGAAAGATCTGCGTAATCGATGGATATATCGCGCACTCCGGCGGATACAATCTCGCGGATGAGTATATAAATGAATACGAAAGGTTCGGACACTGGAAGGACAGCGGAATCAGAATCGAGGGCGAGGCGGTATGGAATTTCACCGTGACATTCCTCGATATGTGGAATGCGTTTAGACCGACGGAGGCCAATTACGCGCCTTTTGCTCCGCATGTATATCATCCGGATTTCTTTGATAGCGATGGCATCGTACAGCCGTTTTCCGATTCGCCGCTCGATGATGAGGCGCTCGGAGAAAACATTTATCTTGAAATTATTAATCAGGCAGAGGATTACATATATATTTTCACTCCATATTTGATTTTGAATAACGAAATGCTGTCGTGCCTGAGGCTTGCGGCAAAACGCGGTGTCGATGTAAGAATAGTTGCTCCAAAGATACCGGATAAGAAGATAGTCTTCAGAGTTACTCGTTCGTATTACAGACCGCTTATTGAGGACGGCGTCAAAATCTATGAATACACTCCGGGCTTTATCCATTCCAAGAGTTTTGTTGCGGATGGAAAGATCGGTGTAGTAGGTACAATCAATTTGGATTACAGAAGTCTATACCTGCATTTTGAGTGCGGCACATTGATGATTGGATCAAAAGCGCTCCGCGGGTTAAAAGATGATTGCGAGGAGACCTTCAAGGTTTCGGATCAAATAGAGCTGCACGAAATCAAGCCGGGATTCTTCGGCGTCCTGGTAGACAGTTTCTTGCGCGCGCTGAGTCCACTTCTATAACTGGGGATACATATGAGGTTCACCGAGTTTTTGGAAAACCATATATCAAAGGATACGGTTTCCTTCCATATGCCGGGTCATAAGGGAAGGCGTATTTTTGATGTGCACGGACTCGGAGATGCGATAGATGATTTGGTGTCAGGCGATATTACGGAGATTCCGGGCGCGGATAATATTCTGGAACCACAGGGAATAATTCGCGACGTCATGAATAGGTACAGAATTCTCTACGGAAGTGAGGAAACTTTTATTTCTGTTGGAGGAAGTTCGCTCGGACTTATGGCATCGATTCTTGCGGCATGCGATGGTCATGATATAAGCGAAACTGCGATAGCGATTGCGCGTAACAGCCATAGGTCTGTATTTAACGGAGTTGCGCTTGCCGGAGCAAAAACCATATACATTTATCCGGAGATTTTGGCAGAGGGCCTTGTCGGAAGTATTAATTGCAATGCCGTTGAAGATGCATTTATTCAGGCGGAAACGAAGGGCGTGCGTATAAGCGCGATTGTTATACCGAGCCCCAATTATTATGGAATCTGCAGTCCGATAAAGAAAATTGCAAGAGTAGTGCATGAGCACGGTGCGATTCTAATCGTTGATCAGGCGCACGGCGCACATTTGAGATTCTTGGAGCCGCGGCTTTCTGCAGATATCGCGGATGGAGAAAGCTGTGCCGACATAGTCGTTGAAAGTACGCATAAGACTCTGGCTTCATTTACGCAGACAGCGATTGTAAATGTATATAACAAAGAGCTCGTCGATATAGTCGGATCAAAAATCAAAACGCTTCAGACGACGAGTCCATCGTATATGCTTATGAAGTCCCTCGATTTAAATGCGGAGCTCATGGAAAAATACGGCGATGATTTGTTCGAGTCGTGGAGGATGAATTTGGACAGAACCTACGATGCGCTAGAAGAAATCGGAGTAGGGTGTTTTGGAAATCTCATGCACGATAGGAGCAAAATACTAATAGATGCGAGTATATTTGGTTTTTCGGGTGACGAGTTAAGCGGTGAACTCGAAGACAGGGGAATAATCACAGAACTCGACAGCGGCAATTTTTCCATGTGCATGACGGGAATTGGAAACGGCAAGGGCGACTACGAGCGACTGGTGGATGCGATTACCGATATTAAAAATGAGCGCGCGGGATGTACAGTTAGAAGTCAGGGTGAAACGATAGACGATGATGCACATGGCGGCATCGCGGCTTTGATGAATAAAAAGCGCGAGCAAAATGATATCCCAAAAGATTGGGAGTGGAAGCATATCGATGAAGCTGCGGGGCTTATCGCGGCTGAGAGCATTACGCCATATCCACCCGGAGTTCCCCTCATAGTGGCCGGCGAAGTTATGGATGAGGAGAGTCTTCTTTGGGCGAAAGAGTTCAAGAAAAAGGGTGGAAAAATCCTTGGAATTACTGAAAATTTCACGGTTAAAGCCTATAAAAACAGCATATAAGCAGCGTGCAAAATGCTGATAAACGTTGAAATATCAACGAAAACACCCTGTAACACAATTAGCACACTGAGTGTAGGACAATACAAGGGAGATAGATCTCCCCAAAGGGTATCTATACTAAGGCATTAGGAAGGGTTATAGCATTCGCTTTGCGGGTGCTATAGCTCTTTTTTGGTGCTTTTTTAGCGGACTCCGAAAAGCGCAGAACAATCGAAAAAACGCGAAATTCTTAATGCCTAAAGACCTTCTTTGTTGTATAATAAATATGTATGTTTTTAAATACAATGAAAGGAAGGTTTCTGGTATGAGTTCAAGTGCCAAGCACTTGCCGAGCATTGACGCGGGTCACTATAAAAACACCGCATCTTCTGCTACCCAGACGATGCCGATTCCGGACATAGTTAAGATTTCTATGTCGCAGCATATCGGCGCACCGTGTAATCCTCTCGTTCAGAAAGGCGACAGGGTGCTAGTGGGTCAGCTTATAGGAGATACAGATGCTTTTGTAAGCGCACCAATTCACTCCAGCGTGTCCGGAACCGTCAAGGACATAGAAACCCAGCGCAACGCAATGGGTGGACAGGATACGCTCGTGGTGATCGAAACGGACAAAGCTCAAGAAATGGATCCTGCAATCAAGGTTCCTGAAGCAAACAATCTTGAGGAGTTTGTCAAAGCCGTCAGAGCCAGCGGTCTTGTTGGTCTGGGCGGCGCATCATTCCCAACGCATATCAAGTACAATCCAAAGAACATCGATGAGGTACACACTTTGATCGTTAACGGAGCAGAGTGCGAGCCTTTTATTACTTCGGATCATCGTACTATGCTTGAGGACACACAGGACATCATTGACGGTATGCTCCTGATTATGAAGCATCTCAATTTGGATGAGGGCTATATCGGAATCGAGAACAATAAGCAGGACGCAATTGCCAAGCTTAACGAGGAGTTTGCAAAGCAGGGGCTTACAAATCTTCACACGTTCCCGCTCAAGGCAAGATATCCAAAGGGTGCCGAGCGCGTTCTCGTATACGAGATTACGGGAAAGAAGATGGACGCGGGAGTTCTTCCTGCCGACCTTGGAGTAATTCTTTCCAACGTAACGTCGGTTGCCTTTGTTGGTCAGTACTTCCGCACGGGAGTTCCGCTAATCAATAAGCGCATGACCGTAGACGGAGACGCCGTGGCAGAACCGAAGAATATCGAGGCTCCAATCGGAAGCTTGATAAGCGACGTAATCGCATTCTGCGGTGGCTACAAAGAGGATCCGAAGAAGATTCTCATGGGCGGACCGATGATGGGAAGAGCAGTACCGTCTGACGCAATGCCGATATTAAAGGCCAACAATGCAATCCTCGCATTCAGCAAAGAGCAGGCATACATTCCTGAAGAAACAGCTTGCATCAACTGCGGAAGATGTCACAAGGCTTGTCCTTTCAAACTTCTTCCGACGGCATTTGCGGACGCGTATCAGGCAAATGATGCTGAGAAGCTTTCCTATCTCAAGATAATGCAGTGCATGGAATGCGGAAGTTGCTCGTTTGTATGTCCTGCAAGAAGGCCGCTAGCCTTTATAAATAAGCTCTCAAAGGGCGTAGTAAAGGAGGCTGGTCTGTAATGGAAAAAGTTTATTACGATAATTTGACAGTATCCTCTTCGCCGCATCTTGTCACAAAGATGGATACGCAGAAGACGATGATGTGGGTGCTTATAGCTCTTGCTCCGGCACTCGCAATGGGCGTTTATGTATTCGGAATAAACGCGCTCATCATGACGGTAGTCTGCATCGCTTCTTGTGTATTCTTTGAATGGGCTTATGAGAAACTGATGAAGAAGCCGAACACCGTTAAGGATCTATCGGCGGTCGTTACGGGAACGCTGATTGCGTTCAACGTTCCTTCGACACTTCCGATTTGGATGGCGGTTATCGGATGCTTTGTTGCAATAGTTCTCGTTAAGCAGCTCTACGGTGGTCTCGGAAGAAACTTTGCAAACCCTGCAATCGTTGCAAGAATAGTTCTTCTGGTTTCGTTTGCAACACAGATGACCACATGGCCGCTTCCTATTGCTCAGCAGACCGCTGACGCAACAACTGGAGCGACACCGCTCGCGGTAGTAGGAACAGTAAGAGTTGCAAGAGGACTTCCGAGCCTCATGAATCTCTTCATCGGAACTATCGGCGGTTCAATAGGTGAGGTGAGCACAATCGCTCTTCTCATAGGATTTGCGATTCTCGTTTGGAAGAAGATAATCGTACCGCATACGACGGTCGCCTTTGTTGGAACGGTATTCGTATTCGCGTTCCTATACTATATGGCAAACCCAATCAAAGGAGTTTCCGCCGCTCACATGGGACTTTATCACGTGATGGCAGGTGGCGTAATGCTCGGTGCGGTATTTATGGCTACGGACTATGTAACTAGTCCGATAATGCCGCTCGGAAAAATAATCATGGGCATAGGGTGTGGACTCTTCACAATGGTAATCAGGTTCTGGGCCGGTTATCCCGAAGGCGTTTCGTTCTCGATTCTTCTCATGAATATTATGACGCCGCTTATAGATATGCTTTGCATAAGGCTTGCTTACGGAGGAGGTGCTAAGAAAGATGAATAACAATAGTGCTTTCCAACAATTTATTAAGCCTATCATAGTGCTGGTCGGAATATGCCTAGTGGTATCCGCTGCGCTCGCTGCAACATACGGAATCACGAGTCCTATTATTGAGGGCAGAGCCAAGGCTGATGCGGATGCGGCGAGACAGGTACTTCTTCCTGCGGCTGAGTCATTTACGGAATTCGACGGCGACCTCTGGCATTCTGAGGACAACAAGGTTTCCGTACAGGAAGTATATGTCGCGGATAACGGAAGCGGAATCGTTGTTACGGTTTCGACCGCTTCCTTCGGTGGTCCGCTTGTAGAAATGGTAGGAATAGGTTCCGACGGCGCAATAACGGGTATTCAGGTCAGCTCACATGCGGATACGCCCGGTGTAGGAACCAACGCGATGACAGAAGCGCACCTGAGTCAATACATCGGTCTGTCGTCGCTTACGGCAACAGCCGCCAAATCAGAACCGTCAGTGGATCACGTATCGGGAGCCTCCGTATCATCGGATGCCGTCCACTACGGAATCTACGCAGCGCTCCAGCAGTTTAGTCAGATGGGAGGTGCTCAGTAATGGAAGAAAAGAAAAGTAAGCTTTCGATTCTAACGAACGGCATCATCAAAGAGAATCCGGTATTGGTTCTCCTTCTCGGTTGCTGTTCGGTACTGGCCACAAGTTCCGATGCGATAAACGCGCTGGGTATGAGCGTGGCATTCTCGGCGGTAATGATTATGTCTAACATAGTTATTTCCGCAATCAGAAAAATCATTCCGGACAATGTTCGTATACCTTGCTTCATAGTAGTAATTGCGGGCTTTGTAACCGTGGTTCAGATGATGGTTCAGGCATTTGCTCCATCGCTGTATCAGTCGCTCGGACTGTTCATTCCGCTAATCGTAGTAAACTGCATCATCCTCGGACGTGCGGAGATGTTTGCCAGCAAGAACGGAATCTTTGATTCCTTCCTCGACGGCGTTGGAATGAGCATCGGTTATACGGTTGTGCTCGTAGCCATGGGTCTCATAAGAGAATTCATAGGCAAGGGAACGCTCTTTACAATGAGGGTTATTCCGGAAAGCGTTCCGGGAGTAGGCATTATGAATCTTCCTCCGGGTGGATTCTTCACATTCGCAGTGCTCGTAGCATTGGTAAATCATCTTACCAAAGACAAGTCCGTAAAGGTCAGAGACTTTGGTGAAGAGGATGCCGCAATAATCGCAAGCGCCAAGGCTGCAGAAAAGGAAGCTGCCGCAGCAAAGGCAGCAGCCGCCAAGGAAGCAGCTAACGCTGAAGCCGCTGCAGAAGTAGTTAAAGAAGAGAAAGGAGAATAGTTATGAAGATAATAGCAATAATCATAAGTATGATCCTTGTAGATAACTACGTATTGGCGCAGTTCCTTGGAATTTGTCCGTTCCTCGGAGTATCCAAGAAACTTGATTCGGCAGTAGGTATGGGTGGAGCGGTAATCTTTGTAATGGTTCTCGCTACCGCTGTTACATGGCCGATTCAGCAGATACTAAACAGTTTTGAAATAGGATACATGCAGACGGTGGTATTCATCCTGGTTATCGCCGCACTTGTACAGCTCGTTGAGATGATGCTGAAGAAGTTTATGCCTTCGCTATACAGCGCGCTCGGCGTATATCTTCCGCTCATCACGACAAACTGCGCCGTACTCGGCGTATGTATCGCAAACATCGATGAAGGTTATGGATTCATTCAGTCGCTTGCCAATTCCTTTGGTGCGGCAGTCGGATTCACACTTGCGCTTGTGCTGTTTGCCGGCGTAAGAAGCGGCAAGCTCGCAAATGACGATGGCGTGCCTGTAGCCTTCAGAGGAGTTCCGTTAGTTCTCCTGTCGTCCGCTATTCTGTCCCTAGCATTCATGGGATTCAGCGGACTGTTCTCGTAGAAAGGAGGCTCGATTATGGCAGTACCTATTATTCTGGTAGTTGCGGTTGGTCTCGTATGCGCAGTCATGCTGACCATTGCCTCCAAGGTTTTCTACGTTCCGGTTGACGAAACCGCGGCAGCTCTCCGTGAAGTTCTTCCAGGAGCAAACTGCGGCGGATGCGGATTTGCAGGATGCGACGACTATGCAAACCAGCTTGCAGCAAACCACGACACACCTTGCAACAAATGTCCGGTAGGCGGTCCGTCTGTTGCTTCTAAGCTCGCGGAGATTCTCGGAGTCGAAGCAGGATCCGCAGAAAAGGAAGTTGCGGTCGTCCAGTGTAACGGACGCTGCGAAGTTGCGGGAACGCTCATGGAATACGAAGGCATGCAGTCCTGCAAGGCTGCGGCTCAGCTGTTCGGCGGCCTCAAGGCCTGCCAGTTCGGATGCATGGGACTAGGTGATTGCGTAGCGGCCTGCGAGTTCGGAGCCATCAAAGTTGTTGACGGAGTTGCCAAGGTTGACAGAAATGCATGCGTTGCCTGCGGTGCTTGTGCCAAGGCTTGTCCTAAGGGACTCATCAGAATCGCTCCTGAATCAAATCAGGTAGTCGTATTCTGTCACAACAGCGATGCGGGAGCAAAGACACGTAAGGTCTGCTCCGTAGGATGTATCGGATGTAAGCAGTGCGAAAAGGCATGCAAATTCGACTCGGTACACGTAGAGAACAATCTTGCTTCGATTGATCCTGCGACATGCAAGAACTGCGGCATGTGCGCCAAGGTTTGCCCGACGGGAGCAATCATAAATCTTCGTCAGCTCGCAAAGCTGAAGGAGAAGGCTGCTGCAGGTGAAGCGGCAAACGCATAAGCCGAAGGCAAAATATGATATAGCAATAAAGGCGCTCTTCTGAGCGCCTTTGCATGCGGGCGTAGTTCAATGGTAGAACGGCGGCTTCCCAAGCCGCAAGCGTGGGTTCGATTCCCATCGCCCGCTCCACGCCAGGGCCTAAAACGTTGAAAAACGGTTAGGCCTTTTAATTTCAACAAATATGGCTTGAAGCAAGTAGTATCAACAGCTTCAGCCATTTTTTATAGGTGCACATGGAGGTCGCTTGAGTGCATACAAGACCCCACTTCCCAATAAAAAACTTGGGAAGTTTGCGGTTCTGCTCCAAGGGATCGGAGCGAACTTTTCACACATTTGTTTTGGGTAGTCTGAGTAATGTATTATCTATTTAACGGAGGTGATAAGAATGTTTGGCAATAAAACGAGAGTTTCCTTTAC